>NZ_LLZG01000412.1 GCF_001509475.1 Streptomyces regalis
CGGTCAGCTTGCGGTGGCTGCGGTCGTCGTCGCGCTGTACCAGCTGCGCAACGTGGCGGTCGAGCGCCGCTTCCCGAGCCATCACCTGGTGCGCACCTTCCTGGTGATCGGCCTGCTCGGGCCGGGCATCTACATGATCTTCCCGGTGGTCGGACCGGTCTTCGCCTACGGCCCGGGCGCCTCCGGCACCGGCGGAGTGCACTGGGCGACGGCCAACCTGTGGCCGGACGTGCCGCCACCGCTCAACACCCCGTACCCGATGCCGTACGACCAGATCACCCCGCGCAACTGCATGCCCAGCCTGCACACGGCGTGGGCTGTCGCGATCTTCATTCACTCCCGCAGGGCCCCCCGGGTTCTGCGGTTCGCGGGCACGTTCTGGCTGATTGCCACGCTCGCTGCGACGCTGGGATTCGGCTACCACTACGGCGTGGATCTCGTCGCCGGCGTGGTGTTCGCGCTCACCATCGAGGCAGCGCTGCGCTCGCTCGACCGCGGCTGGGACCGGCCAGGAATCCAGGTGGTCGCTTACGGCGCCACGGTCTTCGCCGCGCTCTTGGTGTCGTACCGCTATCTGCCGATGGAGATGGCAAGAAATCCGGAGATATTCGGGCCACTTCTCATTCTGGCAATGGCCTCAGTGGTTTATGGGTACGCACGGACCGCCAAACTACGGGAACCGACGGTCACACCAACGCGGCAACCGGAACCGCAACCTGAATCACTTTGAGCCACGTTGCATTACTGAGGTTGAAAGCGATGCCGTCGAGCCCCGGGAGGGACTCGCCCTCTACGCCGGGAGGAAAGACAACTGCCCCCGATCGGGATGGAGTCCTGCGGCAACAAGATCAAGGCAGCCGCGTACCGCGCCCGCAAGAAGACCGCACCCGCAGCCCCCCCAACTGACCCGCCCGTGCTGCCGGCCGTGGTGTCGGCCCGAGGCGGTCAGGTCCGTACCGCCGGCTCGACTGCCGTCGCTGCGAGCTGCTGCTGCCATGAGCGCATCGGCTCCTGCACGATCGCCCGTGCACCGGGGCGGGACCGTCCGACCTGTAGGAACAGTGACCCCAAGGGGCAGTGGTCGCCTTGGCGTTCATAGCGTTCCACCCACCACGTCCCGCCACCGGCGCCAGGACTCCCACGAGTCCAGCCGCCCCAGGTGCGGCTGCTGGTCCTCCAGGACCCGGTCCGCTTCGAACCGGGCGACTGCCGGCAGCAGTTCGTCCTTGCCGTCGGGGAAGTAGTGGAAGAACTGGCTCTTGCTCGCACCCCGGCCGGCGGTGTCGGCACCCCGGACGCCGTCGCGCATGCCGTGGTCCGGCCGGCCGGCGACGAAGCGGCCTTCGTGCACGGAACGGTGGTGGCCGTCGACGGGGGCAGGACAGGGGCGTCCCGAGCAGCCCGCGCCGCCGGAGATCACGGATGTGCACTGTCCCTACGAGCGGCCGAAGTCGGTCAGCGCCTGAGGTGCTGAGGCATCGTCACAGCCACCGGATCCTCCGCGCCGCCCTGGTCACGACCGCCGCATAGCCGACGCCGACCGCGAGGGACGCGAACAGGGCGGTGAGCGGGAAGTCCTCCTGGAGGTAGGGGTAGACCTGGTAGTGCGTCAGGTAGATGTACAGGGAACCGCTCGCCAGGATGCCCGCCAGCGCGCTGACCGGTCCGATGCTGGGCAGGGTCGGCACCCAGATCAGCAGCCCCAGCCCGGCGATGACGAGGGCCGTGCGCAGAGGCTGGTCCTGGAACAGGCCGGGCAGGGTGAGCAGCAGCACGGCCGTGAGCAGGACCCGTTGCCGCACGGTGCCGGCCCGCGCGGCGGCCCACCCCAGCGTGAACAGCCAGAAGACCACGGAGGGGCTCAGCTGGGGGCGGGCGGATGCCAGGCCCAGCAGGTCGTAGCGGCCGACCAGGCCGACGGCCATGAGCGCCAGCGGCACCCCGAACACATACCGCCGCTCCAGCCGGTCCAGCAGCGGTACGGCCATGAGGGCGGCGAGGAAGACGAGGTAGTAGATCAGGGCCTCCACGAACCAGTAGGCCCAGTCGAAGCGGTCGTTCCCCTGGGAGAGCAGGCTGTTGAGCAGCACGGCGTTGGCCGGGTCGTAGAAGTCGGTCAGGACCACCGCGCCGGTGATCCACACCATGCTCGGTATCGCGATGCGGGCGATGCTGCGCCCCATGTGCCGTACGCGCTCGCGGCGTGCGGCGTCGGTCAGCTGGAAGCGGGCGAAGTTGTAGCCGGCGACACCGATGAGGATGTGGGCGAAGCCCTTGATGGTGAAGACCTGGACGTGTGAGCCGACGATGAGGACGATCCCGACCGCGCGCAGGGCGATGCCGGTCTCCAGGGTGCGGCGGGTCCGCCAGGCCTGTGGGGTGGACCAGGAGCGCAGCGCTCCGCGGACTCCCGGTGCGGGCCGGGCCCGACGCGGCTCCGGCCCGTCCTGTCCGTGAGTTCCTTCCCCCACGTGTGACGACATCGTCCGCAGTTCGCGGATCGTCCTCGTGTGCCAGTCGGTGGGCAGGTGGCCCAGCGCCTCCTCCAGGCGCAGGGACATCTCGACGTAGCAGAGGGAGTCGCCGCCCAGGCCGGAGAAGCTGCTGTCCTCGGTGACGTCGGTGCGGTCGAGGATCGCCGTGTAGAGAAGGAGGAGATCCTCACCGGTGCCGGGCGCCGCCTCCTGGTCCGGGCGCGTCAGGTGCCGTACGGCCTCGTAGTCGGGCTTTCCCGAGGCCAGGCGGGGGAGTTCGGCGAGCACGCGGACCCGTATCGCACGGGCCGGGAGCCCGCACGCCTTCGCGACCAGTCGCCGGATCCGCGCCTCGTCACCGGCGCCCTCGCGTGCGGCCACCGCCAGCGCCTCGCCGTCCCCCGCGCAGTACGCGGTGACCCCATGAGCAGCCAGCAGGCTCTCCACCTGCTGTGGGTCTATCCGCAGCCCGAGGATCTTCGCGAAGCGGCTGCGGCGGCCCACGATCTCGTACAGCCCGTCGGACGCGCGCCGGGCGAGGTCGCCGGTGTGCAGTTCCTCCACCGTCCGGCCCAGGGCGAGGTCGGCCGGGCTCTCCGCGTAACCGAGCATCACGTTCGGGCCCGAGTAGACCAGTTCGCCCACGTCCGGGCCATGGCCGTCGACCGGTTGCAGCCGGAAGGAGCCGCCGGGTATCGGCACACCGACGGCTTCGGGGCGCTCGGCGGCGAGATGCGGAGGGAGATAGGCCATGCGGGCCGTGGCCTCGGTCTGGCCGTACATCACGAAGAACTGCCGGCCGGAGCGGCGCCCCGACTCGGCGTAGCGCGCCACGCGTTCCGGTGCCAGGCGGCCCCCGGCCTGGGTGACGCGGCGCAGGTGCGGCAGCTCCATCCGCGCGAAGCCGATCCGGTCGAGCAGGTCGAACGTGTACGGCACCCCGGCGAGCGAGGTGCCGCGAGCGGCGCGGAACTCCTCCCAGAAGGCGGCCTCGGACACCGACCGTTCGGTGAGGATCAGGCCGGCGCCGCGCAGCAGGTGGCTGTGGATGACGGAGAGGCCGTAGCAGTAGTGCATGGGCAGCGTGGTGGCCGCGCGGTCGGTGTCGTCGATGCCGAGATACATGGCGATGGACTCGGCGTTCGCCTGAAGGTTCTCGTGGGACAGCCGCACCAGCTTGGGCGAGCCGGTCGAGCCGGAGGTGCTCAGCAGCAGGGCGAGGTCCGGGTGGAGGGTGTGGGCGCTGGAGGGGTGACGTTCGTCGAGGCTCCAGGTCCCGTCGGTGTGCGGGCGGGCCACGACGTCGGGGGCGTATGCCTCGGTCAGCGAGCGGATGGTGCTCTCGCTGTCGCCGGGGACGAGCAGGACGGGGTGGCCTGCCCAGAGGGCGGCCAGGTGCGTGACCAGCGCGTCGGTGCGGTTGGCGCCGGCCAGCAGCACCAGCCGCCGTACCGGCCCGAGGCGCTCGGCGGTGGCGGTCACCCGTTCGGCCAGTTCGCGATACGACAGATCCCCGTCCGGCGTGATGAGCGCGACGCGGTCCCCGTAGGCCGCGAGTGCACGCGTGAAGGGCACGGTTTTCGGCCATGGCGCTGGAGGCGACTTCGGGACGGTGGGTGCCGGGAGGGATCCGGAGAGGTGGATCACGGGGGCGCGCCCTTTCCGCGGCAACGTCCGCTGTTAGCACAGAACCCTTGACGGTTAGGTGAGCTTTACCTTATTCATAGCATGGTCATAATCAAGCCACAGGACAATCACAGATCGCTTCGCCCCAGGCGAGCCCCGTAGGAAGGCACACACCATGCGACGCCCCTCGGTTCGCCGGATCACTGCGCTGGTTGCGGCCGGCCTGTTGCTCCCCGCCCTCGCGGCGTGCGGCTCCGACGGCAAGGACAGCGGCGGCGAGGGCGGCGACTCCTCCCTCGTCATCTACTCCGGCCGCAACGAGAAGCTGGTCAAGCCCCTGCTGGACAAGCTGGAGAAGGCCGTCGGCAGCAAGGTCGAGGTGCGCTACGGCGACAGTGCGGAACTGGCCGCGCAGATCCTGGAGGAGGGCGACCGCACCAAGGCCGGGCTGTTCTTCTCGCAGGACGCGGGCGCGCTGGGAGCGCTGTCCAAGGAGGGCATGCTGCAGAAGCTGCCCGCGGCCACGCTCGACAAGGTCGACGAGGCGTACCGCGGCTCCGACGGCGACTGGGTCGGCCTGTCGGGGCGCGTCCGCGTCATCGCCTACAACCCGGACCAGGTAGCCGAGGACAAGGTCCCGGACAGCGTCTTCGACGTCGTCAAGCCGGAGTGGAAGGGCAAGGTCGGCTTCGCGCCCACCAACGCCTCCTTCCAGGCCTTCGTCACCGGCATGCGCGTGCTCAAGGGCGACGACGTCACCCGCAAGTGGCTTCAGGACCTGAAGGCGAACGGCGCCAAGACCTACGCCCACAACCTCGCCACCCTGGACGCCGTCGAGGCCGGCGAGGTCTCCCTCGGCCTGGTCAACCACTACTACTGGTACGAGCGCGTCGCCGAGAAGGGCGAGGACAACGTCGACTCCATGCTGCACTTCCTGCCCGGCGAGGACCCCGGCGCGCTGATCAACGTCGCCGGCGCCGGCATCCTCAAGGACAGCGGGCAGAGCGCGACCGCCCAGAAGGCCGTGGACTACCTGCTGTCGAAGGAGGCACAGACCTACTTCGCGGACACCACGAAGGAGTACCCGCTGGCCGCGGGCGTCACCAGCACCGTCGAGGACCTGCCGCCGTTCGACTCCCTGCAGTCCCCCGCCATCGACCTCGGCAAGCTGGAGTCCCTCCAGGAGACGCTGGCCATGCTCCAGGACGTCGGGCTGGTCTGACCCGTCGTGCCCACATCGCCATCCAGCTCGCGCCCGACCGGAGCCCCGGCCCCGGCCGGGCGCGAGCACGTGCGTGAGGCAAGCGGGGGCCGTACGTCGCGCAAGGCCCGCAGGCCCGATCGCCGGCCGCCCCTGATCCTGCTGGTCCCCGCCTGTGTCGCCGCCCTGTTCGCCCTGTTGCCCCTCGGCTACCTCGCCGTCCGCGCCCTGGAACGCGGCCCGGGCTTCGCCTGGGACGTCGTCGCCGACGAGCGCACGCTCGACCTCCTCGGCCGCAGCCTCGGCCTGACCGCCGTGGTCGTGGCGGCGTGCCTGGTACTGGGAGTCTCGCTGGCCTGGCTGACCGTGCGCACCGCACTGCCCGGGGCCCGCGCCTGGTCGGTGCTGGCCACGCTGCCGCTGGCGGTGCCGAGTTACGTGGCGGCGTTCGCCTGGCTGTCGGCCGAGCCGGGGCTGGCCGGCTTCGGCGGTGCCGCCCTCGCCCTGACGCTGGTCAGCTTCCCGTACGTCCATCTGCCGGTCGCCGCCGCGCTCCGGGGCATCGACCCGGCGCAGGAGGAGGCCGCGCGTTCCCTCGGCCACGGCCCGCTGCGGACGTTCGTCCGGGTCACGCTCCCGCAGCTGCGACCGGCGGCCGCGGGCGGGTCCCTGCTCGTCGCGCTGTATGTGCTCTCCGACTTCGGCGCGGTCTCCCTGATGCGCTACGACACCTTCACGCGGGCCATCCACACCTCCTACCGCGCCTCCTTCGACCGCACCCCGGCCGCCGCCCTCAGCGTCGTCCTGGTCGTCATGACCGTCGCCCTGGTCGCCGCCGAGGCCCGGACGCGCGGCCGCGCCGGGCACGCCAGAACCGGAACGGGCACCGCCCGCCCAGCGGTTCCGGTGGCCCTCGGCCGATGGCGCCCCCTCGCCCTGCTGTGGTGCGGGGCGGTCACGGCCGTCGCCGTGGCCTTCCCGCTGGGCACCCTCGGGTACTGGCTGGCCGTCGGCAGCTCGGCCACCTGGGACCTGGGCGGACTCGCGGAGACGGCTTGGGGCACGTTCGGGGTCGCGGCAGCGGGCGCGGGTCTCACGACACTCCTCGCCCTGCCGGTCGGGGTGATCGCCGCCCGGCACCGGGGCCGCGGCGCCCGCCTGCTGGAGCAGGCGGCGTACGCGGGCCACGCGCTGCCCGGCATCACGGTCGCCCTCGCGCTGGTGTTCTTCGCCGTGCGCTACGCCTACCCCCTCTACCAGCAACTCCCGCTGCTGGTCTGCGCGTACGCGGTCCTCTTCCTGCCGGTCGCGGTGGCCGCCACCCGCGCGGCCGTGCTCCAGGCACCGCCCGTCCTGGAGGACATGGCCCGCTCGCTCGGACGACGGCCGTGGCAGGTGCTGCGCGAGGTGACCGTCCCGCTGGCCGCACCCGGGGTAGCCGCCGGGGCCGCGCTCACCTTCGTGGTCTGTATGAAGGAACTCCCCGCGACCCTGCTGCTGCGCCCCACCGGCATGGACACCCTCGCCACCCGGCTGTGGACCGAGACCGGCGCCGGCTCCTTCGCGGCGGCCGCCCCCTACGCCGCCGCGCTGATCCTGCTGGCCGCCGTCCCCTCGTACCTCCTAGGCAGGCACCGGACATGAACGAACTGCACGTCGCAGGACTCACCAAGTCCTACGGAGCCGGAGAACCGGTCCTACGAGGCCTGGAACTCACCGTCCCGGCGGGCGCGTTGGCCGCCGTGCTCGGCCCCTCCGGCTGCGGCAAGACCACGATGCTGCGGATCGTCGCAGGGTTCCTGCGCGCCGACGCGGGCACGGTCCGGCTCGGCGACCGCCTGCTCGCCGGCCCAGGCGTCCACCTCCCGCCGGAGCGCCGCCGTATCGGCATCGTGCCCCAGGAGGGCGCCCTCTTCCCGCACCTGAGCGTGGCCCGCAACGTCGCCTTCGGACTGAGGGGCACCGACCGGGCCGAACGCCGTCGCCGTACCGAGGAGTTGCTGGACCTGGTAGGCCTTGCCGGATACGGCGACCGCATGCCGCACGAACTCTCCGGTGGCCAGCAACAGCGCGTCGCCCTGGCCCGGGCACTCGCCCCGCGCCCTCAACTCGTGCTCCTGGACGAGCCGTTCAACGCCCTCGACAGCGCGCTGCGGACGGGAGTGCGCTCCGACGTACGGGCCGCGCTGCGGGCAACGGGCGCCACGGCGGTCCTCGTCACCCACGACCAGCAGGAGGCCCTGTCCACGGCCGACCTCGTCGCCGTCGTACGGGACGGCCAGGTCGCCCAGTGCGCCACCCCACAGGACCTCTATCGCCGCCCCGCCGACCCCTGGATCGCGGACTTCGTCGGCGACGCCGTCATGCTCCCCGGCACCGTCGACAGCGACGGCACCGCCCGGACCGCTCTGGGCCCCGTTCCCCTCGCCACCCCGCCGGGCGACTTGCGCGCCGGCACGGTCCTGCTCCGCCCGGAGCAGCTCCGGCTGACGGACGCGGACTCCGAGGACGCGGTCAGGGGCACGGTCACCGACGTCCGCTACTACGGCCACGACGCCATGGTCACCGTGACCGTCGAGGGCCACGACACCCCGGTCGGCATCCGCGTCGCGGGTCTGCTCGCGGTCCGCCCCGGGGAGGAGACGGGCATCCGTGTCGTGGGGGAGGCGGGCTTCCACTCGTAGCAGCACCTGCCCGCTTTATCAGCCCACCGTTTCCTCAATCAGCTGTTCTTCGATCAGATTCGCGGCCCGACGGGTGCCGCCCTCGGCGCGCACCTCGGACCAGAGCCATGCCGAGCGCGTGGCGACCTGCGGGTCGCCGATGAGTTCCATCAGGGCGGTACGCAGCGTCTCCGCTGTGATCTCCGCGGTGTCGATCCGGCGGGCGACGCCCAGCTCGACGAGCCGGTCGGCGTGGAGGCACTGGTCGGGCCCGTTCGGTACCGCGATCAACGGCACGCCGGCGTACAGGCCCTCACCGCTGCTGCCCGCACTCGGGTGCGTCACCCATACGTCGGCCTGCTCGAGAATCGTCAACGGCCTCCCCCACGGCCGCACTTCGAAGTTGCGAGGAACCCGCTCGGCCGTATCGCTGCCGCGGTCCGTCTGCAGCACCACATGCCACCCGGGGAGATCCGCGAACGCCGCCACACACTGGCGGTAGAGCTCCTGCGGCCCGGCGTACGCCGAGCCGGCCAGCGACACCAGCAGCACCTTGTGCGCACCGGCCGGCCGCATCCAGCCGTCCTGCTCCTGGCCGGCGTTGAAGCACGGGCCGACAAACGTCACCGCCTCGGTGTCGACCCGGTCCGCATGTGGCTGCAGGACGCGCGGGATCATGGCCAGCACTCGCCGCGGGCGGCCGGTGAACTCCTCCACGTTCGTGGTCTTCGCACCGCACCGGATCAGCCAGGCAGCGAACCGCGCTCGGTATGCGGGTCCTCCGGGCAGTTGGGCGAATGCCGCGCCGATCTCCTCCTGGGCACCCTCCCAGGCCACATGGGTCGCAGACAGTTGGACGAAGCCGCGGCCCTGCGCCTCGGCCAGCGCCCGGCCCGCGTACGCGCCGGCATCGTAGAGGTACAGGTCTGCGGGATCGTCGTCGTACGCGGCGTGCAGCTGTGGCAGTACGGCCATCGCCTCGTCAAGGCAGAGGGAGGCGGACGCGATGGGATCCTGCGGCCAGTCGCGGTCGGCGACCGGAAGAGTGGACGTGATGCCGACCAACTCGGCGCCGGTGGGGGTGATCAGCTCGGCGACGGGGGCGGCGGTGGCGTATGTCACGCGATGACCGCGGGCCACCAGCTCACGGATGATCTCCAGGCTGGGCAGCACATGGCCGACCAGAGGCGTGCCGACCATGGCGATATGTGCAGGACGGGGCATAACCGGACTTCCTTGGGGATAGAGGTCTACGGCAGAGAAAACGCCGAGGAGCCCGGTGGGGAAACGCAGTCCTCGTACCGAGCCGCCCACACGTCGGCCGCCGGGGCCGCAACCCCGCCACGTCCAGGTGTCGGCCAATCACGGCAGCTACACCGACCGGTGGGCCTACACCACCACCCGCCTCCAGCGGCACTCCAAGCTGACCGCCAACGCGAGTTGACACCACAAGGCCGCCCGTAGGCGTTGGGGTTCACGCGGTGGACGGCCTCCGGGCTTCGACCAGGAGCGGTGCGGAGATCGCAACACGGTGGAGCGGGCCATCGGAAAGCTGAAGCAGTTCAGAGCCGTGGCTACCCGGTATGACAAACGCGGATACGTCTACCTCGGCACAGTCACCGCTGCCGCGCTCCTCATCTGGCTCCGATCGTGATCAGGGAGCCGGATCCGACGGCCCGACGATCGCCCGCAGTGCCGCAAGGTGCCCCTGGTAGGCCTCCCGGCCTCGCCGGGTCAGGTGGAGCCACACGCGCTGCCGGGTGTCGCGGACGGCCTTGCGCTGCCCGACGTAGCCGGCGTCCATCAGCACGGTGACGTGCTTGCTCAGCGCGGAGGCGGAGAGGGCGAGTTGCTTTTGGACCAGGCCGAACTCCGCCTCGCCCGTGGTGTCCAGGAGGGCGCAGATGCGCAGCCGGTTCGGGGCGTGGATGGTGGTGTCGAAACCCTCCAGAGGGTCGTGGGTTTCGGCGCTCACGCGGTCTTCCGGTGCAGCCGGACGAAGGCGAGGTGGAAGCCGACGGACGCGGCGGCACTGATCAGTGAGGCCGCGATCAGCCACACCGGCCATCCGGTGACGCGGAACGCGAACGCTGCCCCCACCAGCAGCACGGGCAGGCCGACCGCGAGCGGCACGGTCGCCCGCTTCGGCAGCACGTCGAACCGCAGCGCCACCCCGGTCTTGTTGCGCCAGGCCTTGGCCGCGACGGCGAAGAGCGCCCCGTACACCGCGGTGATCGCCAGCATGATGCCCATCCAGGCAGGGCTCGGCAGTAGCCAGTCCGAGTCGGTCATGGCGCCTCCGTAGGTGATCGGGAGCGCGGCAGCGTAGAGCGTGAGCGTAATGAAGAACCAGTTCGGCCACGGGGTGGCCGACAGTGCCGCGGCGGAGGCCCGGATGTGCTCGGTGTCGGCCAGCGCGGAACGGGCCTGCTCTGGCGTCGGTCGTACCCCGTTAGTTTCCATGACGGAAAGAGTAGCGGCCAGTTTCCAATACGGAAAGTGACAAGTTTCCAGTACGGCAAGTGACCGGCTCGCCCGCTTCAGTTCTGCGCCGCGGAAGTTCCGCCGATGAGTTTTCGGCGGTCGTGCGGTCTACCCGTAGTCCTGGAACTGGAAGTCCCCCGAGAGCGCGGGCTACGTACCCGCGCCCGCAGCTGCTCGCAGGTTGGCGAGGTTTCCGGATTCCTCCAGGCGGTGCGGGCCTTCCGGGATCGACACTTCGGCGTTGGTCCGGCGACGCGTCGCCCAGAAGCCGTCCGTGATGCGTGCGACGGAGGCGGGACGGTGGACCGCGGCCGAGTTCGCGCCAGGGGGGACCGGTCCGGTGGGTGGCGTGTGCAGCTGAGCCTCCGAAAGCGAGAAGGTGGAAAACGATTACCGCACGGTGGGGCGACTCCGTGCGCTGAGGTAAGAGAGGCGGCGGGGCGCCGGATTCCCCGCGTGAGGTTGACGAAACGGCCCATGGGAGAGGGGTACGGCTCGTCCCGGGTCGGTGGGTGAGTGAAAGTTTCAGGCATGTCCGGAGGCTTCCCTTCCGCTCCTTCTGTGCGTATCTTCCGGCCAAGTCGTGAAAGCGTTTACCACTCGGTGGCGTTCGGTGAGAAGCTCTTCGAGCGCACCTACACGACCGCGGACGACGCCCGCGTGGACAACGTGGCCATCGAGCTCGGCTTCCGTGGCTCGTCCGGCACGTTCCGCGTCGACGACGTAAGAGTGGAGGCGGTCGACTGACGCACTGACCCTCCCCGCACACCGAGCCGAGCCCCGGACCGCACCACGGCCCGGGGCTCGGCCCGTTCCGGCGCACCGCCGGGCCGGCGGACCTCTGGGCAACATGGTCGATCTCAAGGAGACCTACCTGCTGGGGCACTCGGCGGGAGTCGCCATGCTGCGGATCGCGAGCTCCAGGACCCACGGCGCGCCGCCCTCCTGCACGACCTGGGGCGCATCGCGAGTCTGCATCATGAACGACTGGACGGCAGCGGCTACCACCATGGGCTGTCGGCTGCCGGGATCACCATGACCGCCCGGATCCTCGCGGCCGCCGACACCTTCCAGGCGGCCACCCAGGATCGCCCTCCTCGGCACGTGCCTCCCGCGCCACTCGCGTACGGAGGGCTCCCACCTCTGCTCACCCGGGCTCGCCGGACCTCCTCTTGTTCCCCACGGCCCGAGAGGCACGTCGGCGTGCGTCGCAGCTGTCAGGCTGCCGAACTCGCCGTGGTTCGGGAGAGCGGTTTGATGTGGGCGAAGGCGCTGCGACCGTTCCAGGAAGGGAACGCCCGTACCAGCCAGGAGGGGCCGTGGAGTTGGATGCGCTGGTCGCGGACGGCGTCGGCCCAGGTCTGCTGCCCGGCGTGCCATTTGACGAAGGCTTCTGCCTCCGCCGTGATGTAGAGGTCCTCATCGAGGCCGGGGTACGTCTTGCAGATCTCGGTGTCTCCGTGTTCGATCAGCAGCCAGTACCGCTCGGGGCGCGGGCGGCCGGTGAAATCGAAGCGAATGACGATGCGCCGGTCCGGGAGCCGGTCTCGGCGGAGCATGTTGCACATCGACCACAGGGCCACAAAGGGATCGAGGTGCTCGGGGGCGATCTCGAGCCAGGCAGCACCCCACTCGCCGAGCGACACGCAGACCTTGAACAGGTCGTGCCCCGCGGGCGTGAGCTCGTAGTGGCTTCCGCGCCCGTCGGGCTTGGGTGCCGACCTGACGATGCCGAACCGTTCGAGCTGCTTGAGCCTCTGTGAGAGCAGGGTGCGGGAGAGCCCGGGGGCGCCCTCCAGGATCTCGCCAAAGCTTCCACAGCCCAGGTACAGGTTGCGGATGATCAACGGCGTCCAGCGCTCGGCGAAGATCTCGGCGCCGCGGGCGATCGGGCAGTACTGGCCGTAGCTCCGCACGCCATCAGTGTCGCACTCCTGCCGGGGCCCCTGAAGTCCAGATTCTTGACTTCACAGCCGCGGCCTCCAGAGGTGCGATGAGATCGACGCGCGGAAGATGAGGGAAGGACCTCCGAGCAAGTCGGCCACCCGAGTGAGGAGGCGACCGCCATGAAGATCGACGGGTTCCGGGGCCGGCTGATCACCGCTGACCACGCCGACTACGACACTGCCCGAGCCGTGTGGAACGGCGCCGTCGACCGGCGCCCCCGCCTGATCGCCCGATGCCTGGACACCGCCGACGCGGCCGCGGCCGTGCGGTTCGCCCGCGATCACGACCTGGAGATCGCCGTACGGGGCGGCGGCCACAACGTGGCCGGCACCGCGGTGTGCGACGACGGGATCGTCATCGACCTCTCGGCGATGCGGGCCGTGTCGGTCGACCCCGCCGACCGCACGGCCCGGGTCCAGGGCGGTGCCCTGTGGGCCGACGTCGACCACGAGACGCAGGCCCACGGGCTGGCCACCACCGGCGGCATCGTGAGCCACACCGGCGTCGCCGGGCTGACCCTCGGCGGCGGCATCGGCTTCCTCATGCGCAAACACGGGCTCGCCGTCGACAACCTGCTGACCGCCGAGGCGGTCACCGCCGACGGCAGCATCCTCCGCGCATCCGCCGACGACCACCCCGATCTGTACTGGGCGCTGCGAGGCGGTGGCGGCAACTTCGGCATTGTCACCCTGTTCCGGTTCGCGCTGCATCCCGTCGGCCCGACAGTCCTGGCCGGCCCCGTCTTCTGGGCGGCCGACGACACCGCCGACGTGCTGCGCTTCTACCGGGACTTCGCCGCCGCGGCACCCGACGAGCTCGGCACCGTGGTCAGGCTCGGGACCGTTCCCCCGTTGCCCGTCATCCCCGAGGAACTGCACTGGCGGCCCGCCGTCGCCGTGGTCTGCTGCTATGCGGGCCCGATCGCCGACGGCGAGCGCGCGGTGGAGGCCCTTCGCCGATTGGGGAGGCCTCTGGTGGATCTGCTCGCGCCGAAGCCGTACTCCGCCCACCAGAGCGCCACCGACGACACCACGCCCCACGGCTGGCACTACTACTGGAAGTCCACGGACCTCGCCGACCTGTCCGACGACACCATCTCCGTCATCGCCGAGCACGCCTACCGCGCCGGCTCGCCCCGGTCGTACGCGGTGATGTTCCACATGGGCGGCGCCGTCGGCCGAGTCGCCCACACCGCTACCGCTTACGCCGGCCGCGACGTGGCCCACAACATCAACATCGACGCCGTGTGGCTGCCCGGTGAGTCCGGCGAGCACGCCGCAGCCGAGACCGCGTGGGCGCGGCGGTTCCTCGATGTCCTCCAACCGCACCGCGCCAACAGCGTCTATGTCAACTTCCTGGATTCCGACGACGGCACCAGCCGTGTTCGAGAGGCGTACGGCGAGCACATCTATCAGCGTCTGGCCGAGGTCAAGGCCAAGTACGACCCCGGCAACACCTTCCAGCACAACAAGAACATTCACCCCGGCTGAGCAGGGCCGGCGACGACGTGCCGAGGAGTTTCAAGGAGCCCGACACCAGCCGGGTATGCCGCGGACTGTGAACCACCGCTGAGTCCACTGGGGCGGAACGGCCAAAGCGGGGCTTGGGACGCCGAAAGCCAGGCCTGCTCACAAGTCGCCCTTCGCGTACGCGACTTGGCCACAACTCGCTCCATCTGCGACCCAAGCCGATGGCCTGGGCATCACATGGAGCGGGTGACGAGAATCGAACTCGCGCTCTTAGCTTGGGAAGCGACGGCGCTTGGGCGGGCGCATGGTTGCTGACCTGCATGGATTCGCTGTGGCGATGCTGTTGCGCGAGCGTCATCGCACCACTGGTGACCGTGGTTGTCCGCTCTTACGGGCACGCTGTGGGCACGGCTTCGAAGAAGGCTGGGTAGAACGCCTGCACGAACGGGCTCTGTGCTTGGCTCGGCCATGTCGGAAGGGCGCTCGGTCCTAGCTCACTTGCCGGCTTCGGGGCCGTACCACCGGAGTGCCTGGCCGGTGACGGCGGCGATGCACTCGAAGTCGCGGTCGCGGTGGAGCAGGGTGAGTCCCTGCAGTTCGGCCGTGGCGGCGACCACGAGGTCTACGGCCCCGGCGCTGCGGTGCTGTCCGCGCTGAGTGAGGACGTCCTGGACCTGCCAGGCGCGGTCGTAGGCGCGGTCGTCGACCGCCACCCAGCCGAAGAGCAGGCGCATGTCCTCGATACCTTGGGCGCGGTCGGCGGCGGAACGTGCGCTGTAGAAGAACTCCAGCTCGGTGATGGGGCACGTGGCGATGAGCCCGGCTGCCGCTGCCTGGTCCCATCCGAACTGCTCGGCGTCGCCGCGCAGCAGGCGGGCGAGCGCGCTGGTGTCGATCAGGTATTGCGCGGCGTTCACCGGCGGTAGTTCCCCTTGTCCTCAAAGAGGTCCAGGTCAAAGGCACCCTCGGCGGCCGCGGCCCGCAGGCGGGTAAGTGCCAGAGCGCGCCGCCGGTTCTCCAGCACTTCGCGCAGTGCGGTGTTCACCGTCTCCTTCTTGGTGCTGGTACCGAGGGCCTTGGCCACTTCCGCGACCAGTTGATCGTCGAGGTCGATCACGGTTCGACTCATCGGCTACCTCCTTTGATATCAACTCCGCCATCCTTTATATCGTAGGTGATGCGTGGCGGGTTGGTCTATCGGAGCAGGGTGATCAGCCAGGCGTCGCGCGGACGAACTTTGCGATGACCGGGATGCGGAGCGGTCGCGCAGGTCTGCGAACCGGCCTGATCGGTCACTGGGCTTACCTCAGGCGCACCGCCCCGGTACACCTGATGCAGTCATACTCGTCGACTTCGCGCGGTGTCATCACGATGAGATGGAACGGCGGGCCTCGTAGCTGTCCAGGAAGTTGTACAGCCCGTCCGCCGTGAACTCGCACGCCCCGGCGCCGCTGGGTCGGCTCACCAGGTTTTCGCGGCCGCCAGCAGGCGCTCGCGGACGAGTGTCACGTGTGGGTTGGTGGAGCTGCCCGGGCGCTGGACGAGGTAGGAGGTGTTGATCGGCGGGTCCTCCGGCTGGTGCAGCAGACGGAGGACGCCGGAGGCGAGTTCGGTGCGGCACAGATAGCTGGGCAGGACGCTCCAGCCGGCGCCGACGGTGACGGCGGTGAGGACGCTGCGCAGGTCGGGGACGGTGATCGCGGCCTGGGCGTGCAGGCGGCGGTCGAAGACGTGGCGCCAGTAGCGGCGGGCGATGGGCAGATCCTCGGCGTAGGCGATCAGCGGAAGGCTCTCCAGGGCAGTGGGCAGCTCCTGCCCCTTGAGCCGTTCTGCCCATACCGGTGCGGCGACCAGGACGAACTCCTCGTCGCCGAGGAGTTCGGCGTGCAGCGTCCGGCCACGAGGCCGCCGGGTGGCGATGACGAGGTCGTGGTGCCCGGCCCGCAGTTCTTCGAGCAGTGATTCGGTCAGCCCGGTGGCCACCCGCAGCCGGACGCCCTGCGCGACCAGCTGGGCCAGCACCGTGAGGCCGAGAGTGCCGAGGAACTCCGCGGGTCCCGCCAGATGGACCGGCGCCACGGTGCTGCTCGGTTCCTCGCCGGTGATGACGGCCAACTGGTCGAGGGGCGCCGACAGCCGGGCGGCGAGTTCGTCCGCATGGGGCAGCGGAGTGACGCCTTGCGCCCGGCGTTCGAACAGCTCGCGGCCCAGGCGCCTCTCCAGTGCCCGGATGTGCGTGGTGACGGTGGACTGCGACAGGCTCAGCTGACGCGCCGCGGCGGTGAAGGAGCCCAGGCGGTGCACCGCGAGGAAGGTGCGCAGCAGATTCAGGTCCAGCGGACCGGACCCATGAATGTCGTGATCGCTCACGGCTTCGAGCCTACGAGGTAGGCAAGCCGGCCAGGTGCCGTATGTCCCCCGACCAGGCATCGGTTCTTCGATACCCGGTATCGGGCTCTTCATTGGCGCCGATACATCAACAGCTTTAGCTTCGAAACCACGGGCCGCCAGGAGACGAGGGAAAATGAGACAGAAAAAGATTCTTGCGGTCGTGACCAATCAGGCCACCTATGGGGCGAGCAAGCACCAGACCGGACTGTGGCTGGGTGAGCTCGTCCATTTCTACGACAAGGCGGTGAAGGCCGGTCACACGGTGGACGTGGTGAGCCCGGCGGGCGGCGAGGTGCCGCTCGACCCTCGTAGCCTCGGTCGCTTGTTCGTTGACCGGACGGTTCGCGGGTATCTCGACGACCAAGCCTTCATGGACACCCTGAAGGCCACCCCTTCCGTTGCCGACACAGATCCGGACGACTACTCCACGATCTTCTTCACGGGTGGTCACGGCACCATGTGGGACTTCCCCGACAGCGTCGACCTGCAGCGAACGGCCCAGGCCATCTACGCCGACGGCGGCATCGTCTCCTCGGTATGCCACGGCGCCTGCGCCCTCATCAACCTCCGCGACACCGACGGAAACCCCCTGGTGAGGAACCGCACCGTCACCGGCTTCGCGACGGTCGAGGAACGGCTGGCCGGCGTGAAGAGCAGGGTGCCGTTCCTCCTGGAGGACGAACTGCGCGCGAAGGGCGCCAAGTACGTGCGCTCCACCATCCCCATGACACCGCACGCCGTGCGCGACGGCCGCCTGATCACGGGACAGAACCCGGTGTCCACCAAGGCCGTCAGCGACCTGATCCTCGCCGCCTTGGCCGGCATCGAATGACGACCCAGCCAAACCCGGCTCTAGGAGACCGCACCATGTCGAAGATCCTTTTCGTGATGACCGGCGCCGACCACTGGACGCTCGCCGACGGCACCAAGCACCCGACCGGCTTCTGGGCCGAGGAGGCCGTGACCCCGTACCAGGCGTTCACCGCCGCCGGCCACGAGATCGTCGTCACCACGCCGGGCGGCGTCGTGCCGCCCCTGGACCAGGGAAGCCTGGCGCCGCAGTTCAACGGCGGCGAAGAGGGTGCGAAGAAGATGGCGGATACCATCGCCTCGATCAGCGAGATCCAGCACCCCATCAAGCTGCAGGACGTCGACCTCGACGACTACGCCGCCGTCTTCTACCCCGGTGGCCACGGCCCGATGGAGGACCTCGCCGTCGACGCCACCTCCGGCAAGCTCCTCGTCAACGCGCTCGCCTCGGGTAAGCCGCTCGGCGTGGTCTGCCACGCCCCGGCCGCCCTGCTGGCAGCCACCCGGTCCGACGGCGGCAATGCCTTCTCCGGCTACCGGCTGACCGGTTTCAGCAACGCCGAGGAGATCCAGAGCGGTCTGGCGGCGGGCGCCAAGTGGCTGCTCCAGGACCGCCTGGTCGAGATCGGCGCGGACTACCAGGAGGGCGAGCCGTGGGCCCCGAACGTGGTCGTCGACCGCAACCTGGTCACCGGTCAGAACCCCGCCTCCGCCGGACCCGCCGCAGCCGAAATGCTCAAGAAGCTGGCCTGACCCACGGCTTCGGGATGACCATCTCCGGCGAGTCCTGACTGGGCGGCGCGCCGAACAGGCGGGAGGTTCTGAACAAACCCCAGGCCACTGACCTGGGGTTTCATCGTGACGCGGGTGGCGAGAATCGAACTCGCGCTCTCAGCTTGGGAAGCGACGGCGCTCAAGCGACCGTATGCCTGCCGGCCTGGGTGGATGTCGTCCTGCCGGTGCGGTCGTGCGGCCTGGTCGCACCGCTGTTGACCGTGGTTGTCCGCTCTTACGGGCATGCTGTGGGCACGGGCAGCACCAGCAGCCGGGCCATGCGTGCGCGCGACCGTGTCTGTGACCCAGATCGACATCGACGATGACGCCCTGGAACGCGCCATGGCTCTGGCCAAGGTCAGGACCAAGAAGGAGGCGGTCAATCTCGCTCTGCACTTCTACGCCGAGCAGCAGGAGCGTGCGGCACGGATCAGCCGTCACTTCGAGCGGGCGCGTGAGTGAAGCACAGCCGGTGATCCACCTGCTCGACACCTCCGGCCTGGTCCGGCTGCTCCGCGATCCCAAACTGCAATCGGCCTGGTACGACGCGATCGATGCCGGGGCCATCGCCTCCTGTTACGCGCAGCGCGCCGAGTTCCTCCACAGCGCCCGGTACGGACGCGAGTACGACGAGATCGCGGAGATGTTCACCGCCGCTACCCCGGCGTGTCGGTGCCGAAGAACGCGGGGCGCTGGATCGGTGTGGTGCAACACCGTATGGCCCAGGCCGGGGAGCATCGCGGCGCCTCGGCGGTGGACCTCGTCATCGCCGCCACCGCGGCCCACCACGGCCTGGCCGTCCTGCACGACGATGCCGACTACCGCGCCATTGCCGGGCACGCATCCGACCTGAGCGAGCACAACGTCCACGACATCGCCTGAGGCGCTTCCGCCGCCCGGCAGGTTGTGAATGTTGCCGGAGGGCCAATCGCCCGCGTGTGGCTTCTCCGAGCCGACGGGAGCGGCGGTATGTGCCTTGGCGGGAGCGAGTAGAGCGACGAGGGAAGTGGCCACGACGGCGGCCTGATGCCAAGGGCAACAGCGCGACACCTCATTGGCATGGCCTTGAAACACTGCTGACGGACGCTCGTGGTGCACCTCCGGTCTCCACCGCAACTCACCCCCCACTGGGCCGGGTTCGACCGAATGATGCGCCACGGCCCTCCCCGGCCGTGGGCCGCGGGCGAGGAGGATTGAATGGTTGCAGAGGCATCTCGCCGTGACTTCCTGAGATCGGTCGGGATCACGGGCGGCGCCGGAATGCTGTACTCGGCGATGGGAGCCCTGGGTCTCGCACCGGTCCCGGACGCGAGGGCCGAGGAGTACCGTGCGCCCCAGAGCGGCGACTTCGCACTCACCGGACGGAGTGGCAGGAAAGTCGTCATACTCGGCGGCGGCATAGCGGGCCTGGCGACGGCGTACGAACTGGGCAAAGCAGGCTACGACTGCCGGATTCTGGAGGCGAAGGACCGTCCGGGCGGCCGCAACTGGACGGTCCGCGACGGCACCACACTGACCGACCTCGACGGGCGCACCCAGACGGGCTCGTTCTCCAAGGGCCAGTACATGAACGCGGGCCCGGCCCGGCTGCCGCAGTCCCACGTCACGCTCGAGTACTGCCGCGAACTCGGCGTTCCCCTCCAGGTGTTCACCAACCAGAACGCCAACGCGTACATCTACCACGAGAACAGCGCCGCCCTCGCGGGCAAGGCGATCCGCTGGCGCACGGCGAAGGCCGATGTCTACGGCTATGTCTCCGAACTGCTCGCCAAGGCCACCGACCAGGGTGCCCTGGACACGGAGCTCACCGCCGCCGACAAGGAGCGGCTCATCGCCTTCCTGCAGAACTTCGGCGCCATCAAGGGCAAGGCCGACGGCTTCGCCTACACCGGCAGCGACCGGCGCGGTTACTCGGTCGAGCCGGGTGCGGCCTTCGAGGAGGGCACGGTGCTCGGCCCGGTGCCTTCCCTGTCGGACGTCGTCGCGAGCGGCGTCGGGCAGCGATTCTCCTTCGAGTTCGGCTACGACCAGGCCATGCTGATGTTCCAGCCGGTGGGCGGGATGGACGCGATCCCGTACGCGCTGGCGAGGGCCATCGGCCAGGGCCGGATCACCTACGGCGCCAGGGCGACGGAGGTCAAGGACCTCCAGGACGGCGCCGAGGTCACCTACGAGGACGCCGAGGGCCGCACCCGCACCCAGCGGGCCGACTTCGTCGTGGCGGCGATCCCGCCCATGGTCATGGCCCGGGTCAAGCACAACCTGGGCGCCGGCATCACCGCGGCGCTGAAGTACCCCGTCGCGACTCCCGTCGGCAAGATCGGGCTCGAGTACCGGAGCCGCTGGTGGGAGACCGACGAGCACATCTACGGCGGCATCACGCCGACCGACATGGACCTGTCCACCATCTGGTACCCCTCGTACGGCTACCAGGGCCGCCGTGGCACGCTCATCGGCTACTACAACTTCGGCGCCAACGCCGTCGCCTACAGCGAACTGCCGCACGCCCAGCGGGTGGGGCGCGCGGTGAGCCAGGGCGTGAAGATCCACGGAGACAAGTACCGCACCGAGCTCGACCACTCCTTCAGCGTGGCCTGGCACCGCACGCCCCATATCGAGGGCGGCTGGGTGGGCTGGCCGTCGCAGAGCGGCCCGGAGTACGCGCTGCTGAACAAGCCCGCAGGGCACGTCTACTTCGCCGGCGACTGGCTCAGCCACGTCATCGCCTGGCAGCACGGCGCGTTCACCTCGGCCCGCAAGGTCGTCACCGACATCCACGAGAGGGTGATGGCCGGATGAAGCGGCCTTCGAAGGTCCTCACCGCCACGGTCCTGACCGGCGCGTTTCTCGCGGGTGGTACCGCGCTGGCCGACGCCCGGGGCTGGTGGCCCAGCCCGAAGGAAGTACGGGTCATGCTGCCCGAAGGCCAGTCCAACCCCGCCATCGCGGGCGGCGTGGCGACCGGCGGGGAAGTGGCCGTCTACCAGAGCAGTGGGCTCGGGCCGTCCCCGCTCAACCCCAGCGCTCCGGCGGGCACGCCCGAGCGCTACACCGACCCCTCCCTCACCGAGGGGGCCGAGGGTGTCACGGTCACCGAGGCGCAGGCGCTCGTCGTGCTGCGCAACATCAAGGCCAACCTCGAGGCTGCGGGTGTGACACCGGCCGATGTCATCACGATGAAGTGCTACCTGATGAAGCCGCCGGGCGCCACCGTCGCCGACTACGCGGGCTGGAACCGCGCGTACCGGCAGTACTTCGCGAACGTCGACCTCAAGTCGCTGGAGGTCGTGCCGGTGCCCATGGGTACCTCCGCCCCCAAGCCGCCGCTGCTCGCCAACAAGTCCCGCCCGGCGCGGGCGACGATGGAGGTCGCCTCACTGGCCGTGCCGGGGTGGCTGGTCGAGGTCGAGGTGACGGCGGCCTACCAGAAGCGCTGATCAGCCCGGTTCAGGCAGGCAACCGCACTGCGAGGCGGGGTCCGCGGGACCGGGCTCCGCCCCGTCTGCCACGGCCGGGCCCCACCACAGCGGGGGCAGCGGAGGGCACCGCGGCCGTGTGGCCCTTGAAGCGTGACGCGCGGGGCCGCGCCCGCATCGGCGCGGCCCCGCGTCGTCAGCGGCCCCGTTCCTGACCGCGCCCGCTGCTCACAGTCCTCCGGTGTACTCGAAGATGTAGAGCCCGTGGTCGCGATCGGAGGCGGCGACGTACTCCTTGCCGCCGGACTCGAAGACCTGGGCGCCCCAGAAGTTGTTGCCGCCCTCGTCGATGTAGCGGCCCACCTCGACGATCTCGTCGTCGACGATCTTCGCGACGCGCAGTCCGGCCGCGTAGTACGAGAAGTAGAGCAGGTCGGCCCGCTTCTCGGAGACGGCCACCTCGTGGATGGACAGGTCGCCGGAGCCCGTCGCGTATGCCGGATCGTGCGCCTCGGGAACGGCGTAGGTGTCCAGCTCGGTGAGCTTGCCGCTCTCGTTGCGGTAGAGGTGCGCGTAGCCCCAGCCGTCGAAGTACGACGAGAAGGTCAGCCGGTCGCCCTTGGTGCCGAGCGCCACCGGCAGCTGCGCGGGGCCCGTTCCGGCCCGACAGGCCGCGTCGTCGTAGGGCTGGCCGAAGATGGCGAAGCCCTGGCCGCGCGGTGCGACGCCGAAGGCCGGGATGTCACCCTCGACGCTCATGCCGAGAGTCTGGTCGCAGGCGTCCGTTCCGGTGCGGTTGAAGACGAGTACGGCGTCGTAGCCGCCGGCCGCGATGACGTTCGCGACCTTCTCGCTGAAGGTGCACACTCCGCGCTCGACGACAGCGACGTCCACGGCGTTCGGATCTCCGGCGGGGACCGCCGGGTCGCCGATACAGGCGCCGCCCACGAAGACGGAGTCGCCGGTGATGGTCCGGCCCTCTTCCAGGCGCGTGGTGTTGCTGCCCTGGCCGGCCGTGATGTCGGTGCCGTCGGTGACGTTGCGGGCGGTGAGCGCGTATGGCCCGAAGTCCTCGTCGGCGCCGATGACGTACTTGTTGTCGAGGGTGAACTCGGCCTGGTGGGCGTTGCCTTCGGGCGCCACCTCAAGCCCGCTCTCCAGCGCCTCGGGGTCGAGTGCGGCGAAGTCGGTGTCGCCGAGGTAGGTGACGTTCCTCGGGTCGGTCACGTCGAGGGTGACGTAGCCGCCGTCCCAGTAGGAGGCGAGCATGATCTGCCGGCCGCCGATCTCCTTGACGACCATGTCGTGCAGGAAGATCTCGGTGAGGTTGGCCGGGGCGTCCTGGACGATCTGCGGGAAGGTCTCGTCGAGGTCGTACTCCGCGATGACCTTCGCCTTCTTCGGGTTGGTGATGTCGACGATGTCGACGTCCGGGCCCTCTTCGTTGTCGACGATGACGGCGTACGCCTTGCTGCCCGCGTCCCAGGCGTAGACGCTGTGGATGTCGTTGGCGTCCTTCTTGCCCTGGCCCATGACCGTCTTGTCGCCCACGCCCTCCGCGAGCGGCGTCGGATGCGCCGGGTCGCTGACGTCGTAGAGGTTCATGCCGCCGAAGCCGGCGGTCTCCTTGCACTTCTCGTTGTTGCTGACCAGCACGTCCCCGTTGAAGTACGGGGTGTCGATGTGCAGGGTCTGGATGCCCTCGCCCGGTGCGCTGCCCTCCTTCGCCTGGATGAAGGCGACCTCCTTGGGTGCGGCGGGCTTGCGGATGTCCACCACGTGCACGCCGTTGTACTTGCAGGTCGCGCCGCCCCAGGCGGCGAGGTAGGCGTACCCCTTGAAGACACCGACGTCGGCGATCTTCTCGGGCTCGACGTTCTTCAGTCCGAGTTTGCTGACGAGCCGGACGTTCTCACTTCCGGCGGGGAGATGGCCCTCGTCACCACCGTGCTGGTGGCTGTGGTGATCGTGTGTGGCCCCGGCGTTGTCGATACCGCCGTCGTCGGCGGAGACACCGTCATGTGCTCGGGCGACGCCGGCGAAGGAACCGGCGACGAGGCCTGCCGCGGCGAGACAACTCGCGGCGCGCACGCGGACCCTCGCTCTGCCCATGGCTCTTCCCATGGCTCTCCTTGGTGTGAGAGTGAAGAAGCGCGGGGGGGCAGCGAGGGGAACGTACTCTGTGCGTGGCCTGTGAGGAAAGGGTTGTGGAGCCGCGTTAACGTGATCGTATTCAGCGTCGGTTTCGGATGGGGTGTCAGCGGCCGCCGCGGTCAAGGAAGTTCTGCCTCACCGCAGCGGACCGTGACGGGCGGGCTCGCCGGCGTGGCTCAGCCTCGCGGACCCCGGCGGCGAACCGGCGGGCGGATGCCGGCGTCCTGCACGGAGCTCGTCGACGCGGGCCCCGGGGCGGGCACCGGGGGTGGAGTGGCTGTCGACGCCGATCCGTCCATCCGCGCCACCACCGCCAAGGCCCCGCCCCGGAGCGTGCCGCCGCACTGCACCGAGGGCCGTCGACCTCGACAACCTCGTGGTTCGCGTCCGCGCCGCCGAGTGGGAGCGGACCAGCCGGCGGGCTCCCGGCCCGACCAAGTCCGACGCGGGGTTCCGCGTCGTCGTCCTCCTGGCCGCTCTGGACAACAAAGAACCCCGGGTCCGAGAACTTCTGGTGCTTCCAGATGGCACCTCGTACTTGAGGTCGTCGATCAGTTTCCTGCAGGCCGCGAAGGCATCTCCGCGGCGATGGCACGCACCGGGTGATTCGCCACGACTTTCTCCGCGATCCGCCGCATCTCGGCCTCCGCCGTCGGGTGGCACGAATACCCCAGGCCGCCCACGTCCGCGCCCGCGTCATGGTTGCGCACCGTACCGACGAACAGCGCGATCCCGCCCGCCGCCTCGTCGCCGACGGCTTGGAAGACCTCGTCGAGGGAGAGCGGTGTCCGCCGTATCGCGATCAGACTGATCGGCCGCGGGTGCGCCTGCTCGCCGGGGTGCTCGTGGGCTCGGTCGGCTGCCATGCCGCGATGCCTCTCTGCCACTCGGTCAGCCCCCGATCGCCGACATCGGCCTTTCCGGCCGTACGAACGAGGGATCGTCGAGGCCCGAACCCGCCTTCTTGCCCCACATCGCCTCACGCCAGATCCGGGCGCTCTCCTCGTCGTCGGCAGCCGCCTCACCAGGCCTTCGGTGCGGCACGGCATCCACTGTGCGGCACGGGGCGCGATACAACGAGCACAGAGTTTTGGGACGACTCGGGTACGTAGCACTGCCGTTGGTACGTCTGGCAGTAGCAGCCAGCCGCCTCGGCTCCGGGGCAGGCATCGCGCGCCGTGGTCTGCACGTAGCTGCGGGTGACGAGAATCGAACTCGCGCTCTCAGCTCGGGAAGCGATGGCGCTTGGGCGGCTGCAGGGCTGCTGACCTGCGCGGATTCGTTGTGCTGGCGACGTTGCCCGGGCATGGTCGCGCCGCTGTTGACCATGGTTGTCCGCTCTTGTGGGAACGGGCTCTGCGCTTGGCTCGGCTGGTACGGATATCCGGTTCGGGCAGCCTTCGCGAGCGCACAGCCTCTCCGGCGAAGTGAGACCGACCCTGTTGCCGGGACGGGGCCGTCGTGGGGCTGTTCGTGCTGCGCGCTGGTGAGAGATCGGGGAGCCGGCACCAGGGGTGTGGGGATGCCTGCAGCACCGCCCGCTGCACGACGTAAAGGGCGCCTGACCGGCATCAGCCGAGGTCGGGCGCCCTACTCGGGTTGCTGGAAGAAGCTGACTGCTATGCCTCTGTCGCCTCCGGCGCTTCCGTTGCCGCCGTCCTCGCTGTGAGGGGGCTCTTGCCCCTACTGAACGCGAAGTAGAGCACCCCGGCCACGACGACTCCGATGAACCAGGAGTACGGACCCAGCGTCGCCCCGTATCCGGACGGTCCGTAGACGGGGAGGATGCTGGAGAAGACGGCGGCCACCGACGCGGCGGCGAACGCCCGTACGTTCCAGCCGCCTTGGAAGCGGAACTCCCCGCCTTCCTCGTACAGAGCGGGCACGTTCAGCTGTGTCTTCCGGATGAGGTAGTAGTCGACGACGATCACACCGAAGATGGGGCCCATCGTCGAGCCGATGGCGTTGACGAAGCTGGGGGCGTTGTCCCAGGGGTGGAGCGGGTAGAGCAGCAGCGCGATGACAGCGGCGATGAGGCCGCCCCTGCGGAAGGTCACATACTTCGGGGCCACGTTGGCGAAGTCGAAGGCGGGACTGACGAAGTTGGCGACGACGTTGATGCCGAGGGTCGCCACGGCGAAGGTCAGGGCGGCGAGCAGGACGAGGAACGCGCTGTCGAACTCGGCGGAGATCTCGGCCGGTTCGAGGATGACCTCCCCGTACACCTTGCTGGCGGCGGCCGTGGTGATGGCCGCGACGAGGGAGAAGAGGATCAGGTTGACGGGCAGGCCCCAGATGTTGCCCTTCTGCAGGGCCTTCTCGTCGGGGGTGAAGCGTGCGAAGTCGCCGAAGTTGAGGAACAGGGCGGCGAAGTAGGTCACCCAGGTGGCGGCTATCGCCGCGATCGCGGCGAACGAGCCCGGGGAGACATCGAGTCCCGTGGCGCTCTTGGCGAGCGCGGCCAGGTCCTTGCCCGGCATGTCGACGGAGAAGGACAGCACCCCGGCCTTCACGGACAGCGCGATCGCGAGGATCAGCATCATCAGCCACACCGCCGGGCCGGCGAAGTCCTGGAAACGGCGGACCGTTTCCATCCCCTTGCTGATGATGAGCAGTTGGGCGGCCCACACACCGAGGTAGCACAGCACTTCAAGGCCGCTGTGGTCGAAGAGCCGGCTGGTTTCGTGCAGATGCTTGGGTCCGTCGTAGCGGACGAGGAAGGCCACGATGGCGCCGGCGGCGGCGCTGGTCTGGGCGCCGTACCAGAAGGTGGCGACCACGGCCCGTACGAGAGCCGGGACGTTGGCGCCGAAGGTACCGAACGAGGCGCGGGCGAGGACCGGGTAGGGGACACCGGTCTTGACGCCCGCCTTGCCGATGAGGGTCATCAGCCAGTAGATGATCAGCGAGCCCACACCGATGCCGATGAGGAACTTGAAGGTGTTGCCCGCGACGAGGAACAGGCTGGCGGCCAGGAAGTAGCCGTACAGACTGTGCACGTCCGAGGTCCAGACGTTGAAGATGCTGAAGGCGCCCCACTTGCGTTCGGTGGCGGGGGCGAGATCCGCGTTGTAGAGACGGGGGGAGTACCCGGGCGGGGTGGCGGTTCTGTCCGCGTCCGCGCTGTCCGTGGCCGTCATGTCCTGCTCCTTCTTGCTGTGCCCCATCCCCTACCGGCGTCGCGCCGGACGGTTGATGCGGCAGCTAACGGCCCGGATGTTGCACCGGCATGTCGGGCGTATAGCAGACTCGTCAACGGAAAATCTCTTCCATTTCCGTATCGAGTCGCCGGTTGATCAGTGCCTGATGCGCGGCGCATGCTCGTGCCGCTCCTGCTGGTGACGACATCGATCGCATGCAATGGCGGCGATGCCAAGTCCCCTTTGCCGACAACGGAGTTGTTCTGCCGGCGGTCGCACGACGACCGCACCGGCCCGGCGGCAAGGTGTCCCTCCGCGCCCAGGCCGGGGACGGTGATGCGCCCAGCGGCTACGGCTCTCAGGACCGCGGTACGGGGCCGAAGGCGTCCGTGCCGATGGGGGCGGCGCCACTCGTAGCGGAGCTGCTGGGCTGCTGGGCTGCTCGCTGAGGTTGTGCGCGCAATTCTTCGGTGGCCGGGGCGAGTCCAGGGTGCGGCAGTGGCCGGCATCCGGGCCGGTGAGCGGTGCCGGAAGAAGGCGTGGACCTGGTGTGGGCGGCCGGGCCGGTCGGCGGCGGTGCCGACCGTGTACGTCTCCATGGCGGAACGGATGTGGCCGTGAGCGGTCGGCCCACCGGTCACGGCCTCGGCGTTGTGGACGCTGTCGTCCTCGCAGATCGCCGCGACCGCCGGGACGGTGGGGCAGGCGTCCTGCGGCGCCTGGAGGAAGGCGGTGAACTCGGCGGCGGAGCGCCGTCCGAGGGGCCTGGTGCCCAGCACCGGTGGCCAGGTCGAGGACGCCAAGAGCGTCCGTCGGCGGCTGGTTCCGGGGCGGGCCCCGGTGACGGGCGCCGTGCAGGGGCCATGTGGCCCGTAGGCGCGGTGACGTTGCAGGTGGGTCTCGCCCCCGGCCAGGACCACCGAACCGCGCGGCAGGCCGACGATCCGCCGCCACAGGGTGGCAAGGACGCGCGGCCCACTCGGATCGCCCCGGGTCGTCGGACGGGCCCGACACCAGGTGGCATCTGCACGCCGGGCGCCAGACCAGGCCTGGACAACAAGGACCTCACGGACGCACTGCCGGCCCGCTTCGGAGTCAGTGGCGGCGCGCGTGACGACATCGCGCTGATCGCCGTCCGCCTGTAGGAGCGCTGCTGTTCGCCGGTGTCAGCGGGTGCCGCCTCTGCGCAGGACCTTGTCCATGCCGACCGCGACGATGACGAGGGTCCCGGTCGCGACATCCTGGTAGAGGCTGTCGATGCCCGCCTGGGTGAGGCCGGAGCGGAGCACGTTGACGATGAGCGCTCCGATCAGCGTTCCGACCACGCTTCCCCGGCCGCCGAAGAGGCTGGTCCCGCCGATGACGACGGCGGTGATGCTCTCCAGATTCGCCGTCTGGTACGCGTTGGGGTCGGCGTTGGGGATGCGACCGAGGGCCTGCCAGGCGGCGATGCCGTAGAGGAGACCGGCGATGACGTAGACCGAGAGGACCGTGCGCCGGACGTTGATACCGGTCAGGCGGGCGGACTCGGGTGCGTTGCCGACGGCGTAGATGTGCCGGCCCCAGCCCGTCTTGGTGAGCACGTACCAGAAGAACGCGTACAGACCCAGCAGCAGGAACGTCCCCCAGGTGACGAGTACGCCGCCGAGGTGGACGCCGTGCCCCCAGAAGTCGAGCAGATCACTGGTCACCGGATAGCTGCGGGAATCGGAGTAGAGCCTGCTCGTGGCGTAGATGACGCTCAGTGCGCCGAGGGTGACGATGAAGGGGGGCAGGCCCAGCCGGGCCACGAGCAGGCCGTTGACGAGCCCGAGGAGAGTCGCCACGACCAGGCCGAGCAGCAGCGCCGCCGCGGGGTTGCCCCCCTCGAAGACGAGCTTGGCCATGACGATGGTGCCGAGGACCGCGATGGCCCCGTTCGCCAGGTCGATGCCCGCGGTGAGGATGATCAGGGACTGCCCCAGCGCCAGGGTGCCGATCACGATCGTCTGCTGCAGCACCAGGGACAGGTTTCCCGGCGTCATGAACGTGTCCGTCGTGAGCGAGAAGACGACTACGGCGACCGCCAGGGCGGTGAGCGGGCCGACCGTCGGCGTGCGCAGGGCGTACCGCAGTGCCTCCCGCAGCGGGGGGCCCGTCCCTTTCTCGCCCGTTGTGCTGGTGGTGCCGGGAGATCTCATGATCCTTTACTGGTTCCTTCCACCGGTAGGCGCCCGAAGGTCATCCCGTCATCCCCAGCAGCGCTGGAGCCCCCAGTCCGTGTCGTGTGATGCCAGTCCCCGCACCGGCTTGTCAGTGATGAGTTCCGTGCCCGTGTCGGTGAAGCCGGACGGTTTCTTCCCGCTCTCGACGAACTCGGTGACTGCGGCCACACCCTGCTCGGCCATCCTGACCGGGAACTGCATGACGGTGGCCGCGTACTTGCCGGCTCTGACGGCCCGCACGCCGTCGCATCCGCCGTCGATGGTGCCGATGGTCACCTGCCGGGTGAGACCGCGTGCGCCGATGGCCGCGGAGGCGCCGTCGGCCACCGGTTCGTTGATGGTGTAGACCGAGTTCACGTCGGTCGTGCGCTGCAGCAGGTTCTCCGTCGCGGTCTGCGCCAGGTTGCGGTCGCCGTTGGTGTTCGCCCGTCCGCGGATCGCCGGCGAGTCGTCCTTGATCCCGAAGCCCTCGAGGAACCCGTCGTGGCGCTGTTGGCTGACCGAGGAGCCCTCCGTGCCGTCCAGCATGATCAGCTCAGGGGGCCGGCCGGCGAGCACGGCCCTGACGTAGGCGCCCTGGAGGCGTCCGGCCTTGACGTTGTCCGTCGCGTACGTCGCGTCCACGGCGTCCTCGGGGTCCGTGGCGCTGTCCAGCGCGATCACCAGGATGCCCTGTCGCCGGGCTTCCGCGATGGCGCCGAGGACCCCCGTCGTGTTCGACGGCGTGATCAGGATTCCCTGTACGTCGCGGGCGATGAGGCTCTCCACCGCGGCTACCTGGCCCTCGTTGTCGCCGTCGAACCTGCCGGCCAGGGCGATGAACCCGGCGCCGTTCTTCTTGGCCGCGTCCGCGGCGGCCTTGCGCATGGTCACGAAGAACGGATTGGTCTCGGTCTTGGTCACCAGCCCGATCGTGACCTTCTGTGTCCCGCCCTCTCCTGCGGAGTCCTGACCCCCACCACAGGCGGAGGCGAGCAGCAACGTGCCCACCACGAGGAGCGTGGCCCCCTGCCGGGAACGCCGTGGCCGGCTGTGCCTGCGGACGGTGTGATGGTGCGCCATCGGTGACACCCTCCTCCGGCGGCGGCCAGTGTCTGGAAGCCTCTGAGGCTCACCTATGTGTCCGGATTGTCAGTAAATATCTGTCAATAAATATCCATCACATCCGCTCCGATAACCTCTCTTCGCCGGCCATGACCGATCTCCTTTTCCGCTCGGTGCCGGATCCGGCCGAGGGTTGCGCCCGTCGTGAGAGGGGCGAAAGATGGTGATCCGGCAGCCAGAGTCCTGATCGTGCCAAGGGGACGCGATCGGGCGGAGAGGGTGAGGTTCGCGTGACTGGGCCGCCCCTGCTCTCATTGCGCGGGATCTCCAAGCGATTCGGCGCAGTCCAAGCCCTCGAGGACATCGACCTTGAGCTCCGCAGCGGCGAGGTCTTGGCCCTGTTGGGCGACAACGGTGCCGGCAAGTCCACCCTCATCAAGGTCATCGCGGGTGTCGCCCCGGCCGACAAGGGCGTCATCGAGTGGGAGGGCGAAGTCGTCCACATCAGGACCCCGCAGATCGCTCAGCGCCTGGGCATCGCGACCGTGTACCAGAACCTGGCGCTGTGCGACGACCTCGATGTCGCCGAGAACCTCTTCCTGGGACGGGAGCGGCGGTCCCCCGGTGTCCGGGGCCGCCTGTTCCGGTTGATGGACAACGGCGGCATGCGCGGGGAGGCGCGACGGCAGCTCGACGCACTGGGCATCCGAGTGCCCGACGTGCGTGCTCCGGTCGCTGCCCTGTCCGCGGGCCAGCGGCAGACCGTGGCGATCTCCCGCGCGCTTCTCGGCAAGCCGAAGGCCGTCCTCCTGGACGAGCCCACCGCGGCGCTGGGCGTCTCTCAGGCCGGCCACGTCCTCGACATCGTCGACGAGCTCCGCGAACAGGACATAGGGGTGATTCTCATCAGCCACAACCTGGGAGACGTCAAGGCTGTGGCGGACGAGGCGGCGGTGCTGCGGCTGGGCCGCAACAACGGCTTCTTCCACGTGCCGACCACACCCCAGGACAGGATCTTCTCCTCCATCGTCGGCGCCACAAGCATCGACTGACCCGCGCGATCGGGCAGATCAGCTGCAACTGCTGACGTCTCGGCTGCTGTGCGTGGCGCGTACGTCGGGCAGGCTGTCGTGAGGGCCTGCACATGGTCGCGGAGACGGGCGGTTCAGGCTGCTGGCTCGGCGGCATATTGCGTGAGTGAAGACGTGCCGGGCGGCCCAGGTTTCGAGGAGGCGCCGCCACGGCTGCAGGCCGAGGGTGGTCCGCAGGTCTGCGAAGCCGGCCTGACGATCAGGCCGACCATGTAGTCGAGACGCTTGAATGGCAGAGGGTCATCTTCGAGGGAGGAAGCCAGGGCTTCCACGACTCCGACTACGTTCTCGACGGTGTCGACCCCCTTGCGCGTGAGCCTTCCCTACTGGCGCAGCAATGTCTTCGCGTCCGAGGGCAGAGCAGAGGGCAGGGCGCTCACCGAGCGTCGGAGTCTGCTGTACCTGCTGAAGACCCGTGCCCTCCGTGTGCCCGATCTTCGAACTCCCGGTAAGCCGGAGTCGGCCGAGAACTCGCGACAACGGACCAGCACCAGGCCGTTGACCTGGGGTTTCATCATGGAGCGGGTGACGAGAATCGAACTCGCGCTCTCAGCTTGGCCCATAGCGACCGTTCCGCCGCCCGGATGGCGGCGCAGCTCGGGTTTCTCCAGCGTCCCCCACTTCAGCAGGTTCTTCCACCTGCGTCTCTGGCTGCGCGCACGACCCGCCGGCCGGAACTCAGCCCTTCCTCTGTTTGTACAGTTCGAGGTTCCTGTTCACGAACAGCTGCACATAGCCGCAGTTCCAGCAGATCAGGCCGGTTGCCGACTCGTTCGCCCAGCCCAGGTTCATGAACTCCATGCCGGAGCTGTTGAGCTTCACCTCACGGTCCCTGAACAGGTCACCCTGACAGAAGTTGCACTTGATCCACACGCCCCCGAGAGCCGCGTGTACAGCTTTGGCCATGCCTCCACCTTTCCTGGAGAAGCTTTCCCGGAGTCAGGCGATGCCTGGCCGGTGCTGGGCGTCGCGGCGGCCGACGAGGAACCAGAGCACGCACCCGAGGAGGGGGGCCATCAAGGCGAAGACGACCCAGACGAGCTTCATCCCTCCGGTGAGGTCGGACCTGACGATGCTGAGCAGAGCGCCGTAGTACAACGCGAGAGCGCCGATCACCGCGGCAGCTCCTGCGCAGGCGATCACGACATCGCCCGTGGAGGCGAGGGCTATCTGGTGTGCGAGCTGTTCCTGCATCGTTCATTCCTCTTGCTGGTGGGGGGGGGCTTGCCGGAGCGCCCGGTCGAGGGGCCTCGGTTGATGGAAGTCCGGCTGTGTAGGGAAGTCCGGCTGTGTCAGGACGACTGCGTCATGGGGGGAGCACCTGTCATGACAGGCGCCGTGCGGAGCGCAGCAGGTGGACGCCGGCGGCGGCCGGGAGCAGCAGGACGGCCAGGAGGACCGGGATGAATGCTCCGAGGCCGAAGTTCAGCGTGCCCGCGGGGACCACCCACTGCGACACGGCGAACAGCGGCGGCACGAGGGCGGCGGCCGTCGCGATCGCCTTGTCCCGGTTGCGCCACTGCGGCGCGGCCCACAGCCACCAGATCGCGCCGATCAGGGCGGGGCCGCCCAGCAGGGGTCCGAAGATGGTCAGGGGGCCGGTCACCGCCAGCAGCCCCAAGAGAGCGAGGGTGCGTCCTCGGCTCACCTGCGGGGTGGGGAGCTCGTCACCGAGTGCGGTTGCCGCGATGGTGCGCGGGTCGCCGAGGCGGGTGAGCACGGTGCGGATCCCGTCGTCGCCGGATGCGGACTCTTCCGCGAGTGTCACGGCGATGTGCTCCTCCAGGTCGGCCAGCAGCTCGTTGCGGCGTTCCGGGCTGAGTCCGGCCGTTTCACGCGCCACGGCGGCCAGGTAACTCTCCACCAGCGGGTGCTCGGTGATCGTCACGGTGGTCTCCTGTCAGTCGGTGATGAAGTGGTCGACCGCGTCACGGAAGTGCGGCCAGACGGCGGTGAACTCCTTCAGCGCCGCATGCCCCGACGGTGTCAACTCGTAGTAGCGCCGCGGGGGCCCGCTGGGGGACTCCTGCCAGCGGGTCTCGACCAGTCCGTCACGGCGCAACCGTGACAGCAAGGGGTAGATGGTCCCCTGGCTCGTGACCATGACGTTCACCGCGCCGAGGGTTTCGAGCAGCTCCACGCCGTAGCGCGGACCCTCCCGCAAGATCGCAAGCACGCAGTACTCCAGCACTCCCTTGCGGAGCTGGCTCTCCGCCTTGCCTGCGACAGGCTTACCTGCGATGTCAGGTTCCATGCATTGCACAGTACCTGGTTATATCGAGAAGTCCAAAGGTGATGTCGGCGCAACCGGGGTGCGGCCTCGGGCGTGCGACTCGGGCTGTACGGCACCGCGCTGACACGCCCCACCTCGCCACGCATGCCTCGTGGATCCCGGCCCACCCAGGCTGGTAGCCCGCGATACGGGACTTGGAGCCGACAGCACAGTTACCCGCCGGAGTGCGCCTGGTGGCGGAACCGGGCCCGCGCGTCTGTGCGGCCCCCGCGGAGGCCGCGGCCGCGGGCGACATCGTGGGTGACCATCCCGCCGCATGCCTACCGCATGCCTACCGCACGGTTCCGCCGAGCCGTTGCTCAACGCGATGAGCAACATCCTCTACGTCCACTTCGGCAACCTGAGCCGACTCAGCGGCCATCCCGCCCCGTCGGCCCTCGCCGGCGTTGGTGACGACACGGACGCCAAGAAGATCGCCGCCGAGTTCCTGGACTCGATCGGCTGCGACGCCCTGGACACCGGCGCCTCCTCTCCGAGGCCGGCGAGCACAGCCAGGACGGCGGCGACGGTGGGCAGTCAGCCGGCCACTGCCCCGGCACCGACCCCGACGACGCCCGCCGTGACCAGGACGGGCAACGCGCAGCACGCCACACAGGCCAGAGCGGCCAGGCCGGCGAGCGCCTTCGCCATCTTGCGGGGGCTCGGCTCAGCAGCACGGTCCGGCATGGCGCTTCTCCCCGGCGAGATCGGTGAACGGGATGGGGCAGCAGGCGCTTTCGGCGCAGACGGTCAGGTCGTCGCAGCCCGCCTCGACCGCCTCGGCCAGGGCGGTGCGGATGGTGGTCAGGTCGGCGATCTTCGCGTCGACCTCGGCGAGCTTGGCCGCGGCGCGCTCCTGCAGCCCCGCGACGGGACGTCCGTGGCGGTGGCGGCCGGCCTCCAGCAGCTCGGCGACCTCCTCCAGCGTGAACCCGAGCCGCTGGGCGGCCTTGATGACCCGCAGCACGGTCACCACGTCCTCGCCGTACAGGCGGTGACCCCCAGGGCTGCGCTCCGGCTGGGCCAGCAGACCGCGCCGCTCGTAGTAGCGGAGAGTCTGGATGTTCACCCCGGCCTGCTCGGCGACCTGCCCGCTCCGCAGGCCCGCACTCACCGCGACTCCCCGGCAGCCCCGGTCCGGGCAGCGATGGCCTCCAGCACCGTCTCGTGCGCCGCGTCCACGGAGATGTCCAGCTGGACCCGGCCCCTGCCCGGGGTGACCTCGAAGGTGAAGAACGAGCAGCACCCGCTCTCCCTCCGCACCAGCTCACGGACCCGGTCCTGCACACCTGATCCGTCGGCCAGGTGCAGGCACAGACGGAGCGGCCCTGGCCAGGCCAGCGCGATCAGCCGCTCGGCGAACAGCGCATCCCACTGCGCGAGCTGCAGGCGCCGCTCCTCGGTGGGCAGTGTGCAGGACTGCGGCACCCACGCCACCTCGTTCATCGCGCTCACTCCCGTCATCACGTCCCCGCATCCGGCGACACAACCGACGGTAAACCTGTACCTGGGTACAGGTTGCAAGCCCAGGCAGCCGCCCGAGTGTCTCAGCCCGTCGGCCGGCTCCGTGCTGCCGTGGGTGAACCCGCCATACGCCGGTTGGTCAGCTGCAGCAGTCGCATCCGGGGCGGCAACCGCACGCGTCCGCCTCGGTGTTGGCCGACGGTGCCCCCGAAGGGGCAGTTGGAGCGCAGCAGCCTTCACCACGCCAGGCGTCGCGCCCTTCCTTGACGGCGATCGCGGCGATGACGAGGGCGGCGACGGGGTCGGCCCAGGACCAGCCGAGGGTGGCGTTGAGGACAAGGCCGGCCAGGAGCACGGCGGAGAGATAGGTGCACAGCAGGGTCTGCTTGGAATCGGCCACCGCGGAGGCGGAGCCTAGTTCGCGGCCGGCGCGGCGCTGGGCAGCGGAGAGGAAGGGCATCACGGCCAGTGACAGGGCGGCGAGCACGATGCCGGGGATGGAGCGTTCCGCCTCTCCGGTGCCGGTGAGGGCGCGGACGGCGTCGATGGTGACGTACGCGGCCAGGGTGAAGAACGAGAAGGCGATGATCCGCAGGGTGGTCTTCTCGCGGGCCTCGCGTACGGCGTGGTCGCGGGCGGAGAACTGCCAGGCGACCGCGGCGGCGGAGGAGACCTCGATGACGGAGTCCAGGCCGAAGCCGATCAGCGCGGTGGAGGAGGCGAGGGTCCCGGCGGTGATCGCGACGATCGCCTCGACGACGTTGTAGGTGATGGTCGCGGTGACCAGCAGGCGTATTCGGCGGGCGAGTGCGTCGCGTCGGGCTGGGGGCGGGCCGAGGGAGATCGATATCCCGGATGTCTCGGAGGCCATCAACAGCAGCCTTTCTCCGCGGTGTCGGCACACGTCTTGTCCGCTTCGACTGCGACCACGGCGGTGCGCAGGTCGTCCAGGGCGTGGCCGAGGCGTTCGTCGGCCAGTTCGTACCGGGTGCGGCGTCCGTCGGGGACGGTGACGACGAGGCCGCAGTCCCGAAGGCACGCCAGGTGGTTCGACAGTCGGGTGCGGGAGACCCCGAGCTCGTCGGCGAGGTCCGCGGGGTAGGCGGGGGCTTCGCGGAGCGCGAGCAGGATGCGGCAGCGGATGGGGTCGGCGAGCGCGCGGCCGAACCGGACCAGGACCTCGATGTCAGGGGCGAGAGTCAGCACACCTTCACGGTACACAGAATCCTGAATTCAGGAAAGCGTGGACTGCCCTTGGTTACAGTTCCGGCGGGACGCCGGGTCATGTCACCAAGCCGCCCTTCGCGTACGTGACTTGCTCGCTATTTGCCGGCCATGTGGCGCGGTTGGCCTCGACTTGGGGCACGCGAAGGGTACGAACCCCTCAAAATGGTCTAGACAGCAAGCGAACCTCAGGCTACTGACCTGGGGCTTCTCTCTGGAGCGGGTGACGAGAATCGAACTCGCGCTCTCAGCTTGGGAAGCTAAGGTGATCTTAGGCTGATTACCCGGCTGACCTGCGGCGGAGTGGCGCCGGTGTGGGGCCGGTCGCCGGCTGAGTCCCCGGTGTTCCCCGTAGCTCCGCGCGCTCGGACCCGTCTGGGCGGCTTGGGCGTGCGGCCGTACTCAGCCTCACTCACTGTGTGGGTATGTCGGCGTTGGAGTGGCTCGGGGCTGCGGGCGGGCTCGTAGGAGCCGTCGGTGGTCCGGCCGGCCTGTGGGCAGCGGTCCAGTTACACCAAGATCGAGCGCGCAGAGAGCCGCAAGAGCAACTCGCGAAGCTTCGCGATCACGTCCTTAAACTGCGCCGTATCGGTCAGGACGCGGCCGATGACTATCGGAATCGCGCTTGGTGGACGGGGGCGAACGGCCTGGAGTCAAGGAACTGCATCAAAGAAATGCGCCCGTACGTCGCGAGGGAGTGGCCACAGCTTGAGGCTCTTCTTGTGGAGATCTGCACGGCGTACGACCAAGCATCCACGACGTTCCACCAGCCGCGCGCCGATCCCGATGCTCGGGCCCGAGCCGCAGCCAAACAGGCTCGCCATGCCAATGTCCTCACCGAGAAGGCAAATGACTTAGCCACCAAGATTCACGATCTGGGCTGAGAACGCTCTGCCGTGAGGCGGGTTCCCCGCCAGGTTCGGACTTGCGCACACGGCTCCGGAGAGCTCTTCGGTCCCAGGCGAAGCGGCTGGTGACAGCCTCGCCTGAGCGTGGGCAGGTCGGGCCTGTCCACAGATGGTCCACGGCTTGCTGACCACCGCTTTAGAAGTTCGAGCCGAGCTCGCTTCAGCTGCTGTCGTCGACTGGTGCGATGGTCGGACAGGGACGCTGGTGTACGCCCGTCCGGCGTCGTTGGTGTCAGCCGTGGATGTCAGAAGCCTTCTGATCCGCCTGCTGTACAACGACCGGAGGTGACCAGCCCACGGGCAGCTTGCTATGTCACGCTCAGCCCCCGTCAGGCCAGCCGCCGGGTCCGTCTGTGCGGATGAGGATCCCGGGGGAGTCCGGATCAACCTCACCCGTGAAGGGGCTCGGCCAGAACGCCCGGCGGGTGCGCGGCAGAGGTATCTCCACGAGTCGGCCGTCGTGGATCATCCACAGGCCAAAGCACTCATCCTCCTCGTCGTGAACCAGCACCTGTACTGAGTGCGGTGATTTCCAGGGCAACGATTCAAGGTGTTCCAGCAGTCCGATCCATCTGGACCGCCGCACGAACTCAATGGCCCAGCCGCCGAACATGCCATGTCCGATATCGGTGAAACATCCTGACCACTCTCGACTGTCGTCTGGCCGGGTCAGCGGCTCCATGGTCTCTTCTTCGTTGCTGGCCAGCACGATGACTTCGGCAAATCTGCTCATGAGGGAGTATCGCCAGCCGTTGGGAAGGGATGGCAACCAAGTTCTTGCCTGGGCCTACCTGAGTGACGCCTGGTGGTGCTGTCGTATGCGAGGTCAGCGGAGTCTCAATGACCGAGTCATGCCAGCGGGGCGCTGGGACATGGTGGTTTTGAGGTCTCCTGACCCTGCTGGCGCAACAGACTGGGGGCGAAGACGGTTGGCGCCGGACCGGAGGCGCTGCAACTCCTTGTATCGCCCTTCAAGCTGGCCTTGCTGTGGCACGCTCCAGAGCATGAGTGAGTGGGGGATTGCGTTGATCGCTGCTGGGTCGGCGATCGCGGGCAGCATGGTTACTGGGGGGCTGACACGTAGCGCAGGTCTGCGTCAGGCAGAGGCAGCTAGGCATGCAGGCGAGCGGCAACCAGCCGGGCATGCTGGGTACGATCTCGCCGCCGGCAGTCACCCGCAGGTCGACAGCTTGGAGGTCAAGGGGGAGAAGGCCAGTCCGGACGGGTTCGGCGGCGTGGTTCGGAAGGAGCACGGGATCCGAGGTGAGCGTGGCGAGCGTCGGCTCCGGAAGCGACCAGGCCGAGGGCATGGCCGATCTCTCCCTCTGCGGGGTGGGGGCGGTGCGCCACCTGAGGGCGACCCTGGGGTGGCCCCCCGAGGAACTGGCGCATCCTCACCGAGCTCCGCCTGCCAGTCGGCCAGGACCACAGCCGAAGCCCGCAAGGGCGATCCCCTTGCGGGCTGGGCAGGCCGTCCAGGCCGGGATGGGACATGAAAAACCGAGCCACCCCGACCGGACCTCACCGGATGTACTTGGCGGGCTTGGTGGCCGTGTTGAGCAGATACTCCAGGGGGCCGCGGCGGAAGAAGCGGGACCAGATCGCGGCGAACACGATTGCCCCGAGGATGTACGTGAGCACGGGCACCCAGGACTTCGTGGTGCCGGCGCCGGAAGCGGGCCACGCGGACTGTGCGAGGAAGTGGCCGACGTAGGCGGTCAGGGACATGGTGCCCACGGCGATGACCGGTTTCGCCAGGCGGCGCAGTCGCGGCAGACGGTCCATCAGCACCGTCGCGCCCACGATCACGAGGATCGCGACGCCCACGCTGCCGAGGATGTCGAACGTGGTGCCGGTGTGCGGCCCGGCACCCAGCAGGTCCGAGGCCGACGACACGAGCTGCTCGCCGGACCCGCTGCCACTCGACCCCGCCCCGGAGCCACCGGACCACGAACCGGAACCGCCGGACCACGACCCGGAGCCGCTGGACGACCCCCCGATCCCGCCGAACACCGCGTCCTTGCCCGCAAGCAGCAGGGACAGGCCGTACGCAGCCACAGGGACAGGCCGTACGCAGCCACGGTGAGGGCGGCGCCGAGAGCGGCAAGGCGCCGCTGGACGGCGGGGGCGGACAGGTCGAGGCGGGCCAGCGCCATGCCGGCGATCAGGAACGGCATCCACGTGATCGTCGGATAGAGGCCCGTGAGCAGCAGATCGACGACTCCCACGTCGTTGAGCTTCTCGAGCGGGTCGTAGGCGTTGATGCTCTGCAGGACGGACCCGCTCAGCCACATCTTCAGGACGAACGCCAGCTGCGGCGTGACGAGCGCGAGCCCTGCAGCGATGATCGCCAGAGTCCTGGCGGACAGCCGCAGCAGGGGCAGGGCGAGGAGGAAGTAGACGCCGTAGAAGCCGAGGATGATGACGTCCCCGTACTCGATCGCCAGCACGCTGCCCAGCGCCAGCAGGATCACGGCGCGGATCGCGATCCGGGCCTTCGCCTGGCGGCCGGCGAGGCCGGTCTTCGGCTCACGGCGGCCTGCGATCAGCATCAGTGAGAACCCGGCGAGGGTGGCGAACAGGACCGACGAGTGACCGTCGGCCAGGAACCGGACCCACGTACCGAAGCCGCTCGTGTTCCCCAGCATCGGGCCGATGTGCACGATGTACATGCCGAACACCGCCAGCGCGCGGGCCAGATCCACCCCGACCAGACGTCCCATCGAGGGACTGCTCGAGACCTTCCCGGCGGACCCGGGCGAGGTCGCGGGCCGTGGAGGCGAGTTCTCCTGCGGAGCCGAAGTCTCCTGCGGCGGCTGTATCTGTGTCATACGAACAATCTCGGCGTGCCGTCAGGAGGCGGACCATCCGGCAGGCTTCGGTGACACCCCCGCCGACCGGCCGGGACCACCCCGCCGACCGGCGGACCAGCACCCCGGCCGGGTCAGCGGGCCTGGACGGCCCACCGTCCTACTTGATGACGGCGTTGGCCACCACGACGACAAGCCCGAGCAGCGCGTCCGCCAGGCCGATCCTCAGGGCGGAGCCCCACGTGCGACCGGCGGCGCGGGCCGCGAGCACGCCCCAGGCGAACAGCAGCACCACGTTCACGGCGAAGACCACGTACTCGACGCCCGCCGAGGGCCACCACCCCCAGGCCGCGCCGAGCAGCAGGACCAGCGTCGGCACCGTCGCCACCACCAGCGGCCACTCGGACAGCAACAGCCGTACCCCGGCGCGCACACCATGGTGGGTCCGGTCGCCGCGCAGGGCGATCAGATGCGCGTAGCCGTGCGCCAGGGCCGAGGCGACGGCCGTGACCAGGAGCCACTGGGCGCTGCTGAACCGGTCGGCGGGCGCCGTCTCGCCCTGCTCCGTCAGGGCGGCCACCATGGAGCTGGCCAGCACCGCCCCGTATACACCCCCAAACAGCACATGGGGCCGCGCCGCACAGCGGCGCAGAGCACGGACGGACTGACGCAGGTACGAGCGGGGCATGGGTGGGCGGTCCTCGAACGGTACGGAAATCGGCTGCGGCCCGCAGACTCGGCGCGGACCCACGTACCGATCCCATGGGACGAGCACCCACGGGCGCCATCCGCCGGGCCTCGCCAGTCGGCCTGCCGATGGGCCGGAGCGCACCCCCCGACCGGCTGGAGCCGGCCCGCCAGGTGTCCACAGTCCACGGTGATCGCGCCACTGCGTACCCTGCCGGACGTACCGTCGGCGGCAGGCGAACACCGTACGAGAACGTGGCCGCCCCGATGCGGGGTGTACGGGCCGCCGAGAAGCAGGACAGAGCACAGCACAGAGCAGACGAGTGTGAGGCGGAACGCCGGTGATCCGGGTAGTGGTGGTGGACGACGAAGCCCTGGTGCGGTCCGGATTCCGGATGATCCTGAACGCGTCCGACGGCATCGAGGTCGTGGCGACCGCGGAAGGGGCGGGGGCGGCCGACGTGATCCGGTCCGAGCAGCCGGACGTCGTACTCCTCGACATCCGTATGCCGGACGTGGACGGCCTGACCGTCCTGCGGCAGATCCAGACGCTGCCCGCACCACCGCACGTGGCCATGCTGACCACCTTCGACACCGACGAGTACATCCTGACCGCACTGCGCTCGGGAGCCGCCGGCTTCCTGCTCAAGGACACCGAGCCCGAACAACTCGCCCAGCTGGTCCGCACCTTGGCCGCGGGCGGGGTGGTGATGTCCCCGAAAGCCTCACGCGCACTGCTGCGCAGTCACCCGGGGGCGGGAGCACCCCAGGACGCGGACACGGCACGCGTCGGCCTGCTCAGCGACCGGGAGCGCGACGTCCTCGTCCTGATCGCGGAAGGACTGTCCAACGCCGACATCGGCACCCGCATCCATCTGAGCGCGGGCACCGTCAAGGACCACGTCAGCTCGATCCTGACCAAGCTGCGGGTCACCAGCCGTGTCCAGGCCGCACTGCTCGCCGAGCGGGCCGGACTGCTCGGCGAGCACGGCGACAACACCGCACGGGACAACGGACGATGAGCACAGGCGGGGCACGCAGGGCACTGTGGCGGCGGGTGCCGCCCTGGGCGGTCGACGCGGGCCTCGTCGCGCTCGCCGTGCTCGACGCCTGGATCAACCTCTACGACGAGGGAACCACCCCCCTCGTCTGGTCCTGCGTCGCCCTCGGCAGCGCAGCACTGTTCCTGCGCAGGCGCTTTCCGCTGGCCGTCTTCCTGCTGACACTGCCCATGGCCCTGTTCATGGACGTGGCGTTCGCGCCGATCACCGCCCTGTACACACTGGCCGCGTCCACCCGCAACCGCCCGCTGCTGGCCGGCTGCGTCCTGCTGAACGCGGCGGCAAGCACCCTCGCCTGGTCCCTGTCCGACGGATTCGCCGGCGACCGGACCTGGACGCTCATTCAGTTCGTCTACACGCTGGCCACCGCCACCGCCCCCGTGCTGTTCGGCCAGCTCGTGCAGGCCAGACACGACGTGGCCCTCCAGCTCGTCGAGGTCGAAGAGGCCCGGGAACACGAGCGCGCCCTGCACGCCCAGACCGTCCTTGCCCGCGAACGCGCCCAGCTTGCCCGCGAGATGCACGACGTCGTCTCCCACCAGGTCAGCCTCATCGCCGTACAGGCCGGAGCCCTCCAGGTCGCCGCCAAGGACCCCGACGCCCGCGACGCCGCCCGCACCATCCGCACCCTGAGCGTCGACACCCTCGACGAACTCCGCCACATGGTCACCCTGCTCCGAGCCTCCGGCGGCAAGGAAACCGAACTCACCCCCCAGCCCACCCTCGCCGACCTCCAGCAGCTCATCGCCAACAGCGGCATCGACACCACCCTGACCGGAGAGCTCCCACCCGGCATCAGCACAACCGCCCAGCGCACCGTCTACCGCACGATCCAGGAAGCCCTCACCAACGTGCGCAAGCACGCCCCCGGAGCCCACGCCGAAGTACGCCTGTGGCACGACGCCCACCAATTCGGCGTCACCGTCACCAACACCGCCCCCACCCGCCCCTCCGTCGCCCTGCCCAGCGCCCGCCACGGCCTCATCGGCCTGGGAGAACGCGCCGAACTGCTCGACGGCACCCTCACCGCCCAACCCACCCCACCAGGCGGTTACAAGGTCGAACTACGCGCCCCCGCCCGGCCCGACTGAAACCGACCGCACGAGCACCCGCCTCCGAGCCTTCGACCGCCGGGAATCACACCGCCACGAACCGGCCGCGATCGCCGCTGAGCACCTGGCTCTGCGCGACCCAGCCCGTGTCCTGCGTCAAATCGAAGCCTGACGGCCCATCCTGGGCCGTCAGCCCACGCCCCCTGGCCGTATGCCGACTCGCTGGATCGTGCCGCGTCCTACACCACGCACCCCGACTACCGGGTGCGGCTGCCGATTCCCCTCAGCGCGGACTGACCGACCGGGCCGACGTCTCCTCCTCAAGCGATGCAGCACAGTTGGCCGGCGGTTCGGGTGGAAAGGGCCTTCGGGGCATATGGCTCACTCGGTGCGCAGGCCGTCCGGGCGCATCAGCCGCAGCAGTGGTGGCAGGCTGAGCACGGCCACCAGCAGGACGACGGCGGTGGCGATGCCGGTCATCGACAGTACGCTCGCCCAGTCCACCCCCACCGGCTTGTCCGTCATCCTCAGCAGTGCCGCGCCCAGTGTCACCCCGAGTGCTGTGGCCAGCGCCAGGCCGAGGCCGATCGGGATCGCGGTTTGCCACAGCACGGACAGGCACAGGGTGCGGCGCCGGGTGCCGAAGGCGATGAGTGACGACAGCAGTTTGCGGCGCTCGCGCAGCTGCTCCAGCTGCGACACCAGCAGACTCGCGCCGATCAGCGCCAGTACGCCGGCGGCACCGACGAACAGGAAGGTGCGGATGGAGGCGTAGGTGTCGTCGCGCTTGCTGGACACCAACATCACCGGGTCGGTCGGCATACCGAGACGGCGGGCCGTGTTCCGCGCGTAATCCGGCGCGGCCGCCAGCCCCTGGTCGAGCGCGAGGTAGATCTGCCCGTGCAGACCAGGTGCGCCGCCCGAGGGCAGGGCACCCGGCGTCAGCAGCAGGCCGCCACGCTTGTACCCGGACGGGTCCGCGATGGCCCGTGCCTGCTTCACGCCCGCCGGCACGCTCCAGGACGTCGGCCTGTGATCAGCGGGGGAGCCGTCGTCCGCGTCGAACCACAGCTTTGTGCCGGCCTTGGAAAGGTCGGCCGCCCCCAGCTCATCGACCTCATCGTCGCCACCCCGGACGGCGAAGGCGTCACCGTCCTTGCAGGAGGGGAAGGAAGCCACCTCGCGCAGGGACGCGCAGTCGGCGATGGTGACCTGGGCGGAGTTGGTGGCGCCCTCGCGCCGGTCGCTGACACGGCCTTCGTCGTAGGCGTCGACCTTCGCAACGCCTCTGGTCGCCTTGAAGTCGGCCGCCGCCCGGGCGAGCGGGACCTCGTCCGGCAGGTCCGCGCTCATCTGGGCCCGGGTGGGGTCGTTGGCGGTGTGCTTGGTGTACTGGCCCTGCACCCCGGAGAACAGCATCTGCAGGGCGATGGCGCCCGCCACCGCAACCGCGACGCCGTTGACCATGCGGGCGGCCGTTCCGCTGCTCAACTGAAGTCGACGGATGGCCAGTTGCCAGGCGACCCCACCGGAGCCGAGTCGGGCGACGACCGTCTCCACGACCCACGGCAGCAGCGCGGTCACCCCGACGAGCAGCAGCAGGACACCACCGGTGACCTGGTACTGGTTGAAGTCTCTGCCGTACCGGTCCTTCCCGATCATCGGGTAGAGCAGTCCGAGCCCGCCCACGGGCAGCAGTATCCGCCACCACAGCCGGCGCCGCGGGGGCTTCGCGGTGCGCACCACGCCGAGCGGCTCGATCACCACGCCTCGCAGCGCGAACAGCGTGACCAGCACTGCGGCCGCCGGGACCGCGACCGCGACGAGCAGGGCGAGCACGAGGGAGGGGATCAGATAGCTGGGGAACACGCTCACGTCGAACAGGTCCACGGACCCGGAGAGCTCCCGGACGAGCAGGAAGAAAACCGTGCCGAAGGCCAGGCCGGCCACGGAGCCGGCGAGGGCCTCGCCGGCGGCGATCCGCCGGGTCGTCCGGCTGTCCGTACCCACCAGCCGCAGGGCAGCGAGGCGCCGGTCACGGCGCTCGCCGCCGAACCGCACGGCCGCGGCGATGAACACGCCGACCGGCAACAGCAGCACCAGGAACACGACGAGGGCGAGCAGGACCAGGACGGGGTCCCTCTTCTCCGGGGTCTTGAACCCTGCGCCGAATCGGTCGATGCGTTCGACCAGGCCGCTGCCCTCCTTGACCACGAGGGTGTCGGCGCCGCGGTAGAAGGCGAGTTCCTGGGCGCCGATGAGTCCGGGTTCGGCGATGGTGCCGACGATCCGCTCGGGCAGCCGTTCGCGCAGCAGTCTCCCCTCGCCGGACTGCAGCAGCCGCTTCAGTGCGGGAGAGACCACCATCTCGCCCACCCCGGGAAGTTTCGACACCCCTGGCGGCAGGGGCGCCCTGGGGCCCTCGGGCTGCAACTCCCGCCCGCGCACTTCCTTGTCACGGAAGGCCGTCCCGGCCTCGCCGACCACCAGCGTGTTGTCCGCCTTCTTCAGCGGCGACTCGATGTACTGGTAACTCAGATCGGTGCGCGCCGTCTCGCGGTCCTGCCGGACGGCCAGCGCGTTCGGGATCGCGGCGAACAGCAGCAGCAGCGCCACGCCGAGGCCCACGCCAACGGCGGTGAGGAGCATCCGCACCCACCCCTCCCGCCCGCCGGTGAAGGCGAACCGGGCCCCCATGGCCAGATCCCTGGACCTCCCCCACTCTCGACTTCGCTCGAGCGGGAGGTGCCCCCTCCGTGCACTCATATGGCGCGCTCCATGTCCCGGGACCTGCCGTCGCGTACGACGACCTCGCGGTCGGAGTAGGCGGCGACCCGCGCCTCGTGCGTGACGAGGACGACGGCCGCGTTGGTGGAGCGGGCCGCCTCGGTCAACAGCCCCATCACGCGCTCGCCGTTGAGCGAGTCCAGCGCGCCGGTCGGCTCGTCGGCGAACAGCACCCGGGGGTTGGTGACCAGCGCCCGGGCCACGGCCACCCGCTGCCCCTGACCGCCGGAGACCTCTCCGGGCCGCTTCTTTCGCAGGTCGTCGACCTCCAGCCGCTCCATCCACGTCAGGGCGGCCTTCTCGGCCTCCTTGCGGGAGGTGCCGTTCAGCCGCAGCGGCAGCGCCACGTTCTCCACACAGGTCAGCTCGGGCACCAGCTGACCGAACTGGAAGACGAAGCCGAACTCGGAGCGGCGCAGCGCACTGCGCTGGGCGTCGTTCATGGTGGCCAGCTCACGCCCGTTGTAGGTGATGGATCCGGAGTCGGGCGTCACGATCCCGGCGAGGCAGTGCAGCAGCGTCGACTTGCCGGATCCGGAGGGGCCCATCACGGCGACGACCTCACCGGGGTGGATGGAGAAGTCGGCGCCGTCGAGCGCGGTGGTCGGTCCGTACGCCTTGCGCAGGTCCTGGGCGGCGAGCAGGGAACCAGGAGGAGGGACACGGGTCACGCGGCCACCGCCTCGGCGAGCTTGTCCAGACGCGCCGCGGTCAGCTCCAGCCAGCGCAGATCCGCCTCGAGGTGGAACAGGGCGTGGTCGCAGATCAGCTGGTCGGCCAGGTCGCCTTTGCGCTTGCGGTCGGTCAGGATCCGCATGCTGCGCAGGTGTTCGGAGCGCTGCGTGTCGAGGATGCCGGCCGCGTCCCGGTGTGTCAGCAGCGCGAGGACGACCTTGCTGTACAGCAACGACTGCAGGTACGGCTCGGGCTTCTCCGGCGTCGCGAGCCAGCGCTCGACGTCGGAGATCCCGGCGTCCGTTATCGCGTACCGCTTGCGCTCGGGCCCACCGCCCGCCTCGATGCCGTCGACTTCGACGAGGCCGTTCTTCAGCAGCCGGGACATCGTCGCGTAGACCTGGCCGTAGTGCAGCGGCCGGTCATGACCGAACTTCTCGTCGAACGCCCGCTTCAGGTCGTAGCCATGTCGCGGACCGGACTCCAGGAGCCCCAGAAGGGTATTACCGATGGACATGCCGGGCACTCTACATGCCATGTATACATAGCATGTATACGCATAGTGTTTAGATCATGTCGGTGGGTACGCCCGTGCAGGTGGGGGCGTTGTCGCAGCCTCTTGCTACCGGCGCTGGCGCAGACCCCGCCGACCCGGACACCGGAACCCAGCAGTAGACGCTGCAGTGAGCCGTGGAAACCGGGCCGCGCCTGCGCGGCGTGCTCCCGTGCGGGCTCAGCACTCGATGTATACATGCAGTTTATACACCTCGTGTATAGTGCGGTGCATGTCGATCAGCCACACCCTCCTAGGGATCCGGGAGGTCAGGCCCCAGCCAGGGTTACGACCTCAAGCGGGCCTTTGACCAAAAGTTCGGTCACGACCGGCCGCTGCACTACGCCCAGGTCTGCTCGACGATGTCCCGGCCGCTGAAGAACGGCCTCGTCGAAGTCGACGGGATCGAGGCCGGCAGGGGTCCTGAGCGCAAGCGGTACGCCATTACGGAAGCCGGGATCGCCGGCATGGGGTCACCGACATGGAGCGGTGGCTGGCTACGCCCCGAGCTGTACCTGCAGTCGACGCTCTCTGCGTGCTGCGGACCCACCGCAACGTTGCCGACATCCTCGACAACCAGCGATCCGAGCACCTGCGCAGCATGCGGATCCTCACTGACCGTAAGCACAGGGCCGATTCGCTGACCAGCCGGCCTGACTGACCCGACCTTCGTGCAGCCGAACCGGCCGATGTCCGCCATCGGGCCAGGGGTCACGGGGGCGTTGTTGCGCCCGCCGAGCGATCTGGACGCCCTGGCTGTCCCTTCGGCCGCTACTTCCGCAGGCCGGAGGCCCCGGGGAGGAAAAGTTCCCGTGGTCGGCGACAGGGGCGTCGAACGACGGTGGCGAGCAGCGCGCCACCCGCAACCAGAGAGTAAATTGAGTGAAAAACCAGACGCCACCTGTAAGGGGAACCGGTCAGACGCCTCCAGCAAGTGAAACTCCTCAAGAGGAATCGGAAGACGTCGAAATCCGCAGGTTTGCCATCGGGGTCATCTTTTTCACGTCGACATGCGTGACACTAATGTCTGAGCTGGTGCTCGCCCTCGTCGGCGCGAGCCTCAAGGCGACGGCAATGGCCGCTGTGAGCGTATTCGGCTGCACCTTCGGTCTTGGGTACTTCATCGCCAAGAGGCGCGGATATATTCAGACGAGCACGTCAAACTGACGGCTACGCGGCCCGCGAGACCCTGGCACACCCTCTGTTCACCGTGATCGCCACGGACCGGCAAGCGCAGGACTGCCGCGCTCTCGTGCGCGCCTGTGCTCTCGGGGCAGGGCCCCTCCCGCACGAGCTGCAAGGAGAACTGGCGTCGGCCTTGGGTGCCAGCGACAGCGTGATCCGGGCGAGTCTCGGGCAGCCAACCTATGCCTCGGTAACCATGAGCCTGACCTGAGACGAAGTGGCATGCAGATTGAGCCGTTCCTGAGGGTTGTTCGACCAGATCTGCCGCCAGATCTCCCGCGGGAACGCGGTGAAGGCCAGCAGATCATGCTGGGCGGTATCCAAGTGGGCGGCTGCCTTGGGG
>NZ_LLZG01000413.1 GCF_001509475.1 Streptomyces regalis
GGCCTTCACGGCGTCGGTGTCGGGCTGTTCGAAGACGGTCCGCAGCAAGGTGGCCACCCAGGGCTGGGCCGATTTCGGCACCTGGCTCAGCAGATTCCTTAGGGATGGCATCGACCTTGAGGAACTGCGTCGCATGGCGCAAGAGGCAGGCCTGGACCCGGATGAAGTCGTTTCCGGATACGAGAAGTTGCGAGACTCACAGTTGTCTCCTGAGGACGTGCTCAAGAGGCTGGGCAGGGCTGTCATCACCGACTGAACAACTCTGCCCCGCCGTATGAATCTCCCGCATCACCTGTTCATACGTAGCTGTTGCTCACGCGGCAAGCAGGCTCACATGGGCCTGGCAGTAGCTCCTTGGTCAGCCGTTGGGTGCCCAGAGAGCGTATGCACACGGCTCCGGAGGGCCTTTGGGGCTTGGACGTATATGCAGGTCATGCTTCCCTGGCCTAGCAAGGGGCGGTTCCCTTCCCTGTCCAGTTGCCTCCCCCCCCCGAAGGGTGAAGAACACTCGTTCAAGTGTGAAGTTATTGTAATATCCCGGCATCGTCGGCGTGGAGACATCTTCGGTGGCGGTCAGGTGCTTCTTGATGGGGGATAGGGGCGGTGGCGAGAAGCGGCACATCCCTGCACAGTGTGTTCACGCTGGCGGAGGGGGGCCAGGACGCGGTAGTCGTGGTGTCCGTCCTGACGCGTGACTACGACGGGGAGCTGCTGGCCTATGGCGTGGTGAACCGAGTCGCTCAGGCTGAGGTGATCCCCGGCGCCTCAGATCGGAGCTTGGAGCAGGCCACCTGCCTATCCGTTGGTGCCCGTGTCCGAGTTCTTTCGATCAAGGGCTCTGCCCGGGGCCGGCGCGTGCACACGCAAGCATTTGGCGAGGCGTGCAAGAACCACCGTGGGCGGGGCTACGAGCTCGCGGGCTGTACGGGGGCTGGCAGGCGTTCCGGCCCCGTTTTGTGGTTCCCGGAGAACGAGCACAGGCTCCTGGCGCTCACCTGGCCAGGTCAGCCTGACGATTACGTGGACCGGCCCAGTTCGACGAGGTGTATAAGAGTCCGGCCGATGCTGAGAGGCCGTTCGCTGGGCGGTCCATCGACGTCTATGGGTACTGCGCCCTCCATGAGTTCACTTCTGGTCGAAAGTCCGGGCCGCCGTCCACGCACCCGGCGGATCGGGACTGCCCCTGCAGGAGTTGCGGTGCCTGCGCGCTGTTTACTCGCCCGAATCCCACCTCCGCATTTGTGCTGTTGAGCTGGGGTGATCGGACGAGTACCGCGCCAACGGCCCCGGCCTAAGCGAACAGCCAGAGTCCGCCACTGAGTTGGCAACGTTCCCGATAGCGACACCGAGGAAGCGATGAACAGCAGTGATCACGATTCCCGTCTCCCGGCGGAGGCCCGCGCTCGTGCCCTTATCGACCAGCAGCTAGCTGCCGCAGGTTGGGCGGTACAGGACCGCAAGGCGATGAACCTGTTCGCGGGCGAGCTTGGCGTGCACGGCGTCGCGATACGCGAGGTCGTCATGGCACCGGGCCACGGCCGGGTCGACTACCTGCTGTACGTGGAAAAGAAGGTTGTCGGGGTCATCGAGGCCAAACCCCAGGGCACGACCCTGTCAGGTGTGGAGTGGCAGTCGGCGATGTACGCCACTGGCCTGCCGCCGGAGCATCGCAAGCGCGCGCACACGGTGGGTGACCGCATCCCGTTCGTGTTCGAGGCCTCCGGGTCGGAGACTCATTTCACCAACGGCTACGACCCCGAGCCGCGTGCCCGGAAGATCTTCAACTTTCCCAAACCGGCCACCCTGGCGCGAATAGTTCGGGAGGCCCAGGACGATCCTGACTTCCCGACCTGGCGGGCAAAGGTGCGCCGCATGCCGCCGCTGAACGAGGAACGGCTCCGGCCCGCGCAGACCGAAGCGATCTTTGGCACCGAGGCATCCATGGCGGCCGAGCGTGCGGACCGGTCGCTGATCCAGATGGCCACCGGCGCGGGCAAAACGTACACCGCCGTGACCCTGTCCTACCGACTACTCAAGCACGCAGGGTTTAAGCGGGTGCTGTTCCTGGTGGACCGCAACAACCTGGCCAAGCAGACCGCTGCTGAGTTCAGCAACTACGAGACCCCGGACGACGGCCGGAAGTTCACCGAGCTGTACTCGGTCCAGCGCCTGACCGGTCTGGGGATGCTGGAGTCCTCGAACGTGGTGATCTCCACGATCCAGCGCGTCTACTCCGTGCTGCGCGGCAAGGACGTCCCCGAGGGCGACGACCCGGCGCTGGACAGCTTCGTGCCGGAGGCCCCGGTAGACATCGCCTATAACCCTGACATGCCGCCAGAGTCGTTCGACCTGGTGATCGTGGACGAGGCCCACCGCTCCATCTACGGTGTATGGAAGGGCGTCCTGGAGTACTTCGACGCCCACATCCTGGGGCTGACGGCCACGCCGGGCAAGCAGACGTTCGCGTTCTTCCGTCAGAACCTCGTCTCGCAATACACGTACACCCAGTCGGTGGCCGACTGCGTGAACGTGGACTTCGGCATCTACCGCATCAAGACGGAGGTCTCGGAGAGCGGCGCGAAGATCGAGGCCGGCACGTTCGTGCCCAAGGTCGACCGCCGCACCCGCATCCAGCGCATCGAGGCCATCGACGAGGACGTCGAGTACAAGAAGAGCCAGCTGGACCGGGCGGTGCAGAACCCCAACCAGATCCGCACCGTCCTGGAGACCTTCCGCGACCGGCTGTTCACCGAGATCTTCCCCGGCCGCACCGCGGTCCCCAAGACGCTAATCTTCTGCAAGGACGACGCGCACGCCGAGGAGGTCGTCACCCAGGTGCGGCAGGTCTTCGGCAAGGGCAACGACTTCGCCGCAAAAATCACCTACCAGGCCAAAGACCCCGAAGGGCACCTGCAGGCCTTCCGCTCCTCCGCGAGGCTGCGGATCGCGGTCACGGTGGACATGATCGCCACCGGCACCGACGTCAAGCCGCTGGAGTGCGTGTTCTTCATGCGTGACGTCCGCTCGGCGCAGTACTTCGAGCAGATGAAGGGCCGCGGGGCGCGCACGATGCCCAAGCCCGACTTCCAGGCCGTCACCCCCGACTCCCAGACGAGCCCGGCCGCACAGGAGAAGACGAGATTCGTCATTGTCGACGCCATCGGCGTCACTGAACACAACTTCGTGGACCCACCACTGATGCGCAAGAAGGGCATCAGCCTGGAAAAGCTCCTGGGCAAAGTCGCAAGTCTCACGATCACTGAGAGCGAGACCGCAACCCTGGCCTCCCGCCTGGCAGCCTTGGAGCTCCAGGTCACCCCTGCCGAACGGGCCGAGCTCGATAAGGTCGCAGGCCAATCCCTCAAGGAGATCGTCAAAAAGCTAGTTGAGGTCTGCGATCCCGAGCAGCAGGCCGAAGCCATCACTGCTGCTGGCGAAGGCGCAAACCCTCAACAAGTAATCGACGACCTGATCGAGAAGGCCATCACCCCGCTGGCGGCCAACCCCGAGCTGCGTACGCGCATCCTGGAGCTACGCCGCCAGCACGATCAGATCATCGACGACACTAACCCCGACACCCTGCTCGAGGCCTACGGCGTCGGCACCGAGGACAAGGCCCGCGAGATCGTCGCGGATTGGCACGCCTACCTGGACGAGCACCGCAGCGAGATCTCCGCGATCCAGGTTCTGCAGCAGGCCGAGGAATCCGGGACCAGGCCTGCCGGGAGCACGTTCGCCCAGATCAAGGAACTGGCCGACCGGATCGCCCGCCCGCCGCACCAGTGGACCCCGCAGCGGCTGTGGGAGGCATACGAGCAGGTAGAGAGAGGCCGGGTACGGCCGAACACTAAGGCCCAGGTCACGGACCTTGTGTCTCTGCTGCGCTTTACCCTTACGGGTGACGACGAGTTGGTGCCGTACGCGGACAAGGTCCACGAGCGGTACCAGGGCTGGCTACGGCAGCAGGAGCAGGCCGGCATCGTCTTCACCGAGACACAGAAGTGGTGGCTGGACAACATGGCGGACGTGATCGCCTCCTCGGCCGGAATCGACGTCGACCAGCTCGACAGTGCCCCGTTCGACGCGCGCGGCGGCATCGACGGTGCCCTGCGTGACCTGGGCGACCAGGTCGGCACCCTTCTGGAGACCCTGAACAAGGAGCTGACCGCGTGACGCCTGCCTTTCAGACCGTTGGCGAGGTTGCAGCGGTCGATTCCGGTCCTGCCTTCAAGAGCGTCCACTTCGGTGGACCAGATGAAGGAATTCGGCTGCTGCGAGGCGAGAACATCGAACCCGGGGCACTGCGCTGGGCGCGGACGAAGACCTGGCCAGAGTCGATGCTTCCAGGCTATGAGTACCTGGCAATCCAGGAGGGAGATCTCATCCTGGGGATGGACCGCCCGCTCATCTCCTCGGGGCTCAAGCTCGCCCGGGCTCGCCCCAGCGACCTTCCCGCGCTGCTCGTCCAGCGAGTCGCCCGCATTCGCCCCCATTCAATCAACGGTGCTTACCTCTATTACTGGCTCGGCAGTTCTGAGTTCCAACAGCACCTCAAGGGTTCAGCTACTGGTACCCAGCTGCCACACGTGAACTTGAAGAGCATCAGGGAGTTCAAGGTCCCGCGCTTCGGTGAAGCCACCGAAGCGCGGATTGTCGAGGCGCTAGAGGACCATCTCTCCCGGCTCGATGCGGGCGTCGATTACCTCGATGCTGCAGAGAGACGTCTCGGTTCCCTTCGCTGTGCTCTACTCGACGACGCCTTTTTCTCTGTCCAGCGAGAGGAGCATGATGCCACCACATCTTCCGTAGGTAGATCCGAAGGATGGCGGACTGTAGCTCTGTCCGAAGTTGCAGCAATTCGGGGAGGTATCCAGAAGCAAGCTAAGCGTCGCCCTCTGCTGAATAAGTTCCCTTTCCTGCGGGTGGCGAACGTAACCCCGACAGGGCTGGATCTGACTGAAGTGCACGAGGTTGAGCTTTTCGAGGGCGAGATTGATAAGTACCGTCTCAGTAAGGGAGACTTGCTGGTTGTCGAGGGAAACGGAAGTCCCGATCAGATTGGCCGTGCAGCTGTTTGGGACGAGAGCATTGCCGACGCTGTGCACCAGAATCACCTGATCCGAGTGCGCCCGCAAGGTGAAATCGATCCTAGGTACCTCGGCCTGGTTTGGAACTCCCCGAAGATCCGAGAGCACCTGTCTCGTGTCTCGAGTTCCTCGAGCGGTCTACACACTCTCAGCGTGAGGAAACTGCAGCAGGTTATGATTCCTCTTGCTCCGTTTGCTGATCAGCAGCGAATCATCACAACGCTTGAGGAAAGACTCTCCCAGTTTGGCCTCCAAGCACAGCACATCGCCGTTGCTCGCCGTCGAGCGGCGTCCCTTCGCCGTTCGCTCCTGGCAGCCGCTTTCTCCGGCCAGCTGATCGGCTCGGCCTCCGTTATCGAGCAGGTCGAGGAATGCGGCGCTAGTGCTGCCGGGGAGCCGCCTCCTGAGAAGGTTCTGATTTGATGGCGGGCAAGCAAGTCCGTTTGTTCCTGGTGGACGGCAAGGTCGGTGGTCTGACGACCGCGGAGATCATGACGTGGACCGGGCAGCTCCTCAAGGGAGCTCGTAAGGACCTGGCGCGTATCCGGGAGCGTAGGGAAGCGCAGAAGACCGGCGTCTACATCCTGTTGGGTGAAGACGAGGAGACCGGGAAGACTAAGGCGTACGTCGGGCAGTCGGACAACGTCGCCAAGCGGCTGAGCACTCACGACCAGAACAAGGACTTCTGGTCGGAGGTCGTGGTCATCACCTCGAAGGACTCCAACCTGACCAGCGCACACGTGCGTTGGCTGGAGTCGAAGCTGATCGGCATGGCCAAGGCGATCGGCCGTGTGCCGCTGGAGAACGGCAACGAACCCACCGGCGGTGCGGACCTGCCCGAGGCGGACGCTTCGGACATGGAGGAGTTCGTCCGTCAGCTGGAGATCCTGCTGCCGGTCCTGGGCGTCGATGTGCTACGTGGCAGGGCTACCCGCCCAGCTGCCGGTGCTCCCTCCGCCGCGCAGACTGCGCCTGCTGGCCCTGACGGCCCGGTGCCGGTCGTCGAGTCCGAGCCAGAGCCTGAGGTGGAGGTCTCCCCGGTGTTCCACCTGGTGCAGATGCCCGGTGCTCAGGCGCAGGTTATCGATGGGGAGTTCACGGTTCTGGCCGGATCGGAGGTGGCTGCCGAGATGCCGGACCGCTCCGGCTACAAGGCTTCGTCGGCTAAGCAGTACAAGGTTCGTCAGAGCCAGCATTGTGACCTGGTCGCGGACGGATCGATCGCCGTCGGTCCGGACGGGACCGCGCGTCTGACCCGTGATGTCGTGTTCGGCTCTCCCTCAGCCGCGGGAGCGGTCATCGCTGGACGGGTGTCCATGAACGGGCGGATCAACTGGCTCACCGAGGACAACGTCACCTACGCCTTCTGGGAGTCCGGCAGCACTAGCTGACCGGCCCAGAAATCTACTTATCTTGCAGGGCGTATGCCTTGGCGGGAAGGAACCAACGTGTCGGACACTCGCCGGCTGGTCGACAAGCTATGGGCGTACGCGGGGGTGCTGCGGGACGCCGGGGTAGGGGTGTTGGAGTACACCGAGCAGCTGACCTATCTGCTGTTCCTGAAGATGGCGCACGAGCGTGCCCACCGGCCGCTCAAACCTGAGCAGATTGTCCCCGAGGAGTACTCCTGGCAGCGCCTGCTGGACACTGAGGGCGCGGCCCTGGAGACCCAGTACACGCTGATCCTGCAGGGGCTGGGCCGCCAGCCGGGCATGCTGGGTACGATCTTCCGCAAGGCGCAGAACCGGGTGCAGGACCCGGCGATCCTCAAGCGGCTGATCCACGACCTGATCAACAAGGAGACCTGGTCGGGCGGCGGTGACATCAATGGCGACGCCTACGAGTCTCTCCTGTCCAAGGGCGCCAGCGACAAGGGGTCGGGGGCGGGCCAGTACTTCACTCCGCGGTCGATCATCTCCGCGATGGTCGAAGTCGTGCGGCCCACCGTGAAGGACACGGTGGTCGACCCGGCCTGCGGCACGGGTGGGTTCCTGCTGGGCGCCCACGAGTACGCCTCCAAAGGTGCCGCGCACATGAATCCCGAGCAGCGTCAGCACTTGAAGGCGTCGTTCGTGCACGGCGTGGAAATCGTGGACGGCACCGCGCGCCTGGCTGCCATGAACCTGCTGCTGCATGGCATGGGTGACGCTAAGGGCCAGTCGCTGATCGAGGTCAAGGATGCCCTGATCGACGACCCGGGGAAGCGGTGGTCGGTGGTGCTGGCCAATCCGCCCTTCGGTACGAAGTCCTCGATCACGATGGTGGGCGCCGACGGCAAGGACGCCCGTGAGGACCGGGAGATCGAGCGCAATGACTTCGTGGTCACCACGAGCAACAAGCAGCTCAACTTCCTGCAGCACATCATGACGATCCTGGACATTAACGGCCGAGCCGCGGTGGTGCTGCCGGATAACGTGCTGTTCGAGGGCGGGGCCGGAGAGGCGCTGCGCCGACGCCTGCTGAATGACTTCGACCTGCACACGATCCTGCGCCTGCCCACCGGCGTGTTCTACGCCCAGGGCGTGAAGGCGAACGTGCTGTTCTTCGACAAGAAGCCGGCCAGCGAGACCCCGTGGACGACCACGACGTGGGTGTACGACCTGCGGACCAACAAGCGCTTCACACTCAAGAAGAGCCCACTGACTCGCGAGCACCTGGAGGACTTCGTCCAGTCTGTCAAGCCGGGCCGGCCTCGCGAGGAACGTGTCGAGTCCGAGCGATTCAAGTCGTTCACCTACGATCAGCTGATCGCCCGTGACAAGGTCAACCTGGACATCACCTGGCTTCGGGACGAGTCTCTGGAGGACCTCGACAACCTGCCTGCCCCCGACGTCATTGCCCGCGAGATTATCGAAGACCTCACCGCTGCCCTGGAAGAGTTTGCGGCCGTCGCCGATGCTCTGGAGGCCAAGGAAACGAGCGAGGCCTGACCCTGCAGATTGTCGGCTAAGGGCTTGCAGGGAATCAAGGTGTTGCTTCCCGTTCTGGGGATCGTTGGTGTGGTATGCCCATCCCGGACGAGACACGTGACCAACTCGCTGTGAA
>NZ_LLZG01000414.1 GCF_001509475.1 Streptomyces regalis
GTTGGAGTTCTTCATGGCCTCTTCGTAGGACGGGAACTCCACGATCTCGACGACATGGGTGGAGTCCGAGCGGTCCTGCCCGACGATCGAGTGCGTGGCGGTCCGCTTGCCCTGGGTCGCCTCGACCCAGTTGTCCATCAGCCGGTTGAGCTGGTCGACGTTGCTGGTCTTGCAGTCGATGAGCTGGACGAAAGTCATGAGCCCCTCCCGTGCGATCAGCGACGCGCATGAATGAATTGGGCGATTTCAGGCTATAACGGGGCTGCTGCCCTTGCTCCTTCTGTCGCTCCAACTGCTGAGTCATCGGGGCCGACATCTGCTATTGCGGAGCCCGCGCCGTTCTGGACGGCAGACCAGCCGCCGGTTTCGGGGTAGCGGAGTTGGCACCTGGTGTCGACGCTGCCCGACCCGGAGGCGGCGCTGTGGCCTGGGTCACCCGGCTCCGCCCGGGCGGCACGCTCCTCCTGGTCGAGGGGCGATGGCGTGAGGCAGGACAGAGCGGAGTGCCGTACGTGGACGGCGCCGAGTCCCTGCCCTGGCACGGAGGCGTCCCCACCGACGATCTTGCACGCGCCGTCCGCCCCGTCGCCGCAGACCTGCGCATCGAACCGCTCAGCGGCGACGACGACCTGTGGGGCGGCTCGGTCGCTGACGAGCGGCACGCGCTGATCGCGCGTATCTGACCACTGCCACGGGATGAAAGATCATGGTCCGTGGCGAGCGGGTCGCTTCAGCGACGGGAATCGCGGGAAAACGGATTGTGTGAGTTCTGGCCTCCGCATCCTCTGCGCCGCCGTCCTCGTGCTGGCTTCGATGGCGGCGATGTATGTCGCCGCTCTCTGGCTCGTCCGGCAGCTGTGATGTGCGACGTCTGCCGCGCCGAGAGGTGAGCATGCACCCCATCACTTGTCGTGTGCTCTTGAACTTGGCTGCACGCCTTACCGGGGCTACTGGTGTGCGTGCAGTGCGTCGGTGAGGTAGCGGTGGCTGTGGCGCCAGCCCGCCGGACTGGGGGTGGTGCCGGCGAGGTGGGGGTGGCCGCAGTGGAGATCGGTGTGCTCGTGCTCGATGACCGCCGACGCTTTCGTCGGCCACGGGTGCACGGTCGCTTTCGGCAGGCATGTGGAGCCGGGGGTGGCGATGGACCTTGGACTGGTCGATGTCGCGTGGGCTGATGGCGAGGGTGGCGGCTGAGGAAGTCCGTGTTGAGGGTGGTGTCTCACTCGATCAACACGCGGTATCTAGTGGGCGTCTAGCGGTCACAAACCCTCCAACTATCCAAGAGACGTGTGGAATGGCGTGAAGCGGCATGGGAGGTAAGAACCCCTTGAAACAATCAAGGAGACAGGCGTTCAGATAGCTGGGGGTGGCTGCTGTGACTGCAGAATCGGATGCCTCGACGCCGCAGGGGGACGGGGCAGCAGAGCAGCAGACGCCTCGTGGCGCGCAGGGCTCGACAGTGGCACCGTCAGTGCTGTCGACCCCTGATCAAGCACCTTCGACGCCTCGGCCTCCTTCGCCACTTCGCAACAGGGCGAACTGGGTAACGTACGTCACCCTGCCGCTCGTTGGCGCCCTAGCCCTCTGGATCATCCAAGGGGGGTGGGGTTGGGTGTGGGATCAGGTCACTGGGCCACCTGAGTCGACGGTGTACACCCCGGGGGTTTCCAGCTTCTCCTCGTACACCGACTTGCCGGTCGATGCCGTAAAGAAGAATTACGAATCGGCGGCCAAAGAAGGAGTACCCGTCGCCACCAAGGACAATTACCCCCCCCGAACTACCGCTGACGTTGCAGACAAAGACGTCGCAGGCCATCGTCGTCACCGGAGTGAAGATCCGGGTCCTGTCCAGGCGGTCGCTCCCGAACTCCGGGCTTGTCATAGACGCACAGTTGAACGGAGGGCCCCAAGTACCCACCCACATCTTCGACGTGGACTTCACGCGATCAGTGCAAACGCTGGCCTCCCAGAACGGCAAGGACAGGGACCTCCCGTACGAGGTTGAGGACAGGGGCTTCCCGTACAAGGTTTCGGGCAGCGATCCGGCACAGGTAGTCCTCCTACTCCATCCGGGGCAACGAGATGTCCGCTTCACGGTGGAAGTTGAGTGGGTGTCCGACGGGGAACACGGCAGTGAGACATTGGACAACCATGGGCAGGGCTACCGCGTGATGGGGCAGGGTGATCTTCCTCGGTATTACCAGGAGTCGGAGTAGACCCACAGCGCTCACAGCAGGTACTCGACAAGGGGAGGTAGCCATGCCAACTCCGAAGGCCGGCAACCCCCGTTGCGGGGCTACGAAGACGGTAATGGGGGGCGCCGCGCATCCACTGGACCGTCGCGTTCCGCCGTGTTCCCGTCGATGGCTCGTCGTGCTTGCCAGGCCATCGACTCGCTCGGCCCTGCTGACGGCTACGGCAGACGGCAAGGCCCGGCATCCCGAAGCCGGGATGCCGGGCCTTGCCACAGCGGCGGGATCAGACGGGGCGGATGTTCTCAGCCTGGGGGCCCTTCTGGCCCTGGGTGACGTCGAACTCGACCTTCTGGCCCTCATGCAACTCGCGGTAACCCTGGGCGGCGATGTTGGAGTAGTGGGCGAAGACGTCGGGACCGCCGCCCTCCTGCTCGATGAACCCGAACTGCGGGTGCCGATTAATCATCCAGCCTGGTCAAGCCGCATGTTCGTACTCACGTAGGGTTCCACCCAGCCGGTCCCGTCGGCGCACCTCCAGGTGCCTGCTCGTCTCTGGCACGCTGATCGGTTCGGGTAGCGGGCGGAGCGGAGCGGCTTGCTTCAGCGTTCGGTGCGGCCGGTGCTGGTTGTAATGGGCCTCGAACACCCGGAGTGCGTGGAGCAGGTGGCTCCGGTTCCAGATCAAGGTGCGGTCGAGGAGCTCTCTGCGGCAGGTCTGTATCCACCGCTCCGTGAGCGAGTTCATTCGGGGTATCCGGATGCCGGTGGTGACGACCTTCAGTCCTGCGTCGGCGAGCAGGTCGTCGAAGGCGGCCGTGAACTTTGAGTCGCGGTCGCGGATGAGGAACTTGGCCTTGCTGCCCGCGTCCTCGAGGTCCATGAGGAGGTTGCGTCCGAGCTGGACGATCCACTGCGCGGTCGGATGTGCCGTGGCGCCCAGGATCCGGATGCGTCTCGTGGCGTGCTCGATGACCGCGAAGACGTACAGGCGCGCGCCGGTCAAGGTGCGGGTCTCAAAGAGATCGCAGGCGAGCAGTGCGTCGGCCTGGCTGCGGAGGAAGTCGGCCCAGGTCGTGTTCTGTCGTTCGGGTGCGGGCAGGATGCCGTGCGCGCGGAGGATCTCCCAGACGGTGGAGGCGGCGACCTTGACGCCGAGAGCCGCGAGTTCGCCGTGGATCCGGCGATATCCCCATGAGGGATTCTCCCGGGCGAGGCGCAGGACGAGGGTGCGGATCGAGCGGACGGTGGGCGGGCGGCCGCGGCGCTTGGGCACGCAGGCCGCAGCATGGCGTCGCTTGAGAAGGTCACGGTGCCATCGCAGGATGGTGTCTGGACGTACCAGCAGCAAGAGGTGCCGCAGCTTGTCCATCGGGAGGTGGTGGAGCAGGCCGACGAGGACGGCGCGGTCGGCGGCGGTGAACGTGGGTTTGCCGACCTGACGCTGCAGGACCAGCAGCTGGTGGCGCAGCGCCAGGATCTCGATGTCCTTGTCGCGGTCGCTCATCGGCAGAAGGCGCAGGAGTGCCAGGGTGTTGGTCGCGGCGAGATAGGTCAAGCGCAGCAGCACGAAAGAATCATGATGGTGTACGCGCCTGTGCACGTGAAGAGACTGGGTGGGCTGGGGCACGGCCAGAGATCGGCGGTCAAGGCCGCGACCTGGGCGGATGATTTCTCGGCACCCGCACAGCTCGGCGCGGACTCGCCAGGTACTCGACCATTCCGGCCGTGCCGAGGGCCTGGAGCGCGGCCCACTCCCCGGAGGTCGAGTAGACGACGATCGGAACTTTCTCCTCGTCGCGGAGCCGTACGAGGACGTCCCCGGCCGCCGCACGGCACCCGGGAGCGGGGCGTGATGATCGTGTCCCGCCTCGCCACGAGCCCGCTCCCGGGTGCCGGTGGACTACCTCCCGCACCGGGTGGCCACCGTGACCGTGGAGACCGACACGGGGCCCTTGGAGGTCGTCGGGGTGTACGTGTACCGTCCCGCGACCGGACGGAGGCGAAGGTCACCAGGAAGCGCACGTTCCTGGGGGCCTGGCCGCCGCGCTCCCCACCGGGAAGGCTGGCCACCGCCTGGTCCTCGGGGGCTTCAACATCCTGGAGCCCACCCACGTCCCGAGATACCGGACCTTCCAGGCCTGGGGGTACGGGTTCTGTACCGGGCTCGCCACGGCCGGGTACCGGGACGCCTTCCGCCTTCTGGCCCCGGACGCCCTGGAGTGTTCCTGGGTGGGGCGTACCGGCGACGGCTACCGCTACGACCACGCCCACGTCTCCGGGCCCCTCACGCGCCACGTGACGGGTTGCCGGAACGTGCACGAGCCGCACACCGACGGCCCGCACGGCAAGCCGTGCGGGCCCTTCCGTGTCATCCCCTACTTTGCGGACGCACTCGTCCTAGTGGGGCGTATCCCGCCTCCCCGGTGGGAGATGAGTGGGAGACAAGTGGGAGATGATCATGGCGTGGTGCTGCAATCAGGCGCTAGGAAATGCTAGATAGCGCTACCTGTGCGGCCCTGGTTCAGCCCCCGGATTCGGCCGCGTGAGGAGACAGCACACCTGCGCTGACCAGCACAATGATGACGATGCCGAGCGCGATGCGGTACCAGACGAATGGCATGAAACTCTTGGTTGAAATGAACTTCATGAACCACGCGATCACTGCATAACCGGACGCGAAGGCGATCACCGTCGCGAAGATCGTCGGGCCCCAGGAGACGTGGCCGCTCTCCATCGCGTCCTTGAGCTCGAAGAGGCCGGAGGCGAGGACGGCCGGGATCGCGAGGAGGAAGGAGTAGCGGGCCGCCGACTCGCGGGTGTAGCCCATGAAGAGGCCGCCGCTGATGGTGGCGCCGGAGCGGGAGACTCCGGGGATGAGCGCCGCGGACTGGCACAGGCCGAAGATCAGGCCGTCCTTCACGCCCAGGTCCTCGAGGCCCTTGCGCTGCTTGGCGGCGCGGTGCCGGCCGCCCGACTCGTCGCGTGCGGCCAGCCGGTCGGCGACGCCGATGACGATGCCGACGACGATCAGCATCGTCGCCGTGATGCGCAGGTCGCGGAAGGGACCCTCGATCTGGTCCTTGAGCGTGAGGCCGAGCACGCCGATCGGGATCGAGCCGACGATCACCAGCCAGCCCATCTGCGCGTCGTGATCCTGCCGCATCTCCTTGTTGGTCAGCGACCGCGCCCACGCCGAGATGATCCGCCCGATGTCCTTGCGGAAGTAGATCAGCACCGCTGCCTCCGTGCCGATCTGGGTGATCGCCGTGAAGGCCGCACCGGGGTCCTCCCAGCCCGAGAACGCCGCGGTCAGCCGCAAGTGCGCGCTGGAGGACACGGGGAGGAACTCGGTCAGCCCCTGGACGAGTCCGAGGATGAGCGATTCAAACCAAGACATGAAGTTACGGAGTCCAAGTGCTGATCGTGGCAAGGGATGACGGGGGACACCGCGTCGGCGGCGCAGAGATCGCGAGTGTCGAGGGGCAGCGTAGCGTCCCGCGATGACAGCTCCGGCACAGGGGGCTCGGCGGCCGGCTCGCCGACCCAGCCATACCGGTGTTGACCTGCAGAGGCGTCGCCGCTTACGTTGCTGCGAACTGAAAGCGCTTGCTGTCCTCGTTTGCAGGTGCCCGCGTCCCGGAGGAGTCCGATCACGTCCATGGCTACATCCGAGACCACCCTGCTCACCGGCCGCCGCATCAGGGTCGCCGTGATCGGCACCGGCGCCATCGCACGGGACTCCCACCTGCCCGCGCTCGCCAGGCTCGCCGAGGAGGGCGAGACGGAGATCGTGGCCGCCGTCGACATCGCCGCGGAGTCGGCCGAGGACTTCTGCGTGACCGCGACCGCGACCGCGACCGCGACTGCGGCTGGGGCTGGGGCGCCCCGTGCCTACACGGATCTGGACCTGATGCTCCAGGAGCAGCGGCCCGACCTGGTCATCATCGGCACGCCGCCGACCCTGCACCGCGACCAGACCGTCGCGGCGCTGCGCGCCGGTGCCTGGGTGTGGTGCGAGAAGCCGCCGGTGCCGAGCCTCGTCGACTTCGACGCCGTCGAGGCGGAGGAGGGCAAGGACGGCGGCCCGTTCGCCTCGATCGTCTTCCAGCACCGCTTCGGCTCGGGCACCCGGCACGTACGACGGCTGCTCGCCGAGCAGGCCATGGGCCGGCCGCTCGTCGCGCACTGCCAGACCACCTGGTACCGCGACACCGCCTACTACGCCGTGCCCTGGCGCGGCCGCTGGCAGACCGAGGGCGGCGGTCCCGCGATGGGGCACGGGATCCATCAGATGGATCTGCTGCTCGACCTGCTCGGGCCGTGGAGCGAGGTGCGGGCCATGGCCGGGCGTCTGGTGCACGACGTGGAGACGGAGGACGTCTCGACCGCGCTCGTACGTTTCGCGAACGGCGCGATGGCGACCGTCGTGAACAGCGTGCTGAGCCCCGACGAGGTCAGCCGCATTCGCATCGACTGCGAGCGTGCCACCGTCGAACTCACCCACCTGTACGGCCACCGCAACGACAACTGGGCCATCACCCCGGCCCGGGGCGTGCCGGACGCCGAGGCCGCGGCGTGGCAGGACTTCGGCGCGGACGTGCCCAGTTCGCATCTGGAGCAGCTGCGGGAACTGGTCGCGAGCATGCGTGCCGGAGAGCGGCCGCGCAGCAGTGGCGCGGACGGGCGTACGAGCCTGGAGCTGATCGCCGCGCTGTACAAGTCCGCGTTCACGGACACGACGGTGAAGGCGGGGGAGATCGGCCCCGGCGACCCCTTCTATACGGCGATGCACGGGGGTGCGCCCGGCTGGGCCCCCGTCGCGGGGGAGCGGGTCGCCTCCGGTGAGAAGGCCGCTGCGGGCGGGGAGGTCGCCGCGTGACCGGGCTGCGTGTCGTCCATGCGCACGGCGACCGCATCACGGTGACCGAGTCGGTCACCGGCGTCGAACTGCTCACCTACGTCTACGGGCCGGAGGCCGCCTGGGAGGCCCCGAAGCCCTACGTCCACCCGCTGCGGACCCTCGCCGGTGACGTCGTCACCGACTACCGGCCCAACGACCACCGCTGGCACAAGGGCCTGTCGCTCACGGCCTCGCACCTTTCGGGAGCGAACTTGTGGGGCGGCAACACCTACGTCCACGGGCAGGGATATCTCGAGCTGTCCGAGCGCGTCGGGTCGATGGCGCACGCCGGGTTCGACGAGGTCTGCGCGGACGGTGACCGTGTTGTCATCGCCGAGCGGCTGACCTGGCATCCCCACAGCGGTGAGCTGTGGGCCGACGAGCAGCGCCGGGTCGAGGTGCACGACATCGAGCCGGAGGCGGGGGCGTGGGCCCTGACCTGGGCGAGCGCCGTGACGAACCGGCGCGACGAGCCGCTGCGGTTCGGCAGCCCCACCACCGCCGGGCGTGAAATGGCCGGTTACACGGGCCTGTTCTGGCGCGGTCCGCGCGCCTTCCAGGGCGGCCGGATCACCGCCCCGGACGCCGAGGGCCCCGGCCTGATGGGCGAACAGGCGCCCTGGCTGGCCTACTCCGGCGAGCACGACGGCACCGACGGCCACGCGACCCTCGTCTTCGCGCACGCCCCCGAGAACGACCACGCCGGCGAGCGAGGCGCCCACCCCGCCCACTGGTTCGTACGCAACGAGCCCTTCGCGGGCGTGGCCCCGTCCTGGGCGTTCCACGACGAGCTGGAGCTCGCCCCCGGTGACACTCTCACCCGCCGCTACCGGGTCGTCGTGGCCGACGGGGCGTGGGAGCGCGAGGAGATCGCCAAGTACCTGGAGTCGCATCCCTGGTGAGCATCAGGGAGCTCATGGATGCATCCGCGTGACTCCGCGTGACTCCGCGTGACTCCGCGTGACTCCGCGTGACTCCGCGTGACTCCGCGTGACTCCGCGCGACCTACGCGGCTGAAGGCCCCGCCACCGTCCACCCGGGCACCTGGGGATGGGCTGTGAGGTCCTCGTGGTGCACCGGGCCGCCGCACGCCTGACAGGTGACGACCGGGACCAGTTCGTTGCCGCAGGCGTGCTCGATCACCATGGGGCGGTCGTCGTCCTTGCGGAGATGACGGTCGCCCCACGCCATGAGGGTCATCAGGACCGGTTCCAGTTCGAGCCCGGCCTGCGTGGGGCGGTACTCGAACCGCTGCGGGCGCTCACTGTAGGCGCGCTTGGTCAGGACACCGGCGTCGACGAGGCGGCGCAGCCGGGTGGCCAGGATGTCGCGCGGGGCGCCGATGTTGCGCACGAGCTGGTCGAAGCGGCCGTTGCCGAGGCACACCTCGCGCAGGACGAGCAGGGAGTACTTCTCGCCGACGAGCGCCAGGGTGTCGGCGATGGAGCAGGGGCGCGGGTCTTTGGTGGCGGCCATGGCGCTCAGTCTAGGTGAGGGTTCGACTTTCCAACTGAATGGGTTTGATTTTCCAACCCGCAGGGCTATGGTGAGTTTGGATTTCCTACTCACCGGTAATCGCATCGGCCCTCCCACGGGTCGCGCTCCGGTCATCGCCCCGGCGGCCAAGGAGGCCCGCAGCATGCGTGACGCAGTCATCGTCGAAGCCGTACGCACCCCGATAGGCAAGGGCAAGCCGAACGGCGCCCTCGCGCACGTCCACCCTGTAGAACTCCTCGCCCACACCCTGCGCACCCTCGTCGAGCGCTCCGGCATCGACCCGGCGCTCATCGACGACGTCATCGGCGGCACCGTCGACCAGGTCGGCGAACAGGCCATGAACACCACCCGCTACGCCGCCCTGTCGGCCGGCTTCCCTGAGACGGTCCCGGCGACCACCGTGGACCGCCAGTGCGGCTCCTCCCAGCAGGCCGTGCACTTCGCCGCCCAGGGCGTCATCTCGGGCGCGTACGACCTGGTCGTCGCCTGCGGCGTCGAGTCCATGAGCCGGGTGCCGATGTGGTCGAACGTGCCGCCCGGCAAGGACCCCTTCGGCCCCGGCATCGCCGAGCGCTACCCGGAGGGCCTCGTCCCGCAGGGCATCAGTGCCGAGCTCATCGCCGCCAAGTGGTCGATCACCCGCGAGCAGATGGACGCGTTCGCCGTCTCCTCGCACCGGAAGGCGGCCGAGGCCTGGGACAAGGGCCGCTTCGACGCCGAGGTCGCGCCCCTGGAGGGCGTCTCGCGCGACGAGTGTGTCCGACCCGGCAGCACCCCCGAGATCCTCGCCGGCCTCAAGCCCGCCTACTACGACCCGGCCTTCACCGAGCGCTTCCCGCAGATCGAGTGGAACGTCACCGCGGGCAATGCCAGCCCCATCAACGACGGCGCCTCCGCGGTGCTGATCACGTCCAGTGAGACCGCGGCCCGACTGGGCCTTCGCCCCCTGGCCCGGCTGCACAGCTTCGCCGTCACCGGCTCCGACCCTCTGCTGATGCTCACGGGAGTCATCCCGGCGACCGAGAAGGTGCTGCGCAGGGCGCAGCTGAGCCTCGACGACATCGACCTGTTCGAGATCAACGAGGCCTTCTCCAGCGTGGTCCTGGCCTGGCAGCAGGAGACCGGCGCCGACCTCGCCAAGGTCAACGTGCACGGCGGTGCGATCGCGATCGGCCACCCGCTCGGCGCGAGCGGAACCCGTCTGACGACGACCCTGGTCCACGCGATGCGCGAGCGCGGCGCGCGGTACGCCCTGCAGACGATGTGCGAGGCGGGCGGCCTCGCCAACGCGATGATCCTTGAGACGGTGTAGCCGGTAGCCGTCAGCCGTAGCCGGTCAGGAAGGCGGCGTTACGGTTCAGCGGCCCCGCAGGTGGTGGCGCTTGCGCCAGGCCACCACCACGCCCGCCAGCGCCGGCACGGCGATGCAGGCCAGCGCGATCAGAAAGGCCGGCGAGGTCGGCGCGGAGGCGCGGGCGCCGGCGACGACGTACGCGGCGGTGTTGGGGATCGATCCCAGCGCCGTCGCGAGCAGGAACGGGACGTAGCCCATGCGGGAGACGGCGGCGGTGTAGTTCGCGGCCCAGAACGGCACCCCGGGGAACAGCCGTACCGCCAGCATCGAGCGGAAACCGTGCCGGCTGAACTGGCCGTCCGCGGCCTGCAGCCACCGGCCCCGCAGCAACGGGCGCAGCGCGTCCTGGCCGAGCAGCCGACCCAGCCCGAAGGCGACGCCGGCACCCAACACCGTGCCCGCCAGGGAGGCGCCGATGCCCCACTCGGAACCGAAGAGCGCGCCCGCCGCGAGGTTCAGCAGCGGCCGCGGCACGAATGCCACCGTGACCAGCCCGTACGCCACGGCGAACAGCACCACCGCGGCCCCGCCCTCGACGTGTGGCGGCCAGCCGTTCGCCAGGAGCTTGTGCGGTTCGAAGAGCAGCACGGACGACGCGGCCGCCGCGAGCAGCACCACGAGCAGGGACAGCCGCGACCACGGCGAGAGCAGCGCTCTCGAGCAGCGCGTGGCGAAGCCTGCCGGAACGGGCGCCGGCAGGGACGCGGGGACGGTGAGCTCCGTAGCGGCGGCCCGAGGAGGGGCCGTTGCGGTGCCCCCGGAGCGGGCGGTGGCATCGAGCATTCGGCGACAGTAACCGACAAAGATGTGTGATCGCCGTATGGTTCGTCTCATGCGCGTCACAGGTGCGGGAACGTTGGAAGTTCCCCGCAGCGTTCTCGCCGACACGGTCCTGGCGCGGCTCACCGCCGCGTACGCCGCCGCGGCGGATCCGAAGCGGGCCGCCACCGCCCAGGCGTACCTGAAGGACGTGGCCCCGTTCCTCGGCATCCCCACACCCGAGCGCCGCGCCCTGTCCCGCACCGTCCTCGAGGGCACACCGCGCCCCGACGAGACCGACTGCACCGCCGTCGCGCTGCGCTGCTGGCGGCTGCCCGAGCGCGAGTACCACTACTTCGCCGTCGACTATCTGCGCCGCCACGTGGGGCGCTGCTCCTCCGGCTTCCTGCCGGTGGCCCGGCACCTCGTCACCACCGTCTCCTGGTGGGACACCGTCGACGCGCTCGCCGCGCACGTCGTCGGCGGGCTCGTCGCGGCCGATCCGTTGCTCACGGCGGACATGGACGCCTGGATCGTCGACGACGACCTGTGGGTCGCCCGCACGGCCCTGCTCCACCAACTGCGCTACAAGGAACGCACCGACACCCAACGCCTCTTCGCCTACTGCCTGCGGCAGTCCGGGCACCCCGACTTCTTCATCCGCAAGGCGATCGGCTGGTGCCTGCGCGAGTACGCCAAGACCGACCCGGAGGCCGTACGGGCCTTTCTGGCGCGGGAGCGGGGGCGGTTCGCGCCGCTGTCGATGCGGGAGGCGCTGAAGAACATCGGGGCGTAGGCCGCGAACTCCCCATCCGCGAAAAACCATTCGACGTCGGGCACGGCGTCGACGATGATCGACCTCATGTTCCGGTACGCCTTCGTCCTCGCAGCATCCGCAGTCGCGGATGCTCCGAAGGCTGCCGTCTCCGTCTTCCTGGCCGCTGTCGACGGCGCCCGAAGCTGACCCTCCCCGGATCGACCGGCGGACCCCGCAGGGGGAGGGTCGGCGAGTCCTTGGGGTCCCCTCTCCTACGCAGAGACTTCGAGGTACAGCCATGTCCAAGACGGCATACGTGCGCACCAAACCGCATCTGAACATCGGCACGATGGGTCATGTCGACCACGGCAAGACCACATTGACCGCCGCCATCACCAAGGTCCTCGCCGAGCGCGGGTCCGGCACGTTCGTGCCGTTCGACCGCATCGACCGGGCGCCGGAGGAGGCCGCGCGCGGCATCACCATCAACATCGCGCACGTCGAGTACGAGACCGACACCCGGCACTACGCGCACGTCGACATGCCGGGCCACGCCGACTACGTCAAGAACATGGTCACCGGCGCCGCGCAGCTCGACGGGGCGATCCTCGTCGTCTCCGCGCTCGACGGGATCATGCCGCAGACCGCCGAACACGTGTTGCTCGCCCGGCAGGTGGGCGTCGACCACATCGTCGTCGCCCTCAACAAGGCCGACGCGGGCGACGAGGAGCTCATCGACCTCGTCGAGCTGGAGGTCCGTGACCTGCTCACCGAGCACGGCTACGGGGGCGACGCCGCACCCGTCGTACGGGTCTCGGGGCTGAAGGCGCTGGAAGGGGACCCGAAGTGGACGGCGTCGATCGAGGCGCTGCTCGACGCGGTGGACACGTACGTTCCGATGCCGGAGCGGTATGTGGACGCGCCGTTCCTGTTGCCGGTCGAGAACGTGCTCACCATCACCGGGCGGGGGACCGTGGTGACCGGGGCCGTCGAGCGGGGCACCGTGCGGGTGGGTGACCGGGTCGAAGTGCTCGGAGCCGGGCTGGAGAGCGTGGTCACCGGCCTGGAGACCTTCGGCAAGCCGATGGACGAGGCGCAGGCCGGGGACAACGTGGCGTTGCTGCTGCGGGGGGTTCCTCGGGACGCCGTCCGGCGCGGGCATGTTGTCGCGGCGCCGGGCAGTGTGGAGCCGAGTCGCCACTTCACCGCGCAGGTGTATGTGCTGTCCGCACGTGAGGGCGGTCGTACGACGGCGGTCGCCACCGGGTATCGGCCGCAGTTCTACATCCGCACGGCGGATGTGGTGGGTGACATCGACCTCGGTGAGGTGGCTGTGGCGCGGCCCGGGGAGACGGTCACGATGACTGTTGAGCTGGGGCGTGAGGTGCCTCTGGAGCCGGGCCTCGGCTTTGCCATCCGTGAGGGTGGCAGGACCGTCGGGGCGGGGACCGTGACTGCCGTCGTGTGAAGGTGGTGCGGTTCGTGGGGGACTGCGCGGCCGTCGTGGCTGGTCGCGCCCACGCGGCGGAGCCGCATATGGACACAGCCCCACGCCCCTTTGGGGCGCTTGACCCAGGCACAATGGGAAGGTGAACGACGCCATACCCGTCACCCGCGCCGTCGACTACGGCACCGCCAAGCTGATGCCCGACGTCGATCGGAAGCGGGCCTGGTTGCTCACCGTCGACGGGGCGCCTCAGTCATACGTCGATCTCGACGAGCCGACACATCTGGAGTTCGAGTACGCGCGGCGGCTCGGGCATGTGCTGGACACCGTCGCGGAGGCGGGGCGGGTGCTGGACGTGCTGCATCTCGGGGGCGGGGCGCTCACGCTGCCCCGGTATCTGGCCGCGACCCGGGCGGGGTCCCGGCAGGACGTCGTGGAGGCCGACCGGGGGCTGATGGAGCTGGTCGTGGAGCATCTTCCGGTGCCGGACGGGTCGGGGATCTTCCTGCACTCCGCCGACGCCCGGGCCTGGCTGGAGGCGGCCCCCGCGGACTCGGCCGACGTGATCGTCGCCGATGTCTTCGGGGGCTCGCGGGTTCCGGCGCATCTGACGTCGATCGCGTACGTCCGTGAGGCCGAGCGGGTGCTCCGGGCCGGCGGCGTCTACCTGGCCAACCTCGCCGATGCCGCGCCCTTCGCCTTCCTGCGCTCCCAACTCGCCACCTACGCCACGCTGTTCGAGGAGCTGGTGCTGATCGCCGAGCCGGGCGTGCTGCGCGGGCGGCGCTTCGGCAACGCGGTGCTCGTCGCCGCGCACCAGCCCGTCGACACGGCCGCTCTGGCCCGGCTCACCGCCTCCGACGCCTTTCCGGCCCGCGTCGAACACGGGCTCGCCCTGCGGCAGTTCATCGGCGGAGCGCAGCCGGTGCGGGACGAGGACGCCGTAGCGTCACCCGAGCCCCCCGACGGGGCTTTCAGCATCGGCTGAGTCGCGTCGGGTTCCGGCGGTCACCTGTTTGGTACGACGCCGTAGGTTCCGTACGTCCGGCACGCACAGCACCGCCGCCGTGACCACCACGACCAGCGCGGCGCAGCCCCACAGCGCCGAGGTGCGCCCGAAGGCCCCCTCCGCCGGGCCGGCCAGGGCTGTCGCCAGCGGGACCAGGGCGACCGAGCCGAACCAGTCGTACGCGGCGACCCGGGACAGCTTCTCCTCCGGTATCTCCTGATGGAGTGCGGTCATCCAGGAGACGCCGAACACCTCCAGCGTGACGCCGGTCAGGAACATCACCGCGCACAGAACGGCGAGGGGGACCGGTACGGCGAGGGCGGCGGAGGGCAGGGCGAGCGGGAAGACGCACAGGGTGCCGGCGAGGAGGAGGCGGCGTGGCTTCCAGCGGGTCATGAGCAGGGCGCCGACGACCGTGCCCGCCCCGAAGAAGCCCAGGGCCAGGCCCCACGGACCGGCCCCGCCCAGGTGGTCGCGGGCGACGAGGGGGCCGTAGACCGCGTCGGCAGCGCCGACGACCGCGTTCGCGATGGAGAACTGGACGACGATGCCCCACAGCCACGGCCGCCCGGCGAACTCCCGCCAGCCGTCCCGGAGATCGGCGAGCATGCCGCCGCCCGGCGCGCGCTGAGGAACGTGACGCACGTCGAGGAAGGCCCGCAGGGATCCGGCGACCGCGAAGGCCGCCGCGTCCGCCGCCAGCACCCAGCCCGGCCCGATCGCGGCCACCATCGCACCGCCGAGCGCGGCCCCGCCCACCGCCGCCCCCTGCATCGCCATCCGGAACACAGCGAACGCCCGGCTCGCCTGCTCCCCCTGGACCGATGAGAGCAGCATGCCCTCGGCCGCCGGGCTGAAGAACGCCTGGCCGGTGCCGCCGAGGGCGGTGAGCAGCATCATCTGCCACAACTGCGCTTCCCCGCTGAGGACGAGCACCGCGAAGGCGGCCTGGGAGAGGCAGTTGAGGGCGTTGGCCGCGACCATCACCCGGTGCCGCGGAAGGCGGTCCGCGACGGCGCCGCCGATCAGCAGGAAGAGCACCAGGGGCAGGGTGCGGGAGGCGGCCACCAGACCTACGTCGCCGCCGTCGCCACCCGCCTCCAGCACCGCGAACGCCGCGGCGATCAGCGCACCGTGACTGCCGAGGTTGGTGACGAACGCCGCGGCGGTCAGCAGGCTGTAATTGCGGCCTGCCCAGGCGGGGCGGCGGGAGCGGCGGAGGAGCTCGAGCACGGAGGTCACCGGCCGACTATTGCCGTCCGGACCTCGATCTGCCAAGCGAATTGCAGGTCACTGGCCGGACGCACCACTTCGGCTCGCGGATGCTCCGGCTCGACCGGTAGTGATACGACGCTCGTCACATAGGCCTGTTCCCGAACCCTACTCACGGGTAACCTAGCCGCCATGAGCGCAGACCAGATGTCGATCGGCGAGATGCTCGCCGCCACCGTGCCGATGGCCCGGACCCTCAACCTCGAGTTCCTGGAGACCACGCCGGAGAGGGCCGTGGTGGCTCTGCCCGACCAGGGCGAGTACCACAACCACGTGGGCGGGCCGCACGCCGGCGCGATGTTCACGCTCGGCGAGTCCGCCAGTGGCGCGATCGTCCTGGCCGCGTTCGGCGACCAGCTCTCGCGTGCCGTGCCGCTGGCGGTGCGGGCCGAGATCGCCTACAAGAAGCTCGCCATGGGCGCCGTCACCGCCACCGCGACGCTGGGTCGCCCGGCCGCCGAGGTCGTCGCGGAACTGGACGCGGGGGAGCGGCCCGAGTTCCCCGTGGCGATCGAGATCCAGCGCGGTGACGGGGCCGTGACCGGGGAGATGACCGTCGTCTGGACCCTGCGACCGAACGGCTGAGCCGGCCGTACGGCAGAGGTCGTAAGACAGAAAGAAGGGGCCCCATGTGGGGCCCCTGTGTCTGTCGTGCCGCGTACGCCTTGTCGTGCCGGGGAACGCTCAAGCGGCGAGCGGGTTCCGCTTCTCCTGCCCGCCGCCGTCCTCCTCCAGCCCTGCCACGAACTCCTTCAGCCAGGCCGTGAACTCCGGCCCCAGGTCCGCCCGGCCGCACGTCAGCCGAACCACCGTGCGCAGGTAGTCCGCCTTGTCGCCGGTGTCGTAGCGCAGCCCGTCGAACACGACTCCGTGGACCGTTCCGCCCGTCGCCAGTTCCTGGAGCGCGTCGGTGAGCTGGATCTCGCCGCCGCGGCCGGGCGGGGTGCGCTCCAGGATGCCGAAGACGGCCGGGGCGAGGACGTAACGGCCGATGACCGCGTAATGGCTCGGGGCGTCCTCGCGCGACGGCTTCTCCACCAGGCCCGTGACGCGGACGACCCCGTCCTCGCCGGACGGTTCGACGGCCGCGCAGCCGTAGAGGTGGATCTGGTCCGGCGGGACCTCCATGAGGGCGACCACGCTGCCCTCGTAGCGGTCGCGGACCTCCAGCATCCGGCTGAGCAGGGTCTCGCGCGGGTCGATGAGGTCGTCGCCGAGGAGCACGGCGAACGGCTGGTCGCCGACGTGATGACGGGCGCACAGCACCGCGTGTCCGAGGCCGAGCGGGTCGCCCTGGCGGATGTGGTGGATGTCAGCGAGCCGGGCCGGGTCGCGCACCGCGTCCAGCCGTACGTTGTCGCCCTTGGCGGCGAGCGCCTGCTCCAGCTCGAAGGCGTTGTCGAAGTGGTCCTCGATGGCCCGCTTGTGCCGACCGGTGATCATCAGTACGTCGTCGAGCCCGGCCGCCGCGGCCTCCTCGACGACGTACTGGATGGCCGGCTTGTCGACAACCGGCAGCATCTCCTTGGGGGTCGCCTTCGTCGCGGGCAGGAACCGTGTGCCGAGGCCGGCGGCCGGGACGACCGCCTTGCGGACCGCGCGGGTGGTACGGGCCGTACCGCCCGAATCAGGGCTGGGTGTCGTGTGGGGGACGATCATGCGATTCATGCTGGTACATGGGGATGAGAGCACGCCGAGAGAAACCTCGGAGCTTGCTGTGCGACATGTGGAATTGAAGATTCCGTGGACCCGTGGTCCTTGGCTGCACACAACTCGTCGCCCGGCCCGATGAACGATTTCGAAAGCCGGTGCGGATACCGCCGGTAACTGATCTGAATTCCCCGCTTTTGAACATCGGTCACTCGAACTTCTTGTTTCCTGCGTGTCGCTTGTGCGAAAGTGAGCGACCCGATAGCCGGTCACAGGTGACGTGGTCCAGGTATGCACCAATCAGGTATGCACCAATCAGGCACCTGCTTTTCCGACGGACGCGCATTTCGCATGCCGTTCTGCGGCTGGGAAGGAAATGGTTCAGTGCAATCCCCCAACCCCCCACGACCGCCGTACCCCCCACGACCCGGGATGAGCCCGGGAGAGTCCGACCCTGATCTCCTCGCGCGCCTGGGACAGGCCGGGACGGACCCCCACGCCGTCGCCCTGCTGATGGCCAGGCACTGGCGCGCCACGTACGACTATGCCTCCATCTGCCTGGCGTCCACGGCAAGTTCGGCCTCCATGGTGGCCGCCGCGGCCTTCCATCGTGTGCTCGGCGGGCCGACTGCCGGCGCGCTGCGTCCCCAACTCCTCGCCGCTGTACGGGACCTGGTGAAGGTGTGGGCCGCCGATGGCGGTATTTCCGCCCTCCTGCCGGAACTCGGCAAACCGACCGGAGGGCGCGGGCTGCGCGCCGCGCGGTCCGTGACGCCCGAAAGGCGACAAATCGCCGAGCGTGCATTCCGGGCCCTTTCGGGCGCCTCGCAATGTCTCGTCTGGCACACCGAGGTCGAGGCGGAACCGATAACCATACCCGCTGGTCTGCTGGGGGTGGACGCGGGTACCGCGTCGGCATCACTGGAGGGGGTGCGTGAGCAATTCCGCAGGGGTTGTGTCCGTGCCCACCACGAACTCGCGCCCACCCGGGAATGCCGCTACTACAACCGTCTCCTCGACGTCCCCATTCGCCGGGGCGGCGCCCTGCTGCCCGATGTCCAGCAGCATCTGATGGACTGCCGTTACTGCCGTCATGCCGCAGAGCAGCTCAGCCATTTCGAGGGCGGCCTCGAAGTGCTCCTCGCCGAAACCGTGCTCGGCTGGGGCGCCCGGCGCTATCTCGACTCCCGGCCCGGGCGGGGCGGCTCCGAATCGGCGCCGGGTGCCCGCCCGCACCGCGGCGGACGGCACCGCCCGGCGCCTCTCGCCCCGTCGCGCGGGCGCGCGAAGGCCGTGGCGGTGGGCGTCGGCGTGACCTCCCTCGCCCTGCTCGTCACCGTGCTCACCGTCAAGGGCTGGTCCGAGGAGAGCGGCGTTCCCGACCCGGGGGCGACCTGGGGCGCGCCCAGCGGCCAGACCGTCCGCCCGGGCGCCGTGTCCCCGCCCTCGCCCTCGTCCGGGGGATCACCGTCGGCCGCCTCGGCCGAGGAACCCGTCGCGATCGCCCAGGGCAGGCTCCGCAACCTCGACCGCGGCCGGTGCCTGGACCTCCGGGACGGCGAGGTCCGCAGCGGTGCTCGAGCCCAGCTGGCGGAGTGCTCGTCCGCCGCGTCCCAGCAGTGGTCGTACCAGGCCAACGGTCTGCTGCGCAGCGCCGCCGTCCCCACCCTCTGCCTCGACTCCGACCCCGGCGCGGGCACGGTCGTCCTGGCGAACTGCCTCGCACATGCCGGCGAGGTGAGCTACGACCTCACCGTCCACGGGGAGCTGCTGCCGCGCCGGTCGGACGGGCTGGCGGTCGCGTGCGGCAAGGGCAAGAGCGTGGTCGTCACCGAACGGGACGGTTCCGAGGCGCAGCGCTGGCTGCTCGACGGTGGCCTCGCGGACGTACGCAAGGCCGAGCCCGGGGAGGAGGAGAAGAAGCTGGAGGAGAAGGGAGGGGGCGGCACGCCCGCAGAGCCCGAGCCCGAGTCCCCGGACGCCGACGCCCCCGAGCCGCCCGAGGCCGACTCCCCGCGGGACGAGTCCGACCAGCCGGAGGAGGATCCGGAGCCGCAGTACGAGACGCGCTACGTCCAGGACGATTCCGCCTCCGATACCGACTCGGGCTCCCATTCCGGCGGGCAAGCCGAGCCCGCCACCCGTGTCGATGCCGTCGTGCCCCTCCCGGCCGAGGCGCCGGCCCCGGTGTCCGCCGTCGTCGGCACGGCTACGACGACGGTCGATCCCGCCCTTCACTAGTCAAGGAGCTCCAAGCTCCAGGAACTCCAGGGGCCACCCCGCCGGGGTGGCCCCTCCTTCGGCTCTCGGCGCCATTCGGCCGTTTCTCGTTCACTTCATTGACACGAGTCACTGACGCTCATAGTTTTCCCGCCGCACCCAGCAGCCCCCGCTTGACCCTCGACCGTGGACGAACGTGGAGGTGGACCGGTGATACGTCGTATGTCCGTCGCGCTGATGGCCCTCGCGGCCGCGCTCATCACCCCCGTACCCGCGCAGGCCGCCGACCCCCCTGTCGTCCGCACCGAAGCGGGCTGGGTGAGAGGCGAAACCACCGCCGAGGGACGGCAGTTCCTCGGCATCCCCTACGCCGAGCCGCCCGTCGGAAAGATCCGCTGGAAGCAGCCGCGGCCGGTCCGGCCCTGGCAAGGAGTGCGTACGGCGGGGGACTTCGGCAACAAGTGTGTGCAGGGCGCGAGTTGGGACCCCGGCTACGAGCAGCCCAGCCACACCGAGGACTGTCTCGACCTCAATGTGTACGTCCCCGAAGGCGCCGCACGCCGGGCCGTACTGGTCTGGTTCCACGGCGGAGGCCTCACCGCCGGGGCCGGTCAGGACATCGTCCCCGACGCCTTCGCACGGCAGACCGGCACAGTCGTCGTGACCATCAACTACCGCCTCGGGGCGATGGGCTTCCTCGCCACGGCAGGCCTCGACGGCGAGGCGCGCGACGGGGTGTCCGGCAACTTCGGCATGCTCGACCAGCAGGCCGCGCTGCGCTGGGTGCGCGCCAACATCGGCCGCTTCGGCGGTGACCCCGGGCGCGTGACCATCGCGGGCGAGTCGGCGGGCGGCCGCTCGGTCTGCACCCAGCTGGCCTCGCCGAAGGCGAAGGGCCTGTTCCGGGCGGGGATCATCCAGAGCGGGGCGTACGACGACTGCGGCGCGCGTACGCACGAGACTGCCGTGGCGCAGGGTGCCGCCTTCGCGCAGAAGCTCGGCTGTGCCGACCTGACCTGCCTGCGCGCCAAGCCGGCCGCCGAGATCCTGGCCGCCCAGAACGGCTTCGACTGGGCGCCGGTCGTCGGCGGCGACTTCCTGCCGAGGCAGCCGGAGGAGGCGTTCGCGCAGGGGGCCGCAGCCGACGTGCCGGTCATGAACGGGGCCAACCAGGACGAGGGACGGCTGTTCGCCTTCGGCCGTTTCGACCTGAACGGCACCCCGCTCACCGCCGACCAGTACCCGGCGGTCATGCGGGCGGACTACGGCGACGAGGCGCTCACGCGCTACCCCCTGTCGTCGTACCCCTCCCCGACCATCGCGTACGCCACCGCCCAGGGCGACCAGCTGTTCGCCTGCCCGGCGCTCCGCCTCGACGGCACGCTCGCCGGACGCGGCCCGGTCTACGCGTACGAGTTCGCCGACCGCACCTCCCCGCCCTTCGCCTCCCTGCGCAACCTCGGCACGGACTTCGACTTCGGCGCCACCCACGTCAACGAGGTGCAGTACCTCTTCAAGCACTTCGGCCTGCAGTCACCGCTGAACGCCGAGCAGCGGACGCTGGCGCGGCAGATGATCCAGTACTGGGGTTCCTTCGTCCGGGACGGAGTGCCCCGCGCCACAGGACAGCCCGCGATGCCGTCCCGGCCGGGGACGGTACTGACACTGCGCACATCGTCCGCCGACGGGAACGCGCTGAGTACCACCACGCACCATGAGCACCAGTGCAACCTCTGGGACTCCGGGACCGTCACACAGAGCAGGTAGGCTTCCCCGGCGCACGCTCACCGTTTGAGCGTGCGCCGGGAACACAGGGTCCAGGACACGAGGAGAAGCGGCGTTGCACGTCCAGGAATGGCTCGAAACGGTGCCCCCACTCGCCATCTATCTGCTGGTCGGCGTGGTCATCGGTCTGGAGAGCCTGGGCATCCCGCTGCCCGGCGAGATCATCCTGGTCTCCTCGGCGCTGCTCGCCTCACAGCACGGTGAGATCAACCCCTTCGTGCTCGGCGCCTGCGCGACCGCGGGCGCGATCATCGGCGACTCCATCGGCTACGCCATCGGCCGCAAGGGTGGCCGACCGCTGCTGGCCTGGCTGGGCAAGAAATTCCCCAAGCACTTCAGCGAGGGCCACATCGCCACCGCCGAGCGGTCCTTCCAGAAGTGGGGCATGTGGGCCGTCTTCTTCGGCCGCTTCGTCGCCCTCCTGCGCATCTTCGCCGGCCCCCTCGCGGGCGTCCTGCAGATGCCGTACTGGAAGTTCCTGATCGCCAACGTCTTCGGCGGCATCCTCTGGGCGGGCGGCACGACCGCGGTCATCTACTACGTGGGCGTGGTCGCCGAGTCCTGGCTGAAGCGCTTCTCGTGGCTGGGCCTGGTGGCAGCGGTCCTGATTGGCCTGACGTCGATGCTGATCATCAAGCGCAAGGCCAAGAAGGCGCAGGGCGCTCCGCGGGAGGCCGAGGAGATCGTGGTCGCTGCCGAGTAATTTCGGCTGCGGGCCGGTGGGGGCTGGTCGCGCCCGCGCGGCGGTAGCCGCATATTCAATGCAGCCCCGCGCCCCTTGGGGCGCTGCACTACCCGTGGGCTTCTCGGTGGGCCTTTGCCAAATCTGCGTACATCGTGCCGTTGAGCGTCACGCCCTGACGCTCTTCCTCGGTCAGCGCCCGCTTCACCTTCGCCGGCACCCCCGCCACCAGCGACCCGGGCGGCACCTGCATCCCCTGCGGCACCAACGCCTGCGCGGCCACCAGAGACCCGGCACCGATCACGGCACCGTTCAACACAGTCGCCCCCATCCCGATGAGACAGTCGTCCCCAACCGTCGCCCCGTGCACGACGGCGTTGTGCCCGACCGACACCCGCGCCCCGATGCTCACCGGGAACCCGGGATCGGCATGCAGCGTGCAGTTGTCCTGGATGTTGGACTGAGCCCCGACGGAGATCCGCTCGACGTCGCCGCGCACCACCGCGCCGTACCAGACACTGGCCCCGGCCTCCAGCGTCACGTCCCCGATCACCGACGACGTCGGCGCCACGAACGCCTCCCCGTCGATCTTCGGTTCCCTGCCCCCGATACCCATGACCAGCGCCTTGTGTGTCATTGCCCTCTCCTCGCCGCCGACGTCGTAGACGAACCGTACGCCACCCGGTGGGGCGAAGATCACAGGCCCTCGACCTCATAAGGACGCCGAACGCTCAGTACGGTGAGCGGGTGCTCAAGCGCAAGAACACGTTCTCGTCCTGGCGGCGCAGCCTTACCCAGCGCGCCGTCCACGCGGGCTGGGCCTGGGCGCAGCGCATGGGCTCGGTGACCGCTGAGAACCCCGGCCGCTTCCATTTCGGTTCGATCGGCGAAGCCACCCGCCTCGCCTTCCCTCTGGGCACCGTCTTCGGTGAGCCCTGGATCCACCTCGGCTCCCACTGCATCGTCGGCGAGCAGGTGACGCTGACCGCCGGTCTGATGCCCGACCTCGACCTCGGCCCCGAGCCGATCCTGCGCATAGGGGACGGCGTCGTGCTGGGCCGCGGCAGCCATGTCATCGCCGACACGACGGTCACCATCGGCAGCGACTGCTACTTCGGGCCGTACGTCTACGTCACGTCCACGAACCACTCGTACGACGATCCGCACGAGCCCATCGGCAAGCAGTGGCCGCGGATGGAGCCGGTCGAGATCGGCCCGGGGTGCTGGATCGGCACCGGGGCCGTGATCCTGCCCGGCGCGCGGATCGGGCGGAACGTGGTGGTCGCGGCCGGTGCGGTGGTCCGGGGTGTGGTGCCCGATCATGCCGTCGTGGCAGGGGCGCCCGCCCGTGTCGTACGGCGCTGGACGCCCGACGACGGCTGGCAGCCGCCGCTGCGGACGCCGGCGCCGGTGCCGATCCCCGACGGCGTCACCCCCGAGCAGTTGCAGGCGCTGGCCGAGCTGGACGAGGAGACGGCGGCGAAACTGGCGGCGTTGGACGAGGCAGCGGCCGCTCAACTGGCCCAGGTGGACGCGGAGTCCTGAGTCAGCCGGTCGCCAGCAGCAGCGTGCCGACCAGCGCGAGCCCCGCACCCGCGGCCTGCACCGCCCGCAACCGCTCCCTGAGGATGCCGCGCGCGGCCAGGGCGGTCACCACCGGGTAGAGCGAGGCGAGTACGGCGGCCACGGTGACCGGGCCGTGGTGGGCGGCGACCACATAGGTGCCGTTCGCCGCGACATCGGCGAGGCCGACGAAGGCGAGCGCCGGCAGCGAGCGCCAGGGGAAGCCGCCGGCCGGGAGGGCGGCGCCGCCCCGCCGCACGGAGACGTACAGCGCGAGGCCGCCCGCCGCGACGTTGACCACGCGCTGGACGAAGAGCGCCAGGAACAGGCCGGTGATGGTGGTCGACGCCTCCGCGATGAGCGCGAACACCGTGCCGAAGCCGAAGGCCGCGACCAGCGTGAGCAGGATGGCCTGCCGCTGTACCGGCGCGCCCCGCAGCTGCGGCCCGCCCGCGAGCACGACGCCGAGCACGGCGACCGCGATCCCCGCGACCTGCATCAGTCCGGGCCGCTCACCGACGAAGAGGCCCACACCGACCGGGACCGCCACTCCCACCGTGCCGAGCGGGGAGACCACGCCCATCGGGCCCAGTGCGAGCGCCTTGTAGAAGCAGAGCAGGGCGACCGGGCCCACCACACCGGCGGCGACCGCGAACCACAGCCGGCCACCGGCCTCGCTCCAGCCGCCGGTGGCCACCACGATCACGCCGAGCACGGTCGCGGCGATCGCCTGCGAGACGACGACCACCGTGAGTGCCGGGATACGCCGGGTCAGCAGTCCGCCGCCGAAGTCGGCCAACCCCCACAGGAGGCTGGTGGCCAGGGCGAAGAGTGCTGTCACGGGTGCCTCGCAGTACAGTTCGGTGCGCGATGGGGTCCAGCCCACCGTAGTGCAGTGAAATGAACCCTGTCATCCAGAATATTGGACTCCGGAAAGTGATGGGCGAATAACAATGGACGGAATGTGGCGGACCTCGACCTGCTGACCCAGTCCCTGGCGCGCAACGTCAAGCACTGGCGCTCGGTGCGCGGCTTCACCCTGGACGTGCTAGCGGCCAGGGCCGGCGTCAGCCGCGGCATGCTCATCCAGATCGAGCAGGCACGGACCAACCCGAGCCTCGGCACGGTGATCAAGATCGGCGACGCCCTCGGGATCAGCATCACCACCCTGCTGGACTACGAGCAGGGCCCGAAGGTGCGCGTCGTCTCGGCCGACCAGGTGGTACGGCTGTGGCACACCGACGCGGGCAGCTACAGCAGGCTCCTCGCGGGCACCGAGGCGCCGGGCCCGCTGGAGATGTGGGAGTGGCGGCTGATGCCGGGGGAGAGCAGCAGCTCGGACCCGCACCCCGCCGGCACCTTCGAGATCGTCCACGTCACGGTGGGCGAGCTGACCCTCACCGTCGAGGGCGCGGAGTACCGCGTCCCGGCCGGTGCGAGCGCGACCTTCGAGGCCAACGCCCCGCACACGTACGGCAATCAGGGCGACGTCCCGACGGAGTGGGTGCTCGCGGTGTCGGTGCCACCCGTCCGCTGAGCCGTCCCGCCGACGGCCGACCCGGTGCTGTTAGCGTGCGGACATGGACGCACCCATCGGACACTTCGACAACGCCACCCCCGCCCCCGACTGCCTCGACGCACTCACCCGCCCGGTCGCCGACGCCGTCCGTCGCTGGAGCGGCAGCGTCCCCGCCGACCAGATCATCTACGTCGAGACCGACCCGCAGTGGGCCGACACCGCCGTCTTCGTGGAGCACTACGGGCAGGAACTGCTCGAACAGTCCGCGAACTGCGTCGTCGTCGCGGGCAAGCGCGGCGGCGAGACGACGCTGGCCGCCTGCCTCGTGCTGTCCACCACCCGGGTCGACGTGAACGGCGTCGTACGCCGTCAACTCGGCGCCCGCAAGGCGTCGTTCGCCTCGATGGACACGGCGACCGGCGAGACCGGCATGGAGTACGGCGGCATCACCCCGATCGGACTGCCCGACGGCTGGCCGGTGCTGGTGGACTCAGCCGTCGTCGACCTGCCGTACGTCCTGGTCGGCAGCGGGCGTCGGCGAGGCAAGCTGCTGGTGCCGGGCAAGGCGTTCGCCGAGCTGCCGGGGGCGGTCGTACTGGAGGGGCTCGGCGTCGCCTGAGCTCAGGCCACGGTGTGGTGCGCGAGGGCCAGATGCGGATCCGCCTCGCCCGGCGCCGGTGCCGGGTCGGCGTGGACCAGGGCCGCCGTGAGCCGGGGTACGGCGTGCAGCAGGGCGTGTTCGGCGTCGACGGCGATGGCGTGCGCCTGTCGTACCGTCGCCTCGCCGTCCACGACGACCGCCACCTCGGCGCGCAGCCGGTGCCCGATCCAGCGCAACCGCAGCTCGCCCACCTCGCGCACGCCCGCGACCTCCCGCAGCGCCCGCTCGGCCCGGTCCACGAGGGCCGGGTCCACGGCGTCCATCACCCGCCGGAACACCTCGCGCGCGGCGTCCCGCAGCACCAGGACGATCGCGGCCGTGATCGCCAACCCCACGATCGGATCCGCGAGTTGCCACCCCAGCGCCGCGCCGCCCGCGCTCAACAGGACGGCCAGTGAGGTGAATCCGTCGGTGCGGGCATGCAGTCCGTCCGCGACGAGCGCGGCCGAGCCGATCGCGCGGCCGACCCGGATCCGGTAGCGGGCCACCCACTCGTTGCCCGCGAACCCGACGAGCGCGGCCACGGCCACGGCCGGGATCTGTTCCACGGGACGCGGATCGAGGAGGCGGTCGACGGCCGTCCACGCCGCGAAGGCCGCGGACGCGGCGATCGTCAGCACGATGGCGATGCCCGCGAGGTCCTCGGCCCGCCCGTAGCCGTAGGTGAAGCGACGCGTCGCCGCGCGCCGGCCCAGTACGAAGGCGATCCCCAGCGGTACGGCGGTCAGCGCGTCCGCGGTGTTGTGCACCGTGTCGCCGAGCAGCGCCACCGAACCGGAGGCGACCACCACCACCGCCTGGGCCAGCGCCGTCACGCCGAGCACGGCCAGCGAGACCCACAGCGCACGCATGCCGCGGGCCGAGGACTCCAGGGCGGAGTCGAGTTTGTCGGCGGTCTCGTGGGAGTGGGGTTTGAGGAGGTGGGCGAGGCGGTGGCGGAGGGGGGATTGGGTGTGCCGGTGCTCGTGCGCGCGTTCGTGCCGGTGTTCGCGTGTGTGCTCGTGGTGCTCGTGGTGCTCGTGGTGGTCGTGATGGCCGTGGTGCTCGTGCGTGTGCCCGTGACCGTCGTGGTGGTCGTCGTGCTTGTGAGAGTGCCCGTCGCTCACAGCGATCCCCTTCATGTGCGTGGGAGTGGACGCGTGACAGCCCACGACGCCATTATGTGCGTATGAGCGCACGCATGCACCTATCATCTGCACACGATGCGCACCCGCGCACCCCGGGCGGGGAACAGCTCGCGCTCGCCGCCGAACTCCTGGCCCTGCTCGGCGACCGCACCCGCCTCACGCTGCTGCACGCCCTGACGGCAGGAGAGGCCGACGTCACGACGCTCACCGACGCCTGCGGCGCGGCGCGGCCCGCCGTCAGCCAGCACCTGGCCCGGCTGCGTCTCGCGGGGCTGGTGAACACGCGGAAGGAGGGCCGCCGGGTGATCTACTCCCTCCGCGACGGCCATCTGCGCCGCCTCGTGGACGAGGCGCTGAAGGTGGCGGACCACCGGCTCAGCGACCGGCCCCTGCACGACTGACCGAGGGGCGGATCCCGAGGCGTGGTCAGTAGTTCAGTAGTCGGCGTTCTTGCCCAGGTACTGCTCCGCAAAGGCCCTGGCCGCCGTCGAAGAGCCGAAGATGCGGCGGAGACGGGCCAGGGTGGTGCCGGCGCGGTAGGGATCGCCCGATGACGTGCCGTGGTAGACCTCGGAGAGCCAGTGGGAGAACTCCTGGTAGTCCCACACCCGGCCGAGACAGGCCTCCGAGTAGCCGTCCAGCCCGGTGCCGTCGCCCTTCGTGAGGTGGGCGACAAGGCCGTCGCCGAGCAGGAAGGCGTCGTGCAGGGCGAGGTTCATGCCCTTGGCGGCGATGGGGGCGGTCAGGTGGGCGGCGTCGCCGGCGAGGAAGAGGCGGCCGAACACCATGGGCTCGATCACGTAGTTGTGCATGTCGAGGACGCGCTTCTCGATCAGCCGCCCCTCCGTCAGCGGCGGCGCGCCGTTCGCCCCGAGCCGCTGCTGCAGCTCCGTCCAGACCCTGTCGTGCGACCAGTTCTCCGGGTTGTCGCCGGGCGGGCACTCGAGGTAGTAGCGGGTCACCTCGGCGCTGCGCGGCATGTGCCCGGCGAACCCGTTCGGATGCATGCCGAACAGGACACAGTCGGAGGACGGCGGCGCCTCGGCGAGCAGCGCCAGCCAGCCGACGCCGTAGTCACTGCGGGAGATATGGGCACGGTCGGCCGGCAGCGCCGTGCGCGTCACCCCGCGCGCCCCGTCGCAGCCGGCGACGAAGTCACCGTGCACGACCTCCCGTCGACCCGTCTGAGGGCAGGTGTACGACACCGAGGGGCGGTCGGTGTCGAGGTCGTGCAGCTCCACGTCCCGCACGCCGAAGCGTACGGCGCCGCCGCGCACGTCCACGTACTCGCGCACCAGGTCCGTCACCAGCAACTGCTGGGGGTAGACCCAGTGGTGAACCCCCGTGAGCTCCCCGTACGCGAACCGGTAGCGCTCCCCGGCGAACCGGAACTCGCACTCGGTGTGCCGCTGTGCCCGCTCCAGCAAGGTGTCCGCGAGGCCCCGCTGCTCAAGTCCGCGTACGGCCCACTCCTCGAGGACCCCGGCGCGCGGCCGCTGCTCGATGAACCGGCGTGTCTCGGTCTCCAGGACCAGACAGTCGACGGACGCCGCCCGCAGGATGTTGCCGATGGTGAGGCCGGCGGGACCGGCGCCGACGATGACGACCGGAAAGCGTTGCGGGGCAACGGAGTTGGTGTGGGGGGAGGTGGAAGTCACCCGAGCATTATGGGGCGGCTGACGTGGGGAGGGGAGGGCTCCGGGGTCGCTCGGTGCGGGCTCGGTGCTCGGCGGCGTATCGCCCGTCACCAACGTTCCCGAACGGCACACCTAGCCCAGGCGCGGGATCTCGATCGCCGGGCAGCGGTCCATGACCATGTCGAGGCCGGCGGCGCGGGTGCGGTCGTAGGCGGCCTCGTCGATGACGCCGAGCTGGAACCAGACGGCCTTGGCGCCGATGGCCGCGGCTTCGTCGGCGACGGCCCCGGCGAGGTCGCTGTTGACGAACACGTCGACGACGTCGACTTCGAAGGGGATCGCTTCCAGGGAGGGATATCCCTGTTCCCCGTGGACCGTCTCCGCCTTCGGGTGCACGGGCACGATGCGCTTGCCGAAGCGCTGGAGGACGTCGGCGACCCCGTAGGCCGCACGCCGCTGGTTCGTCGACAGGCCCACGATGGCCCAGGTGTCACCGAGCTCGGTGAGGATCTTGCGGACTGTCGCCGGGTCGCCGTACACGCGCGGCCTCCTTGGGGTTCGGGCAGGGCTGGTACCCCCGACAACAGCCGGTGACGGGGGGTGATTCCCCGAGGCGGTGGCCGGAGTGCCCCGTCTTGCGCCGACCGGGTTCCGGTGTGGGTCTTGACAGGAGTTCGTGGGGCGGGGTTCCTTAGTTGCGTTGCGTATGGCAATACAGTTGCTCCATATGCAACTCGCGCACAGGTGCAGTCCCGTCCAGATTCCCTACACCGCGGAGCAGCGCTACAGATGACTCGCAAGCCACCTGCCGAGGACCCCGGCGACGCCCGTCTGCGGGTCGGCCCTCCGAAGGAGTACGCCGCCGGCCTCCCCGCGGTCACCTCCTCGCTGCGGCACGCCGGCGAACAGATGGGGGCCCGCCGCAGCCTGCTCACTCTGCTCCGGGTCAATCAGAAGGAGGGCTTCGACTGTCCCGGCTGCGCCTGGCCCGAACCGGAACACCGCCACCGGGCGGAGTTCTGTGAGAACGGGGCCAAGGCCGTGGCCGAGGAGGCCACCGTGCGCCGGGTCACCCCGGACTTCTTCGCCGAGCACACCCTGGAGGATCTGCTCCCGCGCAGTGACTACTGGCTCGGGCAGCAAGGGCGCCTCACCCACCCCATGTACCGCCCGGCCGGCGACGACCGCTACCGGCCGATCTCCTGGGACGACGCGTTCGCCGTGATCGCCCGCGAACTCGCCGCGCTCGACCACCCGGACCAGGCCGCCTTCTACACCTCCGGACGGGCGAGCAACGAGGCCGCGTTCCTCTACCAGCTCTTCGTCCGCATGCTCGGCACCAACAACCTGCCGGACTGCTCCAACATGTGCCACGAGTCCAGCGGTTCGGCCCTGACGGAGACCATCGGCATCGGCAAGGGCAGCGTCAGCCTGGAGGACCTCTACGAGGCCGACCTCATCCTCGTGGTCGGCCAGAACCCCGGCACCAACCACCCCCGGATGCTCTCCGCGCTGGAGACGGCCAAGCAGCGGGGCGCTCGCGTCATCGCCGTGAACCCGCTGCCCGAGGCGGGGCTGCTCCGGTTCAAGAATCCTCAGAAGCCCTCCGGCGTCATCGGCGGCGGCACGAAGTTGGCGGACCAGTTCCTCCAGATCAGGCTGGGTGGAGACCAGGCGCTGTTCCAGGCCTTCAACCGGCTGCTGCTGGAGGCGGAGGACGAGGCGCCGGGCACCTGCCTGGACACCTCGTTCATCGAGCGGTACACGCATGGCTTCGAGGAGTTCGCCGAGCACGCCCGCAAGGCGTCGTGGGAGGAGATCCTTCAGGCCACCGGGCTGCCCGAGGAGGAGATCCGGGAAGCGTTCCGCCAGGTGCTGGCCGCCGAGAAGATCGTCGTCTGCTGGGCGATGGGACTCACCCAGCACAAGCACTCCGTGCCCACCATCCGGGACGTCGTCAACTTCCTTCTGCTGCGCGGCAACATCGGCCGCCCGGGCGCCGGCCTCTGCCCGGTACGTGGGCATTCCAACGTGCAGGGCGACCGCACGATGGGCATCTACGAGAAGCCGGACGGCGCGTTCCTGGACGCGCTCGGCGCCGAGTTCGCGTTCACGCCCCCGCGGCACCACGGGCACGACGCGGTGGACAGCATCCGCGCCATGCGCGACGGCGACGTACGGGTCTTCGTCGCGCTGGGCGGCAACTTCGTCGCCGCGGCCCCGGACACCGACCTGACCGAGCAGGCGTTGCGCAGGTGCCGCCTCACGGTCCAGATCTCGACCAAGCTCAATCGCTCGCATGTCATCGCCGGGGAGCAGGCGCTGATCCTTCCGTGCCTCGGCCGGACCGAGGCCGACCTGCGGCCGGGCGGGCCCCAACTGGTCACGGTGGAGGACTCCATGGGCATGGTGCACCTCTCGCGAGGGCGGCTCGCGCCCGCGTCCGAGCATCTGCTGAGCGAGGTCGCGATCATCTGCCGGATGGCCCGCGCCGCCCTCGGGGAAGCGGGCCCGCAGGTGCCGTGGGAGGACTTCGCGTCGGACTACGACTGCATCCGCGACCGCATCGAACGCGTGATCCCCGGCTTCGAGGACTTCAACACCCGGGTACGGCAGCCGGGCGGCTTCGCCCTGCCGCACCCGCCCCGCGACGAGCGCCGGTTCACGACCGCCACCGGCCTGGCCAACTTCACCGCCAACGTGCTGGAGAGCCCCAAGGTCCCGCCGGGCCGGCTGCTGCTGCAGACGCTCCGCTCCCACGACCAGTACAACACCACCGTCTACGGCCTGGACGACCGCTACCGCGGCGTCCACCAGGGCCGCCGGGTCCTCTTCCTGCACCCTGACGACCTCACCGAGCGCGGCCTCGCCGACGGGGACCTCGTCGACATCGTCAGCGAGTACGGCGACGGCGTGGAGCGCAGGGCGCCCTCCTTCCGGACCGTGTCGTATCCGACGCCCCGCGGGTGCTGCGCCGCCTACTTCCCCGAGACCAACGTCCTCGTACCGCTGGACTCCACGGCGGCCATCAGTAACACCCCCACGTCCAAGTCCGTCGTCGTCCGGCTGGAACCGCGGTCCGCCGACGCGTAGCCCACTTCTCGCCCGGCGCGTGTGACCGCCCCGCCGGGCGACCGTTCCCTTCCCAAGAGGCGGTGACCGATGAGCGGCCCCGTGTACGACCGTGCCCCACTGGCCCGCTTCGGCGATCTCCTCGCCACCGATCTCCGGGACGTGACCAGCGATCCCGCGGCCCTGGACTCCACCGGTTTCTGGGCCGTGGCCGCCGACTTCGAGGGGCGCCTGGTGTGCGCGCTTCGGAGACGTACGCCGCGCGCCCGTGCCCGCCGCCGAGCCCGGGGCGTGGCGCGGCCCGGACCCGGACGCCTGGACGTCCTCCCTCGACCGGGCCGCCTGCATCGCCGGGGTCCGGCCCCGCGGCGGAGCCGCATGATCGATGCTGCCGTGAGCACATCGCGGCCGGCGAGGTGTACCAGGCGAACCTGTGCCGGGTCCTGTCCGCGCCGCTGCCCGACCCGGAACGGGCGGACGTCGACGCCCTCACCGCCTTACTGGCCCGGGGCAACCCGGCGCCGTACGCCGGCACGGTGCGCCTCCCGGCGCACGGTGTGGAGATCGCCACGGCCTCGCCCGAGCTCTTCCTCCGCCGCGACGGCCTTACGGGAGTCCGGCCCCATCAAGGGCACCGGCCGGACCGCCGCGGACCTCCTGGAGAAGGACCACGCCGGGAACGTCATGATCGTCGACCTGGTGCACCTGGTGTCCACCGTGCGCGGCGAACTCGCCGAACACGCCGGATGGCCGGAGCTGCTCGCAGGCACCTTCCCGCCCGGGTCCGTCACGGGCGCCCCCAAGTCCAGTGCTCAACTCGCCGTCGGTATCCGCACGTTCTGGATCGACGGCACTGCTGCCGGCGGCCCGTTACTGCGCTTCGGTACCGGGGCGGGGATCACCTGGGGTTCCGACCCCGAGCGCGAGTGGCCCGAGACGCAGCTGAAAGCCCGGCGGTTGCTGACGGTGGCGTCGGGTGGGTATCGGCGCAGCCCCGGAACGTCCTCGCGCGCGGGCTGCTGACGGTTTGCCCTGCCGGGGTTCCGTCTCGCTGCCGTTCACGGTGGCCGGTCGGGTTGCGGTAGGGCAACTCTGCACGTCCGACCCCTTGACAGCCCTCCCCAAGGCCCAGAGGGTTGTTGCTCATAGTGAATTCCACTGCATTATCCGCAACGACGCATGTCGGCGGCCGCTCCGCCACTCCTTCTCTCGTCGTTCTCCCATCCGCTCCGGCGTGTCAGTCGGTCAGGCGGAATCACCGACGAGTCCTCCTGTCGTCGTCCGCGACTAAGACTCCACTGCCGTCTGTGGAAAGGACGAGTTTATGAACAATACCCGCGAAAGGGACGGGAGCCGAAGCCATCCCGTCGACGCTGATCTGCCAGGAAGCCCAGCGGTATCCGCAGGCCCCCGGACCGACCTGGTCGTCTTCGGTGTCGCCGCGGCGCTCACCCTCGCCTTCGTCGTGTGGGGAGCCACCGCGACCGACACGCTGGAGAGCGTGTCCGGCAAGCTCCTTGACGGGACCATCCGAAACGGCGGCTGGGCCTTCGTCCTCGCCGCCTCGGGCTTCGTGGTCTTCGCCCTGTGGCTGGCGATGAGCCGTTACGGGCGGATCACCCTCGGTAAGGAGGGTGAGGAGCCCGAGTTCCGCACGGTCTCGTGGATAGCCATGATGTTCAGCGCGGGCATGGGCATCGGCCTGATGTTCTACGGCGTGAGCGAACCGCTGTCGCACTTCGTCACGCCACCGCCGGGCACCGACCCCGCCGACGCCAACGAGGCCATGGAGACCGCCATGGCCACCACCCTCTTCCACTGGACGCTCCACCCGTGGGCGATGTACGCGGTCGTGGGTCTGGCCATCGCCTACAGCACCTTCCGGCGCGGCCGCCGGCAGCTGATCAGTGCCGTGTTCACGCCGCTGATCGGTGAGCGGCGCGCCAACGGCTGGGGCGGCCGGATCATCGACATCCTCGCCATCTTCGCCACCCTCTTCGGCTCCGCGGCCTCCCTGGGCCTCGGCGCCCTGCAGATCGGCAGCGGCTTCACCGGACTGGGCTGGCTGGGATCCGTCGGCACCGGCCTGCTGGTCGCCGTGATCGCGGTGCTGACCGTGGCGTTCGTCGCCTCGGCGGTGTCCGGGATCGAGAAGGGCATCCAGTGGCTGTCCAACATCAACATGGTGCTGGCGGTGACCCTGGCGGTCTTCGTGTTCCTCGTCGGGCCGACCATCTTCATCCTCGACCTGCTGCCCACCTCCATCGGCGCCTTCCTCGGCGACCTGACCCAGATGATCGGGCGTACCGAGGCGTCCAGCGGTGAGGGCGTCGCCGACTGGCTGGCCGGCTGGACGGTCTTCTACTGGGCCTGGTGGATCTCGTGGACGCCCTTCGTCGGCATGTTCATCGCGCGCATCAGCCGTGGCCGGACCATCCGGCAGTTCGTGGGCGGGGTCATCCTGGTGCCCAGCACCGTCAGCCTGCTGTGGTTCGCCATCTTCGGCGGCTCGGCGATGCACCTCCATGACGAGAAGCGTCTCAGCGACGCCTCGACCGCCCAGGGCCAGCTCTTCGACGTGCTCCAGCAGTACCCGGTCGCCACGATCACCAGCGTGGTGGTGATGATCCTCGTCGGCATCTTCTTCGTCTCCGGCGCCGACGCCGCCTCGATCGTGATGGGTACGCTCTCGCAGCGCGGATCCCTGGAACCGACCCGGGGTGTCGTCGTCTTCTGGGGCGTGCTGACCGGAGCGGTCGCCGCGATCATGCTGCTCATCGGCGGCGGCAAGGGCGACGCGCTCACCGGCCTGCAGAACCTCACCATTCTCGCGGCGGCCCCCTTCACACTGGTGATGGTCGGCCTGTGTATCGCCCTCACCCGAGATCTGCGCCAGGATCCGCTCATCATCCGCGGGCGCATCGGCAAGGAGGCCATCGAATCGGCTGTCATCGCCGGCCATGAGAAGTACGACGGCGACTTCGAACTCCGCATCGGTCCCTGCACGCCCTCCGACGACACGGAGGCCGACCACTCCCAGAGGTCCCCACAACCCACGCAGTCCACTTCCGCCTCCGCTCCCTGAGAGCGGCCGGACCCGCGCCCGGCGGGGTCGTGGCACCGACTTGGTCGGCCACGGCCCCGCCGGGCGTTCGTGCTGCTCCGACCGCGATCCCGCCCGGCCGAGGCAACCTCGTCGCGCTGCTTGACCGCCGGTCGGCACTCAACGATGCTGTGTTGCGACACGTGAGATGTGTGCCGTAATGAGCAACATCTGATTCAAGTCTCGACCAGCCGAGGAGTGGCCATGACGCACCAGGTCCGTGCTGTCGTCGCGCGGGGCAAGGGCGCCCCCGTCAGCCTGGAAACGATCATCGTGCCTGACCCGGGTCCGGGTGAGGCGCTGGTGAAGATCGAGGCCTGCGGGGTCTGCCACACCGATCTGCACTATCGCGAGGGCGGCATCAACGACGACTTCCCCTTCCTGCTGGGCCATGAGGCCGCGGGTGTCGTGGAGTCGGTGGGGGAGGGGGTCACCGACGTCGCGCCGGGCGACTTCGTGATCCTCAACTGGCGTGCGGTGTGCGGTCAGTGCCGTGCCTGTCTGCGCGGGGAGTCGTGGTACTGCTTCAACACCCACAACGCCAAGCAGAAGATGACCTTGCTCGACGGCACCGAGTTGTCGCCGGCGCTGGGTATCGGCGCCTTCGCGGAGAAGACGCTGGTCGCCGCCGGGCAGTGCACCAAGGTCGACCCGACCGCATCGGCCGCCGCCGCAGGTCTGCTGGGGTGCGGCGTGATGGCGGGCATCGGCGCGGCCATCAACACCGGCAAGGTCGGCCGGGGTGACTCGGTCGCCGTCATCGGCTGTGGCGGTGTCGGGGTCGCGGCGATCGCCGGGGCGAACCTGGCGGGCGCGGCGAAGGTCATCGCGGTCGACATCGACGACCGCAAGCTGGAGACCGCCGAGAAGCTGGGCGCGACCCACACCGTCAACTCCAAGGAGAACGACGCGGTCGAGGCGATCCGCGAGCTGACCGGCGGCCACGGCGCGGACGTCGTCATCGAGGCGGTCGGCCGCCCGGAGACGTACAAGCAGGCCTTCTACGCCCGCGACCTCGCCGGCACCGTCGTCCTGGTCGGCGTGCCCACCCCCGAGATGAAGCTCGAACTGCCACTGCTGGACGTCTTCGGCCGCGGCGGCTCCCTGAAGTCCTCCTGGTACGGCGACTGCCTGCCCTCCCGCGACTTCCCGATGCTGATCGACCTCTACCTCCAGGGTCGGCTCGACCTGGACGCCTTCGTCACGGAGACGATCGCGCTGGACGAGGTCGAGAAGGCCTTCGAGCGGATGCACCACGGCGACGTGCTGCGCTCGGTGGTGGTCCTCTGATGGCCGCCCGCATCGAACACCTCGTCACCTCCGGGACGTTCTCGCTGGACGGCGGCACCTGGGACGTCGACAACAATGTGTGGATCGTCGGCGACGACAGCGAGGCGATCGTCATCGACGCCGCGCACGACGCCGACGCCATCGCCGAGGCCGTCGGCGACCGGCGCCTCGTCGCGATCGTGTGCACCCACGCGCACAACGACCACATCGACGCCGCGCCCGAACTCGCGGCGCGCACGGGCGCCCCGGTCCTGCTCCACCCGGACGACCTGCCGCTGTGGAAGCAGACCCACCCCGACCGGGCGCCGGACGCCGAACTGGCCGACGGCCAGGGCATCTCGGTGGCCGGCGTCGAGCTCACCGTGGTGCACACACCGGGCCACGCCCCCGGGGCGGTCTGCCTGCACGCCCCGGCCCTCACCGCGCTCTTCAGCGGTGACACGCTGTTCGCCGGCGGGCCAGGGGCGACAGGGCGGTCGTACAGCCACTTCCCGACCATCGTCGAGTCGATCCGGGACCGGCTGCTGACGCTGCCCGCAGAGACTGTCGTGCACACCGGACACGGGGACACGACCAGCATCGCCGCCGAGGCCCCGCACCTCCAGGAGTGGATCGACCGCGGCTTCTGACGCCCCCTGGCGACCTGTTGAGCGCCCGCCCTCGGCTCGCGGCCACCGCGAGCCGATGCGGCGGGCTGTTGTTGTTCTATGTGAGTTGAGTTTTCCATCGCGCAACGAAATCAGCGGCCCAGAGTGCCCTCTGCATACCTTGACAAGGGTTCAGGGCGACCTCAGACTGATGTTGCGCTTACCGCAATCCGTTTCGCTATACGCACCCGAGGTGTCATGATGATTCCCGCGTGCCGTCTTGAGGATCTCCCCCAGGGCGAGGCCCACCGGCTCGACATCGATCCGCCGGTTTCGGTGTTCCACACCGACGACGGTGAACTCTTTGCCATCGACGACACCTGCACCCACCAGGACGCGTCGCTCGCCGACGGCTGGCTGGAGGGCTGCGAGGTGGAATGCCCGCTGCATGCCTCCAAGTTCGACCTGAGGACCGGCGCGGTCGACGCCCCGCCGGCCAAGCTCCCGGTCCGGACGCACGAGGTCGTCGTCGAGGACGGCATGATCTACGTCCGGCTGTCCACCGACGCGCCCAACCTGCCGCCCTGCATCTCGGCCCGGCTCGCCGGGGGTCCCGCGTGAGGACGGTCGCCGTGGTCGGCGCCTCGCTGGCCGGCCTGTCGGCGGCGCGCTCACTGCGCAAGCAGGGCTACGACGGCCGGCTGGTCGTCATCGGAGACGAACTCCACCGCCCGTACGACAGGCCTCCGCTGTCCAAGGAGTTCCTGGCCGGCACGCTCGGTGAGGCCGAACTCGCCTTGGAGTCCGACGGCGAGGACCTGCGGGCGGAGTGGCTGCTCGGCGTCCGTGCCACCGGGCTCGACCACGCGGCACGTACCCTGCGGCTCGCCGACGGGCGGGAGGTGCAGGCCGACGGCGTCGTCATCGCGACGGGCGCCGCGGCACGCACGCTGCCCGGCTCCGAGGGGCTGGCCGGAGTGCACACCCTGCGCACCCTGGACGACGCCCGCGCCCTGCGGGACGAACTGTCCCGCGGAGGACGGCTGGTGGTGATCGGCGGAGGCTTCATCGGAGCCGAGGTCGCCTCCACCGCCTACACCCTCGGCCTCGACGTGACCGTCGTCGAGGCCGCCCCGACACCGCTCGCCGGACCGCTCGGCGAGACCATGGGAGCCATCGTCTCCGCTCTCCACGCCGACCACGGCGTACGGCTGGAGTGCGGTGTGGGCGTCAAGGGGCTGAGCGGGGAGACCCGCGTCGACGCCGTCCTGCTGGAGGACGGGCGCAGCATCCCCGCCGACATCGTCGTCGTCGGTGTGGGCGCACGCCCGAACGTCGAGTGGCTGGAAGGATCCGGCATCGCCCTCGACAACGGCGTCAAGTGCGGCGCCGACGGCCGCACCAGCCTGGCCGGCGTGGTCGCGGTCGGCGACTGTGCCAACTGGTACGACCCGCGCGCGGGTCACCATCGCCGCGTCGAGCACTGGACCGGCGCACGGGAACGGCCCGACGCCGCGGTCGCCACCCTGCTGGCGGGCGGTGCGGTGGAACCGGGGGTGCCCCGGCCGCCGTACTTCTGGTCCGACCAGTACGGTGTGAAGATCCAGTTCGCGGGTCACGCGGTCGGCGCGGACACCGTCACCGTCGAGGCCGGCACCGCGGACGACCGCGACGTCCTGGCCGTCTACCGGCGGGCCGGGAGCCCGGTCGCCGTGCTCGGGATGAACCAGCCGCGGCTGTTCACGCGCTGGCGCAAGCAGCTCGCCGCCACCGCGTCCTGATACCGCCGCATCTTGACCCCGCCGGCATCTTGACACCGCCCCAGCGGCATCCCATGCTGCGGTTGCATATAGCACGCAGCGTTGCTCTATACACAACACCGTCCGGAGTCGCTCTTCCCGGCGCGTGAATGACCCCTCCACGACGTTCTCCCGAGGAGTGCACCGTGACCTCGACCAGCCTGCCGGACAGCCTGATCGCCACTCTCCCCGGCTCCTCCTACACGGACCCGGAGTTCTTCGCCCAAGAGCAGGAGCACATATTCGAGACCATGTGGTTCTGCGTCGCGCGGGCCTCCGAGTTGGCCAAGCCCGGCGCCTTCCGCACCGTCGACGTGGGCCGCGAGAGCATCCTCGTCACCCGGGCCAGGGACAACGGCATCCGTGCGTACTTCAACGTGTGCCGGCACCGCGGCGCCAAGCTCTGCACCGAGGAGACCGGCGAGGTCAAGCGGGCCTTCCAGTGCCCGTACCACGCCTGGACGTACGACCTGAACGGCAAGCTCGTCGCGGCGCCCAACCTCACCAAGATGCCCGACGTGGGCCGTACCGAGTACGGACTGGTGAGCGTGGCCGTGCGCGAGTGGCTCGGCTATGTGTGGGTCTGTCTCGCGGAGAACCCGCCCTCCTTCGAGGAGGACGTCATCGGGGAGATCGTCGCCCGCCTCGGCGACGTCGAGTCGATCGAGCGCTACGACATCGACAACCTCTCCGTCGGCAAGCGGATCGTCTACGACGTGAAGGCGAACTGGAAGCTCATCATCGAGAACTTCATGGAGTGCTACCACTGCGCCACGATCCACCCCGAACTCACCGAGGTGCTCCCGGACACTGCGCCACGATCCACCCCGAACTCACCGAGGTGCTCCCGGAGTTCGCGGACGGCTACGCCGCCCAGTACTACGTGGGTCACGGCGCGGAGTTCGGTGACGAGGTCCAGGGCTTCACCGTCGACGGCTCGGAGGGGCTGGACCGCATTCCCGGGGTCGCCGACGACCAGGACCGCCGCTACTACGCGATCACCGTCCGGCCGCAGGTCTTCATCAATCTCGTGCCCGACCACGTGATCTTCCACCGGATGTACCCGGTGTCCGTGGACCGCACGATCGTCGAGTGCGACTGGCTGTACCTCCCGCACGTCGTCGAGAGCGGCAAGGACGTCAGCCGGTCCGTGGAACTCTTCCACCGGGTCAACCAGCAGGACTTCGACGCCTGCGAGCGCACTCAGCCCGGAATGAGTTCGCGGATGTATGCCAAGGGTGGCGTGCTGGTGCCCAGCGAGCACCACATCGGCGCGTTTCACGACTGGGTGAACGAGCGCCTCGGCACCCCCCAGGGGTGACTCAGCCCAGGTAGCCCATCCGGTGGCTGATCTCCTGGGCGCCCTTGAGCAGCACGGGGGAGAGCTCGTGCAGGCGCTCCTCGGTGAGCCGGTAGCCGGGCCCGGAGGCGCTCAGCGCCGCGATGACGTCGCCGTCCCGGTTGCGGACCGGGGCGGCCATCGCGTGCAGACCGACCTCCAACTCCTCCAGGGTGAAGGCGTAGCCGCGCTCCCGCGCCTCGGCGAGGTTCTTCTCGAGCTTCGTCTTGGCGGTGATGGTGCGCGGGGTGACCTTCTTCATGCCGACGGAGGACAGCAGCGCGGCGCGCTCCTTGCTGGGCAGATGCGCCAGCAGGATCTTGCCGCTGGAGGTGGCGTGCAGGGGAGTCAGCTGGCCGACCCAGTTGTGCGCGGTGATGGCTCCGGGACCGCGCACCTGGTACAGGTTGATCGCGTAGTGCTCCTGCATGACGGCGATGTTGACGGTCTCGCCGAGCTCCTCGGCGAGACGTTCGCAGACCGGCCGGCCCTGCTGGGTGATGTCGATACGGCCGGTGACGGCGCCCGCCAGGCGGACGATGCCGAAGCCGAGCCGGTACTTGCCGCGCTCGCCGGCCTGCTCCACCAGACCGCGTGCCTCCAGCGCGCCGAGCAGCCTGAAGGCGGTCGACTTGTGCACCTCGATCTCGCCCGCCACCTCGCTCACGCCCGCCTCACCACGCTGAGCGAGGATCTCCAGGACGCTGATGGCGCGGTCCACCGACTGCACGCCGCCGGCATGTGAATTCGACGTTTCCGTGTCAGGGCTGTAGTTGCTCACAGTGAAACTATACGCGTAGTAAACAACACCACTGCAAGTAACGCCGCTGAAATCAAGATCCTGAAGTTGCGCTGTTCGCAACCTGGTGCGTATGACGCGACCGGGTCTAGCATGCCTCGCATATCTACGGCGCGAGCGAGACGAGGCACCATGGCTCCTGTGCAATACGACTTCGTCATCGTCGGTGGCGGTTCGGCCGGCAGTGCACTGGCGAACCGGCTCTCCGCGGACCCGGCCAACCGGGTGCTGGTCCTGGAGGCCGGCCGGTCGGACTATCCGTGGGATGTCTTCATCCACATGCCCGCGGCGCTGACCTACCCCATCGGCAGCCGGTTCTACGACTGGAAGTACGAGTCCGAGCCCGAGCCCCACATGGGCGGCCGGCGCGTCTACCACGCGCGCGGCAAGGTGCTGGGCGGCTCCAGCAGCATCAACGGCATGATCTTCCAGCGCGGCAACCCCATGGACTACGAGCGCTGGGCCGCCGATCCCGGCATGGAGACCTGGGACTACGCGCACTGTCTGCCGTACTTCCGGCGTATGGAGAACTGTCTGGCGGCCGATCCTGACGACGAGTTCCGCGGCCACGACGGCCCCCTCGTCCTCGAACGGGGCCCGGCGTCCAACCCCCTCTTCGATGCCTTCCTCAAGGCCACGCAGGAAGCGGGTTACGCGCCCACGGACGACGTCAACGGCTACCGGCAGGAAGGTTTCGCCAAGTTCGACCGGAATGTCCATCGCGGGCGCCGGCTCTCGGCGTCGAAGGCGTATCTCAAGCCCGCGATGAAGCGGCCGAACCTCACCGTCAGGACCCGCTCCCTGGTCACCCGCGTCCTCTTCGAGGGCAAGCGCGCCGTAGGTGTCGAGTACCAGCGCGGCCGGGGCGCACTCCAGCAGGTCCGCGCCAAGGAGGTCATCCTCTGCGGCGGCGCCATCAACTCCCCGCAGCTGCTCCAGCTCTCGGGTGTCGGCAACGCCGAGGAACTGCGCGCGCTCGGCATCGACGTCGTCCACGACCTCCCCGGCGTCGGCGAGAACATGCAGGACCACCTGGAGGTGTACATCCAGTACGCCTGCAAGCAACCCGTCTCCATGCAGCCGTACCTGGCGAAGTGGCGGGCCCCCTTCATCGGCCTGCAGTGGCTGTTCCGGAAGGGCCCGGCCGCGACCAACCACTTCGAGGCCGGCGGCTTCGCCCGCAGCAACGAGGACGTGGACTACCCCAACCTGATGTTCCACTTCCTGCCCATCGCGGTCCGTTACGACGGTTCCGTGCCGGCCGGCGGCCACGGTTACCAGGTGCACGTCGGGCCCATGTACTCCGACGCCATCGGTTCGGTGAAGATCAAGAGCAGGGATCCGCGCGAGCACCCGGCCCTGCGCTTCAACTACCTCTCCACCGAGCAGGACCGCCGCGAGTGGGTCGAGGCGATCCGGGTGGCCCGCAAGCTTCTCAACCAGCCCGCGCTCGCCCCCTACAACGACGGGGAGGTCTCACCCGGACCATCGGTGGAGACCGACGAGGAGATCCTCGCGTGGGTGGCCAAGGACGGCGAGACGGCCCTGCACCCGTCCTGCACCTGCAAGATGGGCACCGACGACATGGCGGTCGTCGACCCCACCAGCATGCAGGTGCACGGCGTGGAGGGCCTGCGCGTGGTGGACGCGTCGGTGATGCCCTACGTCACCAACGGCAACATCTATGCTCCCGTGATGATGATCGCCGAAAAGGCCGCCGACCTCATTCTCGGCAAGGAACCGCAGGCGCCCTCGAAGGCCGCGTACTACCGCCACCGTGACGTCCAGAAGCAGGCGGAGTAGGAGTTGGGTGCCACAGGACTCCGGGCGCTGCTGAACAGCGTCCGCTACGAGGTGCTGCCCGCGAAGGCGACCGAGGACAAGGTCCTCGCCCATGTCCCGCGCGACGTCGTCGTCACTGTGACGGCGTCTCCGGTCAAGGGCCTGGAGCCGACCCTCGACCTCGCCGGCCGGCTCGCAGCGCACGGCTACCGGGTCGTTCCGCACGTGCCGGCGCGGTTGCTGCGGGACGACGTGCACCTGAAGGAGGTCACGGCCCGGCTCCGCGAGTCCGGCGTGGACGACGTCTTCGTCCCCGCCGGCGACTCCGACCCGCCGGCCGGGGTCTACGACGGGGCCCTGCCAGTGCTGCGCGGGCTGAGCGAGCTGGGCAGACCCTTCGCCCGTGTCGGCGTCACCGGCTACCCCGAGAGTCATCCGATCATCCACGACGACATCACCATCCAGGCGATGTGGGACAAGCGCGAGCACGCCACCTACATCGTGAGCAACTTGTGCTTCGACCCGCGGGTGCTGGGGGAGTGGCTCGTTCGTATACGGCGCCGGGACATCACCCTGCCGGTCCATGTGGGCGTCGCGGGGCCCGTGCAGCGGGCGAAGCTGCTGGCGATGGCCACGAAGATCGGGGTGGGGGAGTCGACGCGCTTCCTGACGAAACACGCTTCGTGGTTCGTGCGTTTCGCGGCTCCCGGTGGGTATGCGCCCGAACGGCTGCTGACCCGCACGGAGGAGGCCCTCACCGCACCCTCGGCGGGGGTGGCGGGCCTGCACCTGTTCACGTTCAACCAGATCGCCGAGACGGAGCGGTGGCGCCGCGCGCTGCTGGACCGGTTGGGCGGCTGAACCGGGAGAAGGATGACAACAGACACCGAATGGCAGCTGACCCGAACCTTCACCAGCACCTCGGGTGACGTCCGCTGGGACCGGCTGGGGCACGCCGGCCGGCCCCCGGTCGTCCTGCTGCACGGCACGCCGTTCTCGTCGTACGTCTGGCGTGCCGTGGCCCGCTCGCTCGCCCGTGACCATCAGGTGTTCGTCTGGGACATGCCCGGCTACGGCACCTCCGAGAAGGCCGCGGGACAGGAGGTGTCCCTGGCCGCCCAGGGCCGCGTCTTCACCGAACTCCTGGGCCACTGGGGCCTGGAGCGACCGCTCGTGGTCGCCCACGACTTCGGCGGTGCCGTCGCTTTGCGGGCGCATCTCCTGCACGGCACCACCTACCGGGCCCTCGCGCTGGTCGATCCGGTTGCGCTGGCACCGTGGGGTTCCCCGTTCTTCCGGCTGGTCGGCGAGCACTCCGAGGTCTTCGAACAGTTGCCCTCCGTACTCCACCGCGCCCTGGTGCGCGAGTACGTCGGTTCCGCCAGCAGCCGGGGGCTTCACCCCGCGGTCCTCGACCGACTCGTCGAGCCCTGGTTGAACGACCCCGGCCAGGCTGCCTTCTACCGGCAGATCGCCCAGGCCGACCAGCGCTACACCGACGAGATCCAGGGCCGGTACGGCGAGATCGGCATCCCCGTGCTCGTCTGCTGGGGCGAGGACGACACCTGGATCCCGGTGGCGAAGGGGCGTGAGCTCGCCGCTCTCGTCCCCGGCGCGCGGTTCGAACCCATCTCCGGCGCGGGCCACCTCGTCCAGGAGGACGCCCCCGCGGAGCTCACGGCCGCGCTCATCGCGTTTCTCCAGCAGCCCCTGTGACCTGGTTCGGTGCTCCCGGCGCCGTATACGACAAGGGCGGGACCGGATGCCGGTCCCGCCCCCCTGCGCGTGCGGCTCAGCGGAAGACCACCGTGCGGTTGCCGTCCACCATCACGCGGCTCTCGCTGTGCCACTTCACCGCGTGTGCGAGGACCTGCGCCTCGACGTCCCGCCCGACCGTCACCAGGTCGCCGGGGTCGAGCGAGTGGTCCACGCGGACCACGTCCTGCTCGATGATCTGCCCCTCGTCCAGGTCAGAGGTCACATAGTGCGCCGTCGCGCCGACCAGCTTGACTCCGCGCTGGTAGGCCTGGTCGTAGGGGCGTGCGCCCTTGAAGCTGGGGAGGAAGGAGTGGTGGATGTTGATGGCGCGGCCCTCCAGCTCCTTGCACAGGTCGTCGGAGAGAACCTGCATGTAGCGGGCCAGCACCACCAGGTCGACGTCCAGCTCACGCACGAGCTCCATCAGCCGTGCCTCGGCATCGGGCTTGGTGTCCTTGGTCACCGGGATGTGGTGGAAGGGGACGCCGTACGTCTCCGCGAGCTTCTCGAAGTCGCGGTGGTTGGAGACGATCGCCGGGATCTCGATGTTGAGGGCGCCGGTGCGCCGGCGGAACAGCAGGTCGTTCAGGCAGTGGCCGAACTTCGACACCATGATCAGCGTCCGGGTCGGCGTGGCCGCTTCGTTCAGGGTCCAGGAGATGCCGTAGGCCTGGGCCACGGGACCGAACCGGTAACGCAGGCTTTCCGCCTTGACGTTCGGGTCGGAAACGTCGAAGTGGACCCGCATGAAGAAGCGGCCTTGAAGTCGGTCGTCGAACTGCTGGCTTTCCAGAATGTTTCCGGAGTTCCTGACGAGGAAGCCGCTCACGGCGTGAACCAGCCCCGCGCTGTCAGGACAGGAGAGGGTGAGGACGTACTCACGGCCAGGTTGCGGGCGAGGGGACATGTGCGGCCTCCGTCGGTGCGCATTGCACAACAAGGTGAGCGATACGCAACATGGTCGGCTCGGTGCCGCCTGTGGTCAAGGGTGGGCGGGTAACGTTACGCATGGTGAAATCGTCATCCGCCAACCTCTTGACGTCGGTCTGTCCATTCGCCACTGTGTTCCACCACAAGCAATACGGTGCACGATGCGCAACGAATTTCCATGGAAAGGCTCGTCGCGTGGCAGACCTGTATGTGGATGGCGAATGGCGGGACCCGGTCGCCGGTGGGCACCGGGACATCCGGTGCCCCGCCGACGGCACGCTCGCGGCGACGGTATCGGAGGCGACACGCCCCGACAGCGAGGCGGCGATCGCCGCGGCCCGCCGCGCCTTCGACGCGGGGCACTGGCCGAACACCCCCGAGCGTGAGCGCGGCGCACTGCTGCTGCGCACCGCCGACATCATCGAGCGCGACGCCAAGGCGTTCGCCCGCGCCGAGTCCCTGGACACCGGCAAGCGGCTGGTGGAGAGCGAGTACGACATCGCCGACGTCGTCTCCTGCTTCCGCCACTACGGCGGCCTCGCGGGTACCGACGCCGGCCGCGTGATCGACACCGGCCGCGACGACGCCGTGAGCCGCGTCGTCTACGAGCCGGTCGGTGTGTGCGGGCTCATCACCCCCTGGAACTACCCGCTGCTGCAGGCGAGCTGGAAGGTCGCCCCGGCGCTGCTCGCCGGCAACACGATCGTCCTCAAGCCCAGCGAGCTCACCCCCTCCAGCTCGATCCTGCTGGTGAAGGCACTGGAGGAGGCCGGGCTCCCCGCCGGCGTCGCCAACCTCGTCCTGGGCACCGGCCCCGAGGTGGGCGCACCGCTCTCCGAGGACCCCGCCGTGGACATGGTCTCCTTCACCGGGGGCCTGGAGACCGGCAAGCGGATCATGGCCACCGCCGCCGCGACCGTGAAGAAGGTCGCGCTGGAGCTGGGCGGCAAGAACCCCAATGTCGTCTTCGCCGACGCCGACTTCGAGACGGCCGTAGACTTCGCCCTCACAGCCGTGTTCCTGCACTCGGGGCAGGTCTGCTCGGCCGGCGCCCGGCTGATCGTCGAGGACTCCCTGCACGACCGGTTCGTCGACGAGGTCGTCCGCCGGGCCCGGCAGATCCGGCTCGGCGGCCCCTTCGACGCCGACGCCGAGACGGGAGCGCTGATCTCCGCACAGCACCTGGCGAAGGTCGACGCCTACGTCGCCGCGGGGATCGCCGAGGGCGCCGTACTACGCTGCGGCGGTACACGGCCGGACGATCCCGCGCTGGCAGGCGGCCACTACTATCCGCCGACCGTGCTCGACGAGTGCACACAGGACATGCGCGTGGTGCACGAGGAGTCCTTCGGACCCGTACTGACCATCGAGCGCTTCACCGACGAGGACGATGCCGTCCGCATCGCCAACGACACCGAGTACGGGCTCGCCGGAGCCGTGTGGACGCAGGACGCGGGCAGGGCCCAGCGGGTCGCCCGGCGGCTGCGCCACGGCACGGTGTGGATCAACGACTACCACCCCTACGTGCCGCAAGCGGAATGGGGTGGCTTCGGGCACTCGGGCGTGGGCCGGGAGCTGGGACCGACCGGCCTGAACGAGTACCGAGAGCCCAAGCACATCTGGCAGAACATCCAACCCCGGCCGCAGCACTGGTTCCGCGGCTGAACGCCGAAAGAAGGTCGAACGTGACCACACAGACCGAGGTGCCGCAGCGGCGCGGCACGCCCCAGGACTCGGGCTCCACCCCGGTCATATCCGTGCGCAGGCTGTGGAAGGTGTTCGGGCCGAAGGCCGACCAGGTTCCGGACTCCGAGGAGCTGTGCGGCCTCACCCGCCGCGAGCTCATGGACCGCACCGGATGCACCGCCGCCGTACGCGACGTCCACTTCGACGTCTCGCCCGGCGAGGTCTTCGTCGTCATGGGCCTGTCCGGCTCCGGCAAGTCCACGCTGGTGCGATGTCTGACCCGGCTGATCGAACCCACCGCCGGTGAGGTCGTCTTCGAGGGCGAGGACATCCGCCAGGCCGACGACAAACGCCTGCGCGACCTGCGCCGCCGCAAGTTCTCCATGGTCTTCCAGCACTTCGGTCTGCTGCCCCACCGCCGCGTCGTGGACAACGTGGCGTTCGGCCTGGAGATCCGCGGCATGGGCAGGGCCGAGCGCACCAAGCGGGCCCAGGAGGTCGTCGAGCTGGTCGGCCTCGAGGGCTACGAGAACTCCTACCCCGACCAGCTGTCCGGCGGCATGCAGCAGCGCGTGGGCCTCGCCCGGGCGCTGGCCGGCGACCCGGACGTGCTCTTCTTCGACGAGCCGTTCTCCGCGCTCGACCCGATGATCCGCCGTGACATGCAGAACGAGGTCATCCGCCTGCACCACGAGGTCGGCAAGACGATGGTGTTCATCACCCACGACCTCTCCGAGGCCCTCAAGCTGGGCGACCGCATCCTGATCATGCGCGACGGCAAGATGGTCCAGTGCGGCACCGGCGACGAGCTCGTCGGCGCCCCGGCGGACGACTACGTCCGCGAATTCGTCAAGGACGTGCCGCGCGGCGACGTGCTCACCCTGCGCTGGATCATGCGCCCGCCGGCGGACGGGGACGCCCTGGACGGCCCCGAGCTCGGCCCGGACGTCGTGGTGAAGGAGGCCACCCGGGCGGTGCTCGCGGCCGACAAGCCGGTCAAGGTCGTCGAGAACGGCAAGCTGCTCGGCATCGTCGGCGACGAGGAGATCCTCGCGGTGGTCGCCGGGCAGGAAGGCGGCGCGTGATGACCGTCGCCGTGGAGAAGACCGAGAAACCGCAGAAGACCGGGGCCGTCAAGCCGCCCGCTCCCGCCAAGAGCGTGCGCAAGGTCAGCCGGTCCATGCTGGTCGGCGCCATCCTGGTCGTCTGGCTGGTGCTGTTCGTCGTCCTGCGCGGCAAGCAGACACTCGCCCTCGCGGCGGCCGACCTGACCGACCTGCACCGCTGGTTCAACGACGTCAACGACTCGATCGGCGCGAACCGCAACTCCAATCCGCTGTTCCTGTACTTCTTCAACGAGATCCGCCTGGTCATCGACTCCCTGGTGACCTTCGTCCAGGAGCTGATCTCCCAGCCGTCCGCCGACCGGCCCGTCCCGCAGATCGGCTGGCTCGGCGTCGTCGGCATCGCCGGCTATGTCTCCTGGGCCGTGGGCAACTGGCGGGTCGCGCTGCTGGCGGTGGCCGGCTTCACCTTCCTGGGCCTTCAGGGCCTGTGGCAGGAGAGCATGGACACCCTGGCGCTCACCGTCTCCGCCGTCTTCGTGGCGCTGGTGATCGCGATCCCGCTGGGCGTGTGGGCGGGGCTGTCCGACCGGTTCAACCGGTTCGTGACGCCCTTCCTGGACCTCATGCAGACCATGCCGACCTTCGTCTACCTGGCCCCGCTGACGCTGTTCTTCCAGATCGGCCCGGCCTCCGCCACGATCGCCACGTTGATCTACGCGGCGCCGCCGACGATCCGCATCACCGCGCACGCCATCCGCTCCGTCCCGGAGACGACGGTGGAGGCAGCCGACTCGCTGGGTGCCACGCGACGGCAGTCCCTCATGAAGGTCCTGCTGCCGATGTCCAAGCGGACCGTGGTGATGGGCGTCAACCAGACCATCATGGCCGCCCTGGCCATGGTGACCATCGCCGCCCTGATCGACGCGCCCGGCCTCGGCAAGACCGTCGTCCAGGCACTCCAGACACTCGACGTCGGCACGGCCTTCAACGCGGGTCTGGCCATCGTCGTCATGGCCATCGTGCTGGACCGGGTCACCACCGCGGCGAGCGCACGCGAGGAGGCCGCCCGCCGCTCGAAGAACCGCTTCATCACCTGGCGACGCCCGCTGCTGGCGGCAGGTGCGGCGGTCACGGCGGTCCTGGCCTATCTGTCCCACACCTATCTGTGGGCCGCGGAGTTCCCCGGCGAGGGGAGCACCGGCAGCACCATCAGGAGCACGGCGGACAGCGTGACCACCTGGGTGCAGGACAACCTCTCGGGCGTCACCAACGCCTTCCGGGACGCCCTCACCAACAGTCTGCTCAACCCGTTCCAGGCGCTGCTCACGGACTCCCCGTGGTGGCTCGTCGGCGCGGCACTGATCGCGCTCGCCGTCGTCCTCGGCGGCTGGCGCGCCGGTATCACCACGGCTGTCTGCGTGGGTCTGCTGGTCGGCACCGGCGTGTGGTCGGACGGCATGACGACGCTGGCGTCCACCCTTGTCGCCACGGTGCTCGTGATGCTGCTCGGCGTCGTCTTCGGCGTCTGGATGGGACGCAGCGCGCTGGTGGACCGGCTGATCCGGCCCACCCTGGACGCGGCACAGGTCATGCCGCCGTTCGTCTATCTCGTGCCGTTCCTCGCGCTGTTCGGCGCGACCCGCTTCACGGCGATCGTCGCGGCCATCGTCTACGCGGCCCCCGTCGCCATGAAGATCATCGCGGACGGGGTGCGGAACGTGCCCGCGACGACCGTGGAGGCGGCCACCTCCGCCGGGTGCAACACCTGGCAGATCATCACCAAGGTCCAACTGCCGATGGCACGCGGCGCCCTGACTCTCGCGACCAACCAGGGCCTGATCTACGTGCTGTCGATGGTTGTGGTGGGCGGCCTGGTAGGAGCGGGCGCCCTCGGCTACGACGTCGTGGCCGGTTTCTCACAGGGGCAGTTGTTCGGGAAGGGGCTCGCCGCAGGGCTCGCCATCGTCCTTCTCGGAGTCATGTTCGACCGGATCACTCAGGCAGCGGCGCGGCGTACCAGCGCGTAAGGAGCAACTGAACCATGGCAAGGCAAGCAAGACAGTGGAGAGTCGGCGCGGCCGGCATAGCGGTCCTCGGCCTCACCCTCACCGCCTGCGGTGGTGCGAAGGTCGGTGACTCCTCGGATGCCGGCGGCTCGGGCGGCTCCGGCAAGTGCGGCACCTTCAACCTCGCGGTCAACCCGTGGGTGGGCTACGAGGCCAACGCGGCCGTCATCGCGTACGTCGCGGAGCAGGACCTCGGTTGCAAGGTCACCAAGAAGGACCTCAAGGAAGAGATCGCCTGGCAGGGCTTCGGGACGGGTGAGGTCGACGCCGTCGTCGAGAACTGGGGCCACGACGACCTGAAGAAGAAGTACATCACCGACCAGAAGACCGCCGTCGACGCCGGTGCGACCGGCAACGAAGGTCTCATCGGCTGGTACGTGCCGCCGTGGCTGGCCAAGGAGCACCCGGACATCCTCGACTGGAACAACCTCGACAAGTACGCGGCCGAGTTCAAGACGTCGGAGTCCGGCGGCAAGGGTCAACTCCTCGACGGTGACCCGTCGTTCGTCACCAATGACGAGGCCCTGGTGAAGAACCTGAAGCTGGACTTCAAGGTCGTGTACGCGGGCAGCGAGACCGCCCTCATCCAGGCCTTCCGCAAGGCGGAGAAGGACAAGGAATGGGTGATCGGCTACTTCTACGAGCCGCAGTGGTTCATGTCCGAGGTGCCGCTGAAGAAGGTCAAGCTGCCCGAGTACAAGACGGGCTGTGACGCCGACGCCGAGAAGGTGAACTGCGACTACCCCGTGTACAAGCTGGACAAGATCGTCAGCGCGAAGTTCGCCAAGTCGGGCAGCCCCGCCTATGACCTGGTGAAGAACTTCACCTGGACCAACGACGACCAGAACACCGTGGCCAAGTACATCGCGGTGGACAAGATGACCCCCGAGGCGGCGGCCAAGAAGTGGGTCGAGGCCAACCGCGACAAGGTGGACGCCTGGATCAAGTAGGCCCTTCTCGGATGCCCGGTGGGCGGTGCGTACGGACGCGCACCGCCCACCGGGCATTCCTGTTTTTCCGGGCCGTTCTCCGACGTCACCGGACCTCTTGACACCCACCTGCACGGCAGGCACATTGAGTTGCGCAACCTGAATCATGTTGCGCAGAAAGCAACTCAACCGGAGGTGCGGCGATGGCGGGACCGCGTGTGGTCATCATCGGAGCGGGAGTCGTTGGCGCGGCTCTCGCGGACGAGATCTCGGCGCGGGGCTGGACCGAGGTGACCGTGGTCGACCAAGGGCCGCTCCCGGCCACCGGAGGCTCGACCTCGCACGCCCCCGGCCTGGTCTTCCAGACGAACTCCTCGAAGACCATGACGGAGCTGGCCCGCTACACCGTCGAGAAGTTCTGTTCCCTCGACGTCGACGGCAAGCCCTGCTTCCTCCAGGTCGGCGGCCTCGAGGTGGCGACCACGCCGGAGCGCCTCGCGGAACTGCACCGCAGGCACGGCTGGATCACCGCCTGGGGCATCGAGTCGCGGATCCTGAGCGCCGACGAGTGCGTCGAGAAGCACCCGCTTCTCGACCGTGACAAGGTCCTCGGCGGCCTCCTCGTCCCGACCGACGGCCTCGCCAAGGCGGTCCTCGCCGTCGAGGCGCAGATCCGCCGGGCCACCGAGCGCGGTGTGCGCTTCCTGGCCCGTCACGAGGTCCTCGACGTCCTGAAGGCCGACGGCGAGGTGACCGGCGTCCTGACCGACCAGGGCGAGATCCCCGCCGACATCGTCGTGTGCTGCGCCGGCATCTGGGGCCCGAAGATCGCCCGCATGGTCGGCATGAACCTGCCGCTGACCCCGCTCGCCCACCAGCTCGCCTGGACCGGCCCGATACCCGCCCTCGCCGGCCAGACCGAGGAGGCGGTCCGCCCGATCCTGCGCCACCAGGACGCCGACCTCTACTACCGCGACCGCTTCGACGGCCTGGGCATCGGCTACTACGGCCACCGCCCGATGCCGATCTCCGCCGACGACATCCTCTCCGTGGACGAGGCCGACGAGATGCCGTCCATCCTGAAGTTCACGGAGGAGGACTTCGAGGAGGCCTGGAGCCAGACCCAGTCCCTGCTTCCCTCGACGCGCGAAGCCAAGGTCGAGGAGGGCATCAACGGCCTGTTCTCCTTCACCACCGACAACTTCCCGCTCCTCGGCGAGTCGAGGGACGTCAAGGGCTTCTGGGTCGCCGAGGCGGTCTGGGTCACCCACTCCGCGGGCGTCGGCCGGGCCATGGCCGAATGGCTGGTCGACGGGCACTGCTCGTCCTTCGACCTGCACGAGTGCGACGTCAACCGCTTCGAGCCGCATCAGCTGTCCCCGGAGTACGTCCTGGCGCGCGACTGCCAGAATTTCGTCGAGGTCTACGACATCCTCCACCCCCTCCAGCCGACGGGTGACCCGCGCCCGATCCGCAAGAGCCCCTTCTACGCCCGCCAGGAGGAGCACGGCGCCTTCTTCCTGGAGGCGAACGGCTGGGAGCGCCCACACTGGTACGAGGCCAACGCGGGCCTCGTCGAGGGCCGCTCCATCCCGACCCCCAACGACTGGGCGGCCCAGTTCTGGTCGCCGATCGTCGGCGCCGAGGCGCAGGCCACCCGTGAGACCGTCGCGATGTACGACATGACGGCGCTCAAGCGCCTGGAGGTGACCGGCCAGGGTGCGGCCGACTTCCTGGAGAGCCTGACCACCAGCAAGGTGGCCAAGTCGGTCGGCGCGGTGACGTACACCCTCCTCCTGAACCACGACGGCGGCATCCGCAGTGACATCACCGTCGCCCGGCTTGCCCGCGACCGCTTCCAGATCGGCGCCAACGGCAACGTGGACCTCGACTGGTTCACCCGCCACCTCCCCGCCGACGGCACCGTCCAGGTCCGGGACATCACCCCCGGCACCTGCTGCATCGGCCTGTGGGGACCGCTGGCCCGCAAGGTCCTCCAGCCCTTGACGGACGAGGACTTCTCCAACGACGGCCTGAAGTATTTCCGCGCCAAGCAGGCCTACATCGGCTCGGTGCCGGTCACCGCGTGGCGCCTGTCGTACGTCGGTGAACTCGGCTGGGAGCTGTACACCACCGCCGACCAGGGCCAGAAGCTGTGGGACATCCTCTGGCAGGCGGCGAGGCCCCTCGGCGGCGTCATCGCGGGCCGCGGCGCCTTCAACAGCCTCCGCCTGGAGAAGGGCTACCGCTCCTTCGGCACCGACATGACCTACGAGCACGACCCCTACGAGGCCGGCGTCGGCTTCGCCGTCAAGCTCGACAAGGGCGACTTCATCGGCAAGGCCGCACTGGAGCGCCGCAAGGAGAACGTGCGGCGCAGGCTGACCTGCCTCACCATCGACGACCCGCAGTCGGTCGTCATGGGCAAGGAGCCGGTGTACGACGGCGACCGCCCGGTCGGCTACGTCACCAGCGCCGCCTACGGCTACACCATCGGCAAGGGCATCGCCTACGCGTGGCTCCCGGCCGAGCTCACCACTCCCGGCACGCCCGTACAGATCGGCTACTTCGACCAGCGCGTCGAGGCGGTCGTCGCCGAGGAGCCCCTGTTCGACCCCACCATGTCCCGCCTCCGTGGCTGACACCACGCGTCGACTCCGAGGGAATCCGGGGAAAACCGAGGAAGGAGCACCGCCGGTGAACGCACAGCTGCTCGACGGCAAGACGACCGCCGCCGACATCCGCCGCGAACTCGCGGAGCGCGTGGCCAAGTTGACGGCCACCAACGGCCGCCCGCCGGGCCTCGGCACGGTCCTGGTCGGCGACGACCCGGGCAGCCATGCCTACGTCGGCGGAAAGCACCGCGACTGCGCCCAGGTCGGCATCGCCTCGATCCGCCGGGACCTGCCCGCCGACGCCTCACAGGAGCAGGTCGAGGAGACGATCGACGAGCTCAACGCCGACCCGGCCTGCACCGGTTACATCGTCCAGCTCCCGCTGCCGCGCCACCTGGACGCCAACGCCGTACTGGAACGCATGGACCCGGCCAAGGACGCCGACGGACTGCACCCCGTCAACCTCGGCCGGCTCACCCTGGGCGTCGAGGCCCCGCTGCCGTGCACCCCGCGCGGCATCGTCGAACTGCTCCGCCGCCACGAGGTACCGCTCGCCGGAGCGCGCGTCTGCGTGATCGGCCGCGGCATCACCGTCGGACGCCCGATCGGCCTCCTCCTCACCCGCCGCTCCGAGAACGCCACCGTGACCCTCTGCCACACCGGCACCAAGGGCCTTGCCTGGCACGTACGGGAGGCGGACATCGTCATCGCCGCCGCCGGCTCGCCCGGACTGGTCACCAAGGACATGCTGCGCCCCGGCGCCGCGGTCCTGGATGTCGGCATCACCCGCACCGACCAGGGCCTGGTCGGCGACATCCACCCGGACGCCGCCCAGGTCGCCGGATGGATCGCGCCCATGCCCGGAGGCGTGGGCCCCATGACCCGGGCGATGTTGCTGGCCAACGTCGTCGAGGCCGCCGAGAGGAACGCCACCGCCGTATGAACGCGCACGTCCCCAAGCACCCGCAGAATCCGCACCTCGAAGAAGCCCTTTCAGAAGACGGAGACGTCCGATGAGCCCCCGCATCCCCGGCGCCGACCTCCCCGACCACCCCGACTGGCTGTGGCGCAACCCCGAGCCCAAGCGGTCGTACGACGTGGTGATCGTCGGCGGCGGCGGACACGGCCTGGCCACCGCGCACTACCTCGCCAAGAACCACGGCATCACCAATGTCGCGGTGCTGGAGAAGGGCTGGCTCGCGGGCGGCAACATGGCCCGCAACACCACGATCATCCGCTCCAACTACCTGTGGGACGAGAGCGCCGGCATCTACGAGCACGCGCTCAAGCTCTGGGAGGGCCTGGCGGACGAGCTCGACTACCCGATCCTCTTCTCCCAGCGCGGCGTGCTGAACCTGGCCCACAGCCTCCAGGACGTCCGCGACAGCGTGCGGCGCGTCGAGGCGAACCGCCTCAACGGCGTGGACGCGGAGTGGCTCGACGCGGACGGCGTCAAGGAAGTCTGCCCGATCGTCAACATCTCCCAGGACGTGCGCTACCCGGTCCTGGGCGCCACGTACCAGCCGCGCGCGGGCATCGCCAAGCACGACTACGTCGCCTGGGGCCTGGCCCGCTCGGCCGACGCCGCCGGCATCGACATCATCCAGAACTGCGAGGTCACCGGCCTCGACGTGGTCGGCAACCGGGTCGTCGGCGTCCAGACCAACCTCGGCCCCATCGCGGCCGGCAAGGTCGCGCTCTGCTCGGCGGGCCACACCTCGGTCCTCGCGGCGATGGCGGGCATCGAACTCCCCATCCAGAGCCACCCGTTGCAGGCCCTGGTCTCCGAGCTCCTGGAGCCGGTGCACCCCACGGTCGTCATGTCCAACGCCGTCCACGTGTATGTAAGCCAAGCCCACAAGGGCGAGCTGGTGATGGGCGCGGGCATCGACGCGTACAACTCGTACACCCAGCGCGGCGCCTTCCACATCATCGAGGAGCAGATGGCGGCGGCCCTGGAGCTGTTCCCGGTCTTCGCCCGCGCCCACGTGCTGCGCACCTGGGGCGGCATCGTCGACACCAGCCCCGACGCCTCACCGATCATCGGGCTCAGCCCCGTCGACAACCTCTACCTCAACTGCGGCTGGGGAACGGGCGGTTTCAAGGCCACCCCGGGCGTCGGCTGGGTCTACGCCCACACCATCGCCCACGACACCCCGCACGCCCTCAACGCCCCCTTCTCGCTCGACCGTTTCACCACCGGCGCGCTCGTCGACGAGCACGGCGCTGCCGCGGTGGCCCACTAGGGAGCCGAACCATGCTGCTCATCCCCTGCCCGTGGTGCGGGCCCCGCGACGAGGCCGAGTTCCACTACGGCGGCCAGGCCCACGTGCCGTACCCGGAGGACCCGGCGTCCCTCTCCGACCAGGAGTGGGCCCGCTACCTCTTCTTCCGCGACAACCCGAAGGGCCCCTTCGCCGAGCGCTGGAGCCACGCGGCGGGCTGCCGCCGCTGGTTCAACGCGGTACGGGACACATCGACGAACGAGATCCTGACGGTGTACAGGTCGGGCGAGGAACGCCCGGCAACTCCCGAGCCGAGGCCAGTATTTTCAGCCCGTCCGGCGTTTGAGGACGAGGCCCCTTCAGGGCCGACGGGGGTCCAGGGGGCAGAGCCCCCTGGCGGGGTAGAAGGGGCGGAGCCCCTTCAGGATGGGACGGGTAGGGGCGGCGGGGGCGAGACCAATCCGTTCCGCCACGCGAGCCGCGGCCGAATCGACCGCGACACCCCCCTCACCTTCACCTTCGACGGCACCGAATACCAGGGCTACCGAGGCGACACCCTCGCCTCCGCCCTCCTCGCCAACGGCGTCATCCAGGCCGGCACCAGCATCAAGCTCGGCCGCCCCCGAGGCATCTTCTCCGCCGGCGTCGAAGAGCCCAACGCGGTCATCCAGATCGAGGAACCCTTCCCGGAGCCCATGCTCCCCGCGACGACCGTCGAGCTCTACGACGGCCTGGTCGCGACCAGCCTCCCCGGCCAGGGCCGCCTCGCCACCGACCCGGACCCCGCCCGCTACGACGCCGTACACGCCCACTGCGACCTGCTGATCGTCGGCGCCGGCCCGGCCGGCCTCGCGGCAGCGGCGGCCGCGGCGAGAAGCGGCGCCCGCGTCATCCTCGCCGACGACCAGCCGGAACCCGGCGGCAGCCTCCTCGGCACGGCCGAGCACCTCGACTGGGTACGGGAGGTGACGGAGCTGCTCGACGCCGCCCCCGAGGTCCGCGTCCTGCCGCGCACCACCGTCTTCGGCTACTACGACGACAACCACCTCCTCGCCGTCGAGCGCCGCACCAACCATCTCGGCGCCGGCGCCCCCGAGAACGTCTCCCGCGAACGCGTCTGGCGCATCCGCGCCCGCCGGGTCGTCCTCGCCACCGGCGCCCACGAGCGTTCGCTGGCGTTCGCGAACAACGATCGCCCCGGCGTGATGCTGGCCTCCTCGGCCCGCACCCACGTCAACCGCCACGGAGTCCTGCCCGGCCGTCACGCTGTGGTCTTCACGACCAACGACAGCGCGTACGCAGCGGCCCTGGACCTCGCCTCGGCGGGCCTTGCCGTCGCGGCGATCGTCGACACCCGTCCCGAACCGGGGGAGTGGGCCGAGCGTGCGAGGGCGGCCGGCATCGAGGTGCTGGCCGGGCACGCCGTCACCGGCACGGAGGGCGAGGCACGCCTCACCGCCGTGACCGTCGCACCGTACGGAGAGTCCGCGGGGCGGCGCGAGTTCGCCGCCGACCTGCTGCTGGTCTCCGGCGGCTGGAACCCGGTGGCGCACCTGTTCAGCCAGTCCGGTGGCAAGCTGCGCCACGACGAGACGCTGGGCTCCTTCGTCCCCGACACCTGCCGCCAGGCCGTCGAGGTCGCGGGCAGCGCGAGCGGCGTCCTCGACCCGGCCGCGGTCCTGGCACAGGGCGCGGCCGCCGGTGCCCGTGCCATCGAGGCCGAGGGGTACCCGCCCGAGGCGCCCCGCCTCCCCGAGGTGCCCGCGCAGCCGCGGCCGACGCCGCCGATGCACGTGTACGTCGTCCCGGGTGCCGCGGACGGTCCCTGCTTCGTCGATCTCCAGCGTGACGTCACCGTCGACGACCTGGCCCGTGCGACCGGCGCCGGTCTGCGCTCGGTCGAGCACACCAAGCGCTACACCACGGCCGGCACCGCCAACGACCAGGGCAAGACCTCCGGCATCCTGGCCAGCGGCGTTGTAGCCGAACTGCTGGGCGTGGACATCTCGGCGCTCGGCACGACCACGTTCCGCCCGCCGTACACGCCGGTCTCCTTCGCCGCCCTCGCCGGCCGCGACCGGGGCGTGCTGAGCGACCCGGTCCGCACGACCGCCATCCATGAGTGGCATGTCGCGCACGGTGCCCTGTTCGAGAACGTCGGCCAGTGGAAGCGCCCCTGGTACTACCCGCGAGGTGGCGAGGACATGGAAGCCGCCGTACTGCGCGAGTGCGCCGCCACCCGCGAGAGCGTCGGCTTCATGGACGCCTCCACCCTCGGCAAGATCGACGTGCAGGGCCCGGACGCAGGCGTCTTCCTCGACCGGCTCTACACCAACATGATGTCCACCCTGAAGGTCGGCATGATCCGCTACGGCGTCATGTGCCGCCCGGACGGCATGGTCTTCGACGACGGCACGGTCATCCGCGTCGCCCCGGAGCGCTTCCTGGTCACCACGACGACGGGCAACGCCGCCGCCGTACTCGACTGGATGGAGGAGTGGCACCAGACCGAGTGGCCCGAGCTGAAGGTCCACTGCACCTCCGTGACCGAGCAGTGGGCCACGGTCGCCCTGGTCGGTCCGAAGTCCCGCGAGGTCCTCGCCTCCCTCGCGCCCCGACTGGCCGTGGCCAACGACGACTTCCCGTTCATGGCCTGGCGGGAGACGACCGTCGCGGGCATCGAGGCCCGGGTCTGCCGGATCAGCTTCTCCGGCGAACTCGCCTTCGAGATCAACGTGTCACCGTGGCAGGGCCTCGCCCTGTGGGAGGCCGTGTACGAGGCCGGCGCCCCGTACGGCATCACCCCGTACGGCACGGAGACCATGCACGTCCTGCGTGCCGAGAAGGGCTACCCGATCATCGGCCAGGACACCGACGGCACGGTCACTCCGCAGGACCTCGGCATGAGCTGGGTGGTGTCGAAGAAGAAGCCGGACTTCGTCGGCAAGCGGTCCTACGCCCGCGCGGACACGTCCCGTCCCGACCGCAAGCACCTGGTCGGCCTGCTCCCCGAGGACCCGGGGACCTTCCTCCCGGAGGGCACCCACCTGATCGCCGACGGTGTGGTGCCGACCCCGCCGGTCCCCATGCTCGGCCATGTCACCTCCAGCTATCGCAGCGCCGCCCTCGGCCGCACGTTCGCGCTCGCCCTGATCAAGGGCGGCCGGGACCGTATCGGCGAGCGGCTGTACGCCCCCGTCGGCGACCAACTGGTGCCGGTGACCGTCGCCGGCCCCGTCCTCTACGACCCCGAAGGAGCTCGCCGCGATGGCTGACACCGCCCTTACCGCCCCGCTCCGCAGCCCGCTGTCGCATGTCGCCGACCGCCTGGCCACCGCGACACACGCGTCCGGGGGTGCGATCAGGCTGGCCGAACTCCCCTTCCTGGCCCAGCTCAACGTGCGCCTCGACGTCAAGGGAGCGGCGGCGGAAGCCGTCGGGCTCGCACTGGACCTGCAACTGCCGCTCCAGCCGAACAGTGTCGTACGCGCGGGGGAGCTGACCGTGCTGTGGCTCGGCCCGGACGAGTGGCTGCTGGTGGGACCGCAGGGCAGCGAGCGGGACCTGGAGAGCCGGATCCGGGAGGCGGCGGGGGACGAGCACGTCTCGGTCACCGACGTCTCCGCGCAGCGCACCACGCTCCTCGTCACGGGCCCGCGCGCCCAGGACCTGCTGGCCCACGGCTGTCCGCTGGACCTGCATCCGCGGGCCTTCGGCTCCGGCCGCTGCGCTCAGACGACACTGGGCCGTACACAGGTCGTCCTAGTGGCCCGGGACGAACCCAGGGCCGGATTCTGGGTCCTGGTGCGCTCGACGTTCGCCGGCTATCTGGCGGACTGGCTGCTCGACGCGGCGACCGAGTACCTCTGAGAAAACCCGACGGGCCCGCACCCCGTCGGCCCCTGTGGGAGCTCCGCTCAGGAGCTCCCACAGGGCTTTGTACAGCACGTTTCGTCATACGCATCGAAAGTCGGACGCCTGTGACCGCCACCGCCACCGCCACCGCCACCTCCACCGCCCACGCCACCACTCCACCCCACCGGGGAACACCGGTACGGCGTCCGGGAACCCCCGTACTCCACCCGCGGGGGCTGCCACGCCCCGGCCGGACGCTGGTCATGGGTGTCGTGAACGTGACGCCGGACTCGTTCTCCGACGGCGGGCTGTCGTTCGCCGCCGACGCCGCGGTCACGCACGGGCTCGCGCTGCTCGAACAGGGCGCGGACATCGTGGACGTGGGCGGCGAGTCGACCCGCCCCGGCGCGGCACGCCCGCCGGTGGAGGAGGAGCTGCGACGCGTCCTGCCCGTCGTCCGGGAACTCTCCGCGGCGGGCGCGATCGTGAGCGTCGACACCATGCGGGCGGAGGTCGCCGCACGCGCGCTGGACGCGGGTGCGCGGCTGGTCAACGACGTCTCGGGGGGCCTCGCCGACCCCGCGATGCTGCCGCTGATGGCCCGGGCGGGCACGCCGTACGTGCTGATGCACTGGCGTGGACACTCCGCCGGCATGCAGGCGAACGCCGTCTACGACGACGTCGTCACCGATGTGCTCGACGAGCTGCGGCTGAGGATCGAGGCCGCGCTGGAGGCGGGGATGGCGCCCGACTGCCTGGCCGTCGACCCCGGGCTGGGCTTCGCCAAGACGCCCGACCACAACTGGGAGCTGCTGGGCCGGCTGGGTGACGTCATGGCCCTGGGGCACCCCGTCCTCGTGGGCGCGTCACGCAAGTCGTTCCTGGGCAGTCTGCTGGCCGACCGGACGACGGGACAGCCCCGCCCCGCGCGGCTGCGCGATGCCGCGACCACCGCCGTGTCCGTACTCGCCGCCGCACAGGGCGTCTGGTGTCTGCGTGTGCACGACGTCGCGTCGACGGCGGACGCGGTACGGGTGACGGCCCGCTGGGGCGTCGAGGCTGTGGAGCCTCAGCCCAGGTAGCCCATCCGGTGGCTGATCTCGTCCGCGCCGCTGATCAGCATGGGTGCCACCTCGTGGATGCGTTCCTCGGTGAAGCGGTACGCGGGGCCGGAGGCGCTGAGCGCGGCGATGACCTCGCCGTCGCGGGAGCGGATCGGGGCCGCCAGAGCCTGGAGTCCGATCTCGAGCTCCTCCAGCGTCACCGCGTACCCGCGCTCCCGCGCCTCGGCGAGGTTCTTCTCCAGCTTCGTCCTGGCGGTCAGGGTGTGCGGCGTGAGCTGCTGCACCGTGGACGCCGCGAGCACGGCGTCGCGTTCCTTCGCCGGCAGATGGGCCAGCAGGATCTTGCCGCTCGACGTGGCGTAGACCGGCGTGAGCTGGCCGACCCAGTTGTGCGTGCCGACGGCGCCGGGACCGCGTACCTGATACAGGTTGACCGCGTAGTGCTCCTGCAGGACGGCGATGTTGACGGTCTCGCCGATCTCCTCGCTGAGCCGCTCGCACACCGGCCGGCCCTGCTGGGTGATGTCGAGGCGGCCCGTGACCGCGCCGGCCAGGCGTACGACCCCGAAGCCCAGCCGGTACTTGCCCCGCTCGGCCGTCTGCTCGACGAGTCCGCGCGCCTCCAGCGCCCCGAGCAGCCGGAACGCGGTCGACTTGTGGACGTCGATCTCGGCGGCCACCTCGCTGACGCCCGCCTCGCCGCGCTGGGCGAGGATCTCCAGGACGCTGATCGCGCGGTCGACGGACTGCACCCCGTTCACCGCGGTACCCGCTGTTTCGCTATCTGCGGCGTAGTTGCTCATGGCGCAACTGTACGCGATTCTCGGTGTGTGGCGAGGGGCCGCAGTGACTGGATGAAAGGCCGGTTGGGTACTTGACGCCGACCGTCCGTCCGCAGCCTAGGGCGGCCCGTTCGTCAGCGGAAGACCACGGTGCAGTGTCCGTTCACCAGCACCCGGCTCTCGCTGTGCCACTCGACGGCGCGGGCGAGCACCTGGGCCTCGACGTCACGGCCCATGGTGACCAGCTCGTCGGGGGCGCGGGAGTGGTCCACGCGGACGACGTCCTGCTCGATGATCGGGCCTTCGTCGAGGTCGGACGTGACGTAGTGCGCCGTGGCCCCGACGAGCTTGACGCCGCGTTCGTGCGCCTGGACGTACGGCTTGGCGCCCTTGAAGCTCGGCAGGAAGGAGTGGTGGATGTTGATGGCCCGGCCGTCGAGCTGCTTGCACAGGTCGTCGGAGAGGATCTGCATGTAGCGGGCCAGCACCACCAGGTCGACGTCCAGGTCGCGCACCAGCTCCAGCAGCCGTGCCTCGGCCTGGGCCTTGGTGTCCTTGGTCACCGGGATGTGGTGGAAGGGGATGCCGTAGCTCTCTGCCAGTGGCTCGAAGTCGCGGTGGTTGGAGACGATCGCCGGGATCTCGATGTTGAGCGCGCCTGTGGACTTGCGGAACAGCAGGTCGTTCAGGCAGTGGCCGAACTTCGACACCATGATCAGCGTCCGTGTCGGGGTCGAGGCGTCGTGCAGCTGCCAGGTGATCCCGTACGCCTGGGCGACCGGGCCGAAGCCGGTGCGCAGGTCCTCCAGTGAGATGGCGGGATCCGAGACGTCGAAGTGCACCCGCATGAAGAAGCGGTCCTGCAACCGGTCGTCGAACTGCTGGCTCTCCAGGATGTTGCCCGAGTGACTCACGAGAAAGGTGGTCACGGCGTGGACGAGTCCGGCCTGGTCGGGACAGGAAAGGGTGAGGACGAACTCACGGCCGGGCCGCGGTCGAGGAGACATGCCTTCCTCCATCGTCGGTGGTGCGAATTACGCAACACGATGAGCAATACGCAACATGATTGAATGGGTGCGACCGCGTGGTCAAGGGGTGGTCCGGCGGAAGTGGCCCAGGCGCTCCGAGATCTTCTCGGCGGCTGCCCGCAGCAAGGCGCAGACCTCCGGCAGTCGCTGCTCGGTCAGCCGGAAGGACGGGCCCGAGGCGCTGAGTGCCGCCAGTACCTCTCCGTTGAAGGTGAAGACCGGTGCGGCCACCGCGTTCAGGCCCTTCTCGAACTCCTCGACGCTGTAGGCGCACCCGTCTGCGCGGGCGCGCCGCAGCTGGGCCCGGAGGGTCTCGGGATCCGTGACGGTGCGCGCCGTGTAGCGCTCCAGCGGCACCGCGAGTCTGCTCGCGAGCTCGGACTCGGACAGATGGGCCAGCAGTACCTTGCCGCTGGACGTCGCGTGCAGCGGCGTGCGCCGGCCCAGCCAGTTGTGAGTGGTGATGGCCGAGGGGCCGAGCACCTGGTCGATGTTGATGGCGGCGCCGCGGTCGAGGATGGCCAGGTTGATGGTCTCCGCGACCCGGTCCGCCAGCTGCTCGCACACCCGGCGGCTCTGCTGGGAGAGGTCCAGTCGAACCGTGGCGGCGCCGGCCAGGCGGATCAGGCCGAGGCCGAGGCGGTACTTGCCCCGCTCCTCCGTCTGCTCGATGAGCCCGCGCATCTCCAGGGCGGTGGCCAGCCGGGACGCCGTGGACTTGTGCACCCCGAGTGCGGCGGCCATGTCCGTGACGCCCGCCTCTTCGTGGCGGCCCAGGAATTCGAGAATGCCCACGGCCCGGTCGACCGACTGCACCGGGGACTCCGGCCGGTGGGAGTGGTCCGGCTGGTGCAAGGCGTCTGCCATCACGCGACCTCACGCATAGCGATCCCCCGTGGACGTCCACTTGTAGTGGACATCTACTTGTGGATGACGAAGACCTTGCGCAGCGCCTCGTGGATCGTCCACGTGCCCTGCCGGCCAAGGGGGAACACCGCGGTGGTCCCGGGGTCGACCTCGGTCGTCGTGCCGTTCTGCTCCTCGCAGGTCATGCGCCCGGAGAGCACGTGGATGATCTCTCCGTGGTCGGCGAAGTCCCATGCTCCTTGTGGTCCTCCAGTTCGTCGGGCTTGTGCATCCAGCACGATGTTTCTCTATGTAGAACAAGCATCGCAATGTGCAACATCATGCGGACGAGGTGAAGCATCGTCAAGAGTGCCGGGGTGCCTGTGCGGTGAGGGTGCGGGGCGGTGCCCGTGGAAGCCCCAAGAGGTTCAGCACCCCGTCTTGACGCCGCCTGCGCCGGTGGCCCCTTCCTGGACGGCTATCTGCTCAGCATCATCGGCGTCGCGCTCATCGGCATGAGCAACGAGCTGAACCTGAGCACCAGGGACGAGAGCCTCATCGGTGCCGCCGCCCTGGTCGGCATCTTCGTGGGTCGTCGTGCTGCGCTTCGTGCTCGACATGGCCCTTGGGGGCCGACTTCTCGGCATCCTCATCCTGGCCTGGTACGTCGGTGCGGCGGCCGCGTATGTGGTCGGCTATGTGATGGCCGAGATCGCGGGCAACGGCTCCTGGCGGTGGATGCTCGCCTCGGGTGCCGTACTGAGCGCCCTGATCCTGCTGATGCGCATCGGTACGCCGGAGTCGCCACTGTGGCTGGTGAACAAGGGCCGCACCGCCGACGCCCAGAAAGCGATCAGGAAAGCCCTCGACCGCACCGTTCTTCCAGGGCATCTATCTGCGGCGCACCGTGTTCTGCGGGCTGTTCTACATGTGTCAGATCACGCCGATGTTCGCCCTGTACACCTTCGGACCCTCCATCCTGGGCTCCTTCGGGCTCGGGGAGGGCAACGCGAGCAACCTGGGCTCGGCGCTGATCGGCATCGTGTTCGTGCTCGGCGGCGGCAACGCACTCCTCATTGCGGTGGTGATCGCCTGCTTCCGGGCCACGGCCGGAGGCGTGGCGACCTCGATCAGTCGTATCGGTGCCGCCGCCGGTACGTACCTGCTGCCCATCTCCCTGGATCGGCTGGGCATCGGTACGACCATGCTGATCGGTGCCGGCATCACCGCGGTGGGCTGGCTGGTGTCTTTCGCGTGGGCCGAGGAGACGCGGGGACGCACCCTGGCGGAGACCAGCGCCGTGCCCGGGTCCGCGCCGCCCGCGGGAGCCGATGAGGGGCGTCGCGACAGCCTGCGCGAAAGAGGGCTCGGACGGTTCTGACCGGGCAGTTCACCGCACCGGACGTCATGCGGCCGGCCGCCCTCCGAGGAGGGGGTCGGCCGCATGTCCGTGTGCGCCCGGCGTCCGTTTTCCGACGGGATGGCGACTTCGCTCCGCCAACCCCTTGACAGTGGGTGTCCGCAGGGAGACAGTTTGGTCGGCCGTTGCTTATAGCGAAGAAAGTTGCGCAATGTGCAACTCAACTAGTGGCTCGGCCACCGGGTGCAGCCCGGGCCTCCGGAGAAGTTCTCTCCCTCCCCGCGTCGACCGCTCCAGGGGGAGAGCGACGCCCTCCTGCCATCCAGAACATCAGGCCGAAGATCCCGAAGATCGCATTCGGCCGTCCTCTCGACGAGGAGATCGACCGTGACACACGAGGTACGCGCCGTCGTCGCCCGGCAGAAGGGCGCACCGGTCTCGGTGGAGACCATCCTGGTGCCGGACCCCGGCCCCGGTGAGGCCCTGGTGCGGGTGCAGGCCTGCGGTGTCTGCCACACCGACCTGCACTACCGGGAGGGCGGGATCAACGACGCGTTCCCCTTTCTGCTCGGCCACGAGGCAGCGGGCATCGTCGAGTCGGTCGGCGAGGGCGTCACCGACGTCGCGCCCGGCGACTTCGTCGTCCTCAACTGGCGTGCCGTCTGCGGCACTTGCCGGGCCTGCAGCAAGGGCAAGCCGTGGTACTGCTTCGCCACCCACAACGCCACGCAGCCGATGACCCTCGCCGACGGCACCCCGCTCTCCCCGGCCCTCGGCATCGGCGCCTTCGCCGAGAAGACCCTGGTCGCCGCCGGCCAGTGCACCAAGGTCGACTCGACGGCCTCGCCCGCAGCGGCCGGTCTGCTCGGCTGCGGGGTGATGGCCGGGTTCGGTGCCGCGGTCAACACCGGTGGCGTGGGCCGCGGGGACTCCATCGCGGTGATCGGCTGCGGCGGCGTGGGCATGGCCGCGATCGCGGGCGCCAAGGTGGCCGGCGCCTCCCGCATCATCGCTGTCGACGTCGACGAGCGGAAGCTGAAGTGGGCCGAGCAGTTCGGCGCCACCGACACCGTCGACTCCTCCCGCACCGACGCCGTCGAGGCGATCCGTGAGCTGACCGGCGGCTTCGGCGCCGACGTCGTCGTGGACGCGGTCGGCCGCCCCGAGACCTTCAAACAGGCCTTCTACGCCCGCGACCTGGCCGGCACCGCCGTCCTGGTCGGCGTCCCCACCCCCGACCTGACCCTCGACCTGCCCCTGCTGGACGTCTTCGGCCGCGGCGGCGCCCTGAAGTCCTCCTGGTACGGCGACTGTCTGCCCTCCCGGGACTTCCCCGCCCTGATCGACCTCTACCTTCAGGGCCGCTTCGACCTGGGCGACTTCGTCACCGAGACGATCACCCTGGACGACGTGGAGGCCGCCTTCGCCAAGATGCACCACGGCGACGTGCTGCGCTCGGTGGTGGTCCTGTGACCGCGCGGATCGAACGCCTCGTCACCTCCGGCACCTTCGAACTGGACGGCGGCAGCTGGGAGGTCGACAACAAGGTCTGGCTGATCGGCAACGACGACGAGGTCCTCGTGATCGACGCCGCACTCCCCCAAGACTCCGACAAGCTACGTCCTGGGGGGACCCCCATCGCCGACGTGATCGCCGCCGCCATCGGCGACCGGCGTCTGGTAGCCGTCGTGTGCACTCACTCCCACAACGACCACGTGGGCGCCGCCCCGGCCCTGGCCGCCCGCCACGGCGCGCCCATCCTGCTGCACCCGGCCGACGCGGTGCTGTGGAAGACCGTGCACGGCCTGCGGGTGCCCGACTTCTGGGAGCTGATCGACGGCGAGGACCTGACCGTCGCCGGCACCGAGCTCCGGGTGCTGCACACCCCTGGCCACTCTCCCGGCTCCGTCTGCCTGTACGCGCCGGAACTGGGCGCCCTGTTCTCCGGCGACACCCTCTTCCAGGGCGGCCCCGGAGCCACCGGCCGCTCCTTCTCCGACTTCGACACGATCATCGCGTCCATCGGCGACCGGCTGCTCACCCTCCCTGAGGACACCACCGTCCACACCGGCCACGGCCCCACCACCTCGATCGGGGCGGAGGCGCCCCACCTCGACGAGTGGATCGCCCGCGGCCACTGACGCCGCCCGTCACCTCAGTACCAAGGCCCGTCACCGCACTACGAACCTGGAGGAAGACCATGGCGGCACAGCCGAAGGTGGCCATCATCGGCGCCGGCATCGTCGGGTGCGCCCTCAGCGACGAACTGACCGCACGCGGCTGGACGGACGTCACCGTCCTCGAACAGGGCCCACTCTTCGCCACGGGCGGCTCCACCTCGCACGCCCCCGGTCTGGTGTTCCAGACCAACGGGTCCAAGACGATGACCGAGTTCGCCCGGTACACGGTGGAGAAGTACAGCGCGCTGACCCTGGACGGGCAGTGGTGCTTCCATCAGGTCGGCGGCCTGGAGGTGGCCACCAGCCCCGAGCGCCTCGCGGAGATACAGCGCCGGCACGGCTGGCTGACCTCCTGGGGAGTCGACAGCCGCGTGCTCACGCCCGAGGAGTCCGCCGCACTGCACCCCCTGCTGGACCCCGAGCGCGTCCTCGGCGGCTTCCACATCCCCAGCGACGGCCTGGCCAAGGCTCTCCGGGCGAGCGAGGCACAGGCCCGCCTGGCCACAGCCCGCGGCGCCCGCTTCCACCCCCACCACACGGTGACCGGCATCGAGACGACCGGCGACCGGGTCAGCGCGGTCGTCACCGACCAGGGCACCTTCCCGGCGGACATCGTGGTCTCCTGCGCCGGTTTCTGGGGCCCGCGGATCGGGCGGATGGTCGGGCAGCCGGTGCCCCTGGTGCCCATGGCCCACCAGTACGCCCGCACCACCGAACTCCCGCTGCTCGCCGGCCGGAACGACGAGCGCACCGAGGCGTCGTGGCCGATCCTGCGCAACCAGGACGCCGGCCTGTACTACCGCGAACTCGTCGACCGGATCGGCATCGGCTCCTACGCCCACCGGCCCATGCCGGTATCTCTCGACGGCGTGGCGCACCCGAGCGAAAGCGAGATGCCGTCCTCTCTGGATTTCACCGAGGCCGACTTCGAGGGTGCCTGGGCCGACTCCCTGGCCCTGCTCCCGTCCCTCGCCGACACGAAGATCGAGGAGGGCTTCAACGGCATCTTCTCCTTCACCTCCGACGGCATGCCGCTGATGGGCGAGTCGCCGAAGGTGCAGGGCTTCTGGCTCGCGGAGGCTGTCTGGGTCACCCACTCGGCCGGTGTGGCCAAGGCCATGGCCGAGTGGCTGGTCGACGGCCGCCCCGGCACCGACGTCCATGAGTGCGACGTCAACCGCTTCGAGGAAGTCCAGCTGGCGCCGTCGTACGTGAGGGAGCGCAGCTGCCAGAGCTTCGCCGAGGTGTACGACATCCTGCACCCGCTGCAACCGGCCGAACTCCCGCGTCCGCTGCGGACCAGCCCCTTCCACGCCCGTCAGGAGGCCCTCGGCGCGGTCCTCCTGGAGGGCGGCGGCTGGGAACGCCCGCACTGGTACGAGGCCAACGCCGGCCTGCCCGAGGTGGCCGGCGTCCCCGGCCGTAACGACTGGGCGTCCCGCTACTGGTCGCCGATCGCAGGCGCCGAGGCCCTCGTCACCCGTGAGCGCGTGGCCCTGTACGACATGACCCCGCTGAAGCGGCTGGAGGTCACCGGCCCTGAAGCGCTCGCCTTCCTCCAGAGGCTGACCACCAACCAGCTGGACAAGCCCGTCGGTTCGGTCACCTACACCCTGCTGCTCGACGCCGCCGGCGGTGTCCGCAGCGACCTGACCATCGCCCGCCTGGAGACCGAGCGCTTCCAGATCGGCGCCAACGGCAACCTCGACCTGGACTGGCTGCGCAGGCGCCTGCCCGGCGACGGCTCGGTGCAGGTGCGCGACATCACCGCCGGCACCTGCTGCCTGGGTGTGTGGGGCCCACGCGCCCGCGACCTCGTCCAGCCGCTGACCGACACCGACTTCTCGCACCAGGGCTTCGGCTACTTCAAGGCCAAGCAGGCCTACCTCGGCGACGTCCCGGTCACCGCGATGCGGCTGAGCTACGTGGGCGAGCTGGGCTGGGAGATCTACACCACCGCCGACCTCGGCGCCAGGCTGTGGGACACCCTGTGGGAGGCCGGGCAGGAGCTGGGCGTCATCGCCGCCGGCCGCAGCGCCTTCAACAGCCTGCGCCTGGAGAAGGGCTACCGCTCGTGGGGTCATGACATGACCACCGAGCACAATCCCTACGAGGCCGGTCTCGGCTTCGCCGTCCGCCGCAACAAGGAGCACTTCACCGGCAAGGCCGCGCTGGAGGGCATCAGCGACGAGACGGTCACCCGCCGGCTCACCCCGCTGGTCGTCCAGGACAAGCAGTCCGTGGTGATGGGCCACGAGCCGGTCTACGTGGACGGCCGCCCGGTCGGCTACGTCACCAGCGCCGCCTACGGCTACACGATCGACGCGCCCCTCGCGTACGCCTGGCTGCCCGCCGAACACGCCGCCCCCGGAACCCCGGTGGAGATCGAGTACTTCGGCGCCAAGGTCGCGGCCCTCACCGCCGCCGAGCCCCTGTTCGACCCCGAGATGTCCCGCATCCGCCGCTGAACCGGCCCCGAGCACCGGCAGAACCACACCCTCATCGGCAAGATCCCCAGGAGATGGACACATGGCCACTTCGTACGACGTGATCGTCGTCGGCCTGGGCGGGATGGGCAGCGCGGCCGCCTGTCACCTCGCCGCCCGCGGCCGGCGAGTGCTCGGCATCGAGCGTTTCGGCCCCGCCCACAACCTCGGCTCCAGCCACGGCGGTTCCCGCATCTACCGGCAGGCCTACTTCGAGGACCCGGCCTACGTGCCCCTGCTCCTGCGTGCCCGCGAACTGTGGGAGAAGCTGGCCGCCGACTCCGGCCGCGAGGTCTTCACCGAGACCGGCGGACTCATGATCGGCCGCGAGAACAGCGAGGCCTTCGCCGGCACCCTGCACAGCGCGCACCAGTGGGGCCTGGATCACGAGGTGCTGGGCGCCGCCGACATCCGGCGCCGCTTCCCCACCTTCAACCCGGCGGCCGAGGACATCGCCTTCTACGAGCGCAAGGCCGGCATCGCCCGGCCCGAGGCGACCGTCACCGCCCACCTGGACCTGGCCCGGGCCCACGGCGCCGACCTGCACTTCGCGGAACTCGTCCTCGGCTGGGAGGCGGACGGCGCGGGCGGCAAGGCATGGGTGGTCACCGACCGCGGCGCCTACACCGCCGACCGGCTGGTCATCGCGCCCGGAGCCTGGGCGCCCAAGCTGCTGACCGACCTCGGTGTGCGCGTAACGGTGGAGCGCCAGGTCATGTACTGGTTCCAACCCGAGGGCGGAACCCGCCCGTTCAGCGCCGAACGGCACCCCGTCTACATCTGGGAGGACCCGGACGGCACCCAGATCTACGGCTTCCCCGCGCTCGACGGCCCCGACGGCGGCGCCAAGGTCGCCTTCTTCCGCAAGGGCGGCCCCTGCGACCCCGACCACCTCGACCGCCGGATCCACCCGGACGAGATCGCGGCCATGGCCGAGTACCTGCGCCCGCGCATCCCCACCCTCCCCGGCCGCTACCTCAAAGCCGCGGCCTGCATGTACGCCAACACCCCGGACGAGCACTTCGTCCTGGCACAACACCCCGAGCATCCGCAGGTGACGGTGGCCTGCGGATTCTCCGGCCACGGGTTCAAGTTCGTCCCCGTCATCGGCGAGATCCTCGCCGACCTGGCAACCGAAGGCACCACCGACCACCCCATCGCCCTGTTCGACCCTCGCCGCGTGCGCGTCTGACATTTTCCGAAGGTGACGAGATGACCATCACGAATCTGCCGCCCAGCCTGATCCCCACGCTGTCCGGTGAGTACTACACCGACCCCGAGGTCTTCGCCCAGGAGCAGGAGCGGGTCTTCGAGGCCATGTGGTTCTGTGTGGCCCGCGCCGCCGAGCTGGACAAGCCCGGTGCCTTCCGCACCTACCAGGTGGGCCGCGAGAGCGTACTGATCTCCCGCTCGCGGGACGGTTCGGTCAAGGGCTTCCTCAACATCTGCCGGCACCGCGGCGCCAAGCTCTGCACCGAGGAGTCCGGCGAGGTCAAGCGGGCCTTCCAGTGTCCGTACCACGCCTGGACCTACGGCCTGGACGGCAAGCTGGTCGCCGCCCCGAACCTGACGTCGATGCCGGACATCGACCGCAAGGAGTACGGCCTGATCAACGTCCATGTGCGGGAGTGGCTCGGCTATGTGTGGGTGTGCCTCGCCGACGAGCCGCCGTCCTTCGAGGCGGACGTGCAGGGCGCGATCGTCGAGCGGCTCGGCGACCTGGAGTCGATCGAGCGCTACGGCATCGACGACCTGAAGCTGGGCCGCCGCATCACCTACGACGTGAAGGCGAACTGGAAGCTCATCATCGAGAACTTCATGGAGTGCTACCACTGCGCCACGATCCACCCCGAACTCACCGAGGTGCTCCCGGACGTGGGCCACGGCGCGGAGTTCGGTGAGGACGTCCAGGGGTTCACCGTCGACGGATCCGAGGGCCTGGACCGCATCCCGGGTGTCGCCGACGACCAGGACCGCCGCTACTACGCGATCACCGTCCGGCCGCAGGTCTTCATCAACCTCGTGCCCGACCATGTGATCTTCCACCGGATGTACCCGATGGCACCCGACCGTACGGTCGTCGAGTGCGACTGGCTGTACCTGCCGCACGTCGTGGAGAGCGGCAAGGACGTGGACCGTTCGGTGGAGCTGTTCCACCGGGTCAACCAGCAGGACTTCGACGCCTGCGAGCGCACCCAGCCGGCGATGAGCTCGAAGGCGTACGCCAAGGGCGGTGTGCTGGTGCCCAGCGAGCACCACATCGGCGAGTTCCACACCTGGCTGCAGAACAAGCTCGAAGTGCGGCCCACGCACTGACCCCACCCCAGTACCGCCCGCCCACCTGCTGTTGCGGCCCCTCCGGCAGGTGGGCGGGCCATGGGGCTGTCATCGGGCCATGGTGTCGGCATGTGGAGATCCGGCAGGGCAGGGGGCGATGGAACGACAACGGCCAATACTTGGAGCATGGACAGGTCCAGATCGCGGCGACCCTCGGTACGACTGCCCTCCGTGCTGAGCGTGCACAGCGTCGCGGGACAGGTCCTCATCCTCCAGGTGGCCGTCGTCCTGCTGCTCGTGATCGCCGCGGTGACGGCCCTGGTGCTGCAGGCCCGGAACGCGAGCCTCCAGGACGCCAAGGCGCGCTCGCTCGTCGGCGCCGAGACCTTCGCGCACGCCCCGGGGACGCTGGCCGCCATGAAGTCGCCCGACCCCAGCGCCCTGCTCCAGCCGCAGGCAGAGGCGGCCCGGAAGGACTCCGGGGTGGCCTACATCATCGCGTTCGACACGAAGGGCATCCGCTGGACCCACCCCGACCCGAACCTCATCGGCAAGCACGTCGTCGGCTCCTACGCCGAGGCACTCGCGGGCCGTGTGCACCAGGAGACGTATGACACGCCCGGCGTCGGCCGTGCCGTGGACGCGATGGTCCCCGTGTTCGACACCGACGGCACGGTCGTCGGGCTGGTGTCCGTCGGCATCACGCTCAGCAGCATCAACGAGCGGGTGATGGAGCAACTGCCGCTGCTGATCGGCTCCGCCGCAGGCGGGCTGGTGCTGGTCACGGGCGGATCGGCGCTGGTGAGCCGGCGACTGCGGCGGCAGACCCACGGTCTGGATCCGGCCGAGATGACACGGATGTACGAGCACCACGACGCGGTCCTGCACTCGGTACGGGAGGGCGTGGTCGTCGTCAGCGGCGAGGGTCGACTGCTGCTGGCCAACGACGAGGCGCGCCGGCTGCTGGACCTCCCCGAGGACGGGGAGGGCCGGCGGGTCGCCGAGCTCGGGCTGGCCCCGCGCGCCGCGGCCCTGCTGACCTCGGACCGCGTGGCCACCGACGAGGTGATCCTGGCCGGGGAGCGGCTGCTGGCCGTCAACCTGCGGCGGACCGCGCCGACCGGGAGCGTGGCCACGCTGCGGGACACCACGGAGCTGCGTGCCCTGGCGGGGCGGGCCGAAGTGGCCCGCGAACGTCTGCAGCTGCTCTACGACGCCGGGGTGCGCATCGGCACCACGCTGGACGTGGTGCGCACCGCCGAGGAGCTGGCCGAGATCGCGGTTCCCCGGTTCGCCGACTACGTCACGGTCGAGGTGCCGGCCGCGGTCCGGCAGGGCGAGGAACCCGACGGCGAGGCGAGCTCCACCATGGACCGCATCGCCGTACGCGGGATCCGGGACGATCACCCGCTGGTCCCGGCGGGGGAGCGGATCACCTTCGGGCCGACCACGCCGCAGGCGCAGGTACTGCACAGCGGTCACGCGGTGCTGCTGCCCGATCTGAGCGACGCGCCGGGCTGGCACGCGCAGGATCCGGAGCGGGCGCGGCGCGTGGTGGACTTCGGTATCCACTCCCTGATCACCGTGCCGTTGCAGGCCCGCGACACGGCGCTGGGCATGGTGGACTTCTGGCGCTCGGACCGCAAACCGTTCACGCCGGACGATCTCGCCTTCGCCGAGGAGCTGGCCGCGCGGGCCGCGGTCGCCGTCGACAACGCCCGCCGCTACACCCGCGAGCACACCATGGCGGTCACCCTGCAACGCAGCCTGCTGCCGCACGGTCTGCCCGAGCAGTCGGCGCTGGAGGTGGCCTACCGCTATCTGCCCGCCCAGGCCGGGGTCGGCGGGGACTGGTTCGACGTCATCGCGCTGCCCGGCGCCCGCGTCGCCCTCATCGTCGGCGACGTCGTCGGCCACGGTCTGCACGCCGCCGCGACCATGGGCCGCCTGCGCACCGCGGTCCACAACTTCTGTGCCCTCGACCTGCCCCCGGACGAGCTCCTGAGCCACCTGGACGAGCTGGTCGCGCGCATCGACGAGAGTGAGACCGGGAGTGGGGAGAGCGCGGCCGTCACCGGGGCCACCTGCCTGTTCGCGATCTACGACCCGGTCTCCGGCCACTGCACCATCGCCCGGGCCGGCCACCCGGGACCGGCCCTGGTCCACCCCGACGGCTCCGTCGCGTTCCCCGACGTCCCGGTCTCACCACCCCTGGGCCTGGGCGCCGGCCTGCCGGTCGAGACGGCCGAACTCCAGTTGCCCTACGGTTCCCGGCTCGTCCTGTACACCGACGGACTCGTCGAGGACCGCGACCGGGACATCGACGTCGGCCTCGAGCTTCTCAGGGACGCCCTGGCCCACCCCGGCCGGACCCCGGAACAGGACTGTCAGGCGGTGCTCGACGCCCTGCTGCCCGACCGCCCCCGCGACGACATCGCCCTCATGGTGGCCCGCCCCGAACGGCTCGACCCGGACCGGGTCGCCGACTGGGACGTACCCTGCGACCCCGCTGCCCTCAGCCCCATCCGTGCCGCCTGCGCCCGCCGGCTCCAGGACTGGGGCCTGGACGAGATCGCCTTCACCACCGAACTCATCCTCAGCGAGTTGGTCACCAACGCCATCCGCTACGGCGGCGAACCCATCCACCTGCGGCTGCTGTACGACCGGGACAGCCTGATCTGCGAGGTCTCCGACGGCAGCAGCACGTCCCCGCATCTGCGCCGCGCGGCCACCACCGACGAGGGCGGCCGAGGGCTGTTCCTCGTCGCCCAGTTCGCCCGGCGCTGGGGCACCCGGTACACCGATCGCGGCAAGGTCATCTGGAGCGAACAGTCCCTGGACGCCGCCGAGACCGAGCTCGACGAAGCCATGGGCGACCTGATCCTCGACCAGTGGGACGAGCCGACGCCGTAACCGTGAACTCTCGGATTTCCCCTCCCGCGTAGGTTGCGAATCGCGCAACGTAGAGCATCATCAGAAATTGATTTGCGACGCCTCCCTTGACAACGCCCACGCTGCGCGGAAAGCATGTTGCGTATAGCGAATGTCGTTGTGTTATGCGAGACAACTCCCCGTCTGGAGCCGGCATGAGGAGCATCACCGTCGTCGGAGCGTCGCTGGCAGGGCTGAGCACGGTCCGCGCGCTGCGCGCAGAGGGATATGACGGCGAGATCGTCGTCGTGGGGGAGGAGCGCCACACTCCCTACGACCGACCCCCGCTGTCCAAGGACTTCCTCAAGGGGGACATCGACGCCGCCGCGCTCGCGCTCGGCGACGCGGACGAGTACGAGGTCCTGGACGCGCAGTGGCTGCTCGGCGAGCGCGCCGTGCGGCTCGACCCCGTCGCGCGCACCGTCACCCTGGCCGGAGGACGGCATGTGCGCACCGACGGTGTCGTCATCGCGACCGGCGCCGGCCCCCGCACCCTCCCCGGCAGCGACGGGCTGGCGGGCGTCCACACCCTGCGCACTCTGGACGACGCCCAGGCCCTGCGCGCCGAACTGCTCGACGGCCTGCCCCGGGTCGTCGTCATCGGTGCCGGGTTCATCGGCGCCGAGGTGGCCTCCACCGCGCACCGGCTCGGGCTCCACGTCACCGTCGTCGAGGCGCTCCCCGTACCCCTGGAGCGCCAACTCGGGCGCGAGATGGGTCTCGTGGTCTCCTCGCTCCACAGCGATCACGGGGTTCAGCTGCTGTGCGGAACCGGTGTGGCGGAACTGATCGGCGAGGGCCGGGTCACCGGCGTACGGCTGGCGGACGGGCGGGTGCTGCCCGCCGACATCGTCGTGGCCGGCGTGGGAGTGCGGCCCAACACCGACTGGCTGGCCGGTTCCGGAGTGCAGGTGGACGACGGCGTGGTGTGCGACTCCGGCTGCTCGACCGGCATCCCGGGTGTGGTCGCCGTCGGTGACGTCGCCCGCTGCCCCCACCCCTTCACCGGACGGCACGCCCGCATCGAGCACTGGAGCAACGCCACCGAGCAGGCGAAGACCGCTGCCCGCACCCTGCTGACCGGTGTGTCGGCCCAGGCCCCGCTCACCGCGCCGTACTTCTGGTCCGACCAGTACCAGTCCCGTATCCAGGTCGCCGGATACGTCGCCCCCGGTGCCGAGCCCGAGGTCGTCGAGGGCGACGTCGACAGCCGCACCTTCACGGCCGTCTACCGGCGCGAGGGCACCCCCGTCGCCGTGCTCTCCCTCAACCAGCCGAAGTTCTTCAACCGGCTCCGCCGCACCCTCGTCCCCGCCGCCGCGGCCGTCGTGTCATGACCTCCGCGCCCCAGCTCCCCCTGGAACCCGCAGCGGAGACCGACACGAGCATTCCGCGGCACCTGCGTTACACCTGGGACCACGAGTGGCTCGTCGTGGACGAGGGCAACGCCACCGTCGGCATCACCGCGTTCGCGGCGAAGGTCCTCGGCGACGTCGTCCACCTCCGACTGCCCGCGGTCGGCTCCTGGGTCGAGGCGGGGGAGAGCTGCGGGCAGATCGAGTCACTGACCGCCGTCAGCGGCCTGTACGCCCCCGCCTCGGGCCGGGTCCTGGAAGTCAACACCGCGCTGGCCGACGACCCCGGTGCCGTCAACGCCGCCCCCTACACCGGCGGCTGGCTGTTCCGGCTGCGCGTCGAGAACATCGCCGGCGCGCTGACCCCCGATGCCTACGCCGCCCACTGTGCCCACACCCAAGGAGACCGCCGATGACCCTGTTCAACCAGCCCCTGCACGAACTCGACCCCGAGGTCGCCGCCGCGGTCGACGCGGAGCTGGGGCGGCAGCAGTCCACCCTGGAGATGATCGCCTCCGAGAACTTCGCGCCGGTCGCGGTGTTGCAGGCGCAGGGTTCGGTCCTGACGAACAAGTACGCCGAGGGCTACCCGGGCCGCCGTTACTACGGCGGCTGCGAGCACGTCGACGTGGCCGAGCAGATCGCCATCGACCGGATCAAGGAGCTG
>NZ_LLZG01000415.1 GCF_001509475.1 Streptomyces regalis
CCCCCACTCCCCCTCACACGCCCGCACCACGCACCCCAACACCGCAACGCCGCCCGCCTCCGCGCATCGCAGGTCGCCACCAGCCGAGGATGCTCGTGCCGCCGATGCCCGTCGTAGAGCGCCCCCCGCAGCGCCCCCTCCCGATACCGCAGCGACAAATACACCTCGTGCCCCGGCGTGAACCGGCAAGCACAGGCGGCGAGTTCCCCCACCACCTGCACCACCGCATCTGCCATGTCCTCCAGCCCATGCCCTTGAAGCACGGCCCGCGTAGCGACCCGCGCGATCCGCGAGCTGACCGGACCGGCGGGCAGGGGGAGGCTGTAGGTGAGCGTGTCGGGCGAGGGCGGCGCGCTGAACGTCTCCTCGGTGAATACGGGACAGGTCGAGACGACCCCGAGTACGGACACGGACATGTGCAACTCCCTTGATGACTACGGACATTCGACGACGAGCCGACGCCCCGACCGGTGGTGGCCTGTCTCCCTGGGCACGGGCCCACCCCTCCCAGGGAAGGAGTACGCGGGCAGGCTCGCGCGATGCGCTTCCAACGGCGTCGGGCCGTAAGCGGCTCGTGACTGACTGTAGGGCCCAACAGGGAACGTGTGCCACTTACTCCTTCACATTGCCTACCTCGCATTGGACCCTCGCGACGCACTCAGTGCAGACTGACCCCGACCGACCATGAGAAAGGGCACCGATGCCGACACGGCCCGCGCCAACGGAACGTCAGAAGCGCCTGGGCGCTGAGCTGCGCAGGATGCGCCTTGCTGCCGGGCAGACCACGGAGTACGCCGCCGGGCTGCTGGGGCTGGACCGCACGAAGGTGTCCAACATGGAGTCGGGCGTCCGGGCCACCTCGCCGGAGCGAATCCGGATACTCGCCAGCAACTACGAGTGCGCGGACGAACGGTACGTCGAAGCGCTGGTCGCCATGGCCGACGTACGCAAGCGGGGCTGGTGGCAGCAGTACCGGGGAAGTCTCCCCCAAGGGCTTCTGGATGTCGCCGAGTTGGAGTGGTTCGCCACCCAGCTGCGGAGCTACCAGAGCGTGCACGTGCCGGGACTGCTGCAACTCGGCGAATACGCCCGTGCCATCTTCGCCGCCGCGCTTCCGCCCCTGCCCGACTCGGAGGTCGAACTCCGCGTCGTACAGCGCCTGCGGCGTCAGCAGGTCCTGGACCGCGGGGACCCCGTCGAGTACGTGGCGTACGTCCACGAGTGGGCCCTGCGGATGCAGTTCGGCGGGCGTCGCGCCATGCGCGAGCAGCTACAGCACCTCTGCCAGGCCTCCGAGCGCGACAAGGTCGAGCTGCGCGTACTCCCCGTCGAAGCCGGCGCCTTCCCCGGCGCCGGGCACGCCGTGCTCTACGCCCACGGCCCGGTCCCCCGACTCGACACAGTGCAGCTGGACTCGGCCCACGGCGGCGAGTTCACTCACTCCGAGGCCCAACTTGCCAAGTACCAGGCCCACATGGACTGGTGGCAGACCCACACACTCGACCCCAAGGACTCACGCGACCTCATCCACTCCATCGCCCGACAGCTCTGACCCCCGAGAGGACCCCATGCCCGAGATCACCTGGGAAGACCCCTTCTGCGCCGAAGGCAACAACTGCTTCCGCATAGGCACCGATCCCCACGGCAACGCCTATATCGCCATCGCCGGCCAGGAAGACCACTACCTCACCGACACCCGAGAAGCCCTCCGCACTCTCATCCGCGACATCAAGTCCGGCAAAGCCGACCACCTCCTGTAGCCGAAGCCGCCATCGCCAACGCCACCGCCCGATCGGCCGCACACACATTGACCTGACTAGACCACACGACCTACGTTCACCGGGCAGCCATCCCCGCGCCACAACGACGTGCGCCCGCAGGAGGTCATGCCCGTGCGCCCCACCGCCGCCCTCCCCACACTCCTCGCCCTCACCCTCGCCGCTGCAGGCACCCTCACCGCCTGCGGCACCGGCTCCGGCAGCGACCCCGACACCATCAAGGTCTCCTTCAAACAGTCCACGGACAACTCCATCAAGGTGATGGACACCTACCTCGCGGACATCAAGAAGCAGTTCGAGAAGGCAAACCCCGGCAAGAAGGTCGAGTTCGTCCCCATCAAGGCCCCGGACTCGGAGTACTACACCAAGCTCCAGCAGATGCTCCGCTCCCCCAAGACCGCCCCCGACCTGGTCTACGAGGACACCTTCCTCATCAACTCGGACATCACCAGCGGGTACTTGGAACCCCTCGACCGCTACCTCGCCAAGTGGCAGGACTGGAACCAGTTCATCGACACGGCCAAGGAAGCCGCCAAGGGCGAGGACGGCAAGACGTACGGCATCCCGGACGGCACCGACACCCGGGGCCTGTGGTTCAGCAAGGACATCTTCAAGAAGGCGGGCCTGCCCACCGACTGGCAGCCGAAGACCTGGAACGACGTCCTCGACGCGGCCCGCACCATCAAACAAAAGGCCCCCGACGTCATTCCCCTCAACGTCTACACGGGCAAGCCCGTCGGCGAAGCCGCCACCATGCAGACCTTCGAGATGCTGCTCTACGGCACGGATGGCACGGGTACGAGCGACGGCACGTCGGACCCCCTGTACGACAAGTCCGCCAAGAAGTGGGTCGCCGGCAGCCAGGCCTTCAAGGACTCCCTCGCCTTCGTCGAGACCGTCTACAAGGAAAAGCTCGGCCCGGACGTCTCCGACGCCCTCGACCCCAACGTCATGACCCGCGTCCGCGGCGAGTGGCTCCCGCAGGGCAAACTCGCCATCGCTCTCGACGGCTCCTGGCTCCCGCAGGACTGGCTCCCCGGCAGCGGCCACGAATGGCCCGAGTGGTCCGACGAGCTCGGCCTCGCCGCCATGCCCACCCAGAACGGCCGGGCACCCGGCAAGGTGAGCATGTCCGGCGGCTGGACCTGGTCCATCCCGGCCAAGGCGGGCAACCCCGACCTGGCCTTCGAGTTCATCAAGACGATGCAGACGAAGGCGAACGCCCAGAAGTGGTACGTCGCCAACTCCGGCATCGCGGTACGGCAGGACGTCGCGGACGACCCGGCCTACGTCGACGCCCAACCCGGCATCAAGTTCTTCACGGACCTCGTGGCCAGCACCCACTACCGCCCCGCCTATCCGGCGTACCCGAAGGTCTCCACTGCCGTCCAGGAGGCGATGGAGGGCGTGACGACGGGTGACATGTCGGTGGACGAGGCGGCGAAGGGCTACGACGAGGAGCTGAAGTCGGCAACGGACGACCAGGTGATCGAGAAATGACCGCCCGCCGATGAGGTACGCCCGGTCCCTCACCCGCACCCTCCCCGTCACCCCCGCCGTCGTCCTCCTGCTCCTCTTCCTCGCCGGCCCCATCGCCTACTGCGCCTACATCGCCTTCACCGACCTCCAGCTCACCGGACAGGCCGAGGACTCGTTCGTCGGCTTCGACAACTTCCGTACGGCGTTCGGTGACGAGGCGTTCCTCAACGCGGTCTGGCTCACCCTCGTCTTCACCGTCATCTCCGCGCTGCTCGGCCAGAACACCCTGGGCCTGGCCCTGGCCGCCCTGATGCAGCGCGCGTCGAAGCCCGTACGGACCCTGGTCGGCGGCATCGTCATCACGGCGTGGGTCCTGCCCGAGGTCGTCGCCGGCTTCCTCCTCTACGCTTTCTTCCGTCGCGAGGGCACCCTGAACGCCATCCTGGAATGGCTCCGACTCCCCACCCAGAACTGGCTGTTCACCCTTCCGATCCTGGCGGTGTCCTTCGCGAACGTATGGCGGGGTACGGCCTTCTCGATGCTGGTCTACTCTGCGGCGCTGAACGAGATCCCGCAGGAGATCACGGAGGCCGCGGAGGTCGACGGCGCCGGCGGCTGGCGCCGTATGTGGCACATCACGCTCCCGATGATCCGCCGTTCCATCGGCACGAACCTCATGCTCATCACCCTGCAGACCCTGTCCGTCTTCGGTCTGATCTGGGTGATGACGAGGGGCGGCCCGGGCGGCAGAAGCCAGACGCTCCCGCTCTTCATGTACGAGGAGGCGTTCCAGAAGAGCATGATCGGCTACGGCACGGCGGTCGCCCTGCTGCTCCTGGTGGTGGGGGCGCTGTTCTCGGTGGTCTACCTGCGTCTGCTGCGAACGGAGGTCTGACACCCATGCCCCGCACGCCCATGCCCCGCAGGCTCTCGCCCCGCACGCCCTCGTCCCGCAGGACCACCCGCCGTCTGGCCGCCGACGCCGGCCTCCTGGCAGTGGCCGCGGCCTTCGTGCTCCCGCTCGCGTGGGTGATCCTCTCCTCGCTGGACACGAACGCGAACCTCCAGGTGAAGCTCCCCGACGGGGTGACCCTGGACAACTTCGACGCGGTCCTGACCCCGGACATCACCTTCACCCCGCTGCTGAACAGCCTGCTCCTGTGCGGCGGCGGGACGGCTCTGACGGTGGCGTGCGCGGCGCTGGCCGCCTACCCGCTGTCGCGGTTCCGGTCACGCTTCAACCGCCCGTTCCTCCTCACGATCCTCTTCGCGACGAGCCTGCCCATCACGGCGATCATGGTCCCGGTGTACGCCCTGTTCGTGCAGGTGAACCTGATCGACACCATGCAGGGGACGATCTTCTTCTTCGCCGCCTCTCAACTGCCGTTCTCCATCTGGCTGATGAAGAACTTCATGGACGGCGTGCCGAAGGAGCTGGAGGAGGCGGCCTGGACGGACGGCGCGTCGTCGCTCCAGTCGCTGATGCGGGTCGTGCTGCCGCTGATGGGGCCGGGGGTGGCGGTGGTGACGGTGTTCTCGTTCGTGATGATGTGGGGGAACTTCTTTGTGCCGTTCATGCTGCTGCTCACGCCGGATCAGATGCCTGCGGCTGTGAGCATCAATGAGTTCTTCGGGAATCGGGGGACTGTGGTTTATGGGCAGCTGGCCGCGTTTTCGATCATTTACTCGACGCCGGTGATTTTGCTTTATGTGCTGGTGGCGAGGCGCTTGGGTGGGGGGTTTGCGTTGGGCGGGGCGGTCAAGGGGTGAGCCGGTCGGCGGGGGGAGCAGAGCAGAGCGTCGGGATTGAGCCGCGTAGGCACACCGTCCAGCGACCGATGCACCGTCGACCGTGTCGCACCCGATTTCGACAGCCGCCCGCACAGCCGAACCCCGCGACGTTTCCGGCAACACCCGCCCCCGCAATCCACAACAAGATCGGCACCGCACGACCCGCGCGAATATGCCCACTGAGCTTGCCATTCATCAAATGCCACCATCCGCCATCGCCGTCGTCGGGCCACCTCGGGATCGCCCACGGCACCATCCCGCCCGTCACACGAGCGATCACCACCCAGCGACGAACCCGCCAGTAGCCGTAGCTTCCTACAATCCGTGATCCTGGCTGAACAGACCGTAGTCACCCCACCCGGCCCGGCCTACGTTGTGCCCCGTGCGCCGACCCCCAGCCCAACCGAACCAGCCCTCCAACCGCTCGAGCCGCCGGAACCCACCCACTCCCCCCTTCAACGCCCCCGCCGCGCGTCGCCTGCGCGTCGCCCTCAACATGGGGCCCGAACACGTCGCCTACGGCATGCGGGCCTCGTACGGACTCGCCTACGTCACCGACGACCTCGTCGTCGCCTGGGAACGCGAGATCGCCTCCCCCAGCAGCAACGAGCTCACCGCGCTCGCGGGCGTGCTGTGGTGCTCGCCGAGCGAGCTGCTCGGCAAGCCGCGGACGCTGCGCGAACACCGCATCGCCCGCGGCCTGGCACCCGAGGACGTGGCCCGCACCGTCGGGCACGAGCTCGCCGCGTATCTCCGCATGGAGGAGAACGACGACTGGCACGGCACCGACCGTCAGTCCGCCGCCCTCGCGGATGCCCTCGGCCTGACGCTCCCGGACTTCATCACCGTCACCGGCCGCGACGCGAAGCTCGGCGAGCTGCTGCGCAGTGCCGTGTCGACGCGCTGGCAGGCGTACGTACGGCCGGTCGGCAAGATGGTGCCCCTGGACCGGCGTCTGCTGGAGAACGCCCTCCAGGAGCTGCACCAGGACTACCAGGGGCAGATGACCGCCACGCTCAGCTGGGGCGGTGGCGGCAGTGAGTCCAGCGCGGCCGGCCGCGAGTTCCTGGACCGGATCGTGGAGCGCTTCTGGTCCCTGGTCCAGGGAACCGCGCGCTGAAAGGCACGTATAAGAAAGGCACGTACAAGAAGGGAGGTACCGGAGAGTCGCCTCCCTTGGCAGTCACCCACGTCGCCGCTGCGGTGAACGCGTCATCAAGACACTCCGGGACCGGGACGGGACTCTGCTCACCGAACCGTCGTACGGCGGCCCCGAGCGACCCCGGATGAGACACGCCCTGTGCGTGACCACGGCGGAAAGCCCGGACACCGCCCCGCGTGCGGTCCGCAACTCACCCTTTGGTGACCTACGGACCAAGTCTCAGAACACCGACTCCGCCTCGTCCATCCGGTCCTTCGGCACCGTCTTCAGCTCGGTCACCGCCTCCGCCAGCGGCACCATCACGATGTCGTTCCCGCGCAGCGCGGTCATCCTGCCGAACTCGCCCCGGTGCGCGGCCTCCACCGCGTGCCAGCCGAAGCGGGTGGCGAGGACGCGGTCGTACGCCGTGGGCACGCCGCCGCGCTGGACGTGGCCGAGGATGACCGGCTTGGCCTCCTTGCCGAGCCGGCGCTCCAGCTCGAACGCCAGCGCCGTGCCGATGCCCTGGAAGCGCTCGTGGCCGTACTGGTCGATCGCGCCCTTGCCGTAGTCCATGGTGCCCTCGGCGGGGTGGGCGCCCTCGGCGACGCAGATCACCGCGAACTTCTTGCCGCGCGCGAAGCGCTCCTCGACCATCTTCACGAGGTCGGCGGGGTCGAACGGGCGCTCCGGGAGACAGATGCCGTGCGCACCCGCCGCCATGCCGGACTCCAGCGCGATCCAGCCCGCGTGGCGGCCCATGACCTCCACCACCATCACGCGCTGATGGGACTCCGCCGTCGTCTTCAGGCGGTCCATGGCCTCCGTGGCGACACCGACCGCCGTGTCGAAGCCGAACGTCCGGTCCGTCGACGAGATGTCGTTGTCGATCGTCTTCGGGACGCCCACCACCGGCAGGCCCGCGTCCGACAGCATGCGCGCCGCCGTCAGGGTCCCCTCGCCGCCGATCGGGATCAGCGCGTCGATACCGAAGTCGCGCGCGATGTCGGGGGCGTTGTCACAGGCCTCGCGCAGGCGGTCGCGCTCCAGCCGCGACGAGCCCAGGATGGTGCCGCCGCGGGCGAGGATGCCGCTGACCGCCTCCAGGTCGAGGCTGCGGTAGTGGCCGTCCAGCAGGCCCGCGTATCCGTCCTCGAAGCCGATCACCTCGTCGCCGTACTGCGCGACGGCTCGGTGCACGACCGACCGGATCACGGCGTTCAGGCCGGGGCAGTCGCCGCCTGCGGTGAGAACTCCGATACGCATCGTGCTGTGTCTCCTGCTCGCTGTTGATACCGGTGAGCCAGTCCGATTGTTTCACGTCCCCGAGGGGGCTGTCGCTTCCCTACCGGCGGGCGCCTTATCCACAGCCAAGGGTATTGTCAAGAGGGTTTCGCTCACCTCACTGGGCGATTTTGCGCCCCAGCGACGAGCGACAGACAACGAACGACACACGACGGACGCCAGACGAAACGGAGAGCACGCGTGACGCGCAGCGTGTACGTGACCGGTATCGACCGCGGAGACGGCCGCCAGGTCGTCGAACTGGGGGTCATGGAGCTTCTGACCCGGCAGGTCGACCGGGTGGGGGTGTTCCGGCCGCTGGTGCACCACGCCCCCGACCGCCTGTTCGAGCTGTTGCGCGCCCGCTACCGCCTGTCCCAGGACCCGGCGACGGTCTACGGCATGGACTACCACGAGGCGTCCGCCCTCCAGGCCGAGCGCGGGACCGACGAACTGGTGTCCACGCTCGTCGGCCGGTTCCACGTCGTGGCCCGCGACTACGACGTCGTCCTCGTCCTCGGCACCGACTACGCCGACACCCAGCTCCCGGACGAGCTGTCCCTCAACGCCCGGCTCGCCAACGAGTTCGGCGCGTCCGTGATACCGGTCGTGGGCGGGCGCAAGCAGACCACCGAGTCCGTGCTCGCCGAGACGCGCAACGCCTACCGGGCGTACGAGGGACTGGGCTGCGACGTGCTCGCCATGGTCACCAACCGGGTCGCCCGGGCCGACCGGGACGAGATCGCCCAGCGGCTTCGGTCGCGGCTGCCCGTGCCCTGCTACGTCGTGCCGGACGAGCCCGCCCTGGCCGCGCCGACCGTCTCGCAGATCGCCCAGTCCCTGGACGCGAAGGTCCTGCTCGGCGACGACTCCGGGCTCGCGCGCGACGCCCTCGACTTCGTGTTCGGCGGCGCGATGCTGCCGAACTTTCTGACCGCCCTGACCCCGGGCTGCCTGGTCGTCACCCCGGGCGACCGCGCCGACCTGGTCGTCGGCGCGCTGGCGGCGCACAGCGCCGGCACCCCGCCGATCGCCGGTGTCCTGCTCACCCTCGACGAGCGGCCCGGCGACGAGGTCCTCACCCTCGCCGCCCGCCTCGCCCCGGGCACCCCGGTGCTGTCGGTGCCGGGCTACAGCTTCCCCACCGCCGAGCAACTCTTCTCCCTGGAGGGGAAGTTGAACGCGGCCACCCCGCGCAAGGCGGAGACCGCGCTCGGCCTGTTCGAGCGGTACGTCGAGACCGGTGACCTGCTGAAGCGGGTCTCGGCGCCGAACAGCGACCGGGTCACGCCGATGATGTTCGAGCACAAGCTGCTGGAGCAGGCCCGCTCGAACATGCGCCGCATCGTGCTGCCCGAGGGCACCGAGCCGCGCGTCCTGCACGCCGCCGAGGTGCTGCTGCGGCGGAACGTCTGCGACCTCACGCTCCTGGGGCCGGTCGACCGGATCCGCAAGCAGGCCGCCGACCTCGGCATCGACCTCGGCGACACCCAGCTGATCGATCCGGCGACCAGCGAGCTGCGCGACTCCTTCGCCGAGAAGTACGCGAAGCTCCGCGCCCACAAGGGGGTCACGGTGGAGCTGGCGTACGACGTCGTCTCCGACGTGAACTACTTCGGCACGCTGATGGTGCAGGAGGGCCTCGCGGACGGCATGGTCTCCGGCTCCGTCCACTCGACCGCCGCCACGATCCGGCCCGGCTTCGAGATCATCAAGACCAACCCGGACGCCGACATCGTCTCCTCGGTCTTCTTCATGTGCCTCGCCGACCGGGTCCTCGTCTACGGCGACTGCGCCGTGAACCCCGACCCGAACGCCGAGCAGCTGGCCGACATCGCCATCCAGTCGGCCACCACGGCCCAGCGGTTCGGCGTGGAGCCGCGGATCGCGATGCTGTCGTACTCGACGGGTACGTCCGGTTCGGGCGCCGACGTCGACAAGGTGCGCGAGGCGACCGAGCTGGTGCGCGAGCGGCGGCCCGATCTGAAGATCGAGGGGCCCATCCAGTACGACGCCGCCGTGGAGCCGTCCGTCGCCGCGACCAAGCTGCCGGAGTCCGAAGTCGCCGGGCAGGCAACGGTTTTGATCTTCCCGGACCTCAATACGGGTAACAACACCTACAAGGCCGTGCAGCGCTCGGCCGGCGCGATCGCCGTCGGACCGGTGCTGCAGGGTCTGCGCAAGCCGGTCAACGACCTGTCCCGGGGCGCCCTCGTCCAGGACATCGTCAACACCGTCGCCATCACGGCGATCCAGGCCCAGTCCCCCGCCCAGTCCCCCAGCGAGAAGGCAACCGCCCAGTGAGCTCGTCCCGCATCCTCGTCCTCAACTCCGGCTCCTCGTCGGTGAAGTACCAGCTGCTCGACATGCGCGACAGCAGCCGGCTGGCCGTGGGGCTCGTCGAGCGCATCGGCGAGGAGACCGCCCGGCTCAGGCACACGCCGCTGGCGAGCGGCGCCGAGACCCGTGAGTGGGGCGGGGCGATAGCCGATCACGAGGCCGCCCTGAAGGCCGTGTCGGCGGAGCTCGCCAAGGACGGCCTCGGGCTCGACTCCCCCGAGCTCGCCGCGATCGGCCACCGGGTGGTGCACGGCGGCAAGCACTTCACCGAGCCGACCGTCATCGACGACGCCGTGCTCGCCGAGATCGAGCGGCTCATCCCGGTCGCCCCGCTGCACAACCCTGCCAACCTCACGGGCATCCGCACCGCCCAGCACCTGCGGCCGGACCTGCCGCAGGTCGCCGTCTTCGACACCGCATTCCACACGACGATGCCGGAGTCGGCCGCCCGGTACGCCATCGACGTCGAGACCGCCGACCGGCACCGGATACGCCGCTACGGCTTCCACGGCACCTCGCACGCGTACGTCTCCCGGGCCACCGCGAAGCTGCTCGGCAAGGCGCCCGAGGACGTGAACGTCATCGTGCTGCACCTCGGCAACGGCGCGTCCGCGTCCGCCGTGCGGGGCGGTCGTTGCGTGGACACCTCCATGGGGCTGACGCCTTTGGAGGGACTCGTGATGGGTACGCGCTCCGGTGACCTGGATCCCGCCGTCATCTTTCATTTGGCGCGGGTTGGTGAAATGTCCATCGAGGAAATCGACACTCTTCTCAACAAGAAGAGCGGATTGATCGGCCTGTGCGGCGACAACGACATGCGGGAGATCCACCGGCGGATCGACGAAGGTGACGAGCGGGCCCAATTGGCCTTCGACATCTACATTCACCGGCTGAAGAAGTACATCGGCGCCTATTACGCGGTGCTCGGCACGGTGGACGGGATTGCGTTCACGGCCGGGGTCGGCGAGAACGCGGCGCCGGTACGGGAAGCCGCCCTGGCCGGCCTGGAACAACTGGGCCTCGTGGTGGACGCCGGACTGAACGCCGTACGTGGTGACGAGCCGCGGCTGATCTCCCCCGACGGCGCGAGGGTGGCGGTCGCCGTGGTACCGACGGATGAAGAACTGGAGATCGCGACGCAGACCTACGCGTTGGTGGGCAACCGCTGAGTAACACGGCTGAGCAATGCCCAGCTCATTTGTATATTCCGCCAGACGGAATATTCCGTAGCGAAACAAACCGATAGGATCGTCCCATGCGCCGTTCGAAAATCGTTTGTACTCTCGGCCCCGCCGTCGACTCCCATGAGCAGCTCGTCGCGCTGATCGAGGCGGGCATGAATGTGGCCCGCTTCAACTTCAGCCACGGCACGCACGAAGACCACCAGGGGCGGTACGAGCGCCTGCGCGCCGCCGCCGCGGAGACCGGGCGGGCCATCGGTGTGCTCGCCGACCTCCAGGGTCCGAAGATCCGTCTGGAGACCTTCGCCGAGGGCCCGGTGGAGCTGGAGCGCGGTGACGAGTTCGTCATCACGACCGAGGACGTCCCGGGTGACAAGCAGATCTGCGGGACGACCTACAAGGGCCTGCCCGGCGACGTCGGCAAGGGCGACCAGATCCTCATCAACGACGGCAACGTCGAGCTGAAGGTCACCGAGGTCGACGGCCCCCGGGTGAAGACGATCGTCATCGAGGGCGGCGTCGTCTCCGACCACAAGGGCATCAACCTGCCCGGCGCGGCCGTGAACGTGCCGGCGCTGTCCGAGAAGGACATCGAGGACCTGCGGTTCGCGCTGCGCATGGGCTGCGACCTGGTCGCTCTGTCCTTCGTGCGGGACGCCCATGACGTGCAGGACGTGCACAAGGTCATGGACGAGGTCGGCCGCCGCGTCCCGGTCATCGCCAAGGTGGAGAAGCCGCAGGCGGTCGCCAACATGGAGGACGTCGTGATGGCGTTCGACGGCGTCATGGTCGCCCGTGGTGACCTGGCCGTCGAGTACCCGCTCGAGAAGGTCCCGATGGTGCAGAAGCGGCTCATCGAGCTGTGCCGCCGCAACGCCAAGCCGGTGATCGTGGCGACCCAGATGATGGAGTCGATGATCACCAACTCCCGCCCGACCCGCGCCGAGGCCTCCGACGTGGCCAACGCGATCCTGGACGGCGCGGACGCGGTCATGCTGTCGGCGGAGTCCTCCGTCGGCGCCTACCCGATCGAGACCGTCAAGACGATGTCGAAGATCGTCACCGCGGCCGAGCAGGAGCTGCTGGCGAAGGGCCTGCAGCCCCTGGTCCCCGGCAAGAAGCCGCGCACGCAGGGCGGTTCGGTCGCCCGCGCGGCCTGCGAGATCGCCGACTTCCTCGGCGGCAAGGGCCTGGTGGCCTTCACCCAGTCCGGCGACACCGCCCGCCGCCTGTGCCGCTACCGCGCCGCCCAGCAGATCATCGCGTTCACCACGGACGAGTCCACCCGCAACCAGATGACGCTCAGCTGGGGCGTGGAGCCGCACGTCGTGCCGTTCGTCAACAGCACGGACGAGATGGTCGACCTGGTGGACCAGGAGATCGTCAAGATGGGGCTGTTCAACGAGGGCGACATCGTGGTGATCACGGCGGGGTCGCCGCCTGGGGTTCCGGGGACGACGAACATGGTGCGCGTCCACCACCTGGGTGGGGGCGCGCGGGACTGACCCGGAGGCCGCTGCAGGGCTCCCGTACAGCGCTGAGGGCGCCCCCTGGAGCAGGGGCGCCCTTTTTGCGCGCTCAGTGGCTCACGCCGGTGTCACGCCTCGGCCGCCGCCTGGACGACAGCATGCGCCAGGGCGTCGAAGTTCTCCCGGTAGAAGCCCAGGCGGATGTGGAACGCCTCTTCCGCGAAGACGCCGCCGCGCACGAGGAACATGGTGGGCGCGGCGGTCAGCGCGCTGTGCACCATGTGGAGCTCTTCGGTGGTGAGGCGGAAGTCGCGTGCCTCCACGTGCCGTCCGGCCAGGCGTTCCACGAGCGCGTCGACCGCCTCACGTCCTGCAACACCTGGGAGGGCGCGAGCCGGGCGATGAACGCGTCGCCGTCGCGGGTCACTTTCAACTGGGTTCTCAAAACGTCTCTCCTTGCGGTGACTACGGCAACTCGCAGACCGGTCGAGGTCGTCGAAGAGGCCGGTCAGCAGAAGAGCTGTGGCCCGGTCCTCATGTGCGGAGGACCGGGCCACAGCCGGTGCGCGGCTCCCGAACGGGCTCTTGGGGACGTTCAGTCGGACTGGTAACTGTGCAGGCCGGGCACGGTCAGCGTTCCGCCGAACTGGGCTGCCTGCACGACCTTCACGTTCGTGAAGTAGATGAACGGGATGTTCAGCGGCGGCGGGTGCTCCGGGTCGAACGTGATCGGGATCAGGCCGAGCAGGTTGCCGGAGATGCTCTCGGTGTACATCACGGTCTTGCCGTCGCGGATCGTGGACGTCGAGCCCTTGGCGGCCTGCACGTGGTAGGTCTTGCCAGACTGCTTGTCCTTGACGATCTGGTGCAGGTCTCCGATGTCCGTACCGTCGGAGATGACGTACTTCAGCACCTTCTTCGTGGTGCCGCTGGCGGTCTTCACCTCGACTATGCCCTGATAGTCGGCACCCTTCAGCGTCAGCGAGCTGGCCTCCAGGTACCAGGGGTCGTCCGCCACGAACTGCTTGTTGTCGACGCCGCCCTCGTCGTCGGTGGCGGCCACGCAGTCCTCGGCGTCCGTCGAGGAACTCGCGGAGGGGCTGGGCAAGGCGGTGGCCGCGCCCGCGGCGTCCTCGGCGGCCTTCTCGACGGTCTTGGTGGTGTCCTCGGCCGCCTTCGACGCCGTGTCGGTGGTGCCCTTGACGGTGTCCTTCACCGTGTCGGTGACCTTGTCGGTGGTCTCCTTGACGGTGTCGGACGCGTCGGACGTGTCCTTGGCGGACGAGTCGGACGAGTCGGACGAGGTGTCCTCGCTCGCGCTCGGCGAGGCGGACGGCGTCGGGCTCGCGGTGTCCGAAGAACCGGAGCCGCCCGTGAAGATGCCGGTGATCGCGTCGCCGATGTCCTCGAGCAGGTTGCCTCCGCTCTCGGACGCCGAGGGGCTCGGCGTGGTGGTGTCGCCGGACTGGGCCTCGCTCGTCTTGCTGGCGGAGGGCGTCGGCGTGGGCTCGGCGCCGTCGTCGGAACCTGAATCCGACGAAGAGGAGCCGTCCCCGGAGCCCGAAGAATCCGAAGAGCCCGAATCACCCGAGGAGTTGGAGGAGCCCGAGGAGTCCTGGCCGGAGGCCGACGCCGACGGAGTCGGCTCCGCCTCGTCGTCCTTGCCGCTGTAGGTGCTCTCGGACGGCGACGGCGAGGCCGACGCGTCCTTGGAGTCGTCCAGGGCCGCGACACAGGCCTTGTACTCGTCCGCCGTCAGGCTGTTCAACGTGGGGCTGCTGGAGCTGTCGCTGTCGGCGAGGGCGAGGCTCGATGTGAACCCCAGGCCCATCAGGACCGCTGTGGGCATCGCGGCGATGGCTATCGCCTTACCGGCCGGCATGTGGAACCTGGTGAACAGCGGCTTCTTGGGTGCCGCGTGGCGCGGCCCGGTTCTCACACGGGACGCTTCCACATCAGCCCCGTGGGTCACCTCGTCAGCCGGCACTGTGCCTCCCGTTCGCCCCGTTCGCCGGGCTCGTTCCTGACAGATCGTTCGGCCCGCTCATCCCGTCCCCCACAGGCTTCAGGATCGTCGTGTCCGGGTCCGTGGCCTGAGGCGCGTCGCCTGTTCCCGGGGTGCCCTCCGCCGCGGGCTCCGCCTCGGGCGGCTCGCCCGGCACCCACGCCACGGCCATCGCGCCGCCGATGAGGGCGAACAGGAAACCGACGATGAACCCGCCGAAGTTGGACACCGGGATGGACACCAGTCCCAACAGGATCGCCGCGACACCCGCGAAGGTCCTGATGTGCTTCTGGAACCAGAGGCTGATGCCCAGCACGACCAGCAGCACACCGATGATCAGGGAGCCGGCGCCCGCGGTGGTGGACATCGCGAGGGTCAGGTGCCCGATCTGGAGGTGCGCGTACGGGAAGTACATGATCGGAACGCCGCCGATCATGATGAACAGGCCGGCCCAGAACGGCCTGGTACCCCGCCAGGCACGGAACTGCAGCCTCCGGCGGGTGAACTGGCCGGGCGCGGCAGAGGTCTCGGCGCTCATGGAAAACAGCTCCCTGGTGCGGCGTTGCTGTAGTGAGGGTGGTACTGCGATGGAAGTGTGGTGGGTGAGTGAAGAGGCGGGCGGAAGGCGGACGGGCGGGGGCGCCTCGGCTCCCCCGCCCGTCACGGAGTGCTCAGTAGCACTCGACGCCGGCGCCCTTGCCCTTGTGCAGCGACATGTGCAGACCGCTCAGCTTGAAGGTTCCGGCGGTGGTCGCCCACGCCGTCTGCTTCACGTCGGTCAGCTTGGCCTTCCTCGCCTCCTGGCCGAAGCCATTCGGGTTGGCGACCTCCTTGCCGCCCTTCATGCCGGGGCCGTAGCCGTCCTTCATGGAACCGGCGGCCACACCGATGTTGATGTCGGTGAAGACGGCATCCGCGTCGAGGTCCTCGACGTCGATGTACAGGTTCTTGGCGTAGACCTGCTTGTCCTGGTCGCTGCTGTCACCCGCCTCCAGCCTCAGGGTGATGTCCCCGAGGAACGGGACGCTCGGAGTGACAACGGACTGGCACATCTTCTGGATGTAGGCCGTGTCGAACGCCGAGACCGCCACCGCGTGAGCCGTCTTCTCACCGGAGAGGGTGGTCCCCGGGTCAACAGCCCCGTACTGGGAGAAGCCCGTTCCGTTGAGCTCCTTGGCCGTGACCTTGAACGACTGCCCCGACACACTGAACGACGCGGCAAGAGCGCCCTGCGCGAGGGCGACACCTATCGCAGCCGTAGCGGCGACGCTGGGCACCATGACCACAGCGAACCGCTTCCATCTGGTCCCGCCACGCACCTGGGACTCCATATTTCCTCCTTCTCGGACGTACATCTCCTGGCCCTGGCTGCCACTGTCAGCTCGACGGCTCAGCCGGGCAGGGATGGGAGAAGTGCTACGTCCTCGGGAAGGAGAGCGCCTGCACTCGGTGGCGCTAACCGCGCCCGAATCACCGGCGATCACCCCCGAGCGACAACCACTGGTCGCGCCTGACACGCATCACGCACAACCTTGCTGGACAGGCTTCGCCGGATGAGCGAAGACCCCCCTGCCCAAGAGCCGGCGCCACTGCCGCCGACTCTGCTCGGTGGGGACCCAGGAACTCCCGCGACCCAACCGGCTGTCGGGGTACGGGAATGGACCGAGCGTGGCCGATCGTGGTGCATTCTCGCCGCCCGCACAAGGGGCTTCGTTACTCAGTAGTAACGGCCGGATAACCGAACAACGACCCGTCGGTCTCGACCAGCGACACAGGGTGGCGTCAAGTGACCGGACAAGTCCATTAATCACCGGACAGAATCCGACAGAACGGCGCCCGCGACTTACCCGCAGTAACTGCGGCCGCGATTACCAAGATTTGGTAAAGCGCGGCCGCATTGATGCTCTGTCGACAGATCTCTTCACTCGGGCAACACGGCCCTGCGCGTTTAGTTACTGGTCAGAACGGGGCCGCCGCCCCGCCCGGAGCCCCGGTCAGAACAGCGCGCGCGCCAACGCCCTGCGCGCCGCCGCCACCCGCGGATCGTCGCCACCCACGACTTCGAACAGCTCCAGCAACCGAAGCCGTACGGCGTCCCGGTCGTCACCAACCGTGCGCTGCACGGTGTCGATGAGCCGCCCGAAGGCGTCCTCGACATGCCCGCCCACCAGATCCAGGTCGGCGGCCGCGATCTGCGCCCGCACATCCGTGGGGTTCTCGGCGGCGTCCTTGCGCACCTGCTGGGGGTCGGCGTCCTGCACGCGCTGGAGCAACTCGGCCTGGGCGAGCCCGAGTTTGGCCTCGGTGTTCGCCGGGTCCTCGCTCAGTACGTTCTTGTAGGCCTGGACGGCGCCGCCCAAGTCGCCCGCGTCCAGGGCCTGTACGGCGGCTTCGAGCAGCGCGTCGTACGGACCCGCCGGCGCGCTGGGAGCGGCGGTCTGGGCGCCACCCGGCTCGGCGTCCGGGTCGACGGTGAGGCCGGTGAGACCGAACCGCTGCTCGGCGACGGTGACCAGCTGATCCAGCGTCTCGCGGATCTGCGCCTCCCCGGCTGCCCCCTGGAAGAGCGGCAGCGCCTGACCCGCGACGACGGCGAACACAGCGGGGATCCCCTGCACGCCGAACTGCTGCATCAGCATCTGGTTGGCGTCGACGTCGATCTTGGCGAGGAGGAACCGGCCGTTGTACTCGACGGCGAGCCGCTCCAGTACCGGGCTCAGCTGCTTGCAGGGCTGGCACCACTCGGCCCAGAAGTCGATGACGACGGGCACCTCGGCGGACCGCTGAAGGACCTCCCGCTCGAACCCCGCCTCATCCACATCGATGACGAGGTCCGCGGGCGACACCGCCCCTCCCCCGCCCTGCCGGGCGGCCTCGGCACGCGCCTGCTCCGCCTTCGCCTTGGCCTCCTGGGCCGCCTTCACCGCGGCGAGGTCGACGACTCCGCTCATGGACATGTTCCGTGGCTGCATGCGTCTATCCTCCCCCGTTCCCCGCGCACGTGTGAAAAGCACTGTGAAAGCCGGTCCGGCCTGATGCTGTTTCGGCGCCGGGTCCCCACCCCACGCCGTGCGTGTCGTCGCTCGCGTACGTCCATCGCGAGCTTTCGCTACGAGTCGTAGCGTAATGGCATCGAGTGCCACCTGGACACCACCCAGCGGTGATCTCCCTCACGACCTCACAGAATCCCCGGATATCGCGGAGATATGGTCGAGGGATGCAGAGCCGCACCTCCGCCGCCCGCCCCGGCCGCCCGCGCAGCGCGGCCGCGGCCACGGCGATCCTGGCCGCGACGCGGGAGGTGCTGGTCGAGGTGGGCTGGTCCAAGCTCACCCTGGGAGACGTGGCAACCCGCGCCGGGGTGGCGAAGACGACCCTCTACCGCCGCTGGTCCGGCAAGAACGAGCTCGTGGTGGACGCAGTCGCGGAACTCTTCGACGAACTGGAGCTCCCGGACCGCGGCACTCTCGCCGCCGACGTCGAGGGCGTGGTCCTGCAGTTCGCGGCCATCCTGGCCCGCCCCGAGGCGAAGAGCGGACTGATGGCGGTGGTGGCGGAGTCGACGAGGGACGATGCCCTCCGGCAACGCATCGGCGAGTCGATCGTGGACCGCCAGAAGCGCCTGGTCCTGGAGGGCCGGGCCAGAGCACAGGCCCGTGGCGAGCTACCGCCGGAGCCGGATGCGGCGGAATCGGCGCGCACGATGGACCTGATCTTCGACGTGATCGCGGGCGCGGTGGTGCACCGGGCCCTGGTGAGCGCCGAGCCCGTCGACGCCACGTGGGCGCGGAGTTTCACCGCGCTCCTGCTCAACGGCCTGACCGCAGCCACGACAGACTGACGCCCGTTCCCGCGACGGACGAGCAGGGCGGAATCGGGCGGTGCTGTCGTACGCCCGGGTCGACGCCCTGCCGCTCCGCCGTCACCAGGTACATGGGAGCAGGAAAAACTCCCCGCCCCACCCCCACCCGGGCGCCTCAGAAGCCGGCCGGCTCCGTGTACACCCCCCACTCGTCCCGCAGCACACCGCAGATCTCGCCGAGGGTCGCCTCGGCGCGTACGGCGTCCAGCATCGGTTCGATCATGTTGGCGCCGCTGCGGGCGGCGGCCAGCATCCCGTCCAGCGCCGTGCGCACCGCGGCGTCGTCGCGGCCCGCCTTGCGCGCGCCGAGCACCCGCACCTGCTCCCGCTCCACCTCGTGGCTCACCCGCAGGATCTCCAGGTCGCCGGTGACGGAACCGGTGTGGGCGTTGACTCCCACGACCCTCTTCTCGCCCTTCTCCAGCGACTGCTGATACCGGAACGCCGACTCGGCGATCTCCCCGGTGAACCAGCCGTCCTCGATCCCGCGCAGGATCCCGGACGTGATCGGCCCGATCGGGTGCTGCCCGTCGGGATGGGCCCGCAGCCCCCGCTCCTTTATCTGCTCGAAGATCTTCTCGGCGTCGGCCTCGATCCGGTCGGTCAGCTGCTCGACGTACCAGGAACCGCCCAGCGGATCGGCCACGTTGGCGACCCCGGTCTCCTCCATGAGGACCTGCTGCGTGCGCAGGGCGATCTCGGCGGCCTGCTCGGAGGGCAGCGCAAGGGTCTCGTCGAGGGCGTTGGTGTGCAGCGAGTTCGTCCCGCCCAGTACGGCCGCGAGCGCCTCGACGGCCGTACGCACGACGTTGTTGTACGGCTGCTGGGCGGTCAGCGAGACACCGGCGGTCTGCGTGTGGAAGCGCAGCCACTGCGCCTTGTCGGTCTGCGCCCCGTACACGTCCCGCATCCAGCGCGCCCAGATCCGGCGTGCGGCACGGAACTTGGCGATCTCCTCGAAGAAATCGACGTGCGCGTCGAAGAAGAAGGACAGGCCGGGGGCGAAGACATCGACGTCCAGCCCGCGCGACAGGCCCAGCTCGACGTACCCGAACCCGTCCGCCAGCGTGTACGCCAGCTCCTGCGCGGCCGTCGAGCCGGCCTCGCGGATGTGGTAGCCGGAGACGGACAGCGGCTTGTAGGCGGGGATGCCGGCGGCGCAGTGCTCCATGAGGTCGCCGATGAGGCGCAGGTGCGGCTCGGGCTGGAAGAGCCACTCCTTCTGAGCGATGTACTCCTTGAAGATGTCGGTCTGCAGCGTGCCGTTGAGCACGCCCGGGTCGACGCCCTGCCGCTCCGCCGCCACCAGGTACATGCAGAAGACCGGCACGGCCGGACCGCTGATGGTCATGGACGTGGTCACGTCGCCCAGCGGGATGTCCTTGAACAGGACCTCCATGTCGGCGGCCGAGTCGATGGCGACACCGCAGTGGCCGACCTCGCCCAGCGAGCGCGGGTCGTCGGAGTCGCGGCCCATGAGCGTCGGCATGTCGAAGGCGACCGAGAGGCCGCCCCCGCCGTTGCCGAGGATCATCTTGTACCGCTCGTTGGTCTGCTCGGCGTTCCCGAACCCGGCGAACTGCCGGATGGTCCACGTCCGCCCTCGGTAGCCGGTCGGATACAGCCCGCGTGTGTAGGGGTACTCCCCGGGCCACCCGATCCGCTCGAAGCCCTCGTACCTGTCTCCCGGCCGGGGCCCGTACACCGGCTCCACGGGATCGCCGGAGAGCGTGGTGAAGTCAGCCGTGCGCTTGCGCGCTGTGTCGTACCGGGCCTGCCAGCGACGGCGGCCCTCTTCGATGGCGTCAGCGTCCATACCCTCGAATTTACTAGGACGTCCTAGTAAATGTCGACGGGAGAACCGCCGTACCCGTCAGTACGGCGGTTACGTCAGGTTCCGTCAGGCCTTGGCGACAGCCGGGACCGGCCCGCCGACCAAGGGTTCGACCTGGCGGGTGACCTTGCGCTCGACGAAGAAGGCCGCGAAGGGAATCGTCCCGGACAGCAGCACCCACAGCAGCTTGCCGAACGACCACTTGGCCTTGGAGCCGAGGTCGAAGGCGAAGATCAGATAGATGATGTAGAGGAAGCCGTGGACCTGGGAGACGGCGAAGGTGACGTCCTCGCCCTTGTCGAAGCCGTACTTGAACACCATGCAGGTGCACAGCACGAGCAGCATGACGGCGGTGACGTAGGCCATGACGCGGTAGCGGGTCAGCACGCTTCGTTTCATGGATATGAGCGTAACCGCCCCAAAAAACCCCGCGTCTGCGGGGACCACTACGCCATCACGCGGTACCGCGTCAGGACGCTCGGACCACCTCCGCGTCGGCGGAGAGCAGCGCGCTGACCCGCAGAAACTCTACTCGTCCTCGAAGTCTCGCGCAGCGATTCGCAGCGGCCGCAGCATCGCGAAGATCTCCGCGCACTCCTCGGCGTCGTACACCCCGAGCCCGAAGTCCATGGCCATCAGGTCGCGGGTGGCCGCCTCGACGACCTCGCGGCCCTTGTCGGTGATGGACGCGAGCGTGCCGCGTCCGTCGTTGGGGTTGGGGCGCTTGTCGACCAGGCCCGACTTGACCAGCCGGTCGACCGTGTTCGTCACGGACGTGGGATGCACCATCAGCCGCTCGCCGATCTTGGACATCGGCAGTTCCCCGGCCTTGGAGAAGTTGAGCAGCACCAGCGCCTCGTACCGCGCGAACGTCAGTCCGTACGGCTTGACCACCGCGTCGACCTCGCCGAGCAGGATCTGGTGCGCGCGCATGATCGAGGTGATGGCCGCCATGGACGGCACGCTGCCCCAGCGCTGCTTCCAGAGTTCGTCGGCGCGGGCGATGGGATCGAAGGGAAGACTGAGCGGCTTCGGCACGGGACCGACCTTACCGGCCGGTCACATGCTGGTCAGCCCCGTCTCGCCTTTCGGTCCGGACGCTCAGCCGGCCACCGTCTCCTTCACCTGGAAGAGCGCCGTCCACCGATCGTCGTGCAGACAGGCGTTCATCGGCTCGACCAGGGTGGTGTGCTCGGGGCCGGTGCGCCACCGCTGGATGGCTTCGAGGCTGTCCCACTCGCTGGTGAGCAGCCATTGAGAGGGATCGTCCAGGGAACGGCAGAGCTGTTCACCGAGGTGTCCCGGGGATCGCGCGACCCCTGCGAGTACGTCCTTGTAGGACTTCACGAAGTCCGCCTCCATCCCCGCACGCACCCGCAGCAGTCGAATCACGCGCACCCGCTCCGGGGCCGGGGAGCCGCCCGTCATGACGGGTCGAGGACGACCGGGAGCTCCGCCAGCCCGCGGAACGCGGGGAACGGCACGGTCAGCCAGCGCGCATCCTCCGGCGCCCCGGCCAGGGCCATATCGGGGAATCGCGCGAAGAGCGACGTGAGGGCGGTCTGCATCTCCAGCCGCGCCAGCGGTGCGCCGATGCAGTAGTGCGGGCCGTACCCGAAGGCGAGATGCGTCGCCTGGACGTTCGGCCGCTGGACGTCCATCTCGTCCGGCGCCGCGAACATCTCCGGGTCCCGGTTGGCCCCGGTGATCGAGATCTGGACGAGCGAGCCCTTGGGGATGAGCACGTCCCGGATGACGATGTCTTCCTTCGCGTGGCGGAAGGTCGAGTTCTCCACGGAGGTCTCGAACCGGAAGATCTCCTCGATGGCCGCGTTCATGGCGTTCTCGTCCCGGAGCGCCAGTTCCTTCTGATCCGGCCGGCTGAGCAGGTGGTAGACGGCGTTGCCGATCTGGTACGCCGTCGACTTGTGGCCCGCGAAGAGGAGCACCCACGCCGTCGAGACGAGTTCGTGGTCGGTGAGCGAGCCCTCCTGGTCCTGGGCCGTGACGAGGGCGCTGAGCAGACCTGAGTCCGGCTCGGTCCGCTTGCGTGCGCACAACTCAGCGAGATAGTCGCGCAGGTTTCCCTCGGCGATTTCCAGCGCTTTTCTCGCCTCCGGCCCGAAACCGGTCTGCGCGACGGTGGCGGACCATTCCTGAGCCTGTTTGCGTTCATTTTCCGGAACGCCCAGAAGTTCACAGATGACGTGCAGCGGAAGCGGGAAACAGAACTCCGGGAGCAGGTTCACCGGACCCGACGTCGGGCATTGGTCCAGCAGATCATCGGTGATCTCCTGCACGCGCGTACGCAGCGATTCCACCCTTTTCGGCGTGAAAGTGCTGCCGACGATCCTCCTGAGCCGGGTGTGCTTCGGCGGGTCCGAGAAGAGCATGTTGTCGTCCAGCGCGATCGACGAGTCACCGAAAATGCGGTGATAGGCGTCGATGGCGCCGTACATGTCCTTGCTCAGCCGGGGGTCGGCCAGCGCGACACGCGCGTCGTCGTACCGCGTGATCAGGTACGTCTCGACGCCGTGGGGCGGCGACAGCGGGCACACCGGCGCTGCCTCGCGGAGCGCCGCGTACACGGGATGCGGGTTGGCCCGAAACTCCCGGGTGCAGTTCGAGGCCGCGGTCGCGGCCTCCTCGGGCGACAGTGCCTCGGATTCCTCGGATGCGAACGCTTGCGTCATGACTGGATCCCCGGGGTAGGCGTGGATTCCGGCGGTCGGATTCCGTCGGTCAGAGCCACCGTTTCCCGGGCGACACCTCGCCGCAAACGGCACTGCGCCATATGGGTCGGGTCGCCGTACTACGTGTGTGTGGCAGTCCGGCTTGGTAAACATCGTCGACGTGAGCGGACACGAAGCGGAATCTGTACCAGTTCTCATCGTCGGCGGATCCCTGGTGGGTCTTTCCACTTCGGTTTTCCTGGGGAGACTTGGCATCGAGCACATGCTCGTGGAGCGCCATGCCGCGACATCGACGCATCCTCGTGGCCGCGGCAACAACGTGCGCACCATGGAGATCTACCGGACCGCCGGCCTGGAGTCACGCATTCGCCAGGCGGCCCGCGTTCTCGCCGGAAACGACGGAATTCTCCAGGTGGACACCCTCACCGGGAAGCAACGCCGCTGGATCATCGGGGACATCGCCGGAGGCATGGACGTCTCCCGGGTCAGCTCCTCGGACTGGTGCCTGTGCAGTCAGAACGATCTCGAGCCGGTGCTGCTGAGCTACGCCACCGAGCAGGGTGCCGACATCCGCTTCCACTCGGAGATGCTCTCCTTCACCCAGCACGGCGACGGAGTGCAGGCCCGGATCAGGCACCGGGAGACCGGTGAGACCTACCTGGTGAACGCCGACTTCCTGGTGGCCGCCGACGGCCCGAGGAGCCCCATCCGCAACCAGCTGGGGATCGGCCAGTCAGGGCCGGGCGAGCTGTTCCACAACGTCAGCGTCACGTTCCGCAGCAGGACGCTCAAGGAGTACGTCGGAGAGAAACGATTCGTCGTCTGCTATGTCACCAACCCCCAGGGCGAGGGTGCCTTGCTTCCGGTGGACAACAAGGAGCGATGGGTCATCCACGTGCCTTGGTATCCCGACCGGGGCGAAGACCTGGAGGACTTCACCGACGAGAGGCTGGCGGCACACATCCGCGCTGCCGTCGGCGTCGCGGACATCGACGTCGAGATCACGGGCAAGGCGCCCTGGCACGCGTCGAAGCGGGTCGCGGACCGATACGGCGAGGGCCGGGTCCTCCTGGCCGGCGATGCGGTCCATGAAATGCCGCCCACCGGGGCGTTCGGCTCCAACACCGGAATCCAGGACGCCCACAACCTCGCCTGGAAACTGGCCGCGGTGCTCCGCGGCTGGGCGGGCCTGCCGCTCCTCGACACCTACGAGCTCGAACGACGGCCCATCGCCCTCGCGACCGGCACCCGGGCGTGCGTCCAGGCAGCCGACGAGCAGCACCCGGGATTCAGTCCCGCCGCGGGACGCAACAACGACCCGGCGGACCTGATGACCGTCGCCCTGTGCTACCGGTACGCGTCCCCTGCCGTGGTGGACGCCCCCGCGGAGCGGCCGATCGTCCCCGACGCCTTCCAGCTGGGCGGCGAGCCGGGGAGCCGTGCGCCCCATATGTGGGTGACGAGAGGCGGCGGCAGGATCTCCACGCTCGACCTGTACGAGCGTTCCTTCGTGCTGCTCGCCGGGTCCGGAGGGCAGAAGTGGCGGACCGCGGTGGAGAAGGCCTCCTTGAACCTGGGCATCCCGGTCGATGCCTATCTCGTGGGCATGGGACCCGACCACGACCTCGCCCCCGACGCGGACGCCGACTGGGCCGAGCTGCACGGCACGGCCGAGGACGGTGCCGTACTCGTGCGCCCCGACGGTTTCGTCGCCTGGCGAGCGGACGCCACGATGCCGGACGCCGACCGCGTGCTGACGAAGGTGCTGCAGTCCGTGCTCTGCCGCGAGTGAAGCCCGCAACCCCCGAGCCTGCCCGACCCCCCACTGGACGACCCACACTGGACGACCCACACCGAGGACGTTGTTATGACCCTTGCCGGACGCGTCGACGTCCACCACCACTTCACCGCCCCCGCCTGGCTGGACTGGGCGGAGGAACGAGGCGTGGTCAACCGCGAGAAGCTGCCCTGGTGGACACGCTGGGACCTGGACACGGCCCTGGAGGTCATGGACAAGACGGGCATCGGCACCTCCGTCATGACCGTCGCGATGCTCGGCCGGCTCCGTGAGCGCGCGGAGCGCCAGGAGAGCGCACGCGTCGCCCTGCGGGCGGCGGCCGACGTCGTCGAGAGCCACCCCGCGCGCTTCGCCTTCTTCACCCCCGTCTTCCTCGACGACCTGGAGCTCTCCTCGTGGAGCCTGGCGTACGGCCTGGACGAGCTCGGAGCCATCGGGGTGAGCACGCGCACGAGCATGGACGGCGTGGTCCTCGGGGACGAGTCGCACGACCGCCTCCTGCAGGAGCTGAACGACCGCGTGGCGGTCATCAGCACGCACCCCATGGACGTACCGGCCGGGAAGGACAGCGGTGCGGGGCTGCCGGGCATGCCGCCCTTCGTGTGCGACTTCCTCATGGACACCACGCGCGCGGCCATCAACCTCATCAGGAACGGCACCCTGGACCGCTATCCGAACCTCAGCTTCATCCTGCCGCACGGGGGAGGCTTCCTCCCCTACATGGCCACCCGGCTCGAACTCTTCGGCGGGCGCATCACCCCCGGCATCGAGCCCGCCCGGGTCCGTGACTACCTGCACCGGTTCTACTTCGACACGGCGGGCCCCATGTCCCCCTCGGCCACGCCCACCCTGCTGACGACGGTGGACCCCGACCGCATCCTCTTCGGCACGGACTGGCCGCCCACCCCCGCGCACGTCATCGTCGACAGCGTGGCGCCCGCCCTGGACAGCGACCCCTTCCTCTCGGCGGAGCAACTCGAGGGCATCAACCGGGAGAACGCCCTGCGGCTGATGCCGGCGCTCGCGCGTCGGTGACCGGCTGCCCCGAGAAAGCCGCCGCCCGCGCCTGGTTCAGCGCGGGCGGCGGCTTCGTCCGTTCGGTTCCTCTGCCTGTGGTCAGTCCCTCTGCCAGTGGTAGAAGCGCCGCGCCATCGCGTCCTTCGGACTCCGCCAGGTCTGCGGGTCGTACGGGCTGACGAACGCTTCGAGCCTCCTGCTGATGTCGACGAACTCGGGGTGCCCGGCCACCTTCGCGATGGCGGGACCCGGGTCCTGCTCGGCTTCGATGAAGTGCATGTACACATCGCCGAACTGGAACAGGGAGCGCTGGGTCACCCCGACGAGGTGCGGGAGTTCGCCGCGGTCGGAGGCGGCGAAGACGTCGGCGATGTCCGGTGCCGACTGCGGGGCCATCCTGGCGACGATCAGGGCGTGGTGCACGAGACCTCCTCGATACGGTCGCGGATGAGGGCCATCTGGATGGGCGAGTTGCGGTTGATGTTGTCGGTCATCCAGGCGTCGTCGACCGGGGCGTCGGGCTTCATGGCGAAGTCCTGCGTCCAGTGCATCCGGGTGCCGTCGGGGGTCTCCTCGTACTCCCACACGATGTTCATGTACGCGAAGGGGCCGGTCTCGACCCTGCGGGCACGGACGATGAGCTTCTCGCGGTCGGCGGTCCGTTCCGAGACCCAGCTCCACACCTTGCCGGTCTCGTCGGGGTGCATGGTCAGGCGGAAGGTCACCGTGTCGCCCTCGCGGGAGAGCACCTCGCAGGACGCGTACTCGCTGAACAGCTGGGGCCATCTGTCCAGGTCGTTCGTCATGTCCCAGACGAGGTCGACGGGTGCGGCGATGGTGATCTCGTTCTCCGTGTGTCCGGCCACCTCAGGCTCCCGTCGTGAGTGCGACGTTGACGAGGTCGAGGAAGGCGCGGGGGCTCTTGCACCGCTCCGCGTCGTTGGGGAGCGCCCGGCCGTGCCGGTTCTCCAGCTCGCCCACGATGCCGAGGAGGCCGAGCGAGTCCAGCCCGAACTCGGCGAAGGTGGAGTCCGCCCGCCTTTCGAGCTCGCCGGGGTCGACGGTCACGCCGGCGGCGGTCTTCATCAGCGTGGCCAGTTCCTCGACGGTCACTTGGGTCACTTCAGTGGTCATACGGGTTCTCCTTGTCGTTCTATACGGCGGATCCGGGGCCGTGGCGTAGCACCAGCGCCGCATTGGAGCCCATGAGTCCCCGGCTGAGGATCAGGGCCGTGTGGAGCTCGGCCGGGCGCGCCGTGGCGGTCACCAGGTCGATGTCGTGGCAGACGTCGAAGACGTTCGGGGTCGGCGGTATCTGCCCGTGCTCCATGGCCTGCACCGCGGCCACGATGTCCAGCAGGGGTGCCCCGCAGTAGGACCGCCCGATGCCGGTCTTGGGGGCCGTGACGGGCACCCGGCTGCCGTGCGGGCCGAGGGCGTCGGCGAGGGCGAGGGCCTCGGCGCGGTCCGCCTCCGGGACGCCCAGCGCGTCGGCGAAGACCACGTCGATCTCCTCCGGTGCGCAGCCGGCCTCGTCGAGGGCGCCGCGGATGGCGTGCGCGAGCCCTTCCCGTGACTGCTCCCAGTGCGAGGCGCCGGTGAAGGTGGCGGAGTGTCCCGCCACGATGGCCCGGACGACCGCGGCCCGCCGCTGTGCCCGTTCCAGGTCCTCCACGATCAGCACGGCACCGCCCTCTGCGGGTACGAAGCCGCAGGCCGCCGGGGTGAAGGGACGGTAGGCGCGGGTCGGGTCCTCGACGGTGCTGAGCTCGGGGTACCCGAGCTGGCAGACCCCGGAGTACGGGGCGAGTGGCGCCTCGGCCGCCCCGACCACGATCACGTCCGTGCCCCGGTCCACGGCCCGGGCGGCGTGCGCGACGGCGTCCAGACCGCCCGCCTCGTCGCTGGCCACCACCCCGCAGGGGCCCTTGAAGCCGCTGCGGATGGATATCTGGCCGGTGCTGGCCGCGTAGAACCAGGCGATGGACTGGTAGGGCCCGACGAACCGGGACCCCTGTCCCCACAGCTTCTGCAGTTCCCGCTGGCCGAACTCGCCGCCGCCGGAGCCGGCCGCGGTGACCACACCGACGGAGTACGGCGAGTCGGCGGCGGTGCTGCTCAGCCCCGCGTCCTGCAGGGCGGCGTCGGCGGCGGCCAGGGCGAAGTGGGTGAACTTGTCGGTCTGGACGAGGAAGGTCTCCTCGATGAGCGCCGAGGCGTCGAATCCGCGGACCTCGCCGGCGACGCGGAGCGGAAGGTGCTCGCAGCCCTCCCGGGTTATCCGGTCCAGGACACTCGTGCCGTCCTTGACGGACTTCCAGTAGGTGTCCGCGTTGAGGCCGTTGGGCGCGACCACGCCGATCCCTGTGACGGCGGTGTGCCGGGGGCGTATACCACTACCACTCATTTCGTCCTCCCGCCCGGACCCGTCAGGAGCACCGCGGACTGGAAACCGCCGAAGCCGCTGCCCACGGAGAGCACGTTGTCGAGCCTGCGCGGGCGGGCGGTGCGCGGTACGTAGTCCAGGTCGCACTCGGGGTCCGGGGTCTCGTAGTTCGCCGTGGGCGGCACCACCTGCCGGGCCAGGGCGAGCACACAGGCGACGACCTCGATCGCGCCGATCGCCCCGAGCGAGTGGCCCACCATGGACTTGATCGAGCTCATGGGTGTGTCGTAGGCGTGGGAGCCCAGGGACTTCTTGACCGCGGCGGTCTCGTGGCGGTCGTTCTGGCGGGTGCCCGAGCCGTGCGCGTTGACGTAGTCGATGTCCGTGGGGTCCACGCGCGCGTGGTCGAGCGCGGCGTCGATGGCCCGGGCCATCTCCAGTCCCTCACTGGTCAGCCCGGTCATGTGGTAGGCGTTGCCGAAGGTGGCGTAGCCGCCTATCTCGCAGTACACGTGCGCGCCGCGCGCACGGGCGTGCTCCAGTTCCTCCAGTACGAGGACGGCGGCGCCCTCGCCCATGACGAATCCGTCGCGGTGGGCATCGAAGGGCCGAGAGGCGTGCGCCGGGTCGTCGTTGTTGGGGGAGGTGGCCTTGATGGCGTCGAAGCAGGCCATGGTGATCGGGGAGATCGGTGAGTCCGACGCCCCGGTGATGCAGATGTCGGCGCGGCCCTCCTCGATGGTGTGGAAGGCGTAGCCCACGGCGTCGAGCCCGGAGGTGCAGCCGGTGGACACGGTCTGCACGGGCCCTTGGGCGCCGAACCGTTCCGCGACGTCCGACGCGAGCGTGCTGGGCGAGAAGGCCCGGTGCAGGTACGGGTTCGCGGCGCGGTGGTCGACGTCCCAGCGCTGCCCGCCTTCGCTGACCTGGACGTAGTCGTGCTCCAGCCGGGTCGTGCCGCCCACCGCGCTGCCCAGGGACACGGCCACGCGCCAGGGGTCCTCCGCGCCGAAGTCGACTCCGCTGTCGGTCACGGCCTCCGTCGCGGCGGCGACGGCGAACTGTATGTACCGGTCGGCGCGTTCGACCAGTTCGGGTTCGAGCCCGTGGGCGAGCGGATCGAAGTCGCACTCGGCGGCTATGCGGGAGCGCAGCCCCTCGGGGTCGAACAGGGTGATGCCTCGTGTCGCGGTACGGCCGCCCGAGAGGAGGTCCCAGAACGCGGGTACTCCTATGCCTCCCGGAGCGACCACGCCTATGCCGGTGACCGCCACCTGCCGGGTCACGAGAGGACCCCGCGTCGGTCGGGCCGCCCGCTCTCCTCCTGGACGAGCGGGTACGGCTTGAGGTCGTCGCTGATCTCCGGGGCCTCCGTGTCGACATGGCCGAGGCTGGGCTTCGGGGCCAGCGGGCTCAGGTGGAAGACCATCCGGGCTTCCTCGTCACCGACGTTGCGGAAGCGGTGCCGCATGTCGATGGGGATCATGAGGCCCTGGTCGGCACGGAGAGAAAACGTTTCGCCGTCCAGGTCGACCTCCAGCCTGCCCTCGACGACGTACACGAACTCCTCGGAGTACGGGTGGTAGTGCTCGCTGATGCGTTCGCCGGGCCGCATGATGGCGAGGCCCATGAACCCGCTCGTGGCTCCCACCGTGACCGGGGTGAGCAGGGTGCGCAGGTCGCCACCACGCTTGCGGTTGGGCTCGATCTCGTTCACGTCCACGACGCGCGGGCGCATCTTCTCCATGGTCTGTCTCCAGGTCGGTCGGTGGGGAGTTGGTCCCTGCGCTGTGCCGTCAGGACTGCGCAGCCCTGCGGTCGGTGATCAGCGCCATGTCGGCGTGCGCCAGGAGGCGGGTCGCCTCCCGTTCGCCCGTGGGCGGTCGTGCCACGCCGAGTGCGCCACCGTCGAGCAGACGCGCCAGTACGGCGGCCTTGCGCGGGCCGTGGACGCCGAGCGCCCTGACCGGATCGGTCTCGGGGTCACCGCGTACGTCGATGAGGCGGACGACGATGTCCTCCCGCTGGAAGACGGTGCTGCGGTGCACGGGGCCGGCCCGGTCGGCCGCCGCGGTCTCGTCCTGCCGGGAGAGCAGCCGGGCCAGCGCCATCCCACAGCCCGCACGGGCCGGGTAGTACAGGGCGTGCCGGGTGAGGTCGTCCGGTTCCGGTCCGCCGCGTGCCACATGGTGGACGGCCGGCATGGCGGCGCGGGCGAAGAAGGCCCGCGCGGACTCGGGGTCGGACAGGTCCCGGTGCTGCTCCAGATGCGGGTTGAGGGCCTCCTCGACGGCCCGCACCTCGGGCTGGCGCGAGACGTGGCGCAGCGCCGCCATCAGGTCGCCCTCCACCTCGACGGTGCGCACGACCCGGTTGCCGTGGATGAACAGGGTGGTGCGGCGCAGCCGCGTGGAGTCGTCGACGCGGGCCTGGGGCGGCGCGTAGCCGGCGAGGATCTCCGTGACCTTGGACTCGGAGCCGGGCTTGACGGTGAAGGTCAGGGCGTGGCGCGTCACACCGTCGCCCACTCGTACGGCCGTCTGGAGTCCGCCGGGGTCGGGGCGGCCGCGGCCAGTCTCACGGACGACGCCGTAACGCATCGACCTCAGCTCACGGACGCAGCTCTGCAGGGGCCTGACCGTCTCGAGATGCTCTTCACTGTTCACCCAGGCGAGGTACGGCGGGGCGGTGGCCCATTCGCTCGTGATGACCCACTGGGACGGGTTCTCCAGGGACTGGCACAACTGGTCACCGAGGTGACCGGGAACCGACGCGACTCGGTCACGCATGTGCTCGTACGCGTCGAGGAACTCTTGCTGGGCGCCTTCGTGGAGATCGACGAGCAGGATGACGCGCATCCTGGAACCGTCGAATGCCGACTGGGATGTGTGGGGCGAAGTGGTCATCCGGCGGACCCTTCCTTCGCGGAAGCAAGCGGCGGCCGTCCGTGTTCACCTGCGCGAACGCGAGTTTCGGCCCTGAGCCTTCATCGTGGGTCAGGGCTACGGGGACCGCGAGCCGCGCGGGCCAATTGAGGGAACTGCCCGCGCGTGCGTGCCCGCTGGCTGCCGACACCACGTCAGGCGGGTACCGGGGCGAACTCGAAGAGGCAGGTCCCGATGCGCCGTTCGGGCGGACGCGGGTGGCCGCCCGCTCCGGCTGGGCCGTGTCCTCACATTCCCCTCGTCCGCCCGGAGGGCGGGCCCGGCGGCGTCATGGGGGTGCCCCCGCGCGAGCCGGGCGAAGCTCCGTTCGCGGGGGGGGGGAGCCACGTGGGCGGTTCGGCAACGCAACTGGGGGTGCCCCCCCCTTTGGGGGCGTGCGTGCCAGGCGCCGCGGGGCACGCGGGAATCTGACGACAGGGCCCAAGGCTCTGCGGTCGGCCGGTTCGGTGTCCCGGGGCACGGCATGTGGCGTCCCCGGAGCGCGGGTTGAGGGCGGACGAGTTCCGCCTGCGAGGGGGAGGTCCGCCGACTCGCGCGGACCTTCAGGGCAGCGGCTGTGAAGCGTGCGCCGTCCGGGAAGAGGGGCACGCCCCGCGCATGGGCTCACGGCGTGACGGCCTCGCTCCCGCGCACAGCGACGATCCGAGTCACCCTCGCAGGGAGCTCATGCACCCGGCCGCGCTCGAAGAGCGAGCTGAAGTTCCCCTGCGTCACTCGGGCTGGACACCACAGCGCTCCGTGGCATCGACGTACTGCTCCCGTATCCCGATGCCACGGAGCGCCGCCGGCTATTCGGCGAGGTGCCGCTCCACCGTCTCCACCTTGGAGGTGAGGCCGTCCGTCACGCCCGGGCGGATGTCCGCCTTGAGGACCAGCGACACCCGCGGCGCCCGCGCCTCGACGGCCGCCACGGCGCGCTTGACGACGTCCATGACCTCGTCCCACTCGCCCTCGACGGAGGTGAACATCGCGTCGGTGCGGTTGGGCAGGCCCGACTCGCGCACCACGCGGACGGCGTCGGCGACGTACTCCCCCACGTCCTCGCCGACGCCGAGCGGCGTCACGGAAAAGGCGACGATCATGCGTTGACGATGCCTTCCTTGCGGGCGCGCTCCGCGATCACCGCGTCCTCACTGGCCCGGCGCAGGCTGCGCTCGGCGATGAAGCCGCCGCCCGGGATGATCGAGTACGCGAAGTAGAGGGCACCCGTCTTGAGGTCCCACTTGGTGCGGTTCCAGGCGTCCAGCCAGAAGATCACGTAGAGGATGAAGAGCACGCCGTGGATCGGCCCGAGAACCGGGGCCGCGTTGAAGCCGGAAGCAACGGTGTACTTGATGATCGTGCAGGCTGCGAGCACGATCCAGGAGATGCCCTCCGGTACGGAGACCAAGCGCAGGCGGCGGATGGCGGAGGCGGTCTTGAGGTCCACGGGTCACCTTCGGTGGGAGAGACGTCGGTCGGCTCGGGATTGCTTGTGAACGCAAGCACAAACGCTCACCCATTGTGGCAAACGCCGGACACCGGATCGGGCCCGGGGTCGGGGTCGGGGTCGGTCCCGAGGGGGTGACAACGCCTCACCGTGCCGCCCTCAGGGTGCCGTCAGGGGTGAAGTCCACCTACGGGATCTGTTGGCGGCAGGCAGCGGCGGCTACCTTCGCTGCGTGGCGATGTTCCGACTGCAAGGAAGCAAGGTGCTCGCCGTCGACATGACCGGGGACGCCGTGAAGGCGAAGAACGGCTCCATGGTCGCGTACGACGGACAGATGGCCTTCAAGAAGATGAGCGGTGGCGGTGAGGGCATCCGGGGCATGGTGACCCGGCGCCTGACCGGTGAGCAGATGACGGTGATGGAGGTGAAGGGGCACGGGACGTGCTGGTTCGCGGACCGGGCCTCCGAGATCAACCTCGTGAACCTCCAGGGCGACAAGCTCTACGTCGAGTCGAGCAATCTGCTCGCGACCGACGCGGGGCTGCGGACCGGCACGTCCTTCACGGGCATGCGCGGCGCCTCGCAGGGCAACGGGCTGTTCACGACCACCGTCGAGGGGCACGGACAGGCGGCGATCATGTCGGACGGGCCCGCGGTGGTGCTGCGGGTCAGCTCGCAGTATCCGCTGACCGTCGACCCGGGGGCGTATGTGGCCCATCAGGGGAATCTGCGGCAGTCCTTCCAGTCCGGTGTGACCTTCCGCACACTCATGGGCGAAGGCGGCGGCGAGGCCTTCCAGATCCGGTTCGAGGGGGACGGGCTGGTGTACGTACAGCCGAGCGAGCGGAACACGATCGCGGGGGACGTCTGAGATGGCCTTCCGCGAGATCAACTCCAAGATGATCGAGGCGACCGTCGTCCCCGGTCAGCGGCTGTTCAGCCAGCGCGGCGCGATGCTCGCCTACAAGGGCGAGGTGTCCTTCACCCCCAACATGGCCGGCGGCCAGGGCGGGATCATGTCGATGATCGGGCGCCGGGTGGCGAACGAGGACACCCCGCTGATGTCCGTCGAGGGCAGCGGGTCCGTCCTCTTCGGGCACGGCGGCCACCACGTCCAGGTGATCAACCTCTCCGGCGACACCCTGTGCGTCGAGGCGGACCGCCTCCTCGCCTTCGAGGGCACCCTCCAGCAGGGCACGATGTTCCTCGGCTCGCAGGGCGGCGTCATGGGCATGGTCCGCGGGCAGATCAGCGGGCAGGGGCTGTTCACGACCACCCTCAAAGGGCAGGGAGCCGTGGCCGTCATGGCGCACGGCGGCGTCTTCGAGATCCCGATCACCCCGCAGCGCCCCGTCCACGTCGACCCCCAGGCCTACGTCGCCCACCACGGCGACGTACGCAACAAGCTGTCCACCGCCCTGGGCTGGCGCGACATGGTGGGCCGCGGCTCCGGCGAGGCCTTCCAGCTGGAGCTCAGCGGCAGCGGTGCGGTGTACGTCCAGGCGTCGGAGGAGAAGCTGTGAGCCCCTACGGAACCCCCGGCGGCTACGGAGCCCCCGCCGGCCCCACGGTCTTCGACCCGGCAACGCTGCCCTCCGACGACAACGTCAACGCCTACACCTTCTGCGTGGAGCTCAAGGGGAGCCAGTGGTTCCTGCAGAAGGGGAAGATGATCGCCTACTACGGCTCGATGGAGTTCAACGGCGTCGGGCACGGCCGACTCGACCGTCTTGTCCGTACGTCCTTTCATTCGCCTCTGCACGCGAGCGACTGGGTCGTGGCGGAGGGCTCGGGCAAGATGCTGCTGGCCGACCGGGCCTTCGACGTGAACTCGTACGACCTCGAAGACGGCAACCTGACCATTCGCTCGGGCAACCTGCTCGCTTTTCAGCCAACTCTCGCGCTCAAGCAATCGATCGTGCCGGGTTTTCTGACACTCATCGGAACCGGAAAGTTCGTGGCCGCATCTAACGGTCCGGTGGTGTTCATGGAACCCCCGATCCGGGTGGACCCGCAGGCACTCGTCGGCTGGGCCGACTGCCCGTCGCCGTGCCACCACTACGACCACGGATACATGACCGGCGTGATGGGCGGTCTACGTGCACTGACAGGCCTCGGCGGGGCCTCCGGAGAGGAGCATCAGTTCGAGTTCGTCGGAGCCGGCACCGTGCTGCTCCAGTCGACCGAGACCCTCATGGCCGAGCAGGCCACGGGGGCGGTTCCACCGGACGCCGGAGTGCCGGGTTCCGGCGGGACCCACACAGGCCCTTCACAAGCGGCCGGGACACCGCGCCTTCCCGGACAGCTGGGAGACCTCCAGCGTCGCTTCGGGCTGTGAGCGGTAGTCTGCGGAGTGTGACATCGAACGTGTGCGCACACAGTCGTGTCACAGAAAACCCTCACTAGTTCGCCTTTCAACATTTTAGGTAGACTTCATTCATGGAGACCGAGACGGCCACCCGCTGGCTGAGCGATGCGGAGCAGTGCGCCTGGCGCACCCACCTGGAGGTCAACAGGCTGTTGACGTACCAGCTCGAAAGGGACCTGCAGCCGTTCGGCCTGACAATGAACGACTACGAGATCCTGGTGAATCTCTCCGAGTCGGAGGACGTACGGATGCGGATGAGCGACCTCGCGTCGGCCACCCTCCAGTCCAAGAGCCGCCTCTCCCACCAGATCACCCGGATGGAGAACGCGAACCTGGTCCGGCGTGAGAATTGCGAGTCCGACCGTCGCGGGCTCTACGCGGTCCTCACCGAGCACGGCATGGAGACGATGAAGAAGGTCGCGCCGCACCATGTGGCGTCCGTGCGCAGGCACTTCATCGACCTGCTGCCCCCCGAGTCCCTGACGGAACTCGACAAGGCCCTCAAGCCGATCGCGGATCACCTGCGCGGTCAGCGGGGACGCCCGTGACCCGGGCGGACCCGGCGGGCACCGGCCGACCCGGCGTCTACTGAGCCTGCGGCAGGCGGAGCTCGAACAGGGCTCCGCCCGCCGACGCCCGGCCCACGGTGAGCGAGCCACCGTGCCGTACGGCCACGTCGCGGGCGATGGCCAGGCCCAGCCCGGCGCCGCCGTCGTCGCGGCTGCGGGCCTCGTCGAGCCGGACGAACCGCTCGAAGATCCGCTCCCGGTCGGCCTCGGCCACCCCGTCCCCGTCGTCCGCGACGGCCACGACGGCCCACGCCCCGCCCTTCCTGACCGTCACGGTGACCGCCGAGCGGGCGTGCCGCTGGGCGTTGTCCAGCAGGTTGGTGAGCACCCGCCCGATCTGCCCGCGCGACCCGGCCACCGTCACGACCTGCGCGTCCACCGTCACGCCCGCCCGCCCCTCGGCCTCCCCCCGGGCCACCGCGCCGAGGTCGAACCGCGTGTCAGCGGGCCGCTCCCCCGCGTCCAGGCGGGCCAGCAGCAGCAGGTCGGCGGCCAGGCCCTGCAGTCGTACGGTGTCCTCCACGGCGCCGTCGAGATCGAGCAACTCGGGGTGCGCGGCGCCCACTTCGAGCTGGGTGCGCAGGGACGCGATCGGGCTGCGCAGCTCGTGCGAGGCGTCGGCGACGAAGCGGCGCTGGCGTTCCACCGAGGTCTGCAGGGCGGCCAGCGTCTCGTTCGTGGTCAGCGCGAGGTGGGCGACCTCGTCGTGCGTGTCCGGCACCGGCACGCGGCGTGCGAGGTCCTCGGAGGCGGTGATCGCGGCCATCTCGCTGCGGATGCCCTCGACCGGGCGCAGGGCGCGCCGGGTGACCAGCCAGGTGACGGCCCCGACGACGCCGAGCAGCAGCGGGAAGCCGATCAGCATCACGGTCAACGCGGTCTTCACGGCGCCCTGTTCGGCGGAGAGAGGGGCGCCCGCGTACACGGTGAGCGTGCCCCTGCCCTCGACCTCGACGTGAACCCTGGCGAAGCGGTAGTCGTCGGTCTCGCCGTCGAGCGTGGCGGTGCCGTTCGTGAAGGTGGTGTGGTCGCTGATCTCGCCCGGGTCGAGAGATTCGAGGGCCGAGTCGTCGTCCGCGTCGTCGTCGGAGTCCTCACCGCTGTCCGCCTCACCGGGCGAGTTCTGCGCCTGCGGCCGCACGGCGTCGGTGCCCGTGCCGCTGATCCGCTCCAGGTCCTCGCTGGCCGCGAGCAGCTTGCCGTTCTCGTCGACGACCTGGACGGGTTCGTCGTTGTCCACCGACAGCGGTTGGTCCGGCCTCTTGATCGCGATGTCCGTGGCGACGGCCCTCGCGGTGCGCTCCGCCTCCGTGCCGGCCTGCCCGACCAGGTTGGCCCGGAGCGACAGCAGTACGGCGGTCCCGGCCGCGACCAGCGCCACCGCGACGACGAGGGTGGCGGCCAGCGTCGCCCGGGACCGGACGGAGCCGAAGAGGCGACCTCTCATCGCGCGGCCTCCACTCTCTCCAGGCGGTAACCGGCCCCCCGGACCGTCCGGATGAGCCCGGCGCGCAGCTTGCGCCGCAGGGTGCTGACGTAGACCTCGACGATGTTCGGATCGCCCTCGTACGCGAAGTCCCAGACGTGCTCCAGGATCTCGGCCTTGGACACCACCTCGCCGGCCCGCACCACGAGCTGCTCCAGGACGGCGAACTCCTTCGCGGTGAGGGTCACTTCGTCGTCACCGAGGAAGACGCGACGGGCGGCGGTGTCGACCTTGAGGTCCCCGTGGACGTGCACGGGCGAGGCCCCGGTGCCCTGTCCCCCGCGCCGCAGCAGCGCCTTCACGCGGGCGACGAGGACGACGTACGAGAACGGCTTGGTGAGGTAGTCGTCGGCGCCGGTGTCCAGCCCCTCGGCCTCGTCGTACTCGCCGTCCTTGGCGGTGAGCATCAGGATCGGCACGTCGTGGCCGGCGGCGCGCAGGGCGGCGCAGACGCGGTAGCCGTTCATGCCGGGCAGCATGATGTCGAGGATCACGAGGTCGTACGACCCCTCCGAGGCCCGGTACAGCCCTTCCCGGCCGTCGTGGACGACGTCCACGGCGTACCCCTCGGCCGTCAGGCCCTTGGCGAGCGACAGGGCCAGCCGCTTCTCGTCCTCCACGATCAACAGACGCATGCGTACAGCGTGGCAAAGCGAAGCTGAAGATCTCTTCAGGGGGCTTCAGGTTCCTCTCAGCGTCACTTCGGCAGATTGGTTCCCGTCGAAACGACGCGAAACGCGATTACCCGGGAGGGAACCCCATGAAGCGCAACATCGTCATCGCCACCGTCGCCGCCGCGGCACTGATCGGAGGCGGCACCGTCGCGGCCTACGCGTCCGGTGACGACAGCGCGCCCACGCAGCGTCAGTCGACCGCACGGGTCGCCGACGACCGGGACGACGACGTCACCGAGATCCGCTCGCAGGCCCGCACCGCCGAGGTCAGCGCCGCCGACGCGATCGCGGCCGCGCTGAAGCACACGCCGGGTACGGCCGTCGCCGCCGACCTGGACGACGACGGCACGGGCGCCTGGGACGTGGACGTCGTGAAGTCCGACGGCACCGAGTACACCGTCTCGGTCTCGGCCGGCACCGGCAAGGTCCTCGGTGCCCAGCGCGACGCCGATGACGACAACGACGGCCGCGAGGACCTCGCCGCGCTGAAGGGCGCGAGCGTGGATGCCCGCGAGGCCGCAGAGGCGGGCGCGGCGAAGGGCACCGTCACCGACGTCGACCTGGACGACGACGGTCCCGCGGCCTGGAGCGTGGAGACCACCAAGGGCGAGTGGAAGGTCGACCTCAAGACGGGCAAGGTCACCCAGGACCACGACGACCGGGACGGTCAGGACGACCGCGACGGCGACGACGACTGACGTCAGGCCGCACGCGCGGAATCCCGCACCTCCTCAGGGGCGCCCCCGTCACGGGTGGCGCCCCTGGCCACTGCCACGGCCGCGAGCAGCGTCACCGCACCGGTCACCGCGAAGCACCACCCCGTCGACACCCGTCCGACCAGCACTCCGGCGACCGCGGTGCCGGCCGTACTCCCGGCGTTGACGGCCGTGTTCACCCAGGCGCCGGCCTGGACCCGGGCCTCGGGTGCGGCGGCCTCGTCGGCGATGAGATACGCGGTGGTGATGGCCGGGGCCACGAAGAGCCCGGCGAAGAGCAGTTCCTCGGCGACGGCGTCCAGGGTCATTCGCAGTTCGTCAATTGGCTTGGGTTTCCTGGGCTCTGTTCGGTGTCATGGCCGCGTGGCGGATGAGTGGCGTTTGTCCGCCTGTCATGCTTTCGGGTGAGAGTTGCGGTCGAGGGGAGTGGTCGCTTCGATGACGT
>NZ_LLZG01000416.1 GCF_001509475.1 Streptomyces regalis
GGTCCACCGGACGTCCCAGTCCTGTGCACCGTACGCCTTGATCCGGGCGCGGGCGTCCCGCGAACCCTGGGGGTGGGCGTCGAGCAGCCGGGCCAGCCCATCCTGGTCCGAGGCGTTGAGGAACCCTACGTAGTCCCGAAGGAAGCGGTCCTGGTCGGCAAGGTCAGGAGACTTCGCCGTCTCGGAGCCGTCTCCGCCGCCGCACGCCGTGAGCAGTACCGCACAGAGGACGGCCATCAGCAGTCCGGCGCGACGCCGCCACGAAGGGTGTCCGCCTCCGTCAGGTGCGGAAGGCGTAATACGTCGCGTTCGGGTAATGCGCCACAAGGCTCCTCACCGACTTCCGGTAGGTGTTCTGCGAGTGGTAGGTCAGATAGGGCACCCCGCCACTCCTGTACGTGACGATCATGGAGTGGTCCTTGGACCGGTTGCCGGTGAAGTCCATCTGAAGGATGTCCCCGACTCCCAGCTTGTAGACGTTGTCCAGGTTGTAGGCCCGGTCGCTGTAGAGAGCAAAGGAAGCCCAGTAGTTGACGTTGACCCAGGATGTCGTCTGGTTCGAGGAGTTGTACCACCAGTTCTTGTAGCTCTTGTACCAGCCGGTGTCGTTCTTCCAGCCGCCCGCCCGCAGCGCCTGGCTGATGAAGTTGGTGCAGTCGCCCCCGACGTTGTTGAACTTGCGGTAGTTGGAGTTGTAGTTCTTCCAGTACTTCTCCGCGTACTTCGCCATGGCGCTGTAGTCGTAGCTCGCCCTGGTGCCGGCCTTGGCCTGGGCCTCGACGCGGGGCTGCGTGGCGCCCGCCGCTGTTTCCTGGGGCGCGGGGCCGTCGGTCTCAGGCTCGCCGCCCTCGTCGATTGGCTCCTCCGCCGTGGCGGCGGACGTGGGGCCGCTGTCCCCTGCGGCGTCCACGACCGAGTTGACCGCGGCCGGCCCGCCGTCGTCGAGAGGCGTGATTCCGGTCAGTTCCCAGGTGCCGTCCGGCGCGGCGACGAAGGTCAGCTCGTGCCTTGCCTGGAACCCGGTGGTCGGCGGCTCGTCGCCGTGGATCTTCTTGTACGTGAGCATGGTGGTCTCGGTAACCTGGGCAGTCGCCCGGTCGCCGGTCACCTTGACCTCGTCCACGTCGACCTCGGTCTCGGCTGCCGTGTACGCCTCTTCCAGAGCGGCGAGCCGCGCCTTGCGATCCCGCAGGACATCCGCCGAGGTGTCCTCCTTGCGAGCCATGCGGCTGGTGACATGCACATCGCCCTTCAGGGGCAAGGCCGCACCGGCCCGCCGGGACGCCTGAGCTCCGTCCAGGAGCGCGGAGGTCCGTCTGGTCAGGACGGTGTCCGCGAGGGCGGCGAAGTCATCGGTGGTCTCGGCATCCACGGTACGTGCCGCCACCGCCGTGTCCTGATCGGCGCCGTGCGCGGCCTGCGCTACCGCGGCGGGCGGCAGTCCGGCCAGCAGAGTGGCACCGAGCGCCAGTGCGGTGGCACGTCTGTATCTCCCGTTTCTCACTGCATTCCCCCAACTCCGGCCTCAAGTAGGCCAGTCAGGAGAATATTGACACCTATGATCCCTTCCTGTGCGGTCTTTTCGCACGCGCGTTCCCCAATGTCGGGGTTCCGCTTCGGACTCCGCGGGGCCGTGCGCGAGCACAGGGCTTGCGCAGGCGGAGGGTGCGGCGACAGACGGTGACGGCGCGGGGGTCGTCCGGCCACCTCCCGTAGTGGGCCCTGGTGACGTGACCGTTGGGGCCGCCCGCTTCTTTGCGCGGATCTCCCAGCGGATCCGCAGTCTGCGGAAGTGGTGCAGGAGGGCGAACGCGCGCTCGGCCACTCATCGCTGCGTGCCAACGGTGCGGCCGTAGTCGGGCACCGTGCAGGTCCCTGACGTCAACAACCCTTGAGGAGCCGGTTGTTCCAGAGCCGGTTGCCGTGCGGATTCAGGAGCGGTCCGTGGCGCGAGGATGTCCCGTGCCGGCGAAAGTAATCCAGCAGGTGTTGCGGGCGTCGTCCAGGAGATACCAGACCCGTCCGCCTCCGGTCACCTCGATCTGCCACTGCTCACAGGTCCGTCCCCGATGGGAGCCGTGCGCCAGACTGCCCTTCAGGCGGTGGTGACGGGATGTTTCCATGGCCGACCGGGGATCCGTACGCATGGCGAGCCAGGCCCGGTACGTGTTCTCGCGCGCCTGCTGGGCCAGGTTTTCCCAACCCTTGGCCGAGGCCGCATCCGCGAAGCGCACCTCCCACTGGCCTTCCGGTGCCGGTGGTGCGACGCGGTCGCCCCGCCCCGCACTCACGTGACGTCCCGCGGGTCCGGCACCGGCCCGTAGTCCTCGGCATGGTCCCTCGTCAGCGCGGCAAGCAGTTCGGGGTCGGAGTACACCTCGGCTGTGTGCTGCCAGGCGACGAGCAGCTGGGCGACGGACGCGCTGTTGCCGACGGAGTCGGCGGCCCGCATCGTCTCGACCAGTTCGACCGCGAACGCGTGGAGGTCGGCCTCCGGCAGGAAGCGGACCCACGGGAAGGCGTCCGGCAGGATGTCCAGGAGCAGCTCCACGCTTCCGGGTTCCCGGCGTGCCATCGCGGCCAGCATCCGGGTCGCGGCCGACACCACTGTCTGGTCCTGTTCAGCTCGTGCGGCTGTGGTCAGGACCAGGTCTTCGCCGTCTCTGCGGTGCAGCAGTAGTCGCGGCGATTCCTTGAGCCTGGCAAGCGTCTGCTTGTTCTTGTTCACCAGCTCGGAGAAGTTCACGGCAGCGTTCTCGGTGGACATGACTTTGAAAGTACTTCGAAAGTTCGCTGGCCGCCATCGCCCGTACGAGGGACATGTCCGGACGACACCTGAAGTCACAGCGGGAGCGGCTGCCCTCAAGGGGCCGGGGTCACTGCGGCAGATCCCACACCGTCGCCTTGAGGCGGACCTTCCCCTGGCCGGTCACCAGAAACGGCACGAAGTCGAGGTCGACGTACCCGGAGGCGCCGTAGGCCGAGTTCACGACCACGTCGCCGGGGCCGAACCGGACGGAGACCGTGGGCGCGGCGCTCGCCCCGTTCTGCCCGCCGGGCTCCCCCAGAACGCAGGTTGGCCGCTGCCCGACCCGGAACCCGCCCTGCTGGTGACGGAAGCGCCGTGAGCGTCGCGCCTGGCTCTGCCGGACCGCCCTCAGCGACGGCGGAGGATCGCCCCGATCACGAAGGTTCCGATGTACGCCCCGAACGGCAGGACCATGCACAGCGCCAGGGGGTGGAACACGATGTCCGCGAAAGCGTTGGGGTCGGAGCCGTCGTACACGCCCGAGGCCAGCGCGATGAGGAAGAGCACGATCCCCAGCAGGAGTCCGCCGAACATCATCTTGACCGCGATGTGCACCAGGGGTGTCGGATACCTGCGCACGCGCGCGATCTTGTCCGCCGCCTCGGGTACGGGGGCCCAGTCCTCTCCCCTGCGCAGCATCCACACCTCGCGCAGGGCCGCCACCTCGCCCGCGAGGTCGGGAATGTTGCGGTCGTTGAGGTGCGGCAAGGTACGCCGCCGGCCCGACGCGTCGTACAGCACGACGATCCGGCTCGGCGCTCCTTGCGCCCCCGCCCCTGGGTTCACCTCGATCTCGATGCCCTGCACGTCCGGCCAGGCCGTGGCGCGGCTGCGGAACGCTCCCCGGGCCGTCAGATGGGTCTCGTCGCTGATCGTCGCCGTCACTCTGACCAGGCGCACCACGAAGAGGAACAGGGCGGCGAGCGCCGCGCCGACGGCGGCGGGGACGATGACCGGCACCTCGTCGTCCAGAGCCATCCGCGCGGTCAGCCCGATGCCTGCCACGAAGGGGGCGGTCAGGCCCAGCCACAGCCAACTGCCGCCCGAATAACGGTACTCACGACGGTACGAGTCATCAGCGATCACGGGCGCAGGTTAGCCACCGGGTCGCGGGACCGGTCCCGCCGCGCGGGATGAGAGACACTCAGCCCTCGCGGTTGTCCGTGTCAGGCGTTCAACCACCCCGCGGTCGTCACCCCCGCAAGAGGAAGTCGAACACCGCCTCACGCCCCTCATCGCTCGCCGCCCTGCTCTGCACCGAGTGCGCGGCGCCCCGTACCACCACGACCCGGGCCCGCGGTGTCAGCTTCTTCTGGTCGTACAGCCACTCCAGTGGGGTCGACAGGTCCCTGTCTCCGCCGAGGAGCAGTACCGGTACGCCCGGCAGGCGGCGGTGGTCCGGCGGCAGGGGCGGGGCCGGCGTGCGCGGCCAGTGCAGACAGCTCAGCATCGAGCCGAGGCCTGTCGCCGTGGCTGCGTCGAAGGGGCCGTAGTCGGCCGGTGTCAGCTCCGTGGCTGCCTTCTGAAGTGCCTCCTGGCGCCCCGCCATCGGCGCGTTCGACCTGCCCCACGGATAGCGGCCGTCCAGGCACAGGGTCGAGGCATGCAGCCCCTGGCTCAGCTCCTGCGCGGTCGCCGCGTTACCCTGCCGCGTCCCCGCGATCAGGCCCCGCAGCGGTCCGTGGTCGCCGCCCGCCGCCTTGTGCAGGGCGTCGATCATCGCCGCGTAGTTCGGGTCCACGAACCCCCAGGTGGTCAGCGCGTCCAGTACGTCGACGCCGTCGCCGTCGCCGTCGCCGTACGCGTCCACCACCTGGGCCAGGTCCGCCGCCGGGTCCGTCGTGCACGCGATTGCCTTGCATGCCGCCGCCAGTACGCGCGGCGCCGCCCGCATGGCGGCGAGGTCCATCGGGTCGTAGCCGGTCTGCGGCACCACCGAGTCCAGCACCAGCCGTGCCACGTGCTGGGGGTACGCCAGGGCGTACCGCTCGACGGTGTACGTGCCGTACGAGACGCCGTCGAGCGTCAACTTCCGTACGCCCAGCGCCCGGCGCAGCAGATCCAGGTCGGCGACCGTGTCACCCGTGCTGTAGAAGCGGCGGCTCGGACCGATGGCCGCGGCGCAGTCCGTCACCGCTCGCGCCGTGGGCGGTGTGAGGTCGGACGCTCCCATCTCCTTCTGCAGCTGCGGGCATTGCAGTGCGTTGTCGCCGGTACCGCGCTGGTCGATCATGACGAGGCGGTAGTCCTTCAGCACCGGCGCCAGCTTCTCGCTCAGCCGTTTCACGTACGGCACACCCGGCTGTCCCGGACCACCTGTCAGGAACAGCAGCACGCCCTTCGGGGCCTTGGCGTTATCCGCCATCGCGACCTTCAGGCCCAGTCGGCCCGGCGTACTGCCGCTGTGGTCGAGCGGGACGGTCAGTGTGGCGCAGGTGTAGCCCTCCAGGCCGGGGCAGGCCGCGGCGCCGGAGAGTCCCCCGCTCTCCCCGACGGTTTCCGCGGCCGCCCGGTCCTGTCGGTCCTGCGCCGTCGAGGTGCAGGTCCCCGACAGCAGCAGGACGCCTGCGGCGGCCAGGGCGATCGTCGCCAGCGATCTGGGCCGACGTATCCCCCGTACCTGCGGTGTTCTTCGCAGCCCCGGCACCCGTGTCCGTCGCACGTCCGCTCCCCCTCGGCTCGGCTCCATGACCAGGCCATCAGACTGCGGGAAGCAGGCCTGCCGCCGCGAGCTTCCGTGCCACGATTCGAGCAGGTTCGAATGGATGGCCGGGGACGGTGCAAACAGACGGCCGGGACAGACGAGGACGAACCAGGAACAGACGGGGACAGGTGGGGACAGGCGGAGGCGGTGGCGGGAGGGTCATGATCGAGCTCACCGTGGACGCCACGGGACTGGCCCGCTCCCGGTTCGCCGTGTCGCCGTTGCACGAGGCTGCCGCCACGCTGCTGCCCTGGGGCCTGCGTCCGGGCCCGGACGCCGATCCGTGGGTCGCGCGCGCCCGCCGTGTGCTGCGGCGGGCCCGGCTGCCGTTGCTGTCGGAGCTGGCCCTGGACGGTGGCGGCTACGTGCCGGATTTCCTGAGCCCGCATCCGTCCGGGCCCTCGCCCACCGTCGAGGAGGAGCTGGAGCAGGTCCGGGCCACGCCGCCCGAGCGAGTCCTGGGCGAGCTTGAGGCGTTGCGCGACGGGCGCCCGCGCAACGGTCTGGCCGGTGCGGAGCTGCCCGCGGCGGTGCGGCAGGCGATGGCGCGGGGCGGCGGCTACGTGGCCCGGCAGGCGGCCGACGAAATGCGGCGCTACTGGGAGCTGGCCTTCGCCCCGCACTGGGAGGCCGCGAAGGCAGCCCTGGACGCGGAGGTCGACCGCTGCGCAGGTGTGCTGGCCCGGCACGGAGCGGCGGGGCTCTTCAACTCACTGCACCCCGGTGTCCGTTGGGACGACGATGGCACGCTGCGCGTCGACAGTCGGTTCACGGTCGCCCTGCCCGTGCCCCTGGTGGTCGTGGTGCCGTCACTGGTTGCGGCGGAGCCGGGCGTGGCCGTGGATCCGACGCAGGGCGGACGGAGGCCGCCCATGCTGGCGTATCCCGTGCGCGACACAGCCATCACCAAGTCCATCGCCCCGGCGGCCCCCGCCGCCGAGATGGCCAGGCTGCTCGGCCACACCCGCGCCGGGCTCCTCGCCTCGCTGGCGCAACCGGCCTCCACCGCTCAGCTGGCAGCACGTCACTTCCTCAGCCCCGCCACGGTGTCGTACCACCTGGGCGTGCTGCACCGGGCCGGCCTCGTCGCCCGCGCACGGTCCGGCCGATCCGTGCTCTACCGCCGTACACCGGCGGGGACCCGGCTGGCGGGGAACCACTAGGCACACCTGCCTTCCTCAAGCAGGGCGGGGGCTTCGCGATCACTGCGGTTGGCCGGGAGCGGCTGCCCCTCAAGGGGCCGGGATCACTGCGGCAGATCCCACACCGTCGCCTTGAGGCGGACCTTCCCCTCGCCCTCCACCGGGGCACTGATCACCCGCAGATACGCGGTACGGCCCTCGCCGGTCTGCACGCAGAAGGCGACGTCCCGCGCGAGGTCGAGTTCCGACAGCTCGTTCTTCTGGAGCTGGGTCACGCACTCCGCCTCGCTCGGCTCACTCGCGCCCGCCGGCAGGGGCGCGATCTGCCCCTCCACGTCGACCGGTTCACTGCCCGTGGGGTCGAAGGCGAGGTCACTGCCGTCGGTCGACCGGCCGGTCACCAGCAACGGTACGGAGTCGAGGTCGACGTAACCGGAGGCGCCGTAGGTCGAGTTCACGACCAGGTCACCGGGGCCGAACCGGACGGAGGCCGTGGGCGCGGCGCTCGCCCCGTTCTGCCCGCCGGGCTCCTCCACCGGCGTACCGGATGCCGCGGGAGAGTTCTGCTGCGTGGCCGGAGACGAGATGGCGCCGCCTGCCCCGGAGTCGTCGTCGGAGTTGTTGCTGAGGACGGTCAGCAGTGTCGCCACGGTGCCCAGGAGCGGGATGGCGATGCCGATCACCCACCAGGCCCATGCGGGTTGCCCGGACGAACCACCCGGGGAGGGCGGAGGGGACGAGGGCGGGGGCGGCATGGCGCCGTGCTGCGGGATGCCCGGTGTACTCAACTGCGTTCCTCGGGACGTGATTCGGTCAACTGGCCGACAGATTAACGAGGGAGACGGCGTTTCGGGAGATCGTCAGTGGGGCCCACCTCGACCGGGCAGTGGCCCCCGTGCCCACCTCGACCGGGCAGTGGCCCCCGTGACGTCTGCGACAGCGATCGCCCTGCGGACATCAACATTGCTGACATCAACATCAAGGAGTGGTCTTCGGAGGTGCGGTGGGTGTCGCATCCAGCAGGTTCTGACCGCGGATCTCCTGGACCGCGGACGCGCCGATCGCTTTGACGCGTTCGCAAGCGGCGTCGGCAGTGGAGGGAGGCGTGTCACCCACGACCACTTCGACGACCGTTCCCTGCTCTGGGAGGAACGCCGCCGCGCAGGCCGGCCTGACGTCACTCTTGCCGATGACGACACCCTCGCCACCGAGCTCCACGTCGTCTTCGCCCGGCACGGGAAAGGCTTGGCCGAAGTCGACCAGTGTCTGGGAGTCCCATCTGACCAGGATCATCATCGCGAACTTCGCGGAGGTCCACGCGCAACTGCGGGACGTTTCGCTGACGTCCTTGCCCGCCCGCTTGAGGTCGTAGGTGGTCACCTGGGGCCTCGGGAGGAAGGAGCACGGGTCGGCGTCCCGCACGCTGGTGGGAGGCGGGGCCGTGCTCGGCGACCCGCTCGGCGACGGATCCTCCGTTCTGCCGCAGCCGCCCAGGACCGCCGTGGCAAGCAACGAGACCGTCATCAGACGAACCGCTCGGGACGCAGGTGTACGAGTCATGTGCGGCAACGTACGGATACCTCAACGGGACCGGTCCCGAAGCGGCGGAGGGCTGGGGCTTTCCACACCTGCGGTTCTTCTTGCGGCCTGCCTCAGTTCTCGACGGAGGCTGTGAGGTCGTAAATCCGTTGCCGGAGCATCAGCATCTTCGATCCCATGGCTGCATGACTGCTCATGACTGCCGTGCGAACCATGTGGAGCAGAACCGACGCTATTGGGATGACGAGGCGGCTGCGTGGCACGAGCCGCTCGCCCGCGATCACTGGTCACAGACGGAACCGCGTTGGGGGTTGTGGGGCACCCCTGAGTCACAGGTCTCCGTGCTTCCCGACGGCATAGGCGGGATGCGCACGATTGAGCTGGGCTGCGGTACTGCCTACGTTTCCGCTTGGCTGGCCAGAGCGGGGGCCCGTCCGGTCGGGATCGACCTCTCGGAGAAGCAGCTCGCCACTGCTCGCGCGATGCAGGCGGAGTTCGGCATCGACTTCCCCCTTGTCCTGGGCGCGGCTGAGAAGGTGCCCTACGAGGACAACACGTTCGATCTGGCGATCAGCGAGTACGGCGCCTCATTGTGGTGCGACCCCTATCAGTGGATCCCGGAGGCGGCCCGGCTTCTCGTTCCTGGAGGCCATCTGGTGTTCATGCGCTACTCACCGCTGTTCGCACTGTGCGTACGGCCGGAGGGGGCGGCGTCCACCACCCTGTCTCGCGCACAATTCGGCCTGACTCGGCTGGACTGGGGGAACCACGTGGAGTTCGTCCTGCCGCATGGCGAGATGCTTCGTCTGCTTCGGTCCTCCGGCTTCCTCGTCGAAGACCTGATTGAGGTCCAGGCACCCCAGCCCGCACACCGGGACTACGCAGAGGTTCCGGCTGACTGGGCCCGGCAATGGCCGAGCGAGGAGATCTGGAAAGCTCGGCTGGCAGGCTGACAGGCCGTCGCAGGCTAACAGGCCGTCGAGGTCGCCGCATCGGACAGGGCTGGCGTTCGACACTGTCTGTCTGATCCTGTTCAGCGCGTGCGGCCCGCAATAGGGACACCCGCTCAGTCGCGGGAGACGAACCCCCCGTCCGACCCGGGCGGCTGCTGCCCGGCAGCATCCTCCCGGCTCACCTCATGATGACGCCCGTCCGGCCGCGGCAGCGGCTTGAGGTCCACCTGAATGCGATGTGTGGCGTCATGGCTCACCGCCCCGCCGAGCCGTGCCTCGACCACGCCCAGCCGCAGACCCGCCCCGCCCTCCCCGGCACGGTGGAACTGAACCGAGAACTCCAGGCTGACCTGCTCCACACTGAACCGCCAGCCGCTGGCCATGCCCTCTGCCTGGGCCCGCGCCAGCTCGGCACGGACCGTGCCGATGGCCTCCGCAAGCCCGACCGGTTCCGTATCCCTCATGCCATTCCCCATGCCGTCTCCCACGCCACCCTCACGCCCATCGCCACGCCAACTCACCGCCGGATTCCCTTGATTGGCCGATCCAACCTGGTCACGAGTCTAGGGACGCACCATGCTCCACGCGTAGGGTGAAGCACTATGGGGGAGCTACGCGCAGACTGGAGGCTCAGGTTGCGGCGCGGCGGCGCGCGCGGCCCCATCGTGGGCGCCGGCGTGCTCGTCGACCAGTACACGGCGCTGACCTGCGCGCACGTGGTGCGCGATCCGGACGCCGTGATGTGGCTGGAATTCGCGGAGAACCGCGACCTCGAACCCGTGGCCGCACGGGTTCTGCCCGGCGGGTGGCTGTCGGAGGCGGAGGGCGGCGAGGACGTCGCCGTGCTGCGGCTGGAGAGCCCGCGCCCGCAGGCGCGCCCCGCCCCGCTGGAACCCCGGCTGTGGGGCGGCATGGAGGTGTCCGCGACCGGCTACGCGGAGGGCTTCGATGAGGGCATGACCTTGTGGGGTCGCATCAGCGGGGCCAGCGGCGAGCGGGTGCAGCTCGACGCCGTCGCCAAGGCGGAGGTGGTGCGTGCGGGGTTCAGCGGCGCCGCCGTGTGCACTCGGCCGGACGAAGGGCGTCCCGCGCGCGTCGTCGGCCTCGTCGTCAGCTGGCGCGGTGACATGGGCGAGCTGCTGCCCGAGGACAACCGGCTCGCCTTCTCGTATCTGATCCCCGTGGATCGAATCGCTGAACTCTCGCCCGTCATACAGGAGTTGAGCAGCCCTAACGCCTGGGATCACGGCTTCGAGGAGCGGCTGACCCGGTGGTTCGCGGACCCGGACGAGGAGCCGGTGAAGATCACCGTGGTGCCGCCGGGCAGTGGCAAGGACCGCTCGCTGCGCCATCTGCGGCACCGCGCCGATCTCGTGTACCGCGGCGGCGGGCGTGGCGGCTCCAGCAGGCCGGACCTCGCCGACCACGCCCTGGAGCACATCGCCTTCCCGCCCGGTCAGTACCTGGCGTACTGGGACTGGCTGCTCGGCACCAGGCGCCGCCCCGCGCAGGCACCCGCCCTCGCGGCCGACCGCCCACCCCCCACGCTCCTCATCGACGGCCTCGACGAGGAGCCCGAGCCCGGTCCCCTGATCGAACTCCTCGCCCGGCTGCGGGAGTGCGGCCTCCGGCTGCTGCTCGCCTTCCGCCAAGCGGGCGGCACCGGCTGGACCGCGGCCTACGAGGTACTCCTGCGGCCCGCGCTCCTCGGCCACGCGGACGCGCTCCTCACGCGTCTGAAGAGCGCGGAGATCAGCCACGCGATCAGCCTCGGCGTCGTCGGCGCCGACTCGATCGGCCCCGCCACCGAGACGGCCGACCGGCGCCAGACCGAGCGCCGGCTGATCAACGAACTGATGGACCCGCAACAGCAACTCACCGCGCTGCACGAGCTGATCAGCACCCTGCGCGCCGACCTGCGGCGCCACGGAGGCCGGGCATGAAGCCGGGGATGGGGCCGGACATCAGGCCGGACATGAGACCAGGCATCAGGCCAGGCATCAGGCACCCCACCCGATCGGCGCCCGCGAGGAGGACAACGGGACGATGACGCAGCGCGCGGCACCGCGCCCCTGCCCGCACCGGCGCTTCACCGGAGCCTCCTGCGGCGGCTCCGTCCTGCCCACCGGGCACTGCGCCGAGTGCGGCCGCCACGAGAACGGCCCCGGACTGCCCCGACTGCCCGCGGACCCGTGGGACCTCGGCCCCCGGGAGCTCCTCGCACTGCCCGAGCGCGAGCCGCGCTCCGAACGGGTACGGCTCATCGATCCCGAAGCTCCGCTGCGTATCCGTATGGACTGCTCGTCCCCTGAGTGCGGCGTCGTCTTCGCCCCTCCCTATACCGAGGGTCCGGTGCCGATCGAGGGGTACTGCCCGGCCTGCGGCGAGCCCTACTCGTACCGGCCGGAGCTCGCCGAGGGCGATGTGCTGCGCGACCAGTACCGGATCATGGGGCCCATCGCGCACGGCGGCCAGGGCTGGGTCTATCTCGCCGAGGACACCCACCTCGGGGACGTCGTCGCCGTCAAGGGGCTGCTCAACCGCTACGAGCGCGACGGCGCCCGGCTCGCCGACGTCGAGCGGCGCAACCTCGTCGCCATCCGCCATCCCCGGATCGTCCAGATCCGCGACTTCGTCGCCCGGCGGGACGGCACCGGGCAGGTGACCGGCGGGTACGTCGTCATGGACGACGTCGGCGACGGCACCCTGGAGAAGGTCGTCGAAGAGACGCGGCGGGGGGAGCGGGCCCTCGGGGAGCGGGTCCTCGACATCGAGGACGTCGCCGCGTACGGCTGCCAGATCCTCGAAGCCCTCGGCCATCTGCACGCCGGTGGGGAACCGGTCTTCGTGTACGGGGACATGAAGCCCTCGAACGTCGTGCACCACCGGGACGGCGTCAAGGTCATCGACCTCGGCGGCATGCGCGAGCAGGGCCGGAGCGAGCCGCCCGCCCATGTCACGCCCGGCTACATGGCACCCGAGACCGAGTCCTCCGGTCTGCCCACCGTCGCCCACGACCTGCACACCGTCGGCGCCACGCTGCGCGACCTCGCCGGCTGGGCCGTCGACGAGGTGCCCGGGCTCGGCGCCGCCTCCTTCTGGTGGGTCGTCGAGCGCGCCACCCGGCCCGACCCGGACCTGCGTTTCGCGAGCGCCCAGGACATGGCGGGCCAACTGCGGGGCGCTCTGCGGGAGATCCGTGCCCTGCGCGGCAAGAGCGACCCGCCCGAGCCCTCCCAGTACTTCCGGCCGTCCCCGCGGCTGCTCGGCGCCCGGCTCGGTACGGTGCCGGGCATCGAGCACTGGCTCGACCGCCCGCGCCGCGACCGGTACGAGCCACCCGTAGCGCCCGCCCTCGACCTCGGCGCACCCACTCCCACGGAGATCGCGCGCTGTCTGCCGGTGCCGGTGCACTATCCGGGCGATCCACAGACCGCGCGGTTCGAGGTGAGCAGTGGCTACGATCCGGGCCGACTCCTCGGCCAGGACGGCGAGAAGCCCACCTCGGTGGAGATCTGCCTGCACAACGCGCGCGTCCTGCTGAGCCGCAACGGGCGGGACGACCTGGAGCGCGCCCAGGAGGAGCTCGACACCGCCGACGCCATTCCCGGGCCGCGCGCCGTGCGCCGATGGCGGATGGAGTGGCACCGCGCCCTGATCGCGCTGCGCCGCGCCGACCTCGACGCCGACTCGCGCCAAGTCGCCGTCGCCAAGGACCACTTCACGCTGGTCCACCTCGACCTGCCCGGCGAGTACGCGCCCAAACTGGCCCTCGCCTACTGCGGCGAATGGCTGGGCGACGACAGCATGAGCGGGCCCACCGCCAAGGAGTTGTACGAGGCCGTGTTCGCCCGCAACGCCTCGCACGGCGGAGCTGCCCTGGGCCTGGCCCGGCTCGCGCTCCGTGAGGGGGATCGCGGCGCGGCCCTCGACGTGCTCGGCCGGGTCCGCGCCGGCTCCCTGGACCACACCGTCGCCCGCATCGCCTCCCTGCGCATCCGCGCGGCCCGGCTGCCCAGCGGTGCCGATCCGCTGCCCGCGCCCGCCGAGGTCGACGCGGCGCTGACCGAGCTGCGCGGCCTCATGCGCCGCAACCCGGGCGTCGGCGAGCCGAATCTGTCCGAGGACGAGGCGCTGCGCCTGAGCATCGAACTGAACGAATGGAAGCTGGATGCGCTGCACAGCCGCAGTGACGCGCCCGGGCCCCCGGGCCGTGGCGCCGGGCGGCTCGGGGCCCGCAGCCTGAGACGCCTGACCCCGCAGGAGCGCGAGGTGCGCGCGCTGATGGAGCGGCACTACCGGCAACTGGCCGCACATCACCGGGAGTCGGCCGCCGCCCACGAACACCTCGTGGACCTCTCTCACGCGGTACGGCCCCAGACCGCGATCTGAGCACACGGCACGCGCCCCGCACGGCAGCAACGGACAGGACGGCACCACACCCGGTGCAAACGGCGCCGAACGCGAAGGACGACAAAGGCGAAGGACGACGAAGGCGAAGGCGAAGGACGACGATGGCGAAGCACGACGACGGCGAAGGAGCGGTGACGTACGACATGAGCAGCCCCATCCGGCCGCCGCACCTGGGCATTCAGCTGCACGTCGACCTCGACCGCGATCTGCGCCCGCACCGCAGCGCCAAGATCGAGGCACATCTGCGGGTCGATGTGACCGCCACCGGTGCCGCCGCCGAGCTGCCGGCCGTCGAACTCGCCGTGATCATCGCGCTGGACGTCGCCGAGACCCACCGGGCGGCCGTCCGGCGCGCCCTGCCCGCCGCACTGCGGGCCCTGCCCGACGGCATCTCCTTCGCCGTGCTCGGCAGCGGCGGTCCCGAGCCGGCCCGGTGCTATCCGCTGGGCGGTGCCGAGTGGGCCGTCGCCGACCAGAACCACAGACGCCGGGCCGCCTTCGCCGCGGGCGCGGTCCCGCTGCACCGGGACGGTCCGCGCCCCGCCGGGTACGCCGCCTGGGCGGCGAAGGCACGCGCCCTGCTCGCCGCCCGCCCCTTGTCCGTACGCCATCTGCTCCTGATCACCGACGGCAGCAGCGCCCCGGGCGAGACCCGGCTGCAGGAGGAACTGGACGCCTGCGCCGGGCAGTTCACCTGCGATGTGCTCGCCGTCGGCGCCGACTGGTCCCCCGACCCCCTGCTGGCCCTCGCCGAACGGCTGCACGGCACCGCCGAGTTCGTGGATGACGGCCTCAGCTCGGCGATCACCGGCGCCATCCGACGTCTGCGCCGGGTGCACGCCCCCCAGCTGCCCATCGAGGTGACCGTGCGGCCCGCCGTCCGTCAGGTCTCCCTGAACGAGAAGGCGCCCCGGCCGCACCGGCTCGGCGGGCTGCGCCGGCGCGGCCGGCCCCATCTGTGGAGTTTCCCCACGTACCAGTGGGAGCCGGGCTCGCGCGATTATCTGCTCACCCTCGTCGCCGACGCCGACGCCGACCCGCTGGAGACCGACCTGCAGTTCGCCATGGTCTCCGTCGGCGATGTCCATGTACCCGTCACGGCCCGCTGGCATCACCCCGAGCGGCCGCCCCCGCACGGCCCGGCGGGCAGTGGCACCCTGCGCGGCCTGAAGACCACCACCTTGATGCGGGACGCCCTGCGCAAGGGACTCATCGCCGTCCGGCACGACCAAGGGGACGCCGCCGAACGCCACTTGGGGCAGGCCGCACGCCTGGCGGCGCGGCTCGGCACACAGTGGGTGCTGGACGAGATCGACGAGGTCGCCGTCATCGAGGACGCGGTGGCAGGACGTGTCCGGCTGCGCCCCGCTGTCGACACCGACACGCTCGCCCCGATGCTCCTGCGCGCCGGATCCCGTCCGGGCGGAACTCTGACGGACATCGCCGGTGCGCTGCCCGGCCCGCGCTGCGGCCACTGCGACACCCCGGCCGGGAGCGAGGCCCGTTACTGCATCAAGTGCGGGGAGAAACTGCTGTGACGACCGGACACGCCGCCGCCATCTGGCACACGCACTCCCCGGCAGCCTTCTGGCGGGGGCACCTGAGGACCTGGCGGACCCGTCGGCTGCTGGAGGTGCACCTGCTGGTCCTGACGGTGTGCGCGGCCGTCGCGGCGAGTGCCCTGCTCATCTCGTACCGCCAGACCCAGCAAGCCGCCCAGACACTCGCATCCCGGGAGGCGCCCGCCGTGCAAGGGCTCGCCGCCACCCGGCTCGCGGTGCTGCGTGCCGACCGGGAGGCCCAGTCCCTGGTGCAGCAGCGACTCGCCGACGTCGCAGGCTCGGGCGAGACCTACCGGGCCCAGCTCTCCGCGGCCGACCAGGGGCTGTCCCGCATCGCGGACCGGACGGACCAGGATCTCGGCACCGTCAACGGTCTGCTCGCCTCCTACAGCAACTCGATCACCCTCGGCATGACCACGTACCGCGACCAGCAGCTCATGCGGCAGCAGAAGCTCGCCGAGGCCCGCTCGCTGCTCACCCGCGACCCCGTAGGACTCACGTCCCGGCTGGACCAACTGCAGCGGAACCAGTTACAGCACGCCGAGGCCGCCGCCACCATGGGCTGGGTGCAACGCAGCGGCTGGTGGATCGCCGAACTCGCCCTGGCTGCCCTGGCGCTGACCCTGCTGTCCGCACTGTTCGTGCTGCGCGACCGCTGCGGCCGCGACTGGAACCCGTACCTGCTCGCCGCCTTCGTCCTCACCGTGCTGCTGGCGATCGTCCCGCTGCTGACGGCGTCCTCCGCCCAGGACGACCTCGACGGTGTGCGCGCGGATCTGCAGCAGATCACCGATATCTCCCGGCAGCCCTACTCCAGCGGCGCGGAGCCGGCCCAGGCACAGCGGACGGTCACGGAGAAGTCCGAGGAGGTCCGGCGCGAGCTGGCCGACGGCGCCTGGACCGGCAGGGTGTACCAGGGCACCTTGATCGGCGGCCTGCTGGTCGTCGTCCTCCCTGCGGTGGGGCTCGGTCTGCGGCTCGACAACGACTACTGGAGGCGACGGTGACCCGGCCCTTCAAGCTGCTGGTGCTCCTCGTGGTGCTGCTGCTGGTCTCGGGCGCCGGCCTGGTGGCGGTCTGGGCGCAGCGGGACGCCGAGCAGCCGGTGACCATCCTCGGACCGTGGACCGACAACCAGGAGAAGCAGTTCGAGCAGGTACTACGGAGCTTCGGCATCCCCTTCGACTACCAGGGCACCGCGGCCCAGCGCGAGGTGCTGCTCTCCAAGGTGCAGTCGGGCGAGCCCCCGGACATCGCGATCATGCCGGGCGTCGGCGAGCTCGCCGAGTACGAGGACCAGGGCCTGCTCACCGAGCTGGACGGCCTCTACGGCGAGGAGGAGTACGCCGCACCCTGGAAGTCGGCGGGCAAGACCTCGGGGCACGTCTACTGGGTCCCGGTCAAGGCGGACGTGAAGAGCGTCGTCTGGTACCGCGAGAGCGACGAACCCGCCGGCTCACCGGCACCGCTGGAGAGCTGGTGCATCGGCATGGGCGACGACGGCGCCTCCGGCTGGCCCGGCAGCGACTGGATCGAGGACCTGGTGCTGCAGAGGTCGGGCCCGGACACCTACGGGCGGTGGGCGCTGGGCCAGGAGAAGTGGACCGGCGAGCCGGTGCGCGCCGCCTGGGAGGCGTGGGCCGGCCTGCTCCGGCAGAACAGGGAGGCGGCCAAGCTCGCCCTGCTCACCGATCACCGCGGGCTCCCGGGCGAACACGGTCTGCTGTTCTCGGGCTCGGGCTCGGGCGGGTGCAGCCTGGAGCACCAGGGCTCCTTCGCCCGCTCGTTCTACGACGGGAAACCCGCAGCCCTGACCGACTCCGCTCCGCTCCTGCCCGGGGGCCCCTACCCGGTCCGGGCCCACGAGGTGACCGGTGACTTCGCCGCGCTGTTCAGCGACCGCTCCCAGGCCCGGAACCTGATCGAGAAGCTCGCCTCCCGAGAGGGCCAGCGGACGTGGGCCGAGTTCTCGGACGTCTTCTCGGCGAATCGCCATGTGCCGGCGAAGGACGGCCCGCTCGGGCGCGCGATCGCCGACAGGCTCATCGGCAAGCGCCCCCGCTGCCTGGACGCCTCGGACGTCATGGCACCCGCCGTGCGGGATGCCTTCTACGAGGCCGCCCTGCTGACCATCGCCCGGGCCGCGGACGAAGCGGATCTCGACATACCGGGCCTCCTCAAAGATCTGCAGAGGGTGCAGCAGGCACAGCCCGAAAGAGATGCGGCGCTGGAGACGGTGTGCAGTACGCCGTGAGCGCACGGGACGCCCGAAAAATCTACCCAAAAGGTATTGACTTTCCTCATTTCTAGCGGATTGTGATTACTAGACCACAACACCGAAAGAGCCACAAAGTCGGCAAGGACGTCTAGTCGGCGGAGTGACTTGGACAGGATGTGGTTCAGGCCCCCGGCAAGCCGGCGCGACACCGAGGCAGCAGTGACGACTGAGGCTTCAGGACACGCGCAGCACTACCGGGGACTGTTTTTGCCCTCCGAAGCCTTCGCACGAGTCCGGCCGTGGATCGGTCATTCTCCATCGACGTGGGGCCGGATCTCCACGGTGAAGGCCGCGTCCTCGGGGCCGTCGCCCTCCTTGTCCTCCCAGACGATCACGCGCACATGCCTCTGCCCGGTGCCGCCCACCTCCCACTCGGTCACCAGGTCGGTGATGACGAGGGCGGCGACATACTCGGCGGTCTCATCGGGATCGTCGGTGATGATGCTCCCCTGCCACCGCTCAGGATCGGCGCCGTAGGAGCGCCAGCCCTGCGAGCCATGCGGCTCGTCGACCCGGTACACCCAGCCCTTCTCGGTGCCCATGGCACCGATCCTTCCACTCAGGGGAACCACGCGCCGCATCGGATCGACCGGAGTCGGACCTCTCAGCGGTTCAGGTCCATGACCCCGACTCCCAGCCCGGCATAGGCCTCCGGCGCGACAGTGGCCACCAGCGCTCCGTCGGGGAGCATCGGGTTCGGTCGCGCCACGTGTACGGCTGCGGCGACACCGCAGGCAACACCGTCGCGCATCAGCTCGGCGACGGTCATGGCCATCGCGTAGTCGTCGTCCATGATGCGGAGGACGTCCAGCAGTACACCCGCGTGAGCCACGATCCCCGCACGCTCGCGCTCAGCCTCCACGAGGCACAGGACAGGCACCCACAGGCGCACGTCATCGCTGGACGCCGCGGCATGGATGAGGCCGGAGACCTGCTTGTTGCCCCCCATCGCCAGCAGTGTGGGACTGTCGAGGACATAGTGCTCGCTCTGGTTCAACGGGACGACTCCGCCTCCGTGAGAGCAGCCCGGTGTGCGGCCGTGGCCTCCCGCATCTTGCGCCGCATCTCCGCGGATTCCTCGTCCGTCACGTAATGCCCGAACCGCTCGGCGAGAAGGGTACGGGTGCGATCGGCCCGCTCCCTGATCTGCTCGGGGGTCAGGGTCTGAGCTGCTATTTCCTGCATGAGGGCACGGAGACTGGTACCACGCGCCTCGGCCACGGCGGCGAGCTGGTCACGGACTTCGGCGGGCACACGGATCATGACGTCAGACATGGCGCAAGTATACGTGACGTATACGCCTGGCGCCCCTTGTCGCGGTCAGCTCTCCGTGCGCGGGAAGGAAACCTCGACCCTCCGGTTCTTCTTGCGGCCGGCTTCCGTCGCATTCGAGGAGATCGGGTACTGCTCGCCGTAGCCCCGCACCTCGTACGTGACCGTCGAGTCGTTCAGCTCCGATTCCAGGACCCCCTGTACGGCGTTCGCGCGCTTCCTGGACAGGATGTCGCCGTGGGCCGAGGAGCCCAGGTTGTCGGTGAAGCCGAAGACACGGATCCGCGTGGCGTTCTGGGTCTTGATCTCCTCGGCGATCTCCGAGATACGGGCCTTCGCCTCGCCGGTCAGCTTCGCGCTGTCCTTGGGGAAGAGAACCTCCGCCTGGAGCGCGAACTTCACGTCCGCGTTGGTGTCTTCGCGGCGCTCCTCACCGGCCTGGTCCTCGACCACCTGCTTGATGTCCAGGACCTTGGGTTCGGCGAGGGTGGCGCCTTCCGGGAGTTTGAGGTCGGGGTCGTTCGCGTCGACTTCGACGGGGGCGGAGGCTGTGGCTTCGGTACCGGGCGGGACGCTGGGGTCGTCGGCTGCGTCGGCTGTTGTGGCGCCGATGATGTGGGTGGCGAGCATGACTGTGGCGGCGGTGAGGGTCAGGGTGAGGCGCGGGGTGCGGGTCATGGTGGGCCTCACCCGGAGATCTGGATGGGGGCGGCGGCGAAGGTCGGCAGTTGGAAGGTGACCTCGGTCGTGTCTGTGGGCGGAGAGGGGAACTGCATGAACACGGCCAGGCTTTCACCGGACTTGAGGGTCGAGAAGCCCGTGGTGGTCAGCGGTCGGCCGTCCGTGTCACGTAGTACGTAGTACCGCTTCTTGCTCTTCGAGTCGACGAGTGTGGCGCCTCCGAGGGACCGGCCGTTTCTGGTGATCTCGGTCTCGTTGCCGCTCAACGCAGACGGGACCGACATGCTCTTGGCCCCGTCGTTCTTCAGGCTGCCGTTCACAGTGACGAAGCCACCGGAATCACGCTGAGCCGAGGTGATCTGGAGGAGCAGTCCGTCCGAGCCCTTCAGCTCCGCCAGGGGCTCGTCCGTCTGCCCCTCCTGAGCACTGGGCTCGGATACACCGTTCGTGGTGGCGGGCGCCGAAGTCTTCGGCTTCTTGCCGCCGTCCCCGCCACTGCCGCAGCCGGCCACGCCGAGGGCCAGTCCAGCCGCAACGGTCAGCGCGACCATCCCCCTGTGGGCCTTCGCCGTGAACCGCATGCTCATGCCTCTGCTTCCTTAGTCACTCGTCGTTCGCTGGTGAGTCGGCCAGATGGACGTCGAAGAGGTCCTCGGGGTCCGGAAGGGTGGTCGGATCCTCCGGGTCCGGGTCCCAGTTCCCGTCCTCACAGGTGAGTCGCGGGAGTGGCAGCACTTCGTTTCCGTCGCCCGGCTCGGCCTCGTCCCCGGCGTCTTCACCGGGGAGTTCGAACGTGCAGCGGGACTCGATCACGGCAGTGGCGGATGCCTTCGACTTCACGTCTTCCGTGCCGGGGACGATCGAGTCGCCGACGGGCTTCGTGGATGTGACGGTGACCGTGTAGCCGAGGGGCTCCGCCGTATCACAGCCGTCGACAGCAGCGTCGTTCTGCGCCGCCAGCTCGTACGCCCGCCAGCAGCCGCCGGGCTGCACCCCGATGCCGTCGAAGATGTCCTGCCACTTCGTCGGGTCGAGTACGTCCTCCACCCACTTGCCCGCGAGTTGGTCCCGCGTGTCCAGTGCCGCCGCCAAAGCCGCCGCGTCCGCCGCGGTCTGGGCGCCGTTCCGGTTTGCCGCGGCCTGGCCGACCGCAAGGTACGCGAACGCGAGAAAGAGCAGGCCCGCCACCACCGTGATGTAGATGGGGAAAGCCTGCCCTGCGTCGCCGCCGTACCGGGACGGCCGCATCAACCGCCGGTCACTTCGGTGATCTTGTCCGTGATCGCGTCGAAGATCGTCTGACCGATGTCCGTTCCCACAATGGCCAACACGATCGCCACCACAACCGCGATGATCCCCAGATACTCCACCGCCGTCTGCCCCCTGTCGTCGCGAGCGGCACGGGAGCGCAGGTACTCGACGGTGGTGTGGATCCAGTTGCTCATGGTGTTCCCCTCTGGTGTTCGGCGATCGTCGAGCGCCGGGCTCGCAAGTCTTGGAACAAGTCTTGCGAGAAAAGTAAGCGGAAATACCCGAAACACCAGAGGGCCCCTGGACCCGATTCCGGACCCAGGCCGAAAACCGTCGCTGTGCCATCGCCGTCAGCTCCGTCCTGGGGGTGAACCCGGGGCCCTGCCCAGCCACTTGGCGGTGGCCTGCGCACGGCTGGTGCTGTGGAGTTTGGCGAAGATGCGGTTGATGTGGTTCTTGACCGTCTTCTCGCTGATGAAGCAGGTGGCGGCGATCTGCTGGTTGTTCATGCCCGATGCGATGAGGTCCATGATCTCCGCCTCCCTCCCGCTCAGCTGGAACCGCGACCGGTACGACGACTGTCCCACATCTGGTTGCATTTGCGAAAGGCGTTCCGGGGAATTGCTTGCGGTGGTTGATAGTTGGGGGTTTGCTTGCGCTAGTGCTGCAGTTGCCCTGGGAGGGATGTCCCGTACGGCCTCCACCAGTTCGTCCGTCGTGAACTCACCGTGGACCAGGTAGCCGACGGCCCCTCGGCGCATCGCCTCCCGAACCGTCGCCGTCTCCGTCTCCGACTCCGACTGCCCGCTGTACGTCAGCATCATCACCGGGGCGATGCGGACGAGTTGCGGGAGTGCCGTGATGCCGTCCCTCCCCAAGCTACGGACATCCAGGAGAACCATGTCGGGGCCGTGGCGGCGGGCCGCCTCGTGGGCCTCGTGGCCGTTCGTCGCCTCGGCCACCACGGATATGTCCGCGTGAGTGGAGAGGAGGGCTGTCAGGCTCACTCGGACCACCGGGTTCGCGGCAGCAACCACGAGCCGCAGGGGAGTGGCAGCGAGAGGCGGCTTCCGCTCGCTCATGGAACCACCTTCGCCCAAGTCCGCGGCACGCACAGCGTCCTCGTCCTCGTCATCGTCCTCGTCCTCGTCATCGACACAGACCTCACCCGCCCCCACCTACTCCCCCGTCAACGACCCGAAGTCCGTCCCCGACCCCAGCAACAGCCCCGCCCCCAGCAGAATCATCGTCGCCGGAACCATGAACGTCGTGATCATCATCGTGGCCTTGGGCACCGCCCGGGCCGCCTTCCGCCGGGCGTTCTGGGCGTCCGTCCGGCGCATGTCCTTGGCCAGCGCCACCAGCGTGTCGACGATCGGCGCGCCCAGTTCCTCCCCCTGCTGGAGCGCCGTCACGAACATGGCCACCTGTTCCGAGTCGTTCCTCCGCCGCAGCTCCGCGAAGGCCTGGCGGCGGCTCATGCCGAGGTCCATCTGGCGCAGGGTGATGCGGAGTTCGTCGGCCCAGGGGCCCTCGTACTTCGAGGCGACCCGGTCCAGTGCCTGGCGGAAGCCCAGGCCCGCGCTCACCACGACCGCCAGTACGTCCAGGAAGTCGGGCAGGGTGCGTTCGATCTCGTCCTTCCTGATCCGGATCGCCGACCAGATGCCGACCTCCGTCCAGAAGGCGCCGAAGGCCAGCAGCAGCAGCGCGACCAGCAGCTGGCCCCGGAGCAGGAACACCAGGAAGCCGACCGCGCCCAGGAAGCCGTACACCGCGCGCCTTGCCGCATAGCGGTCGATGGTCAGGCCGCCGGGGTTGCCCGCGAGGTCGATCTTGCGGCGGTACTTGGCGACCAGCTTCGGGCCCATCAGGCGCAGCACGGCGGGGGCGTAGCGCATGCCCATGCGGTCGATGAGCGAGTCCACGGCGCCGGTGCGGGTCGCGCCGATCTCCAGGGCGAGTGCCAGATCGCCGGGCAGTTTCGCCTCCGCGCGGTACATGCGGATGCCGGCGAAGATCCCCCACACGCTCAGGGCCATCACCAGTGCCAGGAGAAGTCCCAGTTGTCCGAGTCCCATTGTCTCGTTCGCCTCCCTTCCCGCGGCTCAGACGTCGATCCGCGACAGGCGGCGGATCATGATGAAGCCGACCGCGTACAGGCCGAACGCGATCAGCACCGCCGCCTGGCCGAGCGGCGAACCCGTCATGCGGTCCAGTGCGCCGTCCTTCACCCCGTTCATCAGGAACAGGGAGCCGACACCCATGACCGGGACCGCGTACGACGTCATGTTCACCTGGGAGAGCTGGGTACGGACCTCGCGTCGCGTCTCCTTGCGCTCCTCCAGCGTCTCCGTGAGGTTGCGCAGCGCGCTCACCACTTGGCCGCCGGCCCGGTTGGACAGCACCAGCGTGGTCACCAGGACGACCAGCTCGCGGGACGGCAGGCGTTCCGCCAGCTCGCCCAGGGCGTCGTCCATGGAGGCGCCCAGCGCCAGTTGGTTGGAGACCTTGGCCAGTTCCTCGCCCGCCGGGGCCTCCAGCTCCTCCGCCGCCATGCCGATGGCCGTGCGCAGGGCGAGACCGGCGTGCGCCGCATTCGCCAGGATGCGGGCCAGTTCCGGGAGTTGGCTGATGAACTTCTCGATGCGCTTCTGGCGCTGCCAGTTGAGGAACTGGACAGCCGCCCCCACGCCGAGCAGGCCCGCGATCGGGCCGAAGAAGGGGGCCAGGGTGGCTTGGCCGATCAGCCACAGGCCCGCCACCGTCGCCAGCATGTAGGCGAAGAACTCGCCGGGGGTGACGTCCAGGCCGGTTGCCGCCAGCCGCAGCTCCAGCCGCTTTCCCAGCTTCGTACGGCGCAGGCGGCGGTCCAGGTCCGTGAAGCGGCGTCGGCGGCCGCCGGATCCGGTGATCTGGCCGGTGGCCGTCAGGCGGTCGACCAGGGCCTGGCGCTGGGCCCGGCCGGCGGCGTACGCGTGGACACCGACCACGGCCAGGGCGCAGGTCAGCAGGGCGACGCCGGTCGTGAGGGTGATGCGGGTCTGCAGGTCCATAGCGACGGTATGAGGTTCCATGGCAACGGGTTCCTACCTGGCTTCTCTGGTGGCGAGCTCGAGTGGGGACTGGGCGACGCCGAAGGCCTGGGGTATCGGCTGGCTCGCCATGTAGAGGCGGTCCGCGGTGCGGCGCGGGAGGGGGAAGTACGCGAAGGCGCCGTGGACGCGGCCGTCCGGCGTCATGGGCTGGGCGTGGAAGCGGGCCGCCGTCGCCAGGCGGTACGGCTCCGCGCCGTGGCTGTCCAGGAGGGCGATCTCGGTGATCCTGCGGGCGCCGTCCGGGAAACGGGTCAGCTGGATGATCACGTCCACCGCGCTGTTGATCTGGTCGTGCAGCGCCTCGAACGGGACCGTCACGTCGGACATGGACGCGAGGGTCTTCAGGCGCATCAGGGCGTCCTCCGTGCTGTTGGCGTGCACGGTGGCGAGGGAGCCGTCGTGGCCGGTCGACATCGCCTGGAGCATGTCCAGGGACTCGCCGCCGCGGACCTCACCGACGACGATGCGGTCGGGGCGCATGCGCAGGGAGTTGCGGACCAGGTCGCGGATCGTGACCTGGCCCTTGCCCTCGACGTTCGGCGGGCGCGACTCCAGCCGGATCACATGGGACTGCTGGAGCTGGAGTTCGGCCGAGTCCTCGATGGTGATGATGCGCTCACGCTCGGGGATCAACCCCGACAGGGCGTTGAGCAGCGTGGTCTTTCCCGTGCCCGTCGCGCCCGAGACGATGATGTTGAACTTCGCCTGCACCAGCCCGGCCAGCAGATACACCATCGGCTCGTCGAGCGAGCCGAGGCCGGTCATCTCGTGCAGGGTGAAGGAGCGGGGGAAGCGGCGGATCGTCAGGGTCGCGCCGGTGAGGGACAGCGGCGGGATGATGACGTTCACGCGCTCGCCGGACGGCAGACGGGCGTCCACCATCGGGTTGGACTCGTCGACCCGCCGGTTCACGGTCGAGACGATCCGCTCGATCGTCTGCATCAGCTGGTCGTGGGAGGGGAAGCGCAGCGGCAACTGCTCGACGCGGCCCGCGCGTTCGACGAAGATCGCGTCCGGGCCGTTCACCATGATCTCGGTGATCGACGCGTCCTCCAGCAGCGGCTCCAGGATGCCGAGGCCGAGTGCCTCGTCGACGACCCTGCGGATCAGCTGCGAGCGCTCGACCGTGGACAGCACCGGGCCCTCACGGCTGATGATGTGCCCGAGCACCCGCTCCAGGCGGGCGCGGCGCTCGGCCGCGGCCAGTGAGCTCATCTCCGCGAGGTCGATCTCCTCCAGGAGCTTGGCCCGGTACGAGGCGACCAGGTGGCCGTCCTCGCCCCGGCCGGGGTTCTCCTCGGGGGTGTTGATGCGTGACCTCAGGCTCATGTGGATCCTCGTTCAGTGGTCGAGCGGCATGGTCGCGGTCTTCCGGGCGTCGCCGAAGTCCCAGCCGGGGACGATCGACGGGATCTCGACGGTGGCGGTGACGGTGACCTCGTCGCCGCCTTCCGCGGCGTCACAGGCGACGGACAACCAGTCGCTGACCGCGTTCTGACACCCTTCCTGGGCGGCACCGGGCTCCAGCGAGGCGGCGCGCGCCCCGGCCCGGGCCGCCGTGCCCGCCTGCTGGGCGGTGTAGGCGATCAGGCCGATCTGTACGCCGGCCATCGCGACGAGAATCAGGATCGGGATGAACCCGAGGTACTCGATGGCGACCTGGCCGCGGTCGCGCCGGGCTCTGCGGACTTCGGCGTCGTACGACATCTCAGTCCTTCTCCTCCTGCACGGCCCCCGCGTGGCCCTCGACGGTGAACGGGAAGCCGATCGAGCCGGGGAAGAGGACGGGCACCTCCAGGCGCACATCGGCCGTCACGTAAAGGCCGTCAGCCTCGCACTGCACACTTGCGCCGCCCTCCCACGCGCCCGGCAGATGCCGCAGCCCCGCCTCCTCGCAGGCCGCCTGCCCCTCGGAGGCCGCCCCGGCCCGCGCCGCCTCGTCCGCGGCGTTCCCCGCCAGCGAGAACGTGTATCCCAGCAGCACGAACTGCCACAGCAGCACCAGCGTCAGGATGATCAGCGGGGTCATGCCGAGGAACTCCACGGTCACCTGGCCCCGGTCGTCCCTGAGAGCCGGTTCACAGGCCCTCAGCCGCCGCCTCACCGCCCCAGCTCCTTGCGCCGCCGGAACGTCAGCGCCGCCCGGTCCCCGGCCCGCGCCCGGCCGTTGCGGCGCTGCTGGGCGGCGGCCTCGGTGCCCTTGACCAGCCCCAGCTCCCCCGCGAGCGCCCACAGGGCCTGCTTGACCGACCCCTTGCTGTCCAGCTCGTGCACCCGGCCGGCGTCTACCGCGCCCTGGAGTTCCTTGAAGTTGGCGGGGATCGCGGTGCTCGCGATGCCCGTGCCGGTGATCCGCTGGATCAGGGCGGGCTGGATCTCGGTGGCGCGCGAGTAGCGGTTGACGACGATGGTGGTCTCCTCCGCCTTGCGGATCTGCAGGCGGTCCCACATCCGCACGGTGCGTTTGGCGCCGCGCACCGCGACCACGTCCGGGGTGGCGACGAGGAGCGCGGTGTCGGCCATCTCCACGGCGGCCGCGCTCGCGCCGGTCAGCTGGGCGCCGCAGTCGACGACGACGACCTCGTAGCGGGAGCGCAGGGCGGTGACGATGTGGCGGGCGGCGCGGTCGGTGACCTCCTCGCCGCGCTCGCCGTCGCCGGGGGCGAGGAGCAGGGCGAGACCGGTGTCGTGCCGGAACACCGCGTCCGCCAGCACGCGCGGCGTGATGTCGTTGATGGTGGCGAGGTCGACGACCGAGCGGCGGAACTGGATGTCCAGGTAGGCGGCGATGTCACCGGTCTGCAGGTCCATGTCGAGCAGGGCGGTGCTGCGGCCCGACGCCTGGGCGGCGAGGGCGAGTTGGATGGCCGTGAGGGTGGTCCCTACCCCGCCCTTCGCGCCGCTCACCGTCACGACCGTGCCGCCGACGCCGCTGAACACCTCGCCGCCGGCGCCCAGATGCCGCCGTACGCCCACCGACCACTGGGCCACCGCGTTGACGCGGCTGGCGAGCTCCTCGTAGCTCAGCGGGAGGGCGACCAGGCCTCGCGCGCCGTAGTCCATGGCGGCCTGGAAGAGGCCGGGGCCGGCGTCGGAGGTGACGAGGATGACGCCCACCGCGGGGAAGCGCAGGGCGACCTCGCGGATGAGTTCCAGGGCCGGGACGGGGCCGATGCGCTCGTGGACGACGACGACCTCGGGCAACTCGTCGATGGACTCGGCGGCCAGGCGCGCGAGAGTGTCGACGAGCTGGGTGGAGTCGGCCACCGGGGCCACCGGCTCGGCGTCGGGGAGCTGGCTGAGCAGCGTCGTGAGGGACCGGACCGCGTCCGCGTCGCCGACAGCCGGGAGGATCCTCGTGGGCATAGGGGCCTCTCACTTGTCCTTGGCGAGTTCGTAGGTGCGGTCCGTCGCGTCGACGTCGGATCCGGTACCGGGTGCCACCAGGGCGAGCCGGACCTCGTCGGCGAACGACTCGGCGTAGGTGATGCGCTGGGCGTCGATGGTCTGGAGCGCGAAGGTGATCGGGACGGCGTCGGTGGGCTCACGGTCGCGGTCGTCGGCGTCGGGCTTGAGGGCGGTCAGCTCGCCCACGTCGATGACCCTGGCGTTCTCCACGATGAGCTTGGACTGGTCGGGGTCGCCGTCGCGCTGCCCCTCGAAGGTGGCGTAGACGTTGACCGTGGAACCCGGGGTGATCTTGCCGGCCACGCCGGTCGCCGCGTCGATCATGATGGCGACCTCCTGCTCGCCCGACTTCAGGGCGGGCTGGTCGACGATCATGTCGCTCTGGAGCAGGGAGCCCTTCTGCAGGGTCGTGACGGCGATCTTGCCCTGGATCTCGCGGAGGTCGGTGACCGCGTTCTCCGACAGCCACCGCTCGGGCATCTCGATCTTCTCGAACTGGCCGGCGCCGAGCTGCGTGTAGGGGGCGACGCTCGTCTTGACCCGGTAGGCGGTGACCTCGGGACCGACCTTGGACTTCACGTCACTGATCACGGAGAGGACGCCGGCGAAGGCGCCCAGGGCGCACACGATCGACAGGAGCAGGAGTATCACGCCGCGGCGCTGACGGGAGTTCATGAACCGGACAACCTCATTGGGGGAATCGGTCGGGAGCGGTCGAGTGGGGTCGGGTCGGCCTTGACTGACCGGGGTCCGGTCAGCCTGCGCGGGCCGGTTGTTCGTGGGTGGGCGGGAGGGCGGAGCAGAAGACGCAGCGGTCGCCGATGACGTCGATGCCGCACCAGTGACAGGAGTTCTGCCGTACCGAGGTGACGAGCTGGTAAAGGACCGACAGGTCGGGCAGATAGGCGCAGAACTCGATCAGCTTGGGCGTCCCCCACCAGGTGGCCGACTCGGCGGGCAGCACCGCCTCGCGCAGGCCCTGCGCGTTCCAGACCTTGACCAGGTTGGAGGTGACCCAGTCGGACTGGAGCTGCCCCTGGGCGACCAGCATCGACGTGCGGAACTCCGGGCCGCTGAGGGTGGCTCCGGGGGCGATCCGGACCAGTTGCGGCGTCGGGTGGGCGAGCACGCCGAACTGGCTGCCGGGCACCCAGGACTTGGCGTGCGACTTGAGGTCCACGGGGACACGGTCGAGCTTGGCGACGGAGCCGAGGAGCGCTCCGGCGTGGATGTAGTGGGTGAGCAGCCGGCCGGCCGAGGCGAGGACGCCGGGGCTGAGGTCGCAGGAGGCCAGCTGCCGCAACTGGCGGGCGAGGACGGCGAGCCCGAGCGGGGGAAGTTCGGGCCGGAACACGGCGATACGGTCGCTCTCCAGCAGGGACCGCACGGTGTGCAGCCGCTGCTCCACGCCACGGGGGACGGCCCGCGAGCAGACGACGACCACATGGCCGTGCTGCTCGATCAGGGCCTGGATGCCCGCCAACGACCGCTCCAGGGGCTCCCGGTCGAGGTCGCCGAGCACGACGGCGGGCACGGTTCGCTCGTCCTGCGCCGGCAGCGCCATGTCGGCGCTGGTCACGGCAATGGCAGTTGGCACGCGCAGCTCCCCGATGACTTCATTGCGTGACTATCTGAGCACTGTATCCACGGCTCTGTGGCCGGAGAACAGCTTCTCTGCAGCCGGGAAGGAACTCCTCTCGCACAAGTCAAGCCAATACGGGGCAAGTTACGCACACAAAGTCTCCACTACCGGAATCTCTTGACAGGTGAATTGGTCTGGACCAAGTTGTTCAGCATGCCTCTTGTCATGTCCATACGCGTCATGTCCCTACGCGCCAGATTCCGGGTGGCCGCGGTCACCGCCGCCCTCGCCCTCTCTTTCCTCCCCGCGGGCCAGGCCTCGGCCGCGGACGTCAACAACGCCAAGAACGCCGGCTTCGAGTCCGGCCTGAGCAACTGGACCTGCTCCGCGAACAGCGGCACGACCGTCTCCTCACCGGTGCACGGCGGCTCGACCGCGCTGAAGGCGACGCCGGCCGGGCAGGACAACGCCCGCTGTACCCAGGCGGTGGCGGTGAAGCCCAACTCGACGTACACGCTGAGCGCGTGGGTGCAGGGCGGCTACACCTACCTGGGCGCGACGGGCACGGGCACGACCGACGTGTCGACCTGGACGCCGGACTCGACGGCCTGGCAGCAGCTGTCGACCACGTTCACCACCGGCGGCTCCACGACCTCCGTGACGGTGTACACGCACGGCTGGTACGGGCAGGCGGCGTACTACGCGGACGACGTGTCGGTGTACGGCCCCGACGGCGGCGGTGGCACCGACCCCTCCCCCACGATCCCGGGGGCGCCGGGCGGCCTGTCCGTGTCGGGTACGACCTCCTCGTCGGTGTCGCTGGCCTGGAACACCGTCTCGGGCGCGACCGGCTACAACGTCTACCGCGACGGCACGAAGGTGACCGCGGTGACCGGCACCTCGGCGACCGTCACCGGGCTCGCGGCCTCCACGTCGTACTCCTTCCAGGTCACGGCGACCAACGCGGCCGGTGAGTCCCCGAAGTCGGCGGCGGTGACGGGCACGACGAACACGCCGACCGGCCCCGGCCCCGCCCTCCCGAAGCACGCGGTGACCGGGTACTGGCAGAACTTCAACAACGGGGCGGCGGTCCAGAAGCTCGCCGACGTGCAGTCGCAGTACGACATCATCGCCGTCGCCTTCGCGGACGCGACCTCGACGCCGGGCGCGGTGACCTTCAACCTGGACTCGGCCGGGCTGGGCGGCTACACGGTCGACCAGTTCAAGGCCGACATCAGGGCGAAGCAGTCCGCCGGGAAGAAGGTCATCGTCTCGGTGGGCGGCGAGCGCGGCACGGTGGCGGTGAATGACGCGGCGTCGGCGGCGAACTTCGCGAACTCGGTGTACGCCCTCATGCAGACGTACGGCTTCGACGGCGTCGACATCGACCTGGAGAACGGCCTCAACGCCACCTACATGACGCAGGCGCTGCGCTCGCTCTCGGCGAAGGCGGGCTCGTCGCTGATCATCACGATGGCGCCGCAGACCATCGACATGCAGTCGACGTCGAACGCCTACTTCCAGACCGCGCTGAACGTCAAGGACATCCTCACGGTCGTCAACATGCAGTACTACAACAGCGGTTCGATGCTGGGCTGCGACGGCAAGGTCTACAGCCAGGGCTCGGTGGACTTCCTGACCGCCCTGGCCTGCATCCAACTGGAGGGGGGCCTGGCTCCGTCGCAGGTGGGGTTGGGGTTGCCGGCGTCGACGCGGGCGGCGGGGAGCGGGTACGTGTCGCCGTCGGTGGTGAACAGCGCGCTGGACTGCTTGACCAAGGGGACGAGCTGCGGCACCTTCAAGCCGTCGCGGACCCATCCCGACCTGCGGGGCGCGATGACGTGGTCGACCAACTGGGACGCGACGGCGGGCAACGCATGGTCGAGCGCCGTCGGCCCGCATGTGCACGGGCTGCCGTAGGAGCCCTCTGTCCTCACCCCATGGGCCGGTAATGGCCAAGCACCCAGGCCAGCTGCGGGAACCACTCCTGCAGTCGCGCCCGGGGCTTCGCCTCCACCCCGCACTCGTAGAACCTGCCGTCCATGTGGACCACGGCGACCATCAGGGCCTTGCCGTCCGGGCTCGCCTTGTAGTGGACGCTGCGGATCTCGGGCCAGTGGAACTCGATCGTGAGGCCGGACATCTCGAAGGCGACGCCGGACGCGTCGACGACGACGGAGTTGCGCTTGTCGACGGCCAGGAAGTCCGGGCCGGCCGGAGGAGCCGGTTGGGGCGGGACCGGGGCGTACGGCGGCTGCGGGGCGTACTGCGGTGGGGGCGGGCCGAAGCCCGGGACGGGCGGGGGGCCGAAGCCCGGGACGGGTGGTGGTGCCGGCTGCTCGGTCATCCGTCGGATCCTCGGTCCTTGTGCTCGCGGTGAGCTTTTTCTGTGCTGCGGTGAAACATTCTCCCTGCCCTGCCGCATCAGTGAAGTGAGGACCTCTTCTACAGCCGGCACACAGCAACAGGGGGAACGTATGAGACAGGCCCGCGCGGACGAGTACGCGGAGTTCGCGGCGGCGCGTGCCGGGCATCTGTACCGGTCCGCGTGCCTGCTCACCGCCGGTGACACCCATCTCGCGGAGGACCTGGTGCAGGAGACGCTGGGGCGGATCTACGTCCGCTGGCGGCGGGTCTCCCGCGTCGGCAATCCCGCCGCGTACGCGCAGACCGTGCTCACCCGGACCTTCCTCGCCCACCAGCGGCGGCGCAGCAGCACCGAGCGCGCCACCGACGTCCTGCCGGAGTCGGCCTCGGCCGTGCCCGACTCCATCCTGCGGCTCACCCTCCTCGACGCCCTCGGACGGCTGCCTGCCAAGGACCGGGCCGTGGTCGTCCTGCGGTACTGGGAGGACCGGTCGATCCAGGAGACCGCGGACGCGATGGACACCAGTTCCGCCGCCGTGCGCACGCGGTGCGTCCGGGCCCTGGCCCGGCTGCGGGAGCTGCTCGGCGAGGACATCGGCGTCTACGCCAGGCCCTGACCTGGCCCCCCTTCTTCCATCCTCTTCACCGACCGACCCGAAACGGTGGTGCTCCATGCCCATGGACCAGCACGACGACCAGCGCAACGGCCCCTTCGAGGATCGTCTCTCCACCGCCCTGCACACGACGGGCAACGATTTCGACACCGACCGCACCGCGCTCGCGGCCCGCGGTACGGCCCGTGGCCGGCGGCTGCGGGCCCGCCGTCACGCCGCCGTGGTGGGCGGCGCGGCCGCGGTCGCGGTCGCCTGTGTGAGCGGCGCGCTGCTCGTCACGAACGGCGGCGCAGCCGACGCCAAGCCGACGACCTCGTCCGTCGCCGCGAGCGGCAACCGGACGGCCTCGGCCACGCCGAGCGGCGTCACCGCCGAGCAGATGATCAGCACGCTGAAGTCGCTTCTCCCGGAGGGCGAGGTCAGCAAGGAGGACGGCCGGGGCACGGAGCAGCCCATGATCCCGCCGTACGCGTCGCTCGTCTTCGACGACGGCGAGGGCGCGGCGGCGATCTCCATCGCCCTGGACCGGCTGGAGCCGGGCGGCGAGGACGCCCGCCTCAACGGCGAATGCCCCGACAAGAGGCTGGCGAACTACGACGACTGCTCCGTGCAGCGGCTCCCCGGCGGGTCCGTGTTCAGGGTCGTGCAGGGGTACGAGTACCCCGACCGGCGCGAGGAGACCAAGAGCTGGCACGCGGAACTTGTCACCGCGAAGGGACAGCACGTGACCGTGAGCGAGTGGAACGCGCCCGCCGAGAAGGGCGAGCCGGTGAGCCGTCCCGAACCGCCCCTGTCCCCGGCGCAGTTGAAGACCTTCGTCACGGCCGAAGAGTGGCTCGCCCTTGTCGACGCCATGCCCGAGGACGACAAGAAGACGCAGCCGACTCCCGGCGAGGACGCCTCGGACGTCGGCGGCGGCAGGCGGACCGTCGGCATGCTGGTCAAGATGCTCCCCAAGAACCTGGAGGTTGTCGACAAGCGCGCCCAGGACTCCCAGTACGCCTACGTCGTGGTCGACGACGGCAAGGGCGAGAGCTTCCTCCAGATCAATGTGCAGCCGGACATGAGCGACGTGCGCAACGACCTCTTCGACTCCGACGACGAGACCCTCTCCGACGGGACCCGGGTCGCGACGCGCCAGGGCCCCGGTGAGAAGGGCGGCGAAGGTGTGGTGATGTGGACCGTCGACACCATGCGGCCCGACGGTCGCCGCGTCGTGGTCAGCGCCTTCAACTCGGGGTCGCAGGTGACCCCGGCCACCCGTGAGACACCGGCCCTGACGATGGACCAGCTGCGGGAGATCGCCCTCAACCCCGCCTGGGAGGCGATCGGCTGACGGCCGCCGAGAGCGCCGGTCAGAAGAACGCCGACCACTCCTGGTCCCAGATCTGCTTCACGCACAGCACGAGGAAGAGCAGCCCCGCGATCGCCAGCATCGCGTTGCTCAGCGGTCCGTTGCGCCACTCCCTCGGTGTGCGCGAGGAGTTGAGGAGCCAGATCAGAGTGCCGGCGAGGAACGGCATGAAAGCCGCACCCAGAACGCCGTAGAGGATGATCAGGCGGAAGGGCTGGCCCTGGAAGAGCAGGACCATGGGCGGGAAGGTCAGCCACAGCAGGTACGCGCGGAACGGCCAGGAGCGTTCGCGCGCACCGGAGGCGACCTCCTCGCCCTTCTGCCGGTCCTCACCCCGGAAGCAGGCGACGAAGTCCGCGAACATCAGGCTGACGCCGTGCCAGACGCCGATGAGGGAGGTGAAGGAGGTGGCGAAGAAGCCGATCAGGAAGAACTTGGCCGTCGCCGTGCCGTACTCGTCCGCCAGGATGTCGCCGAGCTGGATCAGGCCCTTGTCGCCGCTCGCGATGGCGATGTTCGCCGAGTGCAGGAGCTCCGCGCCGACGAACAGCATGGCGATGACGAAGATGCCGGTGGTGGCGTAGGCGACGCGGTTGTCGAGCCGCATGACCTTCATCCAGCCGGTGTTGGTCCAGCCCTTGGCGTTGACCCAGTAGCCGTACGCGGCAAGGGTGATGGTGCCGCCGACGCCGCCGATCAGGCCGAGGGTGTTGAGGATCGAGTCCTTCGCGTCGGGCAGGACGGGCAGCAGGCCGGCGAAGGCGTCCGGGAGGTTCGGCATGACGCGGATCGCGAGATACACGGTCACCACGAACATGACGCCCACCAGGATCGTCATGACCTTCTCGAAGACCGCGTACTTGTTGAACCAGACGAAGACCAGTCCGACCAGGGCGCAGGCGATCGCCCACCACTCCAGGTCCATCACGTTCGGGAACAGCGCCTGCAGTGGCAGCGCGCTCGACGACATCGCGGCGGCGCCGTACACGAATCCCCAGATCACGGCGTACACGCCGAAGAACCAGGTGGTCCAGCGGCCCAGGCTCGCCCAGCCGTCGAAGAGCGTGCGGCCGGTGGACAGATGCCAGCGGCCCGCCGCCTCGGCGAGGGAGATCTTGACCAGGCAGCCGATGACGGCGGCCCAGAGCAGGGTGTAGCCGAAGTTGCTGCCCGCGATGAGGGTGGCGACGAGGTCGCCGGCGCCGACGCCGGTCGCGGCGACGACGATGCCGGGCCCGATGTACCGCCAACTGGACTTGCGGGGGCGCGAATCCGCCTCGCCGGCCGGGGATGCCTCTGTGTTTCCCGTGGTTTCCGCCATGGTGGTCAAGAAAGCTCAAAGGGGCCGGTCGGACAAGAGGGCGTGCGCGATCTCCACCCGATGTGCTCATGGGTGTTCGGGCGGACGCCGCTACGGCTGTCGCCGACCACAGTCGTCGGACCCGCACGTCGTGAGCTCGAACCACACCGTCTTGCCCGACCCGTCCTGGTGGCAGCCCCAGCGCCGGGCGAGCGCATCCACCAGGAACATCCCCCGGCCGCTCTCCGAGGCGCCCGCGTCCAGCACCGCCGGGACGCGCCGGCCGCCGTCCTGGACCTCGCAGCGCAGGATGCCGTGCGCGGCGAACAGGGTGAGCCGGAAGCGGCTCGCGGCGTGCAGCAGAGCGTTGGTGGCCAGTTCACTCACCAGCAGTTCGGCCACGTCCGCCAGATCGTCCAGGTCGGCGAGTCCCCAGCCCTCCAGTTGCCGGCGGACCGCCGCGCGGGCCTCGCGGACCGCGGAGGGACGGGGGTCGTATTCGACGCTCAGGTGGCCGGCCCCCATCGGCGGCTGGGGATACGAACCGTACTGAGGACCGGGATCCGGGAAGCGCGCCCCGTCGAGGTGCAGCATGGGTCCAGGGTGGCGCGCACGGGAGTACCGCGCACGGGGAGGAATACCTGATTCCATACCTGCACCGGGGCCCGGCTACCCGTACTGCAGCCGTACGCTCGCCCCCTCCCGGTCGTCCCGGACGTCGACGTACGCGCACACCTGCCGGGCGAACCACAGCCCCTGCCCCGGTTCCAGTTCCGTGCTGGACGGCGGTACGAAGCCCGCCAGCGGGTCGTCGACGCGGTGCGCGGTACGCAGTTCGCAGATGCAGGCCGGGGCGTCGCCCCACAGCACGGCGCCGTCGAACGGGCCGAGGGCGGCTGCCGCCTCGGTGACGGCCGTGGCGAACAACTCCGCGTCCGCGGCGCTCAGTCCCCGCGCGCTCGCCCAGGCGCATACGGCGTCGGCGGTGAGGTCCGGGCCGGGCAGGCGCTGGGCATCGGCGGCGGGCGGCGGCAGCGGTACGGCGTCGAGTTCGGCGGCGAGGCGGACGGGGTCCTCGTAGACGCCGGTGCCGGGGTGGGCGCGGCGGGCGGCGGCGACGATCGCGGGGCCCGCGACGCGGGAGTCGTAGGCGCACAGGGCCGTTGTCGCGAGCGGGGCGAAGAGGAGGTTGGCGAGCGCCTCGTAGCGGATCCACTCGGCGGTCTCGCGCGGCGAGCGGCCCGCGCGGCCGCCCCAGACGGGTTCCATGAGCAGATGGATACGGCCACCGGGGCCGGCGTGCGCGGCGAGGTAACCGGCGCCCTGGGCGACCGCGTTGGCGGCGGAGCCGGTGTACCACTCGGTGTGCGGGACGAGGCCGACGCTCTTGGCGTCGGTGCCGAGGGCGTCGCGCAGGAGGTCCAGGTTGCCGGGGGCGGCGATGGCCACGGGCGGGGGTTCTCCGGGGGCGGCGAGCGCTTCGGTGAGGAAGGGGAGGGCGGCGGCGAGGAACTCGTCGTCGGACTCGAAGACGGTCATGCGGTGGTCGAATCCGGGCTGGGCCGAGGTGGGTTGAGTGGTCACGGTCCGGGCTCCCTCTTGGGTGCGATGGGTGGTTGGGTGCGGTGGCGGCAGTGGGTGCGGCGCGTGGGGTCGATGGCGGTGGCGGCTCGGTGGCCGGAGTTCTCAGCGTTGCGCCGCCATCCAGGCCGCGATCTGGCTGCGGTTGCTGAAGCCGAGCTTGCCGAGGATGCGTTCGACATGGCCTTCGGCGGTGCGGCGGGCGATGACAAGGCGGTCGGCGATCTGCTGGTTGGCGAGTCCCTGGGCGACGAGTTCGGCGACCTCGGTCTCGCGACGGGTGAGACGGACGCCGGCGGCGGGGTGCGTGAGGCGGACGCCGCCCGCGGGGTGGTGGGAACGGGGCCGGACGTTCGTTTTCCGTGCGGCGGCGGGCCGTCGGGGCCCTGTGGCGTCGTGGGCGGCGTACTCGACGGTCTCCGCCAGGTCGAGCCCTGCGCCGCGTTCGTACGCCCGCTGGAAGTCGGGTCGGCCCAGGGCCTCGCTTGCCCGGGTCTCGCTGTCGTGGCGGGTCGAGTTGAGGGTCGCCGATCCCCAGCGGTTGCGGTCGATGCCGGCCCAGATGCGGTCGGCGGCACCGAGCAGGACGGCCGCGCGCTCGTGGGCGCCCGCCTGGGTGGCGATGCGGGCCAGGAGGTCGAGGGTGAGGGCGATGCCGATGACGTCGTGGACGGCGAGTTTGAGGCGCAGGGCATGGCGGGCGTGGTGTTCGGCCCGGCGCCAGTCGCGCTGCACGGTGTGGGCGAGGGCGAGCATCCGCAGGACGTACGAGTGCACCCACTCCTCACCGTGCCGTTCACACATCCGGCGCACCCCCTCGCAGACCTCGACGGCGCGCTCGGCCTCGCCCAGGAACCCCAGGGCACAGGCGAGTTCGACCTGGTCGAGGCCGTGCAGGCTGAGGTGCTGGCCGGGGACGGGGCCGCGGGCGACGCTGGCCTCGAAGTGCTTCAGCGCGGTCGGCAGGTCGTCCATGAACAGGGTGATGACGCCGATGACGTACTCGGCGTGGGCGGCCTCGGCCTCGTCGTCGAGGTCACGGGCCAGGGTGTGTGCGTCCCGGGCGCGGGCGAGGCCTGCGGTGAGGTCGTGCGTGGCGGCGGCGAGGAGGCCCGCGATCCACAGGCCGCGGGCCCGTTCCCGGGTCGGCTCCGGGTTGGCGGCCAGGGCGCGGTCGAGCCAGTAGCGGCCCTCGCGGGGGGCGCCGCAGGCGTGCCAGTAGAACCACAGGGTGCCGGCCAGGCGCAGTCCGGCGAGGCGTTCGCCCGGGGTGGCGAGGCTGAAGTCGAGGGCGGTGCGGATGTTGTCCTGGTCGGCGCGCAGACGGGCGACGATCTCGCGCTGGCCCGGGCCGAACCAGGCGCTCTCGCAGGCGGTGGCGCGCTGCAGCATCCAGTCGCGCTGGCGGCGGCGGGCCGCGGGCTCCTCGCCGGGGAGTCGGCGCAGGCGGTCCAGGCCGTAGTGGCGGAGGGTGTCGAGGAGGCGGTAGCGGGAGCCGTCGGGGCCGTCCTCTCGGGACAGTACGGATTTGTCGACGAGGCCGGTGACGGCGTCGAGGACGTCGTCGGGATGGATGCGGGGGGTGGCGGGCGCGAGGCGTTTTTCGCCCCCGCCGCCCCTACCCGACCCGTCCTCCAGGGGCGCTGCCCCTTCGACCCCGCCAGGGGGCTCCGCCCCCTGGACCCCCATCGGCCCTGAACGGGCCTCGTCCTCAAACTCCCCCAGAGGGGGCACCCCCAGACAGGCTGAAACCGCCTCCGCCGTCTCCAGGTCGAAGCCCCCCGCCAGCACCGACAACCGCGCCCACACCAACTTCTCCGGCTCGGTGCACAGTTCGTGGCTCCAGTCGACCGCCGCCCGCAGGGTCTGGTGGCGGGGCAGGACGGCGGGGCTGCCGCCGGTGAGGAGGCGGTAGCGGTCGTCGAGGCGGTCGAGGAGTTGGTCGACGTCGAGCACGCGCATACGGACGGCGGCGAGTTCGATGGCGAGGGGGAGCCCGTCGAGGCGGCGGCACAGGCGGGCGACGGCGGCCCGGTTCGCGGCGGTCAGGCGGAAGCCGGGGACCACCGCGGCGGCTCGGTCGGCGAAGAGGGCCAGGGCCGGACAGCCCTCGGGGCTGGAGAGGTCGCCGTCCGGGTCGGGGACCGGCAGGGGCCGTACGTCCAGGAGATGTTCCTCGGTGAGGCCCAGGCGATGGCGGCTGGTGGCGAGGATCCGTACGCCGGTCGTGCCGTGCAGCAGGGCCGCGGCGAGTTCGGCGCAGGCCGGCAGCAGGTGTTCGCAGTTGTCGACGAGCAGGAGCAGCCGGCGGTCCCGCACCTGCTCCACCAGCGCCTGGAGCGGTGGCTGCGCGGAGTGGTCGTGCAGGTCGAGCGCGTCGGCGGCGGCGAGCGGGACCAGCGCGGGGTCGTGGAGGCCGGAGAGGTGCACGAGGCGCACACCGTCCGGGAAGGTGCGCCGGACACTGGCCGCGATGCGGGTGGCGAGGTGGGTCTTGCCGACGCCGCCGGGGCCGGTCAGCGTGACCAGTCGTGTCCTCGCCAACAGCTCGCGTCCGGCGGCGAGTTCGTCGCGTCGGTCGACGAAGCTGGTCGTCTCGACCGGCAGCTGTTGATCCCGTCGTGGCGCTGATCCGCCCATGATCAGCCGTTCCTCCGGGGTGGTGTCGAAGGGAGCCCAGGAGCAGGGGAGTCGGGGAGCAGGGAGTCGGGGAGCAGGGGAGTCGTGGAGCGG
>NZ_LLZG01000417.1 GCF_001509475.1 Streptomyces regalis
TCCGGCGTTTGAGGACGAGGCCCGTTCAGGGCCGAAGCGGGGGTCTGGGGGCGGCAGCCCCCAGGGACGGGACGGGTAGGGGCGGCGGGGGCGAGAAACTACGTCAGGTCCGCCACCGGCAGCCGGCGGAACTCGATCGTCTCGTACGGCCCCGACTCCCCCGTCTCGTACAGGATCCCGACCGTCCGCCGCCCGAGCGGCACAAGGTCGGAGTACGCCGCCCGCTGCTGAGACAGCGTCAGCGCCTTCGTGAAGGTCGCTCCCCCGTCCCCACTACGCCACACGGCCATCGACTGACGGGCGGTCGGGACGGACGGACCCGAGAAGAGCAACGGGGCTCCGGAGCCGGGGAGTTGGAGGACGCTGCCCTCCACCACCGGGACGTCGTTCAGCGTCGGCTGGACGGTGTACGGGTGGTCCAGGGTCTCGCCGCCGTCACTCGAGTGACTGTCGAGCCGGTTCCCCGCGCTCGTGCCGAGCTGATCGCGGGAGTTGAAGTACACCCTGCCGTCGGCGAGTTCGGCGGCCGTGGACTCGTTGGCGTTGCTGACACCGTCGTACGAATCGTCCACGAAGCCCAGCTGCCACGTACGCCCGCCGTCGTCGCTGTAGATGGCGTGGGCGCCGTAGTACTTCGGCTCCTGCCCGGTGTCGGCGGACCCGGCCGCGGGGGCCACCGAGTGGTTCGACGGGACCACCAGCCGCCCCGCGTACGGGCCCCGCCGGAGCGCGATCGCGTGGCCCGGGCCCGTCGCGTACCACCGCCAGTTCGGCGGCTTCACCGCACCCGTGATGTCCCGCGGCGAGCTGAAGTGGCGGCCGTCGTCCAGGCTCCGCTGGACGAACACCCGGCGGCTCTCCGCCGGCGACGCCTCCCCCCGCATTATCTGCGCCTCCGTCACATCCCCGCCGTTGTAGGAGGTGACCAGCACGACCGCGCCGGTGAGCGGATCCACCACGGGGGCCGGGTTGCCCCGCGTGTCCCCTTCCCCGGCGGCGACCACCGTCACCGGCCCCCAGGTGCAGCCGCCGTCGTGCGAGCGTCTGAGGACGACATCGATGTCACCGGTGTCCCCCGCACTGTTGTGCCGGCCTTCGGCGAAGGCCAGCACCGTGCCTCGCGAGGTCGTGATCGTCGCCGGGATGCGGTAGGTGTCGTAGCCGTCCTCGCCCGAGACGTACGGGACGGACGAGGTGCAGGCGGTGCCCGCCGAGGCGGTCCCGGCGGTGGTGAGCGGTGTGGTCAGGAGTACTGCGGTGGCCAGGACTGTGCGGCTCAGGATGGTCATCGAGCTCCTTTGACGGAGGGTCAGACATTGACCTGTCCGTCACAGGTTCCCCGGTGTCACCATCCCTGACTCATACGCCACGATGACCAACTGCGCCCTGTCCCGCGCCCCCAGCTTGCCCATGATGCGGCTCACGTGCGTTTTCGCCGTCAGTGGGCTCAGTCCCAACGCCTCGGCGACTTCCGTGTTGTTGAGGCCGCGTGCGACCAAAGTCAGCACTTCGCGTTCACGTTCGGACAGGCATTCGGGCCCGCCCGTCGTGGGTGCGCAGGGGCTGCGCAGGAACCGCTCGATCAGCCGTGCCGTAGGGCCAGGCGACAGCAACGCCTCCCCTGCCGCCACCGTACGGATGGCGTCGAGGAGTTCGGCCGGGCGAGTGTCCTTGACGAGGAATCCGGAGGCGCCGGCGCGCAACGCGTCCACGATGTTCTCGTCGGTGTCGTAGGTGGTCAGGACCAGGACCCGCACCCCGGCCAGGTCCTCGTCGGCCGCGATGAGGCGGGTCGCCTCAATGCCGTCGAGGTCGGGCATGCGGATGTCCATCACGACGAGGTCGGCGCGTGAGCTCCGGGCCAGTTCCGCGGCCTCCCGGCCGGTGGCCGCCTGACCGACGACCTCCATGTCCGGGGCCGACTCGACCAGCATGGCGAACGCCTCGCGTACGAGGGTCTGGTCGTCGGCGAGCAGTACGCGGATCATCGGTTCTCCTCCCGGCCGGTTCCGATCGGGAGTACGGCACTGACCTCGAACCCGCCCCCCGCACGCGGTCCGGCGCCGAGTGTGCCACCCACGCTGCGCGCCCGCTCCCGCATGCCGACGAGCCCGAAGCCGGAGGTCCCGCCGGGGCCGGGCCCCGTGCCGTCGTCGGTCACCGACACGCGCAGGGCGCCCTGCCCCTCGTACAGCTCCACGCGGACCGTCGGTTCCGGCCCCGCGTGCCGCACGGCGTTCGTCAGCGCCTCCTGCACGATCCGGTACGCGGCGGCCCCCACGGCGGGCGGCGCCTGACGCACCCGTACCTCCGACTCGACCCGGGCTCCCGCCAGCCGGGCGGCCTCCACCAGGTCGGGCAGCCCGTCGAGGCCGGGCAGCGGGCCGCGTGTCTCGCCCGCGGCGCCCTGTTCGCGCAGTACCTCCAGCGTCGTACGCAGCTCACCGCGCGCCGTGCGGCAGGTCTCGGCGATGTCGTCGAGGGACTTGGCGATCGTCTCGCGGTCCAGCCGCTCCGGGTCGGCCGCAAGGACATGTGCGGCCACCGACGTCTGCACGCCGATCAGGGTGATGCTGTGGGCCAGCAGATCGTGCAGGTCGCGGGCGATGCGCAGGCGTTCCTCGGCGACCCTTCGGCGGGCCTCTTCCTCGCGGGTGCGTTCGGCGCGTACGGCGCGTTCGACGATGGCGGCGACGTACTGCCGGTAGTAGCGCACGTCGATGCCGATGAAGAGCACGGCGATGATCCAGCCCGAGACGCGCAGGAGCTCGAAGGCCTGGTGGGTGTTGACGGTGAGCATCACGCTCATGGAGAGACCGAGCACGGTGGCACCGGTCAGGATCGTGCGCAGCGGGCGCTGGGTGACGGCGACCGTGTAGAGCGCAACGTAGCCGGCCGGGACCGGCGCGATGTGGTTGTTGTCGAGACCGTGGTACGGCACGGTCGCCGCGACCACCGCGGCGAGCACGAGCAGCGGATGGCGCCGCCGCCACACCAACGGGACGAAACAGCCCAGCAGCAGCGTCCAGCCGAGGGCGTCGGGGCGGCGGCCGTCGTCGGTGAGCAGCGCGGAGAGCACGGCGAAGACCGCGAGCGCCCCGGCGAGCAGGGCGTCGTTGCGGGTGCCGTGCGGGGCGGTGCGGGGGTCGCGGTTGATCGCCGCCATGATCCGCTCGCCGAGGCGGGGACGCGCCGCTGTCGTGGTTTCCTGCACGAGCTCATCTTCCGTGAGCGGGGCGCCCCTCGGGGAGAGAGGGGCGCCGGTCGGGTCAGTGGGCGGATACGGCCACGCGCTCCGGTTCCTTCGGCGGAACGGGCGGTTCGGGCGCCCGGGAGAGTCGGCCCGGCCACCACACCCGCCGCCCCAGCGCCACGCTCGCGCTGGTGACCAGGTAGGTGCGGACCAGGAAGGTGTCCAGCAGCACCCCGACCGCGATGACGAATCCGAGTTCGACGAGCTGCACCAGCGGCATGTTGGTGAGCACCGCGAAGGTCGCCGCGAGGACGAGTCCGGCGGAGGCGATGACCCCGCCCGTGGTCCGCAGCGCGGTGAGCGCGGCGGCGACGGGTTCGGCGCCGTTCAGGCACTCCTCGCGCATGCGGTGCATCAGGAAGATGCCGTAGTCGACGCCGAGGGCCACCAGGAACACGAAGGACAGCAGGCCGAGACCGGGATCGGTGCCCTCGAAGCCGAACACCGGCCCGAAGACGAGCCCGCCGATGCCGAGCGCCGCACCCCACACCGCGACCACGGCGGCGACCAGCAGCAGCGGCGCGACGAGCGACCTGAGCAGGGCGACCAGGATCAGCAGCACGGACAGCAGCACGATCGGTACGACGACCATGCGGTCGCGGCCACTGGTGTCCTTCAGATCGAGCTGTTCGGCACTGGTCCCGCCGACATAGGAGCCGTCGAGCCGGTCGCGCAGGGACTCGATGGTGGCGGTCTCGCCCGCGGACTGGGGCGGGGAGTCGGCGATGACGGCGAGCTCGGTCCAGCCGTCCCCGCTGCGGCCGCGCTCGGCGCTGTCGACGCCCCGGGTCTGCCGCACCTCGGTCAGGGTGGCGTCGGCACGGCCGGTGGGCGTGACGACCGTGAGGGGCCGGGTGCCGCGCTCGGGGAAGGCCGCGGCGAGGGTCTCCATGGCGGCGACCGAGTCGGGCTTGCTGGTGAAGGAGTCCTGCTGCTTGAGGCTGCCGGGCAGGTTCAGGGTGCCGAGGGCCAGCGCGCCCAGCAGTACGAGGCCGCCCGCGAGCACCGCCAGCGGCCGGCGCCCGGCGGAGCTTCCCATCGCGGTGAACAGGGACCGGCGGGCCTTGGGCGTGCTGCCGTAGCGGGGCACCAGCGGCCAGAACACGCGCCGGCCGAGCAGGACGAGGATCGCGGGCAGCAGGATCAGCATGGCGGCCAGCGCGCACAGCACGCCGACGGTGCCGAGCGGGCCCATCCCGCGGGTGGAGTTGAGGTCGGCGGCGAGCAGGCAGAGCAGGCCCGCGGCGACGGTGCCGGAGGAGGCGAGCACGGCCGGCCCGCAGCCACGCAGCGCCGCGACCATGGCGTCGTAGGGCCGCTCGATGCGGCGCAGCTCCTCGCGGTACCGGGAGACGAGCAGCAGCGCGTAGTCGGTGCCGGCGCCGAAGACGAGGATCGTCATGATTCCGGAGCCCGCACCGGAGACCGGGGTGTCGAACCACCGGTTCAGGCCGTAGGCGACGGCCATCGACAGATAGTTGGCGACGCCCGCGACGGCGAGCGGCACCAGCCACAGGAAGGGGCTGCGGTAGATGATGATCAGCAGGAGCGCGACGACCGCGACGGTGGTGTAGAGCAGCGGGCCGTCGAGGGACTGGTAGACCTCGCGGGAGTCGGTGAGCAGCGCCGCCTCGCCGCCGACCTCGACGCTCAGTCCGTCACCGCCCTTCGCCACGTCCCGTACGTCGCCCACGAGCGCGTCGCGGGCGTCCTCGTCCTGGCCGGGTTCGGTGCTGGCGACCGGGTACATCACCGTGGTGCCGTCCTTGGACGGGACGCCCTGCGGGGTGCCGGTGAGCGTGTGCGCGCCCGCGATCCGGTCGATCTGCTCGGCGGCGGTCGCCTTGTCGGCCGCGGTCAGTCCACCGTCGCGGTGGTAGACGACGACCATCTCGGTGGCCTCGCCCCCGGGCAACCGGTCCTGGATCTCGGCCACTTGAGTGGAGTCGGCGTTCACCGGCAGATAGTCGACGGCCCGGTCGCGCTGGACGTCCGCCAGCTGCGACGCGAACGGCGACGCGATCGCGAGCACCGCGATCCACAGCCCGAGCACGAGCCAGGGCACGGCCCGCCGTCGCCGCGCACTTGTCCTTACGGCCCTCATGAGACGGGCCCCCCTCCGGATCGGGTGTCTGGGTCGCTTCCAGACTCCCGGCGCGGCGGGCCCGGATCGTCGGGCGAGAGGGCGACTTCGGAGGTACCGCCGGGGGCGGCGCAATGGCGGGATTACTCCCCCGGGAGTACTGCGGAACGCCCGAGTGAGTATCCGTACTCAGGCCCCGGCCCGGCTTTGGGGGGAAGCTGGCGACCGTGATCGACCCCGCCACTCGACAGCGCTCCGGCCTCCCGCAGTTCCGCGGTGCCAACGTGCCGGCCCCGCGCACCGGACGCCGGTCGCTGCCCGCCGCCGGGGACATGGCCCTGGCCGTCGGGCTGCTCGTCCTGGACGTCGTCGCGGTCGTGGCGGCCTTCCTGCTCGGCATCGACGTCAGCGGCGACTGGGAGCCGTTCGATCCGGGCGCGGACAACTCCGACGTCACCCTCACGCTGAACTGGCTCTACGTGGGCATCGCCGGCGGCCTCGTGCTGCTGAGCGCCGCGCCGCTGTACTGGCTCCGTGCCGTCGTCAGCGCCGGTCTGCAGGTGCTCGTCGGCATAGCCGTCCTGATCGTCGCCGTGAGCGGCGCGCAGTACGACGAGGAGCAAGGCGCCCGGACGGACGCGTCCGTGGCGTACCGCTGACCGTCCGGGCCTACGAGGGTGTGCGTGCCGCTGCCGCCAGCAGCCGGGTCACGTCCTCGCCGCAGATGGTGAGGGCGGCGCCGACCGTCGCGAGGACGTCCCGCTCGGCGGGTGTGTAGGGACCGTCGGCCAGGGCGATACGCGCCCCCTGGAGGAGGATCGATTCCCGCCCGGCCGGTGCGAGGTGCGGGGCCAGCGGGTCCAGCGCCTCGTGGAGCTCTATGGCCAGCCCGGCCCCGCAGGGCTCGGAGAAGACCCGCCCGGTGTCTGCCGCCAGCGCCTCGACGAGGGCGCCCAGCTGTTCCTCCGTGCAGTCGTCGAAGCCGGCCGCGCGCACCGTGGCCGCCGCGGCCTCCAGGGACGGACGGGCGCAGGTACCGCCCGCGGCCAGTACCGCGAGGGCGACGGTGTGGACGGCGTCGCGGAGCATCGCGGAGAAGCGGGTGGTGGTCGGATGGTCCAGGACGTCGGTGCCGAAGTGGCGGCGGCAGGCCGCGCACTCCACGACGGGGCCGGTCTCGCCGCGCGGCAGGACGGGCACGCCGAGGAAGACGAAGCGGCGATGCCCGGTCAGCCGCTGGTAGTTGCGGTCGCCACCGCAGCCGGGGCAGAAGAACTCGCCGTCACCGACGGCCGACCACGCGGTGCGGGTGCCCAGGATGCGCGCAAGCCTGGCGGCACGGCCGTCTTGTCCCCGTCCTGGCAGCACGTCGCACCTCCGTAACGCCGCGGCAACATCGCCGCGCTTGCGTGATGTTAGCCACATCACGGACGCGGAGTCAGCACCCTGGACGAGACCTTTCCGTGACCTGCACAGGTCAATGGCCGGAAACAGACGGGCCCCGCCCACCAAAAATGGCAGGCGGGGCCTCTGAAACACTGGGTCCGGCAACGTCCCTAAAGGGGCGCGGGGCTGTGACATATGCGGCTCCGCCGCGTGGGCGCGACAAGCCACGACGAACCCGCACGCGCCCACTCTCCAGTGGACCTACGGCGAGAGCGAACCGTCAACGAGCGGCCCGGTTGACGGCGGAGACGACCGCCTTCAGCGACGCACGCGTCGTGTTGGCGTCGATCCCGATCCCCCACAGAACCTTGCCGTCGATCGCACACTCGATGTACGACGCGGCCTGCGCCGACGCACCCTCGCTCATCGTGTGCTCCTGGTAGTCCAGCAGCCGTACGTCGATCCCGATGGACTGCAGCGCGTCGAAGAAGGCCGAGATCGGACCGTTGCCGGAGCCGGTCAGGACAGTGTCCTGACCATCCACCGTGGCCTCCACCTTCAGCGTGTCCACGCCGTCGGTGTCGGTGGTCGACTGGTTGTTCTTGACCTGGATCCGACCCCACGGGTTCTCCGGGTTCGGCAGGTACTCGTCCTGGAAGACCGCCCAGATGTCGCCGCCGGTGACCTCGCCGCCCTCGGCGTCCGTCTTGGCCTGGATGAGCTTGGAGAACTCGATCTGCATCCGGCGCGGCAGGTCCAGCTTGTGGTCGTTCTTCAGGACGTACGCGATACCGCCCTTGCCGGACTGCGAGTTGACGCGGATGACCGCCTCGTACGACCGCCCGACATCCTTCGGGTCGATCGGCAGATAAGGCACGGCCCACTCGATGTCATCGACCGTGACGCCCTTGGCCGCCGCGTCGGCCTCCATGGCGTCGAAGCCCTTCTTGATGGCGTCCTGGTGGGAGCCGGAGAAGGACGTGTAGACCAGGTCGCCCACGTACGGGTGGCGCGGGTGGACCTCCATCTGGTTGCAGTACTCCCACGTACGACGGATCTCGTCGATGTCGGAGAAGTCGATCTGCGGGTCGACGCCCTGCGAGAACAGGTTCATGCCCAGGGTGACCAGGTCGACGTTGCCGGTGCGCTCGCCCTGCCCGAACAGACAGCCCTCGACGCGGTCGGCGCCGGCCATCAGCGCCAGCTCGGCGGCGGCGACGGCCGTACCGCGGTCGTTGTGCGGGTGGACGGAGACGCAGACGTACTCGCGGCGCGACAGGTTGCGGCTCATCCACTCGAAGCGGTCCGCGTGCGTGGAGGGCGTCGAACGCTCCACCGTGGCAGGCAGGTTGAGGATGATCTCGCGGCCCGGACCCGGCTGGTAGACGTCCATGACCGCCTCACAGACCTCCAGGGCGAAGTCCAGCTCGGTGTCGGTGAAGATCTCCGGGCTGTACTGGTAGCCGAACTCGGTCTCCGGGCCCAGCAGCTTCTCGGCGTACTCCATGACCAGCCGCGTACCGTCGACGGCGATCTGCTTGATGTCGTCCTTGGAGCCGCGGAAGACGACCCGGCGGAAGACGGGGGCCGTGGCGTTGTACAGGTGGACCGTGGCGCGCTTGGCGCCCTTCAGGGACTCCACCGTGCGCTCGATCAGGTCCTCGCGGGCCTGGGTCAGTACGGAGATGGTGACGTCGTCGGGGATCGCGCCCGGCTCTTCGATGATCGAGCGTACGAAGTCGAAGTCCGTCTGTCCCGACGCCGGGAAGCCGACCTCGATCTCCTTGTAGCCCATCTTGACCAGCTGATCGAACATCCGGCGCTTGCGCTCGGGCGACATCGGGTCGATCAGGGCCTGGTTGCCGTCGCGCAGGTCGGTGGAGAGCCAGCGGGGGGCGACGGTGATCCGGTTGCCCGGCCAGGTGCGGTCGGGGATCTCGACCTGCTCGTACTGGCCGTACTTGTGGATCGGCATGGAACTGGGCTGCTGGCGGTTCGCCATGTTTGCGGGGCTCCTCAGGATGTCCGGAAGGACGGCCGACGACGCAACGCGAAGCTCCGCGGGGAGGGAGTCGACCTGGACTACAGGCCCTCGCCGCGGCAGCTAAGAAGAAGCAGCCCGAAACGCATGATGCGCAGCATGCTAGCCGAGCCGCTCCCCGTGCGGGGCGTCGTATCAGTATGCGGGACCCGCAGGACGAATGGGACAAAAAGTGCGCCATACCACTTCGTCACGGAGCGTGCGGCTCCCTGTCCGCATATTTCACCAATCATGGTTGCGGGTAGTGACACGCCCATGACTCAGTGCAAGGGTTCCCGGCATGACGACCCACGGGGGCTTCGAGCCCGTCTTCTGCACCGTCGTCCCGCCACATGTCCTCGACAAACTGGCCCGGAACGACGACCCCGCACTCTCCGGTCCCGCCCAGCGGACCCTGATGCGCGACAGCGAGCTGCGCGGCAGGCGCCGCGTCACGGCCGAGTTCGCCCTCGCGGCCGCCCCGACGGCGAAGGCACCGTCGGACCAGCCGCTGCGCACCATCTACGACGCCGAGCACAAGACGAATCTGCCCGGCACCATGGTCCGCGGCGAGGGCGCCGACCCGGGCCAGGACGCCACGGTCAACCGCGCCTACGCCGGCCTCGGCGCCACCTTCGAGCTGTTCCTCAAGGCCTACACCCGCCACTCCATCGACGGCGACGGCCTGCCCCTGGACGCCACCGTCCACTACGACGAGAACTACAACAACGCCTTCTGGAACGGCGAGCAGATGGTGTTCGGCGACGGTGACGGCGAGATCTTCCTCGACTTCACCATCCCGATCGACGTCATCGGCCACGAGCTCACCCACGGCGTCACCCAGTACACGGCGAACCTGACCTACTACGGCCAGCCGGGCGCCCTGAACGAGTCGATGTCGGACGTCTTCGGCGCCCTCATCAAGCAGTACACGCTCGGCCAGACCGCCGCCGAGGCCGACTGGCTGATCGGGGCCGGGCTCCTCGCGCCCAGTGTCTCCGGCAAGGCCCTGCGCTCCATGAAGGAACCGGGCAGCGCGTACGACGACGACGTCCTCGGCAAGGACCCGCAGCCCGCGACCATGGACGACTACGTCCGCACCGGCCGCGACAACGGCGGCGTCCACATCAACTCCGGCATCCCCAACCACGCCTTCTACCTGGCCGCCACCGCGCTCGGCGGCCACGCCTGGGAGAAGGCGGGACAGATCTGGTACGACGTCCTGACCGGCGGCGAGCTCGGCGACCGCGCCCTGTTCACCGACTTCGCGGGGCTGACCGTCAAGGCCGCGCGAGAGCGCTTCGGGGACGGCGGCGAGGAGCTTCAGGCCGTATCGAAGGCATGGGAGCAGGTCGGGGTGCGGATCCTGTAAGTCCGTACTAGACAGGAACCCATGCGTATTCAGGTACGGCGCACGGGCGGATTCGCGGGTATCGAGCGGCACGCCGAGGTGGACACCTCGGGGCGGCCCGACGCCCAGGAGTGGCAGGCCCTGGCCGAGCGCGCGGTCGCGTCCGGCCGGGGCACGCCCCCCATCGGGGTTCCGGACGGCTTCAGCTACCAGATCACCGTGGACGGCAAGACGGTGTACTGCTCCGATCCCCGGCTCACGGACGAGCAGCGCAAGCTGATCTCACGGGTGCTGAAGGAAGGGGCGTAACTGGCACTTCACGCCAGGGCGTTGACTTCCGTTACCGACGGTACGGATGATCCGGCGCATGGCGACTGACCCGATACCCCAGTTCCCGGCCGGCTTCCTGTGGGGCGTCTCGACCTCGGCCCACCAGATCGAGGGAGCGGCGGACAAGCGCGAACCATCCGTGTGGGACGCCTTCACGGCCGAGCCGGGAAGGGTGAAGGACGGCTCCACGGCCGCGGTGGCCTGCGACCACTACCACCGCTACGCCGAGGACGTGGCGCTGCTCGCCGGCCTGGGCGTGGGCGCGTACCGCTTCTCGATCTCCTGGCCGCGGGTGAACGCGCCGAAGGGCCTCGACTTCTACGACCGTCTGGTGGACGAGCTGTGCGCGGCGGACGTACGCCCGGTGCCCACCCTCTTCCACTGGGACCTGCCGGTCACGCTGGACTGGCTGGAGCGGGACACGGCGGCCCGTTTCGCCGAGTACGTGTCGGTGGTCGCCGAGCGCCTTGGCGACCGGGTCGGCAAATGGATCACCCTCAACGAGCCCGCTGAGCACACGTTGCTGGGCCACGCCCTGGGCACGCACGCCCCGGGTCGCCAACTCCTCTTCGACGCCCTCCCGGTCGCCCATCACCAGCTGCTGGCGCACGGTCTCGCCGTACGGGCCCTGCGCGCGGCCGGCGCGACGGACATCGGCATCGCCAACTCGCACGGCCCGACCTGGCCGGCGTCGAAGGAACAGCCGGACCTGGAGGCGGCGGACTTCTACGACCTGCTCCTCAACCGACTGTTCGCCGACCCCCTCCTCCTCGGCCAATACCCGGAGGGCATCGGCGAGTTGATGCCCGGGGACGTCGAGGCGGACCTGAAGGTCATCGCGGAACCCCTCGACTTCTACGGCGTCAACTACTACGCCCCGACCCGTGTGGGCGCCCCGCAGGGCGCCGAGATCGAGTTCGGCGGGGTGACGATGCCGGCCGAACTCCCCTTCTCGGTCCAGCAGATCGAGGGCGTACCGGTGACGGACTTCGGCTGGCCGGTCGTGCCGGAGGGCCTGACGGAACTGCTCACCACCTTCCGCGACCGCTACGGCGACCGGCTCCCGCCGATCGTCATCACCGAGAACGGCTGCTCGTACGAGGGCATCGACGACCAGGAGCGGATCGCCTACCTGGACGGCCACATCCGCGCGCTGCACCGGGCGGTGGAGGCGGGCGTGGACGTACGCGGCTACTTCGTCTGGTCCCTGCTGGACAACTTCGAGTGGGCGGAAGGGTACGCACGCCGGTTCGGTCTGGTGCACATGGACTACGAGACGCTCGTCAGGACCCCGAAGAGGTCCTACGGCTGGCTGCGGGACATGCTCCGGGCGCAGAGATGACGGCCGAGGCCCTCGCCGAGCCGACACAGCGGGTCGGCAAGGGCTGGACGGCGGCGCTGTCGCTGGCCAACGTGGCGATCTGGGTGGGCTGGTACGGCCCGCTGCAGATCCTGCTGGCCCGGCAGGCGGAGGACTTCGCACCCGGCACGGGGATGTCGAAGGAGACGCTGCTGGCGTGGGTGACGGGCGTGGGCGCGGCGGTGTCCCTGGCCGCGAACCCGTTCTTCGGCGCGCTGTCGGACCGCACCACGGCCCGCTGGGGCCGCCGTACCCCGTGGATCGTGGCCGGTGCGGCGGGCGGCGCGCTGTCGCTGCTGCTGCTCGCCGGGGCGGGCGGGCTGTGGACCATGGCGGTCGGCTGGTGCCTGGTCCAGCTGACCCTGAACGCGGCCTTCGCGGCGGTGACGGCCGCGGTGCCGGACCGCGTGCCGCGGCTTCAACGGGGCGTGGTCGGGGGCTGGTTGGGGGCGGCGCAGATCCTCGGGGCCGTCGCCGGGACGGGGCTGGCGACGGCGGCGGGCGGGATCGCGGCGGGGTACGCGGCGTGCGCGGTGTTCGCGGTGGCGGGGGTGCTGCCGTACGTCCTGCGGTACGGGGATCTCCGACTGGAGGTCGCGGACCGGCCGGCGTGGTCCTGGCGTTCGTTCGCCCGCGGCTTCTGGCTGAGCCCGCGCCGCTACCCCGACTTCGCCTGGGCCTGGCTGACCCGCTTCCTGATCAACCTCAGCAACGCGCTGGTGATCCTCTACCTGCTCTACTACCTGCGCGACCGCCTCCACCACAACGACCCCGAGCAGGGCGTGCTGATCCTCACCGCGGTGGACAGCGTGGCGCTGCTGGCCACGGTCGTGGTGGGTGGCATCTGGTCGGACCGCGTGGGGCGCCGCAAGCCGTTCGTGATGTGGTCCGGGGTCCTGATGGCGGCGGCCACCGCCCTGCTGGCCGCCTGGCAGACCTGGCCGGGCGCGATCGTCGTGGCGGCGTTGCTGGGCGTGGCCCTGGGGGTGTTCATGTCGGTCGACTTCGCACTGATGACGGACGTACTGCCGAAGGCGGGGGACCGCGGCAAGGACCTCGGCGTCATCAACGTGGCCAACGCCCTGCCCCAGGTGGCGGCCCCGGCCCTGGCCGCCCCGATCGTCACTCACCTCGGTGGATACCGGGTGCTGTATCTGGTGGCGGCGGTAGTGGGGCTGGCGGGGGCGGTGCTGGTTGGACGTATCAGAGGCGTCGACTAGACGCCCTTAGGGGCGCGGGGCTGTGTCGATATGCGGCTCCGCCGCGTGGGCGCGACAAGCCACAACGGACCCGCAGACGCCCAACCACCCACCGTGGCACCCCCTCAGAGCGCTCCAGCATCCCTCGCCGCGTAGACCGACGGATACACCGGCCGATAACCCAGGTCCCGCCGAATCCGCTCCGTGGAGGTAATCGCGACCCACGGATCGGGGTCGGTCCGGCTGTACAGCTCCTCCGGAATCTCCACCCCGTTGAGCTGATGCAGTTCGACCGCCGTCACGGGCGCATCGTCGGCGATGTTGTAGACCCGCCCCGCGACGCCCGGCGCATTCAGAATCCGCAGCAACCCCTGAGCGACATCCACGTGATGCCCCATATGCAACCGCTGGGTCGCCGCCCAGTTCCCGGCCCACATCAGGGACTGGGCAAGGTGCGGATCCCCCTCGCCGTACACGAAGGGAAGTCGGCCAACACGCACGTCCAGACCATCCAGCGCGAGCAGCTCCCGCTCGGCCTCGGCCTTGGACTCGGGGTACGCACCCCACATCGCCCCGCCGGGCCGGCTCTCGTCGTCCTCCGTCAACGGGCGCCCCCGCCCGACGCCGTACACCAGCCCCGTGCTGACCTGCACGAACCTCTGCACACCGGCCGCCTGTGCGGCACGGCCCAGCTCCACGGCCGCGTCCCGGTTGACCGCCCACGCCTCCTCGTCCGGCACCCCGCGGAAGGACGCCGCGACGTTCACGACCGCGTCGGCCCCGGCGACCGCCTTGCCGAGCGCCTCGGTGTCCCGCAGATCTCCTACGACGACCTGGGCGCCGAGCTCGGCGAAGGGTTCGCCGCGGGAGGCGTCACGCACGAGAACCCGTACCTCCTCCCCCGGCCGCCGCTGGGCCAGCAGCCTCGGGACGAAGCGTCGGCCGACCTGCCCCGTCGTGCCTGTCACCAGTGTCAACATGATCTGTTCCTCTCGGTCTGGTGCCACCAGCCTCGGCCGGTGTCGCGCCGGCCGGGAGAGACCCGTTGATCAGGGGATCGGCAGTCCCTGGATAAGCCGGGCGGCGTAGAGGAGCCTGGAGAGGTGAACCGAGCCGAACTCGCCGACTTCCTGCGCCGTGGCCGTGCCCGGCTGACCCCGTCGGACGTGGGCCTGACGCCGGGCGCCCGGCGTCGCACGCCCGGCCTGCGCCGCGAGGAGGTGGCGCAGCTGGCGGGGATGTCGGTGGACTACTACACCCGCCTCGAACAGTCCCGGGGCCCGCGCCCGTCCCGCCAGATGCTGACGGCACTGGCCCGCGCGCTGCGCCTGAGCGACGTCGAGCAGGACCACCTGTTCCATCTGGCCGGCGAGGAGCCGCCGCGGCGCGAGACGGCGTCGGGGCATGTCCGCCCCGGGCTGCTGCTGATCCTGGACCGGCTGCACGACACCCCGGCGCAGGTGGTGAACGACTGCGGCGAGGTGCTGGCCCAGAACGCGATGGCCAGGGCACTGGTCGGCGACGTGATGTCCCGCCCGCGCCGCGAGCGCAATCTGACCCGCCTCTTCTTCCTGGACCCGGCCGCGCGCACGCTCTTCCCCGAGGAGGACCTCGCGGGCCACGCGCGCGCCCACGTCGCCACCTTGCGCGCGGTGGCCGCGGCCCGCCCCGACGACCCGGAGCCGGCCGCGCTGGTCGCCGAACTCCGGGCGTCCAGCGAGGAGTTCGCGCACCTGTGGGACGAGCACGAGGTGTCCCAGCGCAACCGGGCGACGAAACGCTTCGTGCACCCGGTGGTCGGTCTCCTGGAACTGGACTGCGAGGTCATGGTCAGCCACGAGCACCACCACCTCCTGGTCGTCCACACCGCCCGGCCGGGCACGGAGGCCTACGAGCGCCTTCAACTCCTGCGCGTGGTGGGCCTGCAGGACATGTCACCCAGCAAGGCCTGACCGGACCGAGGCCGCCGCCCGCTCCGGATCGTCGCCAGCCGCCACCGCGAAGTCCCTCAGTGTCCCGGCGAGGACGTCGTCCGGGCCGTAGACGCCGATGATGTAGCCGGCGTGGGCGAGTTGGGCGAGCCCGTGCATCTGGGCGAACAGCTGCCGTACGAGGAGATCGGCGTCGGCGTCCGAGCGGAACCGCCCGGCCGCGGCGCAGCGCCGGATGGCGTTGCGCGGATAGCGCAGGAGCCGTACGCCCATCTGCCGGTCGTCCTCGGTGAGTTCGAACCCGGCCATGGCCGAGCCGCCGAACATCACGGCGTACACCTCGGGCTCGGCGCGGGCGAACTCCTGGTAGACGCGGCAGAGTTCGACGAGCTCGCGCACGGGATCGTCACCCTCCCCCACGACTCCCACCCGGTCCTCGAAACGGCCGATCCCCTCGCGCATCACCTCGCGCACCAGCCCCGGCATCGACCCGAAGTGGGTGTACACGGCCATGGTGGAGGCCCCGACGGCCTTCACGAGGCGGCGGGCGCTGAGGGCAGCGGGGCCCTCCTCGGCGAGGACGCGGGCGGCTTCGTCGAGGAGGAGGCGGCGGGTGTTCGGGGGATTCGGGGTGTTCGCGGTTGACACGGGGCGAGGATAACGCTGTTATGGGCATAACGCTGTTATGACGCCGTTATGGCGACGACGGACGGGGGTTCGACGTGTTCGCGAAAGGCATGCGGGGGCGGCTGATACGGCTGCCCGAGGCGGCGGGGGCCGACACCGGCACGACCGACGGCAAGGAACCGGCGCTGCGGATGGCCGTGATCGGGGACTCGGTGGCGGCGGGCGTGGGGGCCGCCGAGCACCGGGAGGCGATGGCCGGCCGGCTCGCGGAGGCGGTTACGGCCATGACCGGCAGGGCGGTGTCCTGGAGGGTGGCGGCGAAGGCGGGGGCGACGCTCGCGGTGGTGCGCCAGGGCCTGCTGCCCGGCCTGACGGACCCGACGACTCACTGGCGTCCCGACGTGGTCGTGGTGGTGGCCGGCACGAACGACGCCCTGCGCCTGCGCCGGCCACGCACCGTCCGCCGGGACGCGGAACGCCTGATCCGTGACGTCCGGCTGCGCCTCGGCGAGGACGTGCCGATGGCGTTCGCGGGGCTGCCGTCGGTCGACCGGCTGACGGCACTGCCGCGCCGGGTCCGGATCCCGCTGTCCTGGTACGTCCGCGTGCTCGACCATCAGCTGAAGACGGCGGCCACGAGGGGAGTCGCCGTCTTCCACCTCCCTTCCGGAGGCCCGCCGGAGCACGCGGGCGACTGGCTGGCCCCGGACCGCTTCCACCCGTCGGCGGAGGGCTACCGGGCGTGGGCGCGGGTGCTGGGGGCGCGGTTGGCGACGCTGACCGAGGCGACGTTGCAGGTGAAGGGGCTTGAGGGGGCCGGTAGTTGACTCGTGGGTAGTTGAGGCCGGAAATCACCCTTGCCGACCCCCGCCCCACGCGCATCAATGGAAACGGCGGTTCCGACGGACCGTCAGATTCAGCTTCTTCAGCTGTGCACGCAGTGTGTCCGCATCCACCTGCCGAGCAATTCCCCCACCCCCCACAGCAGGAATTCCCCCACCTCGAAAGGGAGCGGATCCCCATGAGACGCAAGCGCATTGGAGCAGGTGCGGCGCTGGTGACCGGAGCCCTCGCGGTCACCGGCCTGGCCTTCGCACCCGCCGCCCTCGCCGTCGCCCCCGGCAGCGCCACGATCACCGCCGACTGCGGCAGCTTCGGCGGCGGCGAGGCCACGCTCACGGCGACGCAGGACGGCACCACCGCCACCATCACCGTCAACTCCTCCGCGATCACCGCGCCGATAGCGCTCGGGGAGGACTCGATCTCCTCGACGCTCACCCTGGTGAAGGCGAGCGGCGGCACCACCAGCTTCACCGGCACGGAGAACCCGGCGATGGCCGCCGGTGACCCCGTCCAGGTCGGCCCGCTCAGCGGCACCGTGGCCTCCGGCGACAGCCTGGAGGCCTTCGGCGGCTCGCTGCAGATGACCGTCCTCGGCATCACCATCACCTGCACGGCGACCGGGCCGCAGTCGCCGGGCCCGTTCGTGTTCGACTGATGCTCCGACGGGCGCGGTCCCGGTGCCCGGCCGACGGCGTCGGCTACAGCGCGTCGGGGCCGCGCTCGCCCGTCCGTACGCGTACGACCGTCTCGACCGGCAGCGCCCAGACCTTGCCGTCGCCGATCTTGCCGGTCTGGGCGGCCTTCACGATGGCGTCGATGACGTCGTCGGCCGCTGCGTCGTCCACGACGACCTCGATCCGGACCTTCGGTACCAGGTCGACCTGGTACTCGGCGCCGCGGTACACCTCGGTGTGGCCGCGCTGACGGCCGTAGCCGCTCGCCTCGGTCACGGTCAGACCGTGCACACCGATCTCCTGGAGGGCGGTCTTGACCTCGTCGAGCCGGTACGGCTTGACGATCGCGGTGATGAGCTTCATACCTGCTTCTTGACCTTCTGCGCGGCGGCGGGGACGGGGGCGGCGATGGACGCGGTGACCGGGGCGCCGTGCCCCAGGACCCCGTGATCGTAAGCGGTCTCGGCGTGCACCGTAAGGTCCAGGCCGGTGTGCTCCTGTTCCTCGCTCGCGCGAAAGCCCATGGCCTTGTCGATGACCTTGCCGATGCCGTACGTGACGGCGAACGCGTACGCGGCCACGGCGACGACGGCCACCGCCTGCTTGCCGAGCTGCGCGAGCCCGCCGCCGTAGAGGAGACCCTCGGCCCCGCCGGTCATCGAGGCCGTCGCGAAGACGCCGATCAGCAGGGTGCCGATGATGCCGCCGACGAAGTGGACGCCGACGACGTCCAGGGAGTCGTCGTAGTTGAGCTTGAACTTCCAGCCGACGGCGTAGGAGCAGACGACGCCGGCCGCGAGGCCGACGACGAGCGCGCCGAGCAGGGAGACCGAGCCGCAGGAGGGCGTGATGGCGACGAGGCCGGCGACCACGCCGGAGGCCGCGCCCAGCGTCGTCGGGTGGCCGTCGCGCTTCTGCTCGACGAAGAGCCAGCCGAGCAGGCCGGTGCAGCCCGCGGCGAGGGTGTTGAGGAAGGCGGCTGCGGCGAGGCCGTTGGCGCCGAGGGCCGAACCGGCGTTGAAGCCGAACCAACCGAACCAGAGCAGCCCCGCACCCAGCATGACCATCGGCAGGTTGTGCGGGCGCATGGCATCCTTCTTGAACCCGAGCCGCGGGCCGAGGACCAGGCACAACGCCAGGCCCGAGGCGCCGGAGGTGATCTCGACGGGGAGACCGCCGGCGAAGTCGAGGGCGCCGAGGCGGTCGAGGATCCAGCCGCCCGGGCCCCAGGTCCAGTGGGCGACGGGAACGTATACGACCAGCGCCCACACGGGCACGAACACCAGCCACGCCCCGAACTTCGCGCGGTCGGCGACGGCACCGCTGATGAGCGCGGCGGTAATGATCGCGAAGGTGAGTTGGAAGGTGGCGAAGAGGAGGGTCGGGACCGTCCCCTGGACACTGTCCGGCCCCAGACCGGACATGCCGGCGAGGTCGAGACCGCCGATGAGACCGCCGAACGCGTCGTCGCCGAAGGCGAGGGAGTAGCCGCAGGCCAGCCACACGACGGTGACGAGCGCGATCGACACGAAGCTCATCATCAGCATGTTGAGGACGCTCTTCGTGCGGACCATGCCGCCGTAGAAGAGGGCCAGGCCCGGGGTCATCAGCAGCACGAGGGCGGTGGCGGCGAGCAGCCAGGCGGTGTCGCCGGTGTCTGCCTGCGCGGCGGCGAGGGTCACGGTCGTCTCCATCGAGGTGGGGGCTCGTCAGAGATTCACCGGCATGCGTTTCCGGACGCGTACGGGTGTGTTTCGGTGAGGTTTCATTGCGCCGGGGTTTCCGAAATCTCACGGGGCGATGCGTGGGGTGGCCGTGGTGCGGCGGGCGCTTGTGGATCAGGGAGAATGGGCCCCATGAGCGTTCGAACCCAGTCATCCGAGCAGTCGCCCGAGGCCATCCACCGCGCCGGCTTCGCCTGCTTCGTGGGCCGCCCCAACGCGGGCAAGTCCACCCTCACGAACGCTCTGGTCGGGCAGAAGGTGGCGATCACCGCCAACCAGCCGCAGACGACGCGGCACACGGTGCGGGGCATCGTGCACCGGCCCGACGCCCAGCTGATCCTGGTGGACACCCCCGGGCTGCACAAGCCGCGCACGCTGCTCGGCCAGCGGCTCAATGACGTCGTGCGGACCACGTGGGCCGAGGTCGACGTGATCGGTTTCTGCCTCCCGGCGAACGAGAAGCTCGGTCCCGGTGACCGCTTCATCGCGAAGGAACTGGCGTCCATCAAGAAGACGCCGAAGATCGCGATCGTCACGAAGACCGACCTCGTCGACAGCAAGACGCTCGCCGAGCAGCTCATCGCGATCGACCAGCTCGGCAAGGAGCTCGGATTCGAGTGGGCCGAGATCGTCCCCGTCTCGGCGGTCGGCGACAAGCAGGTGGACCTGCTGGCCGACCTGATCGTCCCGCTGCTGCCGGAGGGGCCCGCCCTCTACCCCGAGGGTGACCTCACCGACGAGCCGGAGCAGGTCATGATCGCCGAGCTCATCCGCGAGGCCGCCCTGGAGGGCGTCCGCGACGAGCTCCCGCACTCCATCGCCGTCGTCGTCGAGGAGATGCTCCCCCGCGAGGACCGCCCCGCCGACAAGCCCCTCCTCGACATCCACGCCTTCGTCTACATCGAGCGCCCCAGCCAGAAGGGCATCATCATCGGCCCCAAGGGCAAGCGCCTGAAGGAGGTCGGCATCAAGTCCCGCAAGCAGATCGAGGCGTTGCTCGGGACGCCGGTGTTCCTGGACCTCCATGTGAAGGTGGCGAAGGACTGGCAGCGGGATCCGCGGCAGCTGCGCAAGCTGGGTTTCTGAGGGCAGTTCCTCGCCCCCGCCGCCCCTACCCGTCCCATCCCCCAGGGGGCTCCGCCCCCTGGACCCCCGCTCCTCAAACGCCGGAGGGGCTGGTTTTTCAGCCCGTCCGGCGTTTGAGGACGAGGCCCCTTCAGGGCCGAAGCGGGGGTCTGGGGGCGGCAGCCCCCAGGGGACGGGAATGGGTAGGGGCGGCGGGGGCGAGAAAAGGACCCGGCGTAATGGGCTTCGTACCGGCCGTGACCAGCCCCGCGCGCCCGTGAAAACCTCCCCGCCGAAAAGGCCTACGGCGTTGTCAGTCCCCCGGCGTACCCTGGAATTCGCCAGGCCGCCCCTGTGGCGGAGGAGTCGTATCGAGGAGGACGAGCAAGGCCTACGAGCCGGCCCATGACTCAGACACCCACAGCTCACACACCCGCGCAGGGACAGGCGAGAGCACAGTTCACCGTCCCCGCCCAGCACCCCATGGTGACCGTGCTGGGGTCCGGCGACTCCCTGCTGCGTGTGATCGAGAAGGCCTTCCCGGCGACCGACATACACGTCCGGGGCAACGAGATCAGCGCGGTCGGCGACGCTCACGAAGTCGCCCTCATCCAGCGCCTGTTCGACGAGATGATGCTGGTGCTCCGCACCGGGCAACCGATGACGGAGGACGCAGTGGAACGCTCGATCGCCATGCTCAGAGCGAGCGAGAACGGCGAGGGCCCGGCAGAGACCCCGGCCGAGGTGCTCACCCAGAACATCCTCTCCTCCCGCGGCCGCACGATCCGCCCCAAGACCCTCAACCAGAAGCGGTACGTCGACGCGATCGACAAGCACACGATCGTCTTCGGCATCGGCCCCGCGGGCACCGGCAAGACCTATCTCGCCATGGCCAAGGCGGTGCAGGCTCTGCAGTCCAAGCAGGTCAACCGCATCATCCTGACCCGGCCTGCGGTGGAGGCGGGCGAGCGGCTGGGCTTCCTGCCGGGCACGCTCTACGAGAAGATCGACCCGTATCTGCGGCCTCTGTACGACGCCTTGCACGACATGCTCGACCCGGACTCGATTCCGCGGTTGATGGCGGCAGGGACTATTGAGGTGGCGCCGCTGGCATACATGAGAGGCCGTGCGCAACCTGTTTTCACGAATGTCCTGACGCCGGACGGCTGGCGCCCCATCGGCGACCTCCAGGTCGGTGACCTTGTCATCGGCTCGAACGGTGAGCCGACCCCGGTCCTGGGCGTCTACCCGCAGGGCGAGAAGGACATCTACCGTGTCACCGCCCAGGACGGCTCCTGGACGCTGTGCTGCGGCGAACATCTGTGGACCGTACGGACTGCCTCGGACAAGCGTCGGAACAAGCCATGGCGGGTCCTGGAGACCCAGGAGATGATCGGCAACCTGCGGGCGGCGCATGCTCGCCGGTACGAGCTGCCGCTGCTGACAGCGCCGGTTTGCTTCCCGGAGCGCGAGATCCCCATGGACCCGTACGCGCTGGGGCTGCTGCTGGGCGATGGTTGTCTCACGGGCTCCACCACTCCTTCCTTCGCGACAGAGGATCCGGAGCTGGCCGAGGCGCTGGAAGCCGCGCTTCCCGGTGTCGCGGTTCGCCACAGGGGCGGACCCGACTACGTCCTCAACCGGATCAAGTCCCCGGGCGACGTGATCACCTTGGAGAACCCCGTCACGCAGGTTCTTCGAGAGCTGGACCTGCTGCGTACTCGCTCGCACACCAAGTTCGTCCCGGACGACTACTTGATCAACTCCGCCGAAGTCAGGCTGGCCGTCCTGCAAGGCCTGCTCGACTCCGACGGGGGGCCGGTCACCCAGGCGGATCGCACCTGCCGTATCCAGTACGCGACAACATCGATCCTCCTGCGGGACGACGTGATCTCGCTGGTGCAGTCGCTGGGGGGTGTCGCCTACGCCCGTCGTCGCATGGCCAGGGGCCGCAAGCCCGGTCTTGCGAAGGGACGTGAGGTCGGTTACCGGCACGACGCCCACATCATCGACATCCGCCTCCCCGAAGGCATAGAGCCCTTCCGTCTCGCCCGCAAGCGCGACAAGTACCACGCGGCCGGGGGCGGCGGACGCCCGATGCGGTTCATCGACAGCATCGAGCCCGCGGGCCGCCGGGAGACCGTCTGCATCCAGGTGGCAGCCGAGGACTCGCTGTACGTCACGCAGGACCACCTACTGACGCACAACACGCTCAACGACGCCTTCATCATTCTCGACGAGGCCCAGAACACGAGCGCCGAGCAGATGAAGATGTTCCTCACCCGCCTCGGCTTCGACTCGAAGGTCGTGGTCACTGGTGACGTGACGCAGGTCGACCTCCCGAGCGGGACGAAGTCGGGTCTGCGCCAGGTCCAGGAGATCCTCGAGGGCCTCGACGACGTCCACTTCTCGCGCCTCACGTCCCACGATGTCGTACGGCACAAGCTCGTCGGCCGTATCGTCGACGCGTACGAGAAGTACGACAGCAAGCACGGCACCGAGAACGGCACCCACAAGGGTGGCCGGGGCAGGCAGTCCGGGCACAAGGGGAAGTAGACACAGCACGACCATGTCGATCGACGTCAACAACGAGTCCGGAACCGAGGTCGACGAGCAGGCGATCCTCGACATCGCCCGCTACGCGCTCGCTCGGATGCGCATCCACCCGCTCTCCGAGCTCTCGGTGATCGTCGTGGACGCCGACGCCATGGAGCAGCTCCACATCCAGTGGATGGACCTGCCCGGGCCCACCGATGTCATGTCCTTTCCGATGGACGAGCTGCGGCCGCCGTCCAAGGACGATGACGAGCCCCCGCAGGGGCTGCTCGGTGACATCGTGCTGTGCCCCGAAGTCGCCGCGAAGCAGGGAGCGGAATCGCCGACGCAGCACTCCATGGACGAGGAGCTGCAGTTGCTCACCGTCCATGGGGTGCTGCATCTGCTCGGGTACGACCACGAGGAGCCCGATGAGAAGGCCGAGATGTTCGGCCTGCAGGCCGCCATCGTGGACGGCTGGCGTTCGGAGAAGGGGCTGACGGGGCCCTCCCCGGCCCCGACCGTGTCATGAGTCTCGCCCTCGTCTTCGGCGCGATCGCCCTCGTGATCGTCGCCTGGCTCGCCGCCTGCGCCGAGGCGGGCCTGGCGCGCGTCTCCAGCTTCCGCGCCGAGGAGGCCGTACGCAGTGGCCGCCGCGGGAGTGAGAAGCTCGCGCTCGTCGCGGCCGACCCGACGCGCTATCTGAATGTGGCGCTGCTGGTGCGCGTGGCCTGCGAGATGGCCGCCGCCGCGCTCGTCACGTACGCCTGCCTCCAGGAGTTCGACAGCACCACCGAGGCCCTCCTGGTCGCGATAGCGGTCATGGTGCTGGTGTCGTACGTCGCCGTCGGGGTCTCCCCGCGCACCATCGGCCGCCAGCATCCGCTGAACACGGCGACGGCGGCGGCGTATGTCCTGCTGCCGCTCGCCCGGATCATGGGCCCGATCCCCTACCTGCTGATCCTCATCGGCAACGCCCTCACTCCCGGCAAGGGCTTCCGCCGCGGTCCCTTCGCCTCCGAGGCGGAGCTGCGGGCGCTGGTCGACCTCGCCGAGAAGGAGTCCCTGATCGAGGACGAGGAGCGCCGCATGGTGCACTCGGTCTTCGAGCTGGGCGACACGCTCGTGCGGGAGGTCATGGTGCCGCGCACCGACCTGATCGTGATCGAGCGCTACAAGACGATCCGCCAGGCCCTCACCCTCGCCCTGCGCTCCGGTTTCTCGCGCATACCGGTCGTCGGGGAGAGCGAGGACGACGTGGTCGGGATCGTGTATCTGAAGGACCTGGTCCGCAAGACGCACATCAGCCGGGACGCGGAGAGCGAGCTGGTGTCCACGGCCATGCGGCCCGCCGCCTTCGTCCCGGACACCAAGAACGCCGGTGACCTGCTGCGCGAGATGCAGCAGGAGCGCAACCACGTCGCCGTCGTCATCGACGAGTACGGCGGCACCGCCGGCATCGTCACCATCGAGGACATCCTCGAGGAGATCGTCGGCGAGATCACCGACGAGTACGACCGTGAGCTGCCGCCGGTGGAGAAGCTGGGCGAGGACCGCTACCGGGTCACCGCCCGCCTGGACATCACCGACCTCGGCGAGCTGTACGGCCTCGACGAGTACGACGACGAGGACGTGGAGACCGTCGGCGGTCTGCTGGCGAAGGCGCTGGGCCGGGTGCCGATCGCCGGGGCGTCGTCCCTGGTCGAGCTGCCGGACAGCCGCGAGCTGCGGCTGACGGCGGAGGCGGCGGCCGGCCGTCGGAACAAGATCGTGACCGTGCTCGTGGAGCCGGTGGGCCCCGCCGGGCCCCTGGACGAGGAGATGAAGCCGGAGTGACCCCTCAGGAGCTGCGTGCGTTCTGCCTGTCGTTCAACGCGACCGTGGAGGACTTCCCGTTCAACCCGGAGACCTCGGTCTTCAAGGTGCTGGGCAAGCTCTTCGCCCTGACGAACCTGGACGCGCGGCCCCTGACGGTCAATCTGAAGTGCGATCCGGAGGACGCGGTTCGGCTGCGCGACGAGCACCCGGGCCTGATCGTCCCCGGCTGGCACATGAACAAGCGCCACTGGAACACGGTGACGGTCGACGGCGAACTCCCGGACCGTCTCGTCCGAGAGCTCGTCGAGGACTCGTACGACCTTGTCGTGGCGGGCCTCCCGAAAGCCGACCGGCTTCGTCTCGACCGCGCCTGAGCCGGCCGTCCCTTACCCAGCCGCCCGCGGGGTCCGCAGGACCACGAGGACCGGCCGCAAGGGTCACGCATTCGATGCGAGAACTTCCGTTCCCCCGCCACTCCGCGCGGGAGCCGCGGTGCTCACTCATGCACGCCGGCACGCCCAAGCGCTGTCAACCGGCAGCAGCTCCCCACCCCGTGGCCGGGTAGGGGGGCGGCGCTTCGTATGCTCAGGTCATGACCGACAACAGCGCGCTTGACCCCGAGGACCGCAAGATCGTCACCCTGGCCCGTTCCGCTCGGGCCCGCAACGGTGTGCCCGAGGGGGCGGCCGTACGGGACGAGACGGGCCGTACGTATGTCGCCGGGACCGTGGCCCTGGACTCCCTGAAGCTGAGCGCGCTGCGCACGGCGGTGGCGATGGCGGTGGCGTCGGGGGCGACGTCGCTGGAGGCGGCGGCGGTGGTGACGGAGGCGGAGTCGCCGTCGGCGGAGGACCGGGCGGCTGTGCGGGATCTCGGGGGGCCGGGGACGCCGGTGTTGGTGGCGGGCCCGGACGGGGCGGTGCGTTCTACCGTGTCGGCGGGCTGAGGTCAGAGGCGCCCGCGGCGGAGCCGCTGAATGGATGCAGCCGCCTCCGCCGCCCCTACCCGTCCCATCCTTGAAGGGGGCGCTGCCCCTCAGACCCCGCTCCTCAAATGCCGGAGGGGCTGGAATACCCGAGGTTCAGGCTCGCGCAGCCGCCGTGATGTGGCTCAGTACGCAGCGCCAGCCCTCGTCCCGCCGTACGAAGACGTCGGTCGTCCACTCGTCGGCGTCGAAGCGCTCGCCCTTGTAGTGGGCGGTGTTCGTGATGCGTGCCGTCACGACGGCCGAGTCGCCGTGCATGCGGATCCTGGGCTCGTCGACGAGTCGGAACGACGAGTGGGTCAGCTCGCCGGACTCTACGAACGACAGAAACTGTTCCCTGGTGGAGATGCCCGACTCGGAGACGATGACCCAGTCCTCGGCCATGAAGTCGGCGATCCGGGCGGGGTCGTTGGAAACCATAGCCGCCGCCCAGTCGTGGGCGACGGTGGCGAGGGCCTGTCGGTCGTGAGGCGCATCGTCGCTCATGGCCGGATCGTAACCAGAGCCGACTGACACGGCACCCTGTCGCGCCACGACGGGCGATTGTCAGTGCCGGATGTCACGCTGAGGTCATAGAGGATCTGCGAAGGGAATCGTCATGATCACCACTGACCTCACTCCCGGCTCCCCCTGTTGGCTCGACCTCGGCGCTCCCGACGTCCGCGGCGCCGCGGCCTTCTACGGCGCGGTGCTCGGCTGGGAGTACGAGTCCATGGGCGAGGCGGAGGACTTCGAAGGCGGGATGTTCAAGAAGGACGGCAAGACCGTCGCCGGGCTCGGCAAGCTCACCGAGGAGGGGGCACGCTCGGCCTGGATGATCTACTTCACCGTCGACGACGCGGACGCCACGACCCAGGCCGTCGAGCGCGCGGGCGGCACGGTGCGGGTGGCGCCGAGGGACCTGGACGACTGGGGCCGGATGGCGCAGTACAACGACCCGCTGGGCGGCCAGTTCGCCGTCTGGCAGCCGGGAAAGAACTCCGGCTTCGAACTGGCGGACAAGCCGGGCTCGCTGTCGTGGACCGAGCTGTACACGAGCGACGCCGCGGGCGCGAAGGAGTTCTACGGCGGTGTCTTCGGCTGGCAGTTCAGCGACATGGCGCTGCCGGGCGGCGGGGGCGCGTACACGCTCATCACCCCGGCCGGGCTGCCCGAGGAGCGCATGCAGGGCGGCCTCATGGAGCTTCCCGCGGAGAACCTCGCGCTGACGAACGGACGGCCGTACTGGCACCCGGTGTTCAACGTCACCGACTGCGACGCCGCGGTCGCCAAGGTCACCGAGAACGGCGGCAGTGTGCAGATGGGGCCGGAGGACGCGGAGGGCGTCGGCCGCCTGGCCGTCTGCGTGGACCCGTCGAACGCGGACTTCGTGGTGCTGACGCCGACCACCCCCAGCTGAGACCCCTCAAGCCGACCGGCGGAACCCGATCGTCGGCACCGCCCGCCGCAGCGGCCACGGTCTCCCCTGTTCCTCCGGCACCAGGTCCGCCAGGAACGCGTACCGGCGCAGGGCCTCGGGGTCCTGCCGGTCGAGGGACTGGACCTTGCGCCACCAGGCGCCGATCTCGGCCCAGCCGGGGGCCGAGAGGGAGCCGCCGAACTCCTGGACCGAGAGGGCGGCCGTGAGGCCGGCGAGGGCGAGGCGGTCGGCCAGCGGCCAGTCGGCCAGGGTGCCGGTGACGAAGCCGGCCACGAAGACGTCGCCGGCGCCCGTCGGGTCGAGGGCCTCGACGGCGATCGCGGGCACCACGGCCGTCTCCCCGGTCCGGCCGTCCACCGCGTACGCGCCCTCCGCGCCGAGGGTGACCACCGCGACCGGGACGTACTCGGTGAGTGCGTGGGCCGCCTCGCGCGGGCAGTCGGTGCCCGTGTACCGCATGGCCTCCTGAGCGTTCGGCAGGAAGGCCTCACAGTGCTCCAGGTCGGCCAGCCCCGCCAGGTCCCACGCCCCCGTGTCGTCCCAGCCGACGTCGGCGAAGATACGGGTGCCCTTGCTCGCGGCCTGCGCGATCCAGGGGGCCCGCTTGCCCGGTTCGAGGGAGGCGACCGCGGCACGCGCGCGGGGCGGGCAGTCCGGCGCCGGCTCCTCCGGGGGCGGTTCGTGGCCGTGGGAGACCATCGTGCGCTCCCCCTCGTATGCCATCGAGACCGTCACCGGGGAGTGCCAGTCCGGCACCGTGCGCGACGGCGAGAGGTCGATGCCCTCGCCGTGCTCCAGCGCGTCCCAGCAGTACTCGCCGTAGTGGTCGTCGCCGAAGGCCGCCGCGAGCGACGTCTTCAGGCCGAGGCGGGCCAGGGCCGTCGCCATGTTCGCCACGCCGCCGGGGCTCGACCCCATCCCGCGCGCCCACGACTCGGTGCCACGCACCGGGGCGGAGTCGAGGCCGGTGAAGATGATGTCGAGGAAGACCGTGCCCGTGAGATACACGTCCCAAGGCGGGTCGGCGGGCGTGCGCAGGCCGGCGAGGGGGTCGACCTGGCTGCGGCGGTACGGCTTCCCTGCCCTGGACGACGGCCCCTGGGGCGAGGCTCCCTTTCCGTTGGGCGCGGTGGGCGTGGTCACGGTGCGCTCCCTGACGTGGTGCTGATCTGGCCAGTGTGCACCACGCCACTGACAACGCCACTGGATCACCGACAACACACCCCAACACCCCACCGCCACCGCGATCTCGCCCGGGCCTCCGGTGGACGCCCTCACCGGGCGGTCGGCGAGGCGCTACTACCAGCGAGGCACCGACGGCGTGACCCAGCCGGGGTCGGCGACCCGCATGGCGGCCGCGTCGTCGCGGTCCCTCAGCGAGCCGCCGTCATCCAGCCACCGCCGGTGCAGCTCCGCCAGCCTCTCGCGGTCGACCTCGACACCGAGGCCGGGCGCGTCGGACACGACGACCTTGCCGTCCTCGAAGGTGAGGCGCTCGGTGAGGACGTCCTCGGACTGCCAGGGGTAGTGCGAGTCGCAGGCGTGGTGCAGGTTCGGGACGGTCGACGCCACGTGGGTCATCGCGGCCAGCGAGATGCCCAGGTGGGTGTTGGAGTGCATGGACACCCCGACGCCGAAGGTGCGGCAGATCGCCGCCAGCTGCTGGGTGTTGCGCAGTCCGCCCCAGTAGTGGTGGTCGGAGAGGACGACCTGCACGGCGTCCTTGGTGAACGCCTCCTTGATCTCCGCGAACGTCGTCACGCACATGTTGGTCGCCAGCGGCACCCCGGTCCGCGCGGCGACCTCGGCCATGGCGGCCGTTCCGAGGGTCGGGTCCTCCAGGTACTCCAGGACCTCCCCGAGTTCCTGCGCCACCTTCAGCGAGGCCTCCACGGACCAGGCGCCGTTGGGGTCGAGGCGCAGGGGGTGCCCGGGGAAGGCCTCCGCAAGGGCCCGTACGGCAGCGATCTCCTCGTCCGGCGGGAAGACGCCGCCCTTGAGCTTGAAGGAGGTGAACCCGTACCGCTCGGTGAACTTCCGCACCTGCTCCACGACTCCGGCCGGGTCGACGGCGGCACCCCAGTCGTCCTTCTCGGCCGCGACGCCCGCCGGATGGCCGGCCCACTTGTAGAAGAGGTACGCGCTGTACTCGACCGCGTCCCGCACCTTGCCGCCGAGCAGTGTGTGCACGGGCAGCCCGAGCGCCTTGCCGAGCGCGTCGAGGCAGGCCACCTCGAAGCCGGAGACGACGGACAGCCGCAGCTTGTCGGCGGTCTGGACGCCGCGCAGCCCGCCGACGTCGACCTGCCCCGACACCCGGGACTGATCGACGGCCACTTCCTCCGCGACGACGAACAGCCCGTTGAGATCGCCGACTTGACGGCCGATCAGCTTCTCCGCGAACGGCCGGGCGAGCTCCAGGTACTTGGTGTCGCCGTACGTCTCACCGACCCCGGTGATCCCGTCGGCCGTCACGACCTCCACGATCAGGCGAGGCGTGTACGGCTGATGCACCCCCTGGGTGTTCAGCAGCGGCGGGTCGGCGACCAGGATCGGCGTCAGGCGGACATCGGTGATCGTGAGGTTCACAGGGCGGCTCCTACGAGGTCGAGTCCGGCGGCGAGGAGGGTGCGCAGGTCGGCCAGGTCGGCGGCCGACGGGTCGGTGAGCGGGGCGCGTACGGGGCCGACCGGGCGGCCTCGCAGCCGGGCCGCCGCCTTCACCAGGGACACGGCGTATCCGGGCACCCGGTCGCGGAGTTCGACGAGCGGGACGTAGAAGTCGCGCAGCAGCTTGTCGACCGTGCCGTGGTCGCCGTTCTGGAGGGCGGTGAAGAAGGCGTTCGCGAGCTCGGGGGCGAAGGCGTGGACGGCGGAGGAGTAGGCGGGGACGCCGACGGCGGCGTAGGCGCGGGCCTGGATCTCGGCGGTGGCGGCCCCGTTGAAGAAGAGGAAGCCCTCGGGGGCGGCGAGGGTGAGGCGCTGGAGACGGTCGAGGTCGCTGTGGCCGTCCTTGAGGCCGATGACGTTCCGAATGCCGGCGATGCGCTTCAACGACTCGGCGGTGAAGGCGACTTGACCGCGCTGGTAGGCGATGAGCGGGAGTCGGGTGCGGGCCGCGAGCTGCTCCAGCTGGGCGACGAGGCCGTCCTGCGGGGCGGCGACGAGGTAGTGCGGCAGGACGAGGAGGGCGTCGGCGCCTGCCTCCTCGGCGATGCGCGCGAACCGGGCCGCCTGCGCCCAGCCGTAGCCGACCCCGGCGACGACGGGCACGCGCCCGCCCGCTTCCTCGACTGCGACCGAGACGACGACGCGGTACTCGTCCTCGTCCAGCGAGAAGAACTCGCCGGTGCCGCAGGCCGGGAAGACGGCGCCGGGGCCGGTGGCGATCTGGGCGGCGACGTGGGCGCGGAAGCCGTCCGGGTCCAGCGAGCCGTCCTCGTGGAAGCTCGTGAGCGGGAACGACAGCACTCCTTGCGCCATGCCGTCCCTCAAGCGCCGGGTGGTGTCCGTGTCGATGCCGATGCTCGTGTCCGTGTCGAGGCTCGCCCTCGCCATATCCCCATCCCCCATCTTCATCTTCCCATGTAGACGTCATCCACGTATGAAAATGGAGATTAGATACGCGAACCGCGACCGTCAATGGCACGGTCGATCCCATTCGCTCCGATTGCCGCTCCGATTACCATCGCCCCATGTCAGAGACAGGCGGCGTCCGCGAGGTGAAGTCCGCGGCGCGGACGGTCGAGTTGCTGGAACTCCTCGCCGCGCGCGGCGACCGCCCCGCACGCCTGCAGGAGCTGGCGGACGAGCTGGAGGTGCCGCGCAGCTCCATGTACGCGCTGCTGCAGACCCTGATCTCCCGCGGCTGGGTCCGCACCGACGTCACCGGCTCGCTCTACGGCATCGGCATCCACGCCCTGCTCACCGGCACCAGCTACCTCGACTCCGACCCGCGCGTGCGCGTCGTCCGCCCGTATCTGGACGAGGCGTCGGAGGCGCTGGGCGAGACGATCCACATGGGGCGGCTGGACGGCCGGGACGTGGCGTATCTGGCGACGCGCGAGTCGCACGAATACCTGCGGACGATCAGCCGGGTGGGCCGCCGCCTCCCGGCGCACGCGGGAGCCCTGGGCAAGGCGCTGCTCGCCGAACGCCCCGACGGCGACCTCCCCGAGGGCCCGTACGAGTCCCTCACCGCCAACACCCACACCACCCGGGACGCACTCGCCGCCGACCTCACCGAGGTACGGGCGCGCGGCTACTCGGTCGACCGCGAGGAGGGCGTCCTCGGCATCATCGGCTTCGGCTTCGCCCTGCGCTACGACTCCCCGGCCCAGGACGCGATCAGCTGCTCGGTGCCGGTGGCCCGGTTGTCGGCGGGGCATGAGGAGCGGATCGTCGCGGTGATGCGGGAGATCAGGGTGAAGATCGAGGCGACGGTTCCCGGCGGGGGCGGGTCGGTGCACTGGCGGTAACCCGGCACTTGGCGCTGCTGAGCACCTGCGAGGTTCCTGGGGAGGTGGATGCGGCCCACACCTCGCAGCGCTGCCCGCGCTGCGGGCACACCGAGAAGGCCAACCGGCCTGGACTACCCGAACTCGTACGCCTCCACCTCGGCCAGATACTGCCCCCGCAGCTCCTCGTCGTCCTCCAGGAAGGAGGCGAGGAACGAGTTGCGGGCGAGCTCCCGGAGCCGTTCGTCGGTCAGGCCGAGGGTCTGGCGTACGGCGTCGAAGTTGTCGCCGGCGTACCCGCCGAAGTAGGCCGGGTCGTCGGAGTTGACCGTGCACATCAGCCCGGCGTCGAGCATGGCGGGCAGGGGGTGCTCGGCGAGGACGTCGACGGTCCGCAGCCGTACGTTCGACAAGGGACACAGCGTCAGCGGCACCCGCTCCCGCACCAGCCGCTCGACCAGCGCCGGGTCCTCCATGCACCGCAGCCCGTGGTCGACGCGCTCGACGCCGAGGACGTCGAGGGCCTCGGTGATGTAGGCGGGCGGCCCCTCCTCGCCCGCGTGCGCGACGCGCCGCAGGCCGAGGGCGGCGGCGGCCTCGTACACCTCGCGGAACTTCACCGGCGGGTGGCCGACCTCGGCCGAGTCGAGGCCGACGCCGGTGATCCGGTCGAGATACGGCTCGGCGGCCCGCAGCGTCTCCATGGCCGACTCGGCGGAGTCGTCGCGCAGGAAGCACATGATGAGCCGGGTGGAGACGCCGTGGTTCGCCTCGCTGCTCCCCAGCGCCCGCCACAGCCCCTCGACGACCGTCCCCAGCTCAAGCCCCCGCTTGGTGTGCGCCTGCGGGTCGAAGAAGATCTCCGCGTGCCGCACGCCCTGCGCGGCGGCGCGGGCGAGGTAGGCGTTCGCGAGGTCCTCGAAGTCCCGCTCGGTGCGCAGGACGGCCATGAGCTCGTAGTACAGGTTCAAGAAGGACTGGAGGTCCTCGAACTGATAGGCCTTGCGGAGCTCTTCGGTATCGGCGTACGGCAGCTCGACACGGTTGCGGTCGGCCAGTTCGAAGGCGAGCTCGGGTTCGAGGGTGCCTTCGATGTGGAGGTGCAGTTCTGCTTTCGGGACGGACATCAAAGCATCGTACGGCCGTCTTACCGCCGTTTCGGCAGCGGCACCCGCAGCAGGTCGTGTGCGACCGTCAACTCCCCGTCGAAGCCGGCGGCCCGTGCCTGCCGCTCGAACTCGTCCGGCTCGGTGTAGCGCTGGCTGAAGTGGGTGAGCACGAGATGCCGTACGCCGCAGTCGAGCGCGACACGAGCGGCCTGACCGGCGGTCAGATGGCCGTGCTCCACGGCGAGTTCGACGTCCTCGTCGAGGAAGGTGGACTCGATGACGAGCATGTCGCAGCCGTCGGCGAGGGTGTACACCCCGTCGCACAGCCGGGTGTCCATGACGAACGCGAACCGCTGTCCGCGCCGGACCTCGCTGACGTCCCTGAGGGAGACGCCACCGAGCACCCCTTCCCGCTGCAGGCGCCCGACGTCCGGCCCCTTGATGCCGTGCGTGGCGAGCCGTTCGGGCAGCATGCGGCGCCCGTCGGGCTCGACGAGGCGGTAGCCGTACGACTCGACGGGGTGCGACAGCCGGGCCGTCTCCAGCCGGTAGCCACCGGTTTCGGAGATGACGCCGTCGGCGCTGACCGGGGCCTGTGTGAGGTCGACGGTCTCGCGGTAGGCGGTGGCGTAGCGCAGCCGGTCGAAGAAGCGCTGACCGGAGCGCGGGTAATGGGCGGTGACGGGGTGCGGGACCTTGTCGAGGTTGATCCGCTGGATGACGCCGGCGAGGCCGAGCGAGTGGTCCCCGTGGAAGTGGGTGACGCAGATCCGGTTCAGGTCGTGCGCCGCGACTCCGGCACGCAGCATCTGCCGCTGTGTGCCCTCGCCGGGATCGAAGAGGATCCCCTCCCCGTCCCAGCGCAACAGATACCCGTTGTGGTTCCGGTGACGGGTCGGCACCTGGCTCGCTGTCCCGAGGACAACCAATTCACGTACGGACACGGTGACTTCGGCTTACCTCGACCTATCCGGGGGGCCACTGCATGCCGCGGCCGCCGAGGATGTGGGCGTGGGCGTGCCAGACGGTCTGGCCGGCGCCGGCGCCGGTGTTGAAGACGATGCGGTAGCTCTCCAGCTTGTCCTCGTCGGCGACGGCCTTGGCCTCGCGCAGGACGTCCGCGGCGAGGGTGGGTTCGGCGGTGGCGAGGGCGGCGGCGTCCCGGTAGTGGGCCTTCGGGATGACCAGGACGTGGGTGGGCGCCTGGGGGTTGATGTCCCGGAACGCGACGGTCGTGTCCGTCTCCCGCACGATCGTCGCCGGGACGTGGCCCTCGGCGATCTTGCAGAACAGACAGTCGGCCTGCGGCTCCCCAGCCATTTTCCCTCCGGGGGTTGGGCGGCGTGGTTTACGGGGGGCATCGTATCGTCGTCGGGTGCGGGTGATCGTGGGCTGGTCGCGCGCACGCGGCGGAGCCGCATATCGATACAGCCCCGCGCCCCTTAGGTGGGCAAGGTCGGCGGCGTTTTAGCCGGATGTTCCTCCAGCCCAGCCAACGCGATGCGGATCGCCTCGTCCAATTGTGCGTCCCGCCCTGCCACCCAGTCCTGCGGGCGTTGGAGTACTTCCACGTCCGGGTCGACGCCGTGGTTCTCCAGGTTCCAGCCGTAGCCCTCCAGCCAGATGGCGTACTTCGGCTGGGTGATGAGGGTGCCGTCGACCAGCTGGTACCGGCTGTCGATCCCGATGACGCCGCCCCACGTCCGGGTCCCCACCACCGGTCCCAGGCCCAAGGCCTTGATCACCGCGTTGACGATGTCTCCGTCGGAGCCGGAGAACTCGTTCGCCACCGCCACCACGGGGCCGCGCGGTGCGTCCACCGGGTAGCTGTACGGGCGCATTCCGCGCGGCACCTCCCAGCCGACGATCCGGCGTGCCAGCTTCTCCACGACCAGTTGTGAGGTGTGCCCGCCGCCGTTCTCCCGGATGTCCACGACGAGGCCCTCCCGGGCCACCTCGACGCGCAGGTCGCGGTGGATCTGGGCCCAGCCCGGTGCCTGCATGTCGGGTACGTGGAGGTAGCCGAGCCGGCCGCCGGACTTGTCGTGGACGTAGGCTCGCCGGTCCGCCACCCAGGCGTGGTACCGGAGTGGCTCTTCGTCGGCGATCGGGATGACGACCGCATGGCGTACGTCCCCGCCTCCGGCCGGCGAGATCGTCAGCTCCACCGCCTTGCCCGCCGTACCGACGAGCAGGGGCCCGGGCCCCGTCACCGGGTCCACCGGCACCCCGGCCACCGCCACGATCGCGTCCCCGGCCCGCACCGCGACCCCGGGCGCGGCCAGCGGTGCCCGCGCCTCGGGGTCGGAGGTCTCGGACGGCAGGATGCGGTCGATACGCCAACTGCCGTCCGGGTGGCGGGAGATGTCGGCGCCGAGCAGGCCCTGGCGGGCCCCGCCGCCGTACCCGCCGCGCGGTGCGACGTACGCGTGCGAGGTGCCGAGCTCGCCCTGCACCTCCCACAGCAGGTCCATCAGGTCGTCGTGGGTCGCCACCCGGTCGACGAGCGGGCGGTAGCGGTCCAGCACCCCGGTCCAGTCCACGCCGTTCATGTCCGGCCGCCAGAAGTGGTCCCGCATGATGCGGCCGGTCTCCTCGAACATCTGCCGCCACTCCGCCGACGGGTCGACCCGCTGCCGTACGCGTGTCAGGTCCACGGTGATGTTCGAGTCGCTGTCGTCGTCGCCGGAGGCCCGCCGGTCGCTGGGGACGACCTTGAGCCGGCCGTCGGCCCACAGCAGCAGCCGCTTGCCGTCGCCGCTGACCTCGAAGTGGTCGGCGTCGTCGGCGAGATGCTCCACGCGCCGCTGGAGAAGGTCGTAGCGCTCCATCTCGGTCTTGGGCTCGGGGTCGTCGGGCGTCGCCCGGGAGGCGCCGAGCGCGCCCCGCACGGGATGCCGTAGCCACAGCACGCCGTCCTTCGCGGCCCGCAGGTTGGTGTAGCGGGCGGCCTCGACCGGGAACGGCACGATCCGGTCGGCGAGCCCCTCGAGGTCGATGCGTGTGGTCGGGGTGCCCTCGCTGTCGGGCGTCTCGTCCTTGTCGGGCGCGTCGAAGGGGCGGCCGTGCCGCTGCGGGCCGAAGGGGGACGGGGTCGTGGCCGCCAGGGTGATCAGGTGAGGGCGGGAGCCGACCACGAAGGCGAGGTCGAAGACGTGCTCGTCGTAGACGGGGTCGAAGGCCCGGGTCGACAGGAAGACCAGGTGCTTGCCGTCCTGTGTGAACGCCGGCGCGTAGTCCTGGAAGCGCAGCGGGGTCGCCTCCGAGACCGACAGGTCGGTGGTGTTGGCGAGCTTGAGCTGGCTCAGCGGGCGCGGGCCGGGGTGCGACCAGGCGAGCCAGGCCGAGTCGGGCGAGAAGACCAGCCCGGACACGTCCCCGTCCTCGCTGCGGTCGACCTCGCGCACCTCGCCGGTCTCCCGCTCGACGAGCAGCAGGCGTCCGTCGTGCGCGGCGACCGCCGCCCGGCTCCCGTCGGGCGCCATGGCGAGCTCCAGGACGCGGCCCAGCTGCCCGGCGCCGAGCCTGCGCGGTGTGGCACCCGGGGCGAGCCCGGTCGCCGGTGCGAACTCCAGGGCGTCGTCGCCCTCCGCGTCCGTCACCCACACCACCCACTCCTCGCCCTCCGCCCGGAAGGTGCGCGGCAGCCGGGCCCGCATGCCGGGCTCGGCGGCGAGCGCACGGGCGGGACCGGAGCGGTGGGTGACCCAGTGCACGGCGCCCCGGACGGCGACCGCGCTGCCGCGCGCGGTGTGGTCGGGCGCCGCCTCCCCGAACGAGCGGGCGGCGTTCAGCGGGTACGGCTGCCGGTCGGTGCGCTGCCCGCCGAGCCGGATGTCGAGCGGGCGCGGCTCGGACCCGTCGAGGTCGTCCAGGAGCCACAGTTGCCCGGCACAGGCGTAGACGACACGGGTGCCGTCGCTCGCGGCGTGCCGGGCGTAGAAGCTGTCGACCGGCGTGTGGCGGCGCAGATCGGCCCCGTCGGCGAGGGACGAGTACACCGCCCCCACCCCCTCGTGGTCGGAGAGGAACGCAACCCTCTCCCCCACCCACACGGGGTACTCGATGTTCCCGTCCAGTTCCTCATGCAGCCGTACGAAGTCCCCGTCGCCCGCACGGTCGATCCACAACTTGCCCGCCGTACCGCCCCGGTAGCGCTTCCACCGCGCCGCCTCCAGCCCCATCGGCGCGGACGCGAGCACGAGCTGTGGCCCGTACACGACATCGGCGACGGGGCCGTACGGCAGCGTGGTGGCCGGTCCGCCGTCGAGCGGGACCGTGTGGGCCCAGGTGCGGCGGCTGCCCGCCTGGCCCTGGGCGCTGATCGCGAGGACCTCGCCGTCGGGGGTCCAGCCGCGTACCCGGGTCTGCCGACTGCCCCAGTGGGTGAGGCGTTTCGAGGCGCCGCCGTCGACCGGCGCGATGTGCACCTCGGGGGCGCCGTCGCGGGTGGACGTCCAGGCGACGGTCGTGCCGTCGGGCGAGATGCGCGGCAGGGTGACCGGCACGTTGTCGGCGCTGACCCGCCAGGCGCGACCGCCGTCGAGAGGAGCGAGCCATACATCGTCCTCGGCGGTGAAGGAGACCAGGTCGCCGTGCAGATGCGGATACCGGAGATACGAAGACGATCCGGACGTCGCGGACTGAGTCACCCGATCACCATAAGCAGGGGCGGCGTCCGGGGACAGGCCTTTGGATCACTTGCCCGACTCCCGCCGCGGCGCGGTCACTTGCCCTCCGGCCAGCAGTTCGGGTGCTCCTTGCAGTAGACGGTCTTGGTGACGGTGACCGTGACGGTGGGCCCCGGCTGCTGCCCGCCGCCCGGATTGACGGGCGAGGGCGTGGCATCGCAGTTGCCCAGCCCGTTCACGTGGAACCACTCCTTGCCGCCGACCTTGGCGACGAGGTCACCGCGCACGCAGGAGCCGCTGACGGCCCGGGTGATCCTGCCGGTGACGGTGATGTCCTTGCCGTCCTTGGTCTCGCCCTCGCAGTCGACCTTGACCACGGTGTTCTCCCTCGCCGTCGGCGCGGCGGAACCGCCCTTGCCGCCCTCGTACGAGCCGGTGCAGTTGAGCCACTGCACGTCGGCCTTCTGCCGCTCCAGCTCCGCGGTCACCGTCTGGTCGGTCGTGAACGCCACGGTCGCACTGCTCAGCCCGCCCGGATCACAGGCGACCATCCCGCCGACGGCAACCACGGCGAGACCCGCCACACCCGCCACCCGTGCCACACGCGTGCGCTCCGTACGACCGGCGCGACCCCAAACCCTCCTGAACGCCCCCATGGAGGGCAGCCTGCCACTGTCCCCGCCGACGCGGTAGGGCACATACGGCCACTCCCTGCTCGCGCACGGCACCATCGAGTACTGCTGTCCTCAGCCGCGCAGCAGCAGCCACTCCTGCAGCTCCACCAGGTTCCCCTCCGGGTCCTTGAGGTGGGCGACGCGCATGCGGTCGGTCATCGGGGCGGGGCCGTGCAGGAGGGTCGCGCCGCGTGCGGAGATCCGCTCGCAGCAGGCGTCCAGGTCGTCCACCCGCAGCACCACCAGGGAGCGGTGCCCGTTGGCGGTGTCACCCAGTTCGCCCAGGACCTCGGCCATCATCGCCCGGTCCTGAAGGGCGATGCCCGCCGAGCCGACGGCGGGGCTGAACTTCTCGTACGGCCCGTTCGTCGCGCCCGACTGCGGCTTGAGGCCGAGGACGTCGGCGTAGAACCGGTAGCAGGCGGCGAAGTCGCTGACCAGCAGCCGTACTTGGGCGAGTTCCAAGGCGGACGTCCCTCCGGGTGTCAGGGCCGGGACCAGCGGCCGGTGCGGCCGAGGAGCAGTGCCGTCGCCGCGGTTCCGGCGGTGGAGGTGCGCAGGACGGTACGGCCCAGACGGTACGTCTTGGCGCCCGCCTCCTCGAAGAGGGCCAACTCCTCGGGGGACACGCCGCCTTCGGGTCCGACGACGAGCATGATCTCGCCCTCGGCGGGCAGTTCGGCCGTCGCGAGCGGCTCGCTGCCGTAGTCGCGTTCCTCGTGCAGTACGGCGGCGAAGTCGGCCTTGGCGAGAAGTGCCGCGACCTGCTTGGTCGTGGCCAGGTCCGCGACCTGGGGGAAGCGCACCCGGCGCGACTGCTTGCCGGCCTCGCGGGCGGTGGCCCGCCACTTGCCGAGGGCCTTCGCGCCCCGCTCGCCCTTCCACTGCGTGATGCACCGGGCGGCCGCCCAGGGCACGATCGCGTCGACGCCGGTCTCGGTCATGGTCTCGACGGCCAGCTCACCGCGGTCGCCCTTGGGAAGGGCCTGGACGACGGTGATACGAGGCTGCTCCGCGGGCTCCTCGGCCACCGCACCGAGCTGCAGCACCAGCCGGTCCTTGCCCTCGGTGTCGACCACCTCGCCCTCGGCCCAGCGGCCGTCGCCGTCCGTGAGGACGACGGGCTCCCCCGGCCGCAGCCGCTTGACGGAGACGGCATGCCGGCCCTCGGGCCCGTCGAGGACGTACCGCTCCCCGCCGCCGGCCGGGAGGTGCTCGACCACGAACACAGGAGCGGTCATCGGCTCGCACCGCCCTTGGGCAGAGCCGACAACGCTGTCGCCGCGCTTTCGAGCTCCGCGGCCAGCACCTCCACCAGCTGCCCGGCGGGCAGTTCACGCGCCATCCGGTGCCCCTGCCCGGCCCACAGCGCCATGCCCTGCGCGTCACCGGACGCGGCGGCCTTCTTGCGCAGGGGCGAGGTGAGGTGGTGGACCTCGGGGTAGGCGGCGGGGGCGTACGGCCCGTGCTCGCGCAGGAAGCGGTTGACGAGGCCGCGGGCGGGCCGCCCGGAGAAGGCGCGCGTCAACTCGGTCCGTACGAACAGGGGGTTGGTCAGCGCCTGCTTGTGCAGGGCGTTGGCGCCGGACTCCGGGGTGGCGAGGAAGGCGGTCCCAAGCTGGGCGGCACTGGCGCCGGCGGCGAGCGCGGCGGCGATCTGGCTGCCGCGCATGATGCCTCCGGCGGCGACGATGGGCAGGCTCACGGTCTCACGGACCTGCGCGACGAGCGACAGCAGCCCGATGCCGGTGCCGTCGGTCTCGGGGTTGTCGCGATGGGTGCCCTGGTGGCCGCCGGCCTCGATCCCCTGCACGATCACGGCGTCCGCGCCGGCCCGCTGCACGGCGAGGGCCTCGTCCGGGGTGGTGGCGGTGACGAGGGTGAAGGTGCCGGCGCGCCGAAGCGACTCCAGCACCTCACTCGTGGGCGCACCGAAGTGGAAGGAGACGACGGGCACGGGATTGTCGAGCAGCACGGCGAGCTTGGCGTCGTACCCGTCGTCCCGCCCGCTGTCCGGGTCCCCCAGCTCGATCTCGTACCAGGCGGCCTCACCCGCGAGCTGATGGGCGTAGACCTCCACGGCCGCGGAGTCGGCGTACTCGGGCTGCGGCATGAACAGATTGACCCCGAAGGGCCGCCCGGTCAGCCCCCGCAGCTGCTTGATCTCCTGGTACATCCCGTCGGCGGTTTTGTACCCGGCGGCGAGAAACCCCAGCCCACCGGCCTCGGACACGGCAGCGGCGAGCTGCGGCACGGAGACGCCGCCTGCCATGGGGGCCTGCACGATCGGAAGCGGGAAGAGATCGGTCAGTGCGGAGGACATGACGGCATGTTGTCACGTCCCCCGAACAAGTCCGAATCGGCCCTTCCCCTTGGCAGGGACCAACGTTTTCCCCAGGGGTTCAGCGACCGTTGAACGCATCCTTCAGCCGCGAGAACAACCCCTGCTGCCCCGGCTGGAACTGCCCCTGCGGCCGCTCCTCGCCCCGCAGCTTGGCCAGCTCGCGCAGCAGTCGCTCCTGTTCGGGGTCCAGCTTGGTCGGGGTCTGCACCTCGACGTGGACGATCAGGTCGCCGCGTCCGCCGCCGCGCAGATGGGTCACGCCACGCCCGTGCAGCGGAATCGACTGACCGGACTGGGTACCCGGCCGGATGTCGACCTCCTCGAGACCGTCCAGCGTCTCCAGCGGCACCTTCGTGCCGAGAGATGCCGCGGTCATCGGAATCGTCACCGTGCAGTGCAGGTCGTCGCCGCGCCGCTGGAACATCGCGTGCGGCAGCTCGTGGATCTCGACGTACAGGTCACCGGCGGGACCGCCGCCCGGGCCGACCTCGCCCTCACCGGCGAGCTGGATCCGCGTGCCGTTGTCGACACCGGCCGGGATCTTGACGGTCAGGGTCCGACGGGACCGTACGCGCCCGTCGCCGGCGCACTCCGGGCACGGCGTCGGGACGACGGTGCCGAAGCCCTGGCACTGCGGGCAGGGCCGGGACGTCATGACCTGGCCCAGGAAGGACCGCGTCACCTGCGACACCTCGCCGCGGCCGCGGCACATGTCACACGTCTGGGCGGAGGTGCCGGGGGCGGCCCCCTCACCGTTACAGGTGTTGCAGACGACGGCCGTGTCGACCTGGATGTCCTTCGTCGTGCCGAAGGCCGCCTCGTCGAGCTCGACCTCCAGCCGGATCATCGCGTCCTGGCCCCGCCGCGTACGCGAGCGCGGGCCGCGCTGGGACGCAGTACCGAAGAAGGCGTCCATGATGTCCGAGAAGTTACCGAAGCCGCCCGCGCCGAAGCCGCCGGCTCCCGCGCCGCCCGCCTGGGACAGCGGGTCGCCGCCGAGGTCGTAGACCTGCTTCTTCTGCGGGTCCGACAGCACCTCGTAAGCGGCGTTGATCTCCTTGAACCGCTCCTGGGTCTTCGGATCCGGATTGACGTCCGGGTGCAGCTCGCGCGCGAGCCGCCGGAAGGCCTTCTTGATCTCTTCCTGCGACGCGTCGCGACGCACGCCGAGAACGGCGTAGTAGTCCGTGGCCACTTACGACTCCGCCAGGATCTGTCCGACGTACCGTGCCACTGCGCGTACCGCTCCCATCGTTCCCGGGTAATCCATGCGGGTCGGTCCGACCACGCCGAGCTTGGCGACTGCCTCGCCGCCCGAACCGTAGCCGACCGACACGACGGACGTGGAGTTGAGTCCCTCATAGGCGTTCTCGTGCCCGATGCGCACGGTCATGCCCGAATCCCCCGCCTCGCCAAGGAGTTTGAGGAGCACGACGTGCTCCTCGAGGGCCTCCAGGACGGGCCGGATGGTGAGGGGGAAGTCATGTCCGAAGCGGGTGAGATTGGCGGTGCCGCCGATCATCAGCCGCTCTTCGTTCTCCTCGACGAGCGTCTCCAGGAGGGTGGAGAGCACGGCCGAGACAGTGCCGCGGTCCTCCAGGTCGAAGGCCTCGGGAAGGTCCTCGACGAGCGTCGGCACATCGCTGAAGCGCCGCCCCGCGACCCGGCTGTTGAGCCGCGCGCGCAGATCCGCGAGCGACGCCTCACCGAAGGGTGCGGGACAGTCGACCATCCGCTGCTCGACCCGCCCGGTGTCCGTGATCAGCACGAGCATCACACGCGCGGGCGCGAGCGACAGCAGCTCGACGTGCCGGACGGTGGACCGGGTCAGCGACGGGTACTGCACGACGGCGACCTGCCGGGTGAGCTGCGCGAGCAGCCGCACGGTCCGGGCCACGACATCATCAAGGTCTACGGCGCCGTCGAGGAAGTTCTGGATCGCGCGCCGCTCCGGCGGGCTCATCGGCTTGACGCCGGCGAGCTTGTCGACGAACAGCCGGTAGCCCTTGTCGGTCGGGATCCGTCCGGCGCTGGTGTGCGGCTGGGCGATGAAGCCCTCGTCCTCCAGGGCCGCCATGTCGTTGCGCACGGTCGCCGGGGAGACGCCGAGGTTGTGCCGCTCGGTGAGCGCCTTGGAGCCCACCGGCTCCTCGGTCCCGACATAGTCCTGGACGATGGCGCGCAACACCTGAAGCCTGCGTTCACTCAGCATCTCGCGCACACCTCCAGTTTCGTCCCCTTGGCGCCTTGCCTGGCACTCTGTCCGCCCGAGTGCCAGCCGTCCCCGGCCAGTGTACGGCGGTGGGGTACACCCCGGGCAAGGCCGGTCCAGCACCGCCGTGCCGGACGGTGGTGTCGATTAGCGTCGCCGTATGACGGTGACTTGGGAAGAGCTGGGGTGGGAGCGGCTGGCAGCCGGGGTGGGGCGGTGCCGGCTTCCGGGCTGGGACTGCACGGCGGGGCTGGTCGTCGGGGAGGGCGGCGCGCTGATCGTCGACGCCGGGTCGAGCCTCGCGGAGGGCGTGCGGCTGCGGACGCAGGCGCAGTGGCTCGCGGGTCACCGTGTGACTCATCTCGCGCTGACGCATCCCCACTTCGACCATGTCTTCGGGGCGGCGGCGTTCGCGGGCGCGCAGGTGTACGGGGCGGTGGGCCTGGACACGGTGTTCGCGCACGAGCGGGCGGAACTACGCGCGGACGCCATGCGCAACGGCCTGGACCAGGACGCGGCGGACGAGGCGATCGACGCCCTGGTCCGCCCGCACCACCAGGTGAGCGGCGAGTGGACCCTCGACCTGGACGCCGACCGCCAGGTCCTCCTGGCGAATGTGGGCCCGGCCCACACGGCCCACGACCTGGTCGTGCTCGTGCCGGGCGGGCCCGGCTCTCCCGAGGTGGTCTTCTGCGGCGACCTGGTGGAGGAGTCCGGCGAACCCCAGGCCGGCCCCGACGCCGTACCGTCGCACTGGCCGGCGGCCCTGGACCGCCTGCTGGACCTGGGCGGCGAGGACGCGCTGTACGTGCCCGGTCACGGAGCGGTGGTGGACGCGGCGTTCGTCCGGCGCCAGCGCGACGCCCTCGCGGCCCGCTTCGGCGTGTCGCGTTGATCTGCGCTCCCTGACGGCCGGGCTTCTCCTATCGTCACTCGAATGCGCCAGTACTCACCCGACCTGACTCCCCCCTGGAAGAAGCCCAAGCCGGTCCCCGAGGTGCCGGCGGAACCGGGCCTGGTGGTCGAGGAGCCGGGTACGGGATTCTGCGGCGCGGTGATCCGCTGCGAGGCGGGCACGGTGACGCTGGAGGACCGCTTCGGCAAGCACCGGGTGTTTCCGCTGGAGCCGCGGGGGTTCCTGCTGGAGGGCAAGGTGGTGACCCTCGTCCGGCCGTCGTCGTCCGCTCCGGTACGTCCCACCCGTACGGCCTCCGGTTCGGTCGCCGTCCCGCAGGCACGCGCACGCGTGGCCCGCGCCGGCCGAATCTATGTCGAGGGCCGGCACGACGCCGAACTGGTCGAGAAGGTGTGGGGCGACGACCTGCGCATCGAGGGCGTGGTGGTGGAGTACCTGGAGGGCGTCGACGACCTGCCGTCGATCGTGGCCGACTTCGCGCCGGGGCCGGATGCGCGGCTGGGGGTTCTCGTCGACCACCTGGTGCCGGGCACGAAGGAGTGGCGCATCGCCGAGGCCGTGACCAGTGAGCATGCCCTGGTCGTGGGCCACCCGTACATCGACATCTGGGAGGCGGTGAAGCCGTCGTCCCTGGGGATCGCGGGGTGGCCGCGGGTGCCGCGCGGGCAGGACTGGAAGACGGGGGTGTGCCGGGCGCTGGGGTGGCCGTCGGAGAACACCGGAGCGGTGTGGCAGGCGATTCTGGGGCGGGTGGGGTCTTACAAAGACCTGGAGCCGGAGTTGTTGGGGCGGGTGGAGGAGCTGATCGACTTCGTCACGGCAGCGGATAGCGGTGGGGCTTGACGTCGGGCAACGTCCCGAACGCGCTGGTGTCCAGTTCAACCCCCAGGGCGTCAATCATCAGCGTCTCACCGAACTTCCTCTTCACCTGCCCCTTGTAGTCCGCCCTCTCCCCCTCGCCTTCGGGCCGCGTCAGCAGGACGCACTGCGCCATGATCGGATCGACGATGAGGTAGACGGGGATACCGCCTGCGGCATAGATCGATCGTTTGACGCTGTAGTCCCGCTCCACGCTGGTCTTGGAGACCACCTCGACGACCATCGTGACAAGGCCGGCCGGGAGAAGGCGGCCCGAGGCAGGCAGGATCTCGGGCGCAACCACAACGAGATCCGGAACAGGCTCGCTGGCTTCGTCGACGATGTCGACGTCCTGGGTCTGCATGCGCGCCCAATGCCTGCGCGGGACCTGGTCCTGCACATCACTCACGATCAGGTTGTGCACCAGATCAGGGCTGGCCATCATGACGATTTCCCCCCGCAGAAGCTCCACTTTGAGTCCGTCGGGCGGCTCAAAACCCTCGAAGAACTCTGCGACTGCACGTTCGTCCACAGCGGTCATCTCCGTGGCCTCCACATTCGCCGCCTACTGTTGGCGGCAGCCTACGAACCAGGTTAGGGGCCGAACCGTCGTTTCGTAGTGATTCACCCTCCGGAGTGATCAGTCCACCAGATCGCGCACCACGGCATCCGCCAGCAACCGCCCCCGCAGCGTCAACACCGCACGCCCCTCCTCGTACGGCCCCTCCTGAAGCAGCCCGTCCCCCAGCGCGCGCCGCGACGCCGCGAGCCCTTCCTCCCGCAACAGCTCCAGCGGCACCCCCTCGCGAAGCCGCAGCTCCAGCAGGATGCGCTCCACCCGCCGATCCTCCTCGGACAGCAGCTCCCGCCCGGCACCCGGCGACCGCCCCGCCGCCAGCGCGGCCGCGTAGGCCCCCGGATGCTTCACGTTCCACCACCGCACCCCGCCCACGTGCGAGTGCGCTCCCGGACCCGCGCCCCACCAGTCCGCACCCCGCCAGTACAGCTCGTTGTGCAGGCAGCGGCCCGCTTCCGAGTTCGCCCAGTTCGAGACCTCGTACCAGTCGAAACCGGCCGCCGTGAGCGCCTCCTCGGCGATCAGGTAGCGGTCCGCGTGCACGTCGTCGTCCGTCATCGGCACCTCGCCGCGGCGGATCCGACGGGCCAGCTGAGTGCCTTCCTCGACGATCAGGGCGTACGCCGACACATGGTCCGGCCCGGCACCCAGCGCCGCCTCCAGCGACGCCCGCCAGTCGTCGTCCGACTCCCCCGGCGTGCCGTAGATCAGGTCCAGGTTCACGTGCTCGAAGCCCGCCGCGCGGGCCTCCGCCACGCAGGCCTCCGGACGCCCCGGCGTGTGGGTCCGGTCCAGCACCTTCAGCACATGCTGCCTCGCGCTCTGCATGCCGAAGGACAGCCGGTTGAAGCCTCCCTCCCGCAGCCGGGCCAGATACGCCGGGTCCACCGAGTCCGGGTTCGCCTCCGTGGTGATCTCCGCGTCCGGCGCCAGTCCGAACTCGTCGCGGATCGCGCCCAGCATCCGTACGAGATCGTCGGCGGCCAGCAGCGTGGGCGTACCGCCGCCGACGAAGACCGTGCGGACCTCGCGCGGGTCGTCGCCGAGGACCTTGCGGGCCAGGCGGATCTCGTCGATCAGCGTCTCGGCGTAGTTGTCGCGGGACGCCAGCACGCCGCCCGTGCCACGCAGCTCGGTCGCCGTGTAGGTGTTGAAGTCGCAGTAGCCGCAGCGGGTCGCGCAGTACGGGACGTGCAGGTAGAAGCCGAGGGGGCGGTCGGCGGACCCGGCGAGCGCGGACGCGGGGAGCGTGCCGTCGTCGGGGACGGGCTCGCCGTCGGGGAGTGCGGAGGGCATGGGTTCTATTGTCCCGTACCCCGCCGGTTACTCGGCCCCGCAGCATCGGCAGCTACTCGGCCTGAAGCACCAGCAGCGCCAGATCGTCCTCCGGCGGACGGCCGCTGAACTCGTGCACCAGCCTCCGGATGCGTTCCGCGATCAGCTGGGCGTTCAGGCCCGCGCACCCGGCGAGCGCGGTCGCGAGGCCGTCGCCGTCGTCGAACTGGCGGGAGCCGCTGCGCCGCTCCGTCACGCCGTCGGTCACGCACAGCAGGGTGTCGCCGGAGCGCAGCTCGAAGGTCTCGCTGGTGTACGTCGCGTCCTCGACGACCCCGAGGAGGGTCTGCGGGTGCGCGGCCGTGTGGACCTCGCCGCCCGCGCCCAGCAGCAACGGCAGCGGGTGTCCGGCGGAGGCGAGGGTGCAGCGGATGCCGCCGTCGAAGGGGGTGAGTTCGCCGTACAGCAGGGACAGGAAGCGGGTCTGCGGGCCGTCTCCCGGGGGGACCGGGCCGACCAGCGCACGAGCCGCGGCGTCGGCGGCCTCCGTGGCGTCGTCGAGGAGGAGCTGGTTGAGGCGGTCGAGGACGTCGGCGACGCGGTACCCCTCGCGGGCGAGGAGCCGCAGCCAGGGCCGCGCGATGCCGATCACCACGGCCGCCTCGGGGCCTTTGCCCTGGACGTCGCCGATGGCGAAGCACCAGCGGCCGTCGCCGGCCGGGAAGAGGTCGTAGAAGTCGCCGCTCGGGCCGCCCTTGTCGCACGGCTCGTACACCAGGGCGCTGGCCACTCCGGGGATCTCCGCGACGGCGCCGGGCAGCAGTCCGCGCTGCAGGACCCGGCTGATGGTGGCCTGCCGGGCGTACTGGCGGGCGGCGCCGATGGCGAGGGCCACCCGGCGGGCGAGGTCCTCGACGAGTCCGGTGACCTCGTCGGGGAAGCGCATGAGGTCGGCCCGCCCGATGACCAGCGTGCCCAGCGGGCGGCCACCGGCGATCAGGCGGTACGCGAGCGCGGTGCCGCGCACCCCGCGCGCGCCGAGCGCCTCGCCGGGCCAGGGATAGGGGACGGGCCCGGTGCGGTGGCTGTCGGGGGACTGGTGGCTGTCGGGGGAATGCGGCGGCTCCTTCTCCAGGGCGCGCCGGAGTTCCTCGATGAGGTTCTCGGAGCCGTGCCAGACGCGGGCGAGCCGGGGCCCGGCGCCGGCGACGACGTCCGCCGTCCAGCCTCCCGCGCCGTCGGCGTCACCGGATCGGGGGTATCCCCAGCGTCCGGCCATCTCGTCCTCCAGCCACACCGCGCACCAGTCCGCCAGCCGCGGCACGATCAGCTGGCCGGCGAGGGCGGCGACCAGGTTCTCGTCGAGCTGCCCGGCGAGCAGGTCGGAGGCCTCGGCGAGGAAGGACAGGGCGCCCCGGTTGAGCCAGTCGCGGTCCCGCTCGGCGCGCTGGGGCTCCGGGGCGAGGATCTCGGCGACGCGCAGCCCGCGCTCCAGCGCGCGCTCCTCGGCGTACGCCTCGATGTCGTCCCTGGTGGCCATGGGGTCCTCGGCGGGCAGCCGCGCCCACACGATCTTGGCGCCGGTGCGGTAGGTGACGCCCCAGGACTCGGCGAGCCGGGACACCAGCCGCAGACCGCGCCCGTACTCCGGTGTCTCGTACGGCGCCTCGATCTCCCCGTCGCGCGGGGCGCGGGAGGGGTGGTGGTCCAGGACCTCGACGACGAGGGCGCCGGTGTCCTCCTCCAGCCGGCAGGTGAGCTCGACATCGGTACCGGCGTGTACGACGGCGTTGGTGACGAGCTCGCTGACGGCCACGACGGCGTCGTCGACGAGACGGTCGGTGAGGTGTTCGGTGCCGGGGAGACCGGAGGCGGCCCATTCGGTGAGGGCGGAGCGCACGACGGTGCGGGCGGAGCCCGGGGAGAGGGGGCTGCCGGGGAGGGTGGTGCGGGTCTCGGGGCAGCCTCGCTCGTGCCCAGGCACACCAGAGGCACGGGTAACGGTCTCCCGTTGCGCCGGAATGGCCCCCATGGACAGCTCCCCGAACGGTTCGGACGAATACTCCTCAGTCGACGCCGACAGAGTGACAGACTGGCCACGCCCATAAGCACCGAGTTACCGAAGTGGGCCGCCATGAGTGAGAACCGTGCTACGCGTGTGCTCAAGGACGGACAGATAGACGGTCAAATTCGAGCATCGGAGTTGCGCCCGCTGCTCGCCGCGATGACCGCGGCCCGGGACGGCGACTTTCGCAGACTGCCGGAGGCCGGTGAGGGAGTGGTCGCCGAACTGACGGCGGTGTTCAACCAGGTCATGGACCGCAGCACCCACTTCAACGCCGAAGTGCAGCGGGTCAAGCGGGAGCTGGTGCGCCACGGCAGACTCGACGAGCGGCTCTCGGCGAGCCCGGGTCAGGGCGACTGGACGACCCGAGTCAACGACGTCAACCACGTGCTCGACGCCCTGGTGGCCCCGGCGGCGAACGCGACGCGCGTGCTTGACGCGGTGGCCGGCGGCGACCTCACCCAGCGCGTCGATCTGCACGACGGCAGCCGCCAGTTACGCGGCGACCTGCGCCGCCTCGGCCGGGCCGTGAACAAGATGGTCGACCAGCTCTCCCTGTTCACCGGCGAGGTCACCCGCGTCGCCCGCGAGGTCGGCACCGAGGGCCGGCTGGGCGGCCGGGCCAAGGTGCAGGGCCTGTCGGGAAGTTGGCGGGACGTGACCGAGGCCGTCAACACGATGGCGTCCCGGCTGACGGCGCAGGTGCGTGACATCGCCCTGGTGACCACGGCGGTGGCCCGCGGCGACCTGACGCGGACGGTCACCGTCGAGGCGACCGGCGAGCTGCTCGAGCTGAAGCTGACCGTCAACACGATGGTGGACCAGCTCTCCGCGTTCGCCGACGAGGTGACGAGGGTCGCCCGCGAGGTGGGCACGGAAGGGCAGCTGGGCGGTCGGGCGCAGGTGCGGGGTGTCTCCGGCGTCTGGAAGGACCTCACCGACAACGTCAACTTCATGGCGTCGAACCTGACCTCCCAGGTCCGCAACATCGCTCAGGTGACGACGGCCGTGGCCAACGGCGACCTGAGCCAGAAGATCACCGTCGACGCCCAGGGCGAGATCCTCGAACTGAAGTCGACCATCAACACGATGGTGGACCAGCTCTCCGCCTTCGCCGACGAGGTGACCCGCGTCGCCCGCGAGGTCGGCACCGAAGGCAACCTCGGCGCGCAGGTGCGAGGCGTGTCCGGCGTCTGGAAGGACCTCACCGACAACGTCAACTTCATGGCGCTGAACCTGACCTCCCAGGTCCGCAACATCGCCCAGGTGACGACGGCCGTCGCCAACGGCGACCTGTCGAAGAAGATCACCGTCGACGCGCGCGGCGAGATCCTGGAACTGAAGGACACCGTCAACACGATGGTGGAGCAGCTGCGCGCCTTCGCCGACGAGGTGACGAGGGTCGCCCGCGAGGTCGGCACCGACGGCCGGCTCGGCGGCCGTGCCCAGGTGCTGGGCGTCTCCGGCGTGTGGCGGGACCTGACGGACAACGTCAACTACATGGCCGACAACCTCACTTCCCAGGTGCGGAACATCGCCCAGGTGACGACGGCCGTCGCCAACGGCGACCTCTCCAAGAAGATCGACGTGGACGCGCGCGGCGAGATCCTGGAGCTGAAGACCGCCATCAACACCATGGTCGACACCCTCTCCTCCTTCTCCTCCGAGGTCACCCGCGTGGCCCGCGAGGTGGGCTCCGAGGGCCAACTGGGCGGCCAGGCACGGGTGGAGGGTGTATACGGCACCTGGAAGCGCCTGACGACGAACGTGAACGAACTCGCGTCGAACCTGACCACCCAGGTCCGCGCGATCGCCGAGGTCGCCTCCGCCGTGGCTCAGGGCGACATGTCCCGCTCGATCACCGTGGAGACGCAGGGCGAGGTCGCCGAGCTGAAGGACAACATCAACCTGATGGTGGCCAACCTGCGCGAGACGACCCGCGCGAAGGACTGGCTGGAGTCCAACCTGGCCCGCCTCGCCGCGCTGATGCAGGGCCACCGCGACCTGATGGAGGTCGCCGACCTGCTGCTGCGCGAACTGACGCCGCTGGTGAACGCCCAGTACGGCGCGTTCTTCCTGGCCGACCCGGACGAGGAGAGCGCCGGGCTGCGCACCAGCGTTCCCGCGAAGGGACTCGCGTTCATCGCCGGATACGGCTCGGCCCAGGGCACGACCATCGAGACCGGCGGCCTCCCGGTGCACGGCCTGGTCCGGCAGGCGGCCCGCGAGAAGAAGCGGATCCTCGTCGAGGAGGCCCCACCGGACTACATCAAGATCAACAGCGGGCTCGGCGAGGCGGCCCCCACCAGCGTCGTCATCATCCCGATCCTCTTCGAGGACAAGCTCCTCGGGGTGATCGAACTGGCGTCATTCTCCCGCTTCTCCGACGTGCACCTGGCGTTCTTCGACCAGTTCGTGAACACCATCGCCGTCGCGATCAACACGATCATCGCCAACTCCCGTACGGAGTCCCTGCTGGGCGAGTCCCAGCGCCTGGCCATGCAGCTCCAGGAACGCTCGGACGAACTGCAGATGCAGCAGGCGGAGTTGCAGCGCTCCAACGCCGAGCTGGAGGAGAAGGCCGCCCTGCTCGCGACGTCCTCGCAGTACAAGTCGGAGTTCCTGGCGAACATGTCGCACGAGCTGCGCACACCCCTGAACTCCCTGCTGATCCTGGCGAGGTTGCTGTCGGACAACCCGGACGGCCACCTCTCCGACCAGGAGGTGCAGTTCGCGACGACGATCCACCGCTCCGGCTCGGACCTCCTCCAGCTGATCAACGACATCCTGGACCTGTCGAAGATCGAGGCCGGCCGGATGGACGTACGCCCGAAGAAGCTGCCGCTCATCAAGCTGCTGGACTACGTCCACGCCACCTTCCGCCCGCTCACCCTCGACCGGGGGCTCGCCTTCGAGCTGTCCGTCGGCGAGGACGTGCCGCGCGAGATGTACTCGGACGAGCAGCGCCTCCAGCAGATCCTGCGCAACCTCCTCTCCAACGCGATCAAGTTCACCGCGTCGGGCCGGGTCGAGCTGCGGGTGAACCGGGTGAAGGACCCCGAGCACCAATGGGGTTCCCCCCGCTCGAGCGAAGTCGAGAGTGGGGGAGTCCGCGAGGGCGACGAGGTGATCGCGTTCGCGGTGTCCGACACCGGTATCGGCATCGCGGCGGAGAAGCTCCCGGTGATCTTCGAGGCGTTCCAGCAGGCCGACGGCACCACCAACCGCAAGTACGGCGGCACGGGCCTCGGCCTGTCCATCAGCCGGGAGATCGCGGGCCTGCTGGGCGGCCGTATCGTCGCCGAGAGCGAACCCGGCAAGGGCTCCACCTTCACGCTGTACGTCCCGGTCGTCAGCCCCGGCCACGCGGCGACCGGCCCGGTGCCCGAGAACCGTCCGCTGCCGGTGCCGGAGCAGCTGTCGGCCGAGCGCTTCTCCACCGCCCACGACGCGGACGACGCCTGGCCGACACCGACCAAGCTGGAGTCATGGCAGACGGGCCGGGCGGGCCAGGTGCTCCCGGGCCGACGGGTGTTGATAGTGGACGACGACATCCGCAACGTCTTCGCGCTCACCCATGTCCTGGGCCGGGTCGGCATGCCGGTCCTGTACGCCGAGAACGGCCGCGAGGGCATCGAGACGCTGGAGCGCAACCCGGACGTCGAACTCGTCCTGATGGACATCATGATGCCGGAGATGGACGGCTACGAGACCATCTCCGCCATCCGCCGCACCCCGCGCTGGACGGACCTGCCCATCGTCGCGCTGACCGCCAAGGCCATGCCCGGTGACCGGGAGAAATCCATCGCGCGGGGGGCCAACGACTACGTACCGAAACCGGTGGACGTGGATCAGCTCCTGACCGTCGTCTGCGACCTCCTGGACCCCGAGGGCGCGGACGGTACGGCGACGGACGCCACGGACGCCCCCACCGAGGAACCGGCGGCTGCGCCGACGACTGAATGAGGACTGCTCACCATGACCGCTGAGGCAACGACCGACGAGCGTGCCGGCATCCTCCTGGTCGACGACATGGAGGACAACCTGATAGCGCTCGAGGCCGTACTGGGGTCCCTCAACGAGCCGCTCGTGCGCGCACGTTCGGGCGAGGAGGCGATGAAGGCGCTGCTCCGGCAACGCTTCGCCCTCGTCCTGCTCGACGTCCGCATGCCCGGTATGGACGGCTTCGAGACCGCCACGAACATCAAACGGCTCGACCAGACCAAGGACGTCCCGATCATCTTCCTGACCGGCACGGAGGACGAACCGGGCTACGCCTTCCGCGGCTATGCGACGGGCGCCGCGGACTACTTGACCAAGCCGTTCGATCCGTGGGTGCTGCGGGCGAAGGTCAGCGTTTTCCTCGACCTGCACCGCAAGAACCAGCAGCTGGCACGGCTACTGACACAGAAGCCAACGCACAGTGCCGAGTTCCTCATACGACTGGCAGCCCTGGAGAAAGAGCTGGACAGGGGGAACCCTCCGGACGTCGCCAAGCTGCGCAACCAGGTCCGGGAATTACGGCAACTGGTAAGCGGACGGCCAGTGTCCTGACCTCTAGGGGCGCGGGGAACTGCGCGACCAGCCACGACGAACCGTCAGCCGCCACGCAGTCCCCCAGCACCCCTCCGCTACGGCGCTACGCCTCCCGCGTACCCGCGTACATCTCCTCGATAAGCCCCTTGTACTCCCGCTCCACAACCGGCCGCTTCAACTTCAGACTCGGCGTGATCTCCCCGTGCTCCACATCGAGATCCCGCGGCAGGAGCCGGAACTTCTTGATCGTCTGCCACTTCTGAAGCCCCTCGTTGAGCTTCCTGACGTACCCGTCGACCATCTCGACGGTGGCCGCCGCGGCGACGACCTCCGCGTACGACTTCCCGGAGAGCCCGTTCTCCTCGGCCCACGCCAGGATCGAGGGCTCGTCCAGCGCGATCAGCGCCGTGCAGAAGTTCCGGTCGGCCCCGTGCACCAGGATGTTGGAGACGTACGGGCACACCGCCTTGAACTGCCCCTCGACCTCGGCCGGCGCGATGTACTTGCCGCCCGACGTCTTGATGAGGTCCTTCTTGCGGTCGGTGATGCGCAGGTACCCGTCCGGGGACAGCTCGCCGATGTCGCCGGTGTGGAACCAGCCGTCGGCCTCCAGCACCTCCGCGGTCTTGTCCGCCAGCCCGTGGTAGCCCTCCATGATCCCGGGGCCTCGCAGCAGGATCTCCCCGTCATCGGCGATGCGGACCTCCGTGCCGGGCAGGGGCTTGCCGACCGTGCCGGTGCGGTAGGCCTCGCCGGGGTTCACGAAGGACGCGGCCGAGGACTCCGTGAGCCCGTAGCCCTCCAGGATGTGGATGCCGGCGCCGGCGAAGAAGTAGCCGATCTCCGGGGAGAGGGCGGCGCTGCCCGACACACAGGCGCGCAGGTTGCCGCCGAAGGCCTCGCGGATCTTGGCGTACACGAGCGCGTCGGCGACCTTGTGCTTGGCGGCGAGACCGAAGGGCGCGGAGTGGGTGCCGGTGCGCCGGAAGTTGTCCTGGGTGACCTTGGCGTACTCGCGGGCGACCTCGGCGGCCCACTGGAAGATCTTGTACTTGGCGCCGCCGGCCGCGCGGGCCTTGGCGGCGACCCCGTTGTAGACCTTCTCGAAGATGCGCGGCACGGCCGCCATGTACGTCGGCTGCACGACCGGCAGATTCTCGATGATCTTGTCGACGCGGCCGTCGACGGCGGTGACGTGCCCGACCTCGATCTGGCCGGAGGTGAGCACCTTGCCGAAGACGTGCGCGAGCGGCAGCCACAGGTACTGCACGTCGTCGGGGCCGACCAGCCCGGTCGCGGCGATCGCCTTCGCCATGTACGCCCAGTTGTCGTGCGGCAGTCGTACGCCCTTGGGGCGGCCGGTGGTGCCGGAGGTGTAGATGAGGGTGGCGAGCTGGTCCTTGGTGATCGCGCCGACCCGCTCCTTGATCAGGTCGGCGTCCTTCTCCAGCCGGGCCGCGCCGCGCTTCTCCAGCTCGTCGAGGGTGAGGATCCAGTCGGCGGTCTCGACGCCGGCCGGGTCGATGACGACGACGTGGGTCAGGTTCGGCAGCTCGGCGCGCTTCTCCTGCGCCTTGGCCAGCTGCGCCGCGTCCTCGGCGATCAGCACCCGGCTCTCGGAGTCGGAGAGGATGAACGCCGACTCGTCGGCGTTGGTCTGCGGATACACGGTGGTGGTGGCCGCGCCGGCGCACATGATGCCCAGGTCGGCGAGGATCCACTCGATCCGGGTCGAGGAGGCGAGGGCCACCCGCTGCTCGGGCTGGACGCCCAGCTCGATGAGGCCGGCCGCGATCGCGTAGACCCGCTCGGCGGCCTGCGCCCAGCTCAGCGACTTCCACTCGTCCGGGCCCTGCCCCGAGGCCGCCGGTACAGGATGGCGATACGCCTCGGCCTCCGGTGTGGCCGTCACGCGCTCCAGGAAGAGGGTCGCCACGCTCGGCGGACGGTTCTCGATCAGTGTCTGTGTGTCGCTCACGACATCCTCCGGGCCCGCGACTGTGCGGCTGGCTCAATAGCCGGCTTTGCGGCCGGCTCATTACGGCGGTCTTCACTCGCGAGTCGTTGTTTAACTCGCGAGTAACTATCGAGCAGGCATCAGAGTAAAGGTCGACCGGCCACCGCGTAAGGGTCTGCGGCCTGTCACTTCCACCAGATGGCTACCCCCTGTACGTACAGAGGCCCGCCGCACTTGCGTACGACGGGCCCCTGTTGCACCGGTTTGCCGGGTCACCGAGTATTACCGGCGGTTACTTCTTGCCCTTGCCCGACCCCGCGCTGTCATCACTGCTCAGTACGGCGATGAAGGCCTCCTGCGGAACCTCCACGGAACCCACCATCTTCATCCGCTTCTTGCCTTCCTTCTGCTTCTCCAGCAGCTTGCGCTTACGGGAGATGTCACCGCCGTAGCACTTGGCGAGGACGTCCTTGCGGATGGCGCGGATGGTCTCGCGGGCGATGACCCGGGAGCCGATGGCGGCCTGGATGGGCACCTCGAAGGCCTGCCGCGGGATGAGCTCGCGCAGCTTGGCGACGAGCCGCACGCCGTACGCGTACGCCGCGTCCTTGTGCGTGATCGCCGAGAAGGCGTCGACCTTGTCGCCGTGCAGCAGGATGTCGACCTTGACCAGGCTGGAGGTCTGCTCGCCGGTGGGCTCGTAGTCGAGTGAGGCGTACCCGCGGGTCTTGGACTTCAGCTGGTCGAAGAAGTCGAAGACGATCTCGGCGAGCGGCAGGGTGTAGCGGATCTCGACCCGGTCCTCGGAGAGGTAGTCCATGCCGAGGAGGGTGCCGCGCCGGGTCTGGCACAGCTCCATGATCGAGCCGATGAACTCGGTCGGCGCGAGGATCGTGGCGCGTACGACGGGCTCGTACACCTCGTTGATCTTGCCCTCGGGGAACTCGCTCGGGTTGGTGACGGTGTGCTCGCTGCCGTCCTCCATCACCACCCGGTAGACCACGTTCGGCGCGGTCGCGATGAGATCGAGCCCGAACTCACGCTCCAGACGCTCCCGGATCACGTCGAGGTGAAGGAGCCCCAGGAAGCCGACGCGGAAGCCGAAGCCGAGGGCGGCGGAGGTCTCCGGCTCGTAGACCAGCGCGGCGTCATTGAGCTGGAGCTTGTCGAGGGCCTCGCGCAGCTCGGGGTAGTCGGAGCCGTCCAGCGGATACAGGCCGGAGAAGACCATGGGCTTCGGGTCCTTGTAGCCGCCGAGGGCCTCCGTCGCGCCCTTCTGCTGGCTGGTGACGGTGTCACCGACCTTGGACTGGCGGACGTCCTTCACACCGGTGATCAGATAGCCCACCTCGCCGACGCCGAGGCCGTCGGCGGACAGCATCTCGGGCGAGTTCGTCCCGATCTCCAGCAGCTCGTGCGTGGCGCCCGTCGACATCATCTTGATGCGCTCGCGCTTGTTGAGCTGGCCGTCGATGACACGGACGTACGTGACCACGCCCCGGTAGGAGTCGTAGACCGAGTCGAAGATCATCGCGCGGGCGGGGGCGTCCTTGACGCCGACCGGCGCGGGGACCTCCTTGACCACCCTGTCGAGCAGGGCGTCGACACCGACACCGGTCTTGGCGGAGACCCGCAGCACGTCGTCGGGCTCGCAGCCGACCAGGTTGGCGAGCTCCTCGGCGAACTTCTCGGGCTGCGCGGCCGGCAGGTCGATCTTGTTCAGTACGGGGATGATCGTGAGGTCGTTCTCCATCGCCAGGTACAGGTTGGCGAGGGTCTGGGCCTCGATGCCCTGGGCGGCGTCCACGAGGAGGATGGTCCCCTCGCAGGCGGCGAGCGACCGCGAGACCTCGTAGGTGAAGTCGACGTGCCCCGGGGTGTCGATCATGTTGAGGATGTGCGTGTTGCCGGGTTCGTGGGTGGGAGCCCACGGCAGCCGCACCGCCTGGGACTTGATCGTGATGCCGCGCTCGCGCTCGATGTCCATCCGGTCGAGGTACTGAGCACGCATCTGCCGCTGCTCGACCACACCGGTCAGCTGGAGCATCCGGTCGGCGAGCGTGGACTTGCCGTGGTCGATGTGCGCGATGATGCAGAAATTGCGGATCAGAGCCGGGTCGGTACGGCTCGGCTCGGGCACATTGTTAGGGGTCGCGGGCACGCAGGGTCCTGTCTCTTGAGGCGCCTTATGCCTCGGGTCGGATCGATACGTAGCTTCCATGGTCCCACGGGCGGCGACCGAGGACCGTTTTGGGCCGTCCGCTGAGCCACTGGTAGTCTGGGTGGCTGTGTCTCATGCCCTCTCAGCGCGAGGCACACTCCAGAAAATCACCGGTACGGGTCCCGTGCGGCCCCGTGCCAGAACCTGAAAAGGCTCATTCGTGGCGAACATCAAGTCCCAGATCAAGCGGATCAAGACCAACGAGAAGGCTCGGCTGCGCAACAAGGCCGTCAAGTCCTCCCTGAAGACCGCGATCCGCAAGGCCCGTGAGGCTGCTGCCGCGGGTGACGTCGAGAAGGCCACCGAGTACCAGCGCGCTGCTGCGCGTCAGCTCGACAAGGCCGTCTCCAAGGGCGTCATCCACAAGAACCAGGCTGCCAACAAGAAGTCGGCGCTGGCTTCGAAGGTCGCGTCCCTCAAGGGCTGACACTTGATTTGATCGCCGGAGGGAATCGAGCGGGCCCTCTCTCATCCGCTCCCGTCCGGCACCCCGAGCCTGTACGCGGCCTGCGTTCGCCACGCGGGTACGGGCTCAGCAGCTTGAATCGAAGGCCCCGGCACCTCGCCCTTCCCCAGGGCGGGTGCCGGGGCCTTCGGCATGCGTGGGTGACGGTCGGCCATCAGCCCCAGAAGTCGTTGCTCTGGTCGATGTCCTCGATGCACTCGTCGATGTCGGTCATCTTGTCCCCGACGATCCGGAAGACGAGGGCTCCGTTCTCGTCGAGGTGCTTGCCGTTCCGGTCGGCCTGGAAGCGGTGCACGGAGACAGCGTGCCCACGACCGTCGACGAGGATGTTGCGAAGATCGACCTGAATCGTCCCGTTGGTCTCCTCGAAGAGCCGACCGTACATGCCGATACACGCGTCCTGCCCCTTGAAGTCGCCCGACAACGGGTGGCTTCCGGGCACGTGGTGCGTGCAGTCACCGGCCATCAGCCCACGCAGGGCATCCATGTCGCCCCGTATGAAGGCCTCGTAGCCCTTGCGGACGAGCTGGGCGTGCGGGTGTTCAGCCATGGCAACCGCCACCTCTCCCTCGCATGGATTGTTACGGCTGATACGCCTGATTGTCCTCTGCGGCGGAGAGAAGGCCAGTGGATCACGACCAGAAGTCGTCGAGGGCGTCCAGGTCGTCGAAGCACTCGTCGAGGTCGGTGGCCTTGTCCCCGACGATCCCGCCGTCCAGCTCGATGCGCTTTCGAAGAACCGCGGAACACGTCGAGAATCGCGTCCTGCCCCTTGTAGTCGCCCGCCGGCGCATGACTGCCAGGGAAGTGGTACGTGCAGTCCCCGGCCAACAGCCCACGCAGGCTGTCCAGGTCACCGCGCGTGAAGGCTTCGTAGCCCTTGCGGACGAGCGCCGCGCGCGGGTGTTCAGCCATGGCCGGAGCCACCTCTCCGTCGCCTCGGCGATTACGGGTCCCAGTGAAACGGGCGGTGACTCATCAGCGCAGGCGAGCGGGTTGGTGCGGCCGGCCGCAATGCGGAGGAGGGCGCCCTAAGTCCGTCCCCTCGACCGCGCCGCTCGCGCGATGGCGACGACCGCCTTCTCCAGGGCGTACCCGGGGTCGTCCCCGCCGCCCTTCACACCGGCGTCGGCCTCGGCGACCGCCTGCAGAGCGACCGCCACTCCGTCGGGCGTCCACCCCCGCATCTGCTGTCGGACGCGGTCGATCTTCCAGGGCGGCATGCCCAGCTCACGAGCGAGGTCGGCGGGGCGGCCGCCGCGCGCGGAGGACAGCTTGCCGATGGCCCGCACGCCCTGCGCGAGCGCGCTGGTGATCATGACGGGCGCCACGCCGGTGGCGAGGGACCACCGCAGCGCCTCCAGCGCCTCCGCCGCCCGCCCCTCGACCGCCCGGTCGGCCACGGTGAAGCTCGACGCCTCCGCGCGGCCGGTGTAGTACCGCCCGACGACGGCCTCGTCGATCGTCCCCTCGACATCGGCGACCAGCTGACTCACCGCGGACGCCAGCTCCCGCAGATCGCTCCCGATGGCGTCGACCAGCGCCTGACAGGCCTCGGGCGTCGCGGACCGCCCGGTCGCCCGGAACTCACTGCGCACGAACGCCAGCCGGTCCGCCGGCTTGGTCATCTTCGGGCACGCCACCTCCCGCGCTCCCGCCTTGCGCGCGGCGTCGAGCAGCTTCTTGCCCTTGACCCCACCGGCGTGCAGCAGCACCAGGGTGATCTCCTCGGCCGGCGACCCCAGATACGCCGTCACGTCCTTGATCGTGTCGGCCGACAGATCCTGCGCATTGCGCACGACCACGACCTTGCGCTCCGCGAACAGCGAGGGGCTGGTCAACTCGGCCAGCGTGCCCGGCTGCAACTGCTCCGGTGTCAGATCCCGCACATCCGTGTCGGCGTCGGCGGCCCTGGCGGCGACCACCACCTCCCGCACGGCACGATCGAGCAGCAGCTCCTCCTGACCCACGGCGAGGGTCACGGGGGCGAGGGGGTCGTCAGTCGCACTCTTCCTGGCCATCGCGACAAGCATGGCACGGCCCACTGACAACGCGGCTCGTCCGGGTCGCCGCCGGCCGGCGCCTACGGCTCCTCACGCCAGCCGTCCCACTTCCCCGCGAACTCGTCCAGCTCCCTGGGATCGAGCCGCCCCTCCTCGTCCCGCAGCACCACCAACCACTGCGCATCCTCGGCATCGTCCTCCCCGGCCAGCGCATCCCGCACCAGCCACGGCTCCTCATCGATCCCGAACCGCTCCCCGAGCGCCTCCGCGACCTCCTCCGCCGCGTCACGATCGGGCAGCACCAGCACATGTCTCACATCGCTCACGGAGCCATTTTCCGGCACGCCGGCCGCTGACAACCGCCGGCCCTCGACCGCTCGCACGCCGCCCCGCCCGCTCACCCGCGCCGATCGGCGCCCCGCACTGTCGGCACCCGGTCCAGCTCGATCCCGAACCGCTCCCGGTACACCCGCAGCACCTCCTGGTCCGTGCCCAACTCCCGCTCCTCACGTGTCCCGTCGGCCGCCGTCTCCTTGAACGTGCGCCCGCTGAGCGTGATCCGCCCTCCCTCCTCCGTCACCCGCGAACACACCAGCGACTGCGTGAAGTGCGAGCTCGGCGAGGTGCTGTGCCACCACGCCCCGGCCACGAAGTCGCCGAGCACCCGCGGCCGCCGCTCCAGCCGGTACTCCGGTCTGCCGTCCATGACGACGTCCAGGTCCGCCGCCTCCGCCACATCGTGCCCACCGCGCACCCCGGCCGCGTCCGGGCC
>NZ_LLZG01000418.1 GCF_001509475.1 Streptomyces regalis
GCGCGCAGGCCTGCGCCGGGGGCTCGGGCGCGGCAGCTTAGGGCACCTGGGCGGCTTCCGGGGCGGAGGCCTTGGCGACCTGGGCTGCCTCCGGGGTCGCCGGGGCGGCGGACTCGGGGGCCTGCACCTCGGGGGCCTGTGCGGACTCGACAACCTCGGCTACGGCGGGCTCGGAGGCCTGCGCCGGGGGCTCGGGCGCGGCAGCTTCGGGAACCTGGGCGGCTTCGGGTGCGGAGGCGTCGGCGACCTGCGCTGCCTCGGGGGCGAGCACTTCGGGAACCGGTGCCGTCTCAAGGGCTGTGCCCTCGGACCCCTGGGCGATCTCAGCGTCAGCCGCCACAGGAGCCTGCCCGGCGTCAGCGTCGACCGCCTCGGCAACCTGAGCAGCTTCCGGCGCGGAATCAACCGCAACCGGGCCGGCCTCAGCGGCCGGGACCTCGGTCACCTGCGCGGTTCCGCCCTCGGCAGCCTCGGCGGGCTCGACAGCCTCACCGGCGACCGAGTCCGCCGGAGCCTGCGCGGCACCCGATCCGGCCTCGCTCACCGCGGCTTCCCCGGCAGCAGCGCCGACCTCGCCCGCAGCCACCGCGCCCTCGACGGCACCGGAGTCGACCGCACCCGTCGCAGCCTCGCCGGCCTCCGCAGCGGGCGCCGCCGCCGCAGGCACAGCGGCCGCAATCTGCTCGGCCTCGGCGGCAGGCGCAGCGCCTGCGGCCTCGTCGGCGGCCGGAGCAGCCACGACACCAGCGGCCTCTCCCGCACCCGGGTCCTGCGCGGCCACCGGCATGCGACCGGCGTCCTGGCCAGGCACTGGCCCGGCCACCGGCGGGGCGTCGCCACCCGACGGCTCCTGACCGCCGTACACGGCCTCCTGCGGGACCGGCACACCGACCTCGGCGCCCTGAGCAGCGTTCGTCACCTCGTGCGGAGCGCCCGTCGGGGCACCGGCTTCCGTGGTCACCGGAGCCACCACCGCCTGCGCCGCACCCACTGGCTCGCCGCCCGGCTGTCCGGTCGGGACAACCGTTTCGCCAGCCGGCGCCTCTGCGCCGACCGGCGCGGGGGCCGGAGCCTGGGCCTGGACGGTGGCCTGGGCCGGGGCTCCCCAGGGGGCCGCCGGCTGCGGGGCCGGTGCCTCGTGGTGCTGGGGGGCGTCGAGGTACTCGGGACCGGTCGGGACCGGGCCGGGCTGGCGTGTGGGTGCGCCTACGGCGCCGCGGTCGGCGAGGGAGCGGACCGGGCTGGCGGAGGCGTCGGGGATGGGCGGGCCGAGGTGCAGGGGGCGTCGGGGGGTGATGGGCGGGATCGGCATCGAAGGGGCCGTCGGGCCCGGGAGGCGGACGCCGCTGAGGTCGACCGAGCCGCTGTCGCGGCCGGAGATCTGGTGTGCGTCCGGCTCGTGCACGGCCTCGAGGAGCGGCTCCGGCGCGGGCGGGGCGACCTCGTTGCCCCAGGCGCCCTGGGAGCCGGGCAGCAGCAGGTCTTCGTCCTCGGCGGTGGTCTCGGAGAGGTAGGTGTACGCACCGTGCGCCGCGGGGACGCCCGGCTGCTCCACCATGCCTGCGCTCTCCGGCAGTCCCTCGCCCGGGACCTGGCCGGTGTCGGTCATGCGTACCCCTCGCCCATCGGTTAGTGCTTCTACGACCAGCTCACCGGGGACGGCGCACCGACCGCCCCCGCAGTGAAGAACGAGCGTGTGTGCCCAGCGGCACGAACGACCCGCCCAAAAAAGGCGACAAAGCCATTGAGTGGCATTGTCGTGGCCGTTCGGCCGTCGCGACAGGCTGATCCGCGACAGGCCGCTGTGGACTGCGCCACGTTGCGCGTCCTCCGGTTCCGCCGTACCACACGCACCCCAAACGGGGCGCGTTTTTCCGGACATTGACCGACGAAGTGTCGGGCGGCCGAGTGCGGTACAACGATCGGCCAGCCTACCGCGCGCGGTATGACAACAGGATCACGGGGACGGGTACGCGGTCACGCCGTGCGGTCGGGAAGTACCCCGCTGAGCAGGAACGCGACACTGCGCTCCCGCTCGGTCCAGGCCCGCGTGTCGAGTTCCACGGACTGCAGGAGGGCGCACTCCACGTCGTAGCCGTGCTCGGTGAGGTCGCGTCCGACGAGTTCGGCGGCGTCGCGGGTGGCGGCGTGCGTGACGATGCGCTGCGGGCGCCGGTCGGCGACGGCGGAGACGACGGCCGCTCCCCCGCCGCCGACGCGTACGACGTCCGGTTCGGCGAGGTTCTCCAGGACGTGCGGGGCCGTGCCGTGGACGATCTGCAGCTGGACCCCGAAGCCGCGTGCGTTGGCCTCGGTGCGGGCGCAGGCCTGCGGGTCGCGGTCGACGGCGATGACGGCGGCGCCGGCCCGTGCGGCCTCGACGGCGAAGGCGCCGCTGCCGCAGCCGATGTCCCACACGAGGTCGCCCATACGCGGGCCGAGACGGGCGAGTTGGGCCGCGCGCAGCGGTTCCAGTTCGCCTTCGCCCATGAGGCCGCCGTAGGACTCGGCGGGCAGGGTCCAGCCGCGCGGCGCGGTGGACGGCTCACGGCCGGCGATCCAACCGCCGCCCTCCGCCGCGGCGCCTGTTCCCGGGTGTCCGCCGATGACGATGACGACGTTCGGGTCCCGCCAGGTGTGGTCGGCGGCGTTGTCGGAGGTGACGACGGTGACCTGCTCGCGTTCGGTGCCCAGTTCCTCGCAGATGACGAAGGTGCGGTGGACGCCCTCCAGGAGCAGGCCGAGTTCGGCGGGTCCGGCGCCCGGTGAGGTGAGGACGGCGACCTTGGTGTGGGCGCGGCACACATTCACCGCGCGTCGCAGGGTGCGGGGGTGTGCGACGACCACTTGTGCGTCGTCCCAGGGCATCCCGGCCCGGGCGAAGGCGGTGGCGACCGAGGAGACGGCGGGGACGACCTCGACCTCGAGGCCGAACTCGGGCGCGCGCAGGGTCCGTACGACTCCGAAGAAGCCGGGGTCGCCGTCCGCGAGCACCACCGCGGTGCCGCGGTGGCCGGCGATGCGGCGGGCGGCGAGGGCGACGCTGCCGAGGCGGATGCGCTCGGCGGCGGGCGGCACCTCGGGGAGCGCCAGGTGGTGGGCGGCACCGGCCACGAGCGTGGCGGCAGCCAGAGCGGAGCGTGCCGCGGCGGTCAGCGGCGAGCCGTCCCAGCCGATCACCGTGACGCGGTCGGCCATTGTCGTCAGTCTCCTGGGTTCGCGCAGGTCGTCATAGGGCAGCCCTAGGGGCAGGCTCCGTGAGGGTACCTGGTCGGTATGTCGGCACCTGCGGTGCCCGAGGGTTCGTCCCCCGTCAGTTCCACTCGCCGAACGAGGTGAAGCCGCCGCTGTCGGCCAGCTGCTCCCCGGCCCCGTCGAGGTCTTCCGGGAGGAGGCTCCACACGATGAAGTCGGTGCGTACGTCGGTCCAGGTGCCGTCCTCCGCGCGGACGTGGGCTATGCACGCGTTGCGCAGGACGCCCTCGCTGATACAGCCGATCTTCTGGGCGACCTGCTGGGAGGCGGTGTTGTCGGCGGCCGTGCGCAGCTCGATGCGCTCGAACTTCTGGTCGCTGAACAGCCATTGGGCGGTGGCGAGTGCGGCCTCGGAGGCGTAGCCCTCGCCACGGGCCCAGGGGGCGACGATGTACGACAGCTCGGTAGCGCGGACATGCCAGTTCGTCTTGGCCAGCTGGACGACACCGACCAGGCGCTGGGTGAGGAACTCGGTGACGGCCAGGTCGAGTCCGCGGCCGGCCTCCCGCTCCGCGGGGGCGTACTCGGTGATCCAGGTGCGGGCCCCGTCCTCGGTGAAGGGCTGCGGGACGTGCGTCCAGGCGCCGACCTGCTCGTCGTTCATCATCTCGGCCAGTGCGGGCACGTCGTCCTCGTCGAGGGGACGCAGCACCAACCGCTCCGTGCTGATGGAGATGTTGGGGAAGGTGCTAACCATGCGCCGCTCCGTAACCTTCGGAAAACCTTCAGGGCCTGCTGAACTGCCCAGCATGCAGCATGAAAGCACTGAACTGCATCACGGGGTCCACTCCAAGTGAGCGAGTGGACCCCGTGCGTGGCGATACGCGGTATACGCCCCGTCAGATGAAGGTGACCCGTCAGAACGCGGCGACGACGGCGCCGTCGTACTTGTCCTCGATGAACTTCTTCACCTCGGGCGAGGTGAGCAGCTTGGCCAGCTTCTGCACGCGCGGGTCGTCCTCGTCGCCCTTCTTGACGGCGAGGAAGTTGCCGTACGGGTTGTCCTTGGGCGACTCGGCGGCGATGGCGTCCTTGGCCGGGCTGAGGTCGGCCTCCAGGGCGTAGTTGCCGTTGATGACAGCGGCGTCGACGTCGCCGAGCGAGCGCGGCAGCTGGGCCGCCTCGAGCTCCTTGAACTGAAGGTTCTTGGGGTTGGAGGCGATGTCCTTGGGGGTCGCTTCGTAGCCGACGCCGGCCTTCAGCTTGATCAGGCCGTTGGCCTCGAGGAGCTTCAGGGCGCGGGCCTCGTTGGTGGTGTCGTTCGGGACGGCGACCGTGGCGCCCTTCCCCAGGTCCGCGAGCTTCTTGACGCCCTGGGAGTACACGCCGAGCGGCTCCAGGTGCACCGTGGCGTTCGGCACGGCCACGATGTCGGTGCCGTTCTTCTTGTTGAAGTCGTCCAGGTACGGCTGGTGCTGGAAATAGTTGGCGTCGACCTCACCCTGCTGGACGGCCGTGTTCGGCGTCACGTAGTCGGTGAACTCCTTGACCTCGAGCTCGAGGCCGGCCTTCTTCGCGAGCTTGTCCTTGATGTAGGTGAGGATCTCGCCCTGCGGGGTGGGCGTGGCGGCCACCTTCAGCGGGGCGCTCGCGTCGGAACCGGAGTCCTTGTCCGAGCCGCAGGCGGAGAGCCCGAGGGTGAGGGCTCCGGCGGCGAGGACGGCAGTGGTGATCTTGGCGGTGTTACGCACGAAAAGTGCCTTTCCTTATGGGTGGTGCGACCCCGACTTGGGTGTTCGGGGAGTTCTGGGGTCCGTCCGAGGTGATTCAGACGGTCTTGCTCGTCGCCGTGGACGCCTTCAGCAGCCGCAGCTTCGGCCCCGGGCCCGAGTGGCCGCTGCGGCGGTGCAGGGAACGGGCCGCGTAGTCGCCGGCGAACTGGATGAGGGAGATGACGACGGCGAGGATCGCGACGGTGAGCCACATCAGCTCGGTCTCGAAGCGCTGGTAGCCGTAGCGGATGGCGATGTCGCCGAGGCCGCCCGCGCCGACCGTGCCGGCCATGGCCGAGTAGCCGATGAGGGCGACGATCGTGGTCGTGGTGCCGGCGATCAGCGAGGGCAGGGACTCGGGTACCAGGACCTTGCGTACGACCGTCCAGGTGTTGCCGCCCATCGACTGCACGGCCTCCACGAGGCCGCCGTCCACTTCGCGGACAGCCGTCTCAACCAGGCGGGCGAAGAAAGGGATCGCGCCGATCGCGAGCGGCACGATGGCGGCCTCGCGGCCGATGGTCGTGCCGGTGACCCAGCGCGTGAAGCTCATCAGCGCGACCATCAGGATGATGAACGGCATCGAGCGGGCGACGTTCACGATCTGCCCGATGACCTTGTTGGCCAGGACGTTCTGGAGCAGGCCGCCCCTGTCGGTGAGGACGAGGAGGATGCCGAGCGGGAGACCGCCGGCGACGGCTATGAGGGTGGACCACCCGACCATGTAGAGGGTGTCCCAACACGCCTGCTCCAGCAGGGGCTGCATCTCGGACCAGGTCACAGCTGGGCACCTTCCTTCAGCAGAACGGGCTCCTGGCCCAGTACGTCGATCTGCAGGCCCTGTTCGCGCAGGAAGCCGATGGGCACGACGTTGTCCTCGTAGCGGCCGGGCAGTTCGATGCGCATGCGGCCGACCTGGAGGCCGCCGACGGTGTCGATGGCGGCGCCGAGGATCGAGATGTCGATGTTGTAGGTGCGCGAGAGCTGCGAGATGACCGGCTGGGTGGCCGCCTCGCCCTGGAAGGTCACGTCGACGACGGTGCGGTCCTCGGCGGAGGCCTCGCCGCCCACCGGGAAGAGCGCGGAGGCGAGTTCGGAGCCGGGGGTCGCGAGGAGCTCGCTGACAGTGCCGGACTCGACGATGCGCCCCTTCTCCATGAGTGCCGCCGAGTCGCAGATCGACTTCACGACGTCCATCTCGTGGGTGATGAGCAGGACGGTCAGGCCCAGCTGCCGGTTCAGGTCACGCAGTAGCTGGAGGATGGAGCGGGTGGTCTCCGGGTCGAGAGCGCTGGTGGCCTCGTCGGACAGGAGCACCTTGGGGTCGCCGGCGAGGGCGCGGGCGATGCCGACACGCTGCTTCTGGCCGCCGGAGAGCTGGGCGGGGTAGGCCTTGGCCTTGTCCGCGAGGCCCACCAGGTCGAGGAGTTCGAGTGCCTTGCGGGAGCGCTCCTTGCCCGACTTGCCGAGGATCTCGAGCGGCAGCTCGACGTTGTCCTGGACCGTCCGGGAGGAGAGCAGGTTGAAGTGCTGGAAGACCATGCCGATACGGCTGCGCGCCTGCCGGAGTTCCTTGCCGGCCCGGGGACCGCGTCCCGCGAGGGCGGTGAGGTCCTGCCCGGCGACGGTCACCGTCCCGGCGGTGGGGCGCTCCAGCAGGTTGATGCAGCGGATGAGCGAGGACTTGCCGGCGCCGGACTGGCCGATGACGCCGTACACCTCGCCTTCGCGGACATGCAGATCGACGCCGTCGAGGGCGGTGACCTCGCGGCCGTGTGAGCGGTGAGCCCGGTAAATTTTCGTCAGGCCCGTTGTGGTGATCACTGGGGTTTCCGTCACTGTCGAGTGCGCGGCGCGTCGTGGGCGCCGGGCACATGGCGTTCATGGTCGAAAGCAGCCAGAACGCAGCACGGTTCTCGCAGGCGCGGTGGAACCGGGGAGGAGAATCGTGTGCGCGGGGCGGAACTCAGTCCCGTACGCCTGGCGTACGCGCGGACATGAGCGGGCTCTCGCTTCGGGGCGCGAGGCTCAGGGTGGTGCAGGGGCCCTCTAGCAGGCGCACATTCGACACATACAACGAGCACCGGGCGTCATGGTCGCCTCGGTCGCAAAGGTGCGGCAGCTCGTCGTGGTCATGCGATCAGTAAACCAGACGTACGGTCCTTACCGGCCGCCGCTGTCCGCATACTGGACAGCGGCGGACAGCTCTCATCCGCGTACGGAGATCTCGACTCCGGCGTCCGTGACCAGGGCGGACAGGGCGGACAGGTCCTTCACCACCAGGTCGGCGTCGAGCTCGTGGGCCTGGTGGGTTGTGGTCAACGCCACGGTGATCATCCCGGCGGCGCGACCGGCCGCCAGACCGGCGGGGGCGTCCTCGAAGACGACACAGTGGGCCGGGTCGACGCCGAGTTCGCGGGCGGCGAGGAGGTAGGGCTCGGGGTCGGGCTTGCCGCGCGTGATGTCGTCGGCGGTGACCATCGTCTTGGGCCGGATCCCCACCGCGTCGAGCCGGGCCTCGGCGAGTCGCCGGGTGGCGGAGGTGACGACGGCCCAGCGGTCGGCGGGCAGCGCGTCGAGGAACGCCTTGGTGCCGGGCAGCAGGTGGGCGCCCCCGTTCGGTACGTCCTCCACCTCCAGGGTCTCGATCCGTGCGAGGGCCTCCGGCACGACGTCGGCGGGCAGCAGGTCGGCGGCTATCTCGACGGCCGGACGCCCATGCAGTTCGACCCGCCCGAACTCCTCGGCCGTGAGCCCGTACTCGCCGGCCCACCGGGTCCAGCAGCGGTCCACGGATTCGAGGGAGGAGACGAGGGTGCCGTCGTTGTCGAACAGGAGAGCGCGCGCATGGATCGTCATGGTCTAGACCCTACGGGGCCGCCGGAGATTGCCGGACACGGCCTCGAGGCGATCGCGGCGCCGGACTCGTCGCCGACGAACCGTCCGTCTGACCGCCGGGGGCCGGGCGCATCAGGCCTTTTGGGCCGTATTAAGGTCGCTCCATGCTTGATGCCCTGACGCTGGTGACCGGGGTCGCCGCGCTGCTGCTGGCCGCCTGGTGCGGTTGGGCGGCCTACCGTGATCAGCCGACCAAGGACTGGCACTTCATCGGGATGGCCGTGGTGACGGTGCTGACCCTGGTGCAGTTGGTGGTCGGGATCGTGCTGCTGGCGCGGGGCGAGAAGCCGGAGCAGGGCACGACGATCTTCGTGGCGTATCTGCTGGGCTCGTTCGCGTGCATCCCGGCGGCGGGCTTCATGTCGCTGGCCGAGCGGTCCAAGTGGGGTTCGGTGACGGTCGCCGCCGGCGGTGTGGTACTGGCCGTGCTGGAGGTGCGGCTCTATGACATCTGGGGAGGCTGAGGTGGCCGTGACGCAGGACAAGCCCACCAGGACGCGGCTGATCAGCGGGCCCGGGATCCTGCTCGTCTGGCTCTACGGCGTGATGGTCGTCGGGGCCGTGTCGCGATCGGCGTACCAGATCGCGACCGAGTTCGACCGGGCGCCGCTCGCCTATGCGCTGTCGGCCGTCGCGGGTCTCGTCTACGGGTTCATCACGTACACCCTGGTACGAGGCGGCGAAACGGCCCGCAAGGCGGCGCTGGTGTGCTGCGCCGCCGAGCTCGCGGGCGTGCTGATCGTCGGCACCTGGACCCTGGTGGAGCCCTCGGCGTTCCCCGACGCGACCGTCTGGTCCGACTACGGCATGGGGTATCTCTTCATCCCCGTGCTGCTGCCCCTGTCGGCCATGTACTGGCTCCGCAAGGCACGCGCCGTCACGCAGTAGCGGCGTACGCTCCCGCCGGCTTCTCCAGGACGATCATCGGGACCCCGTCTGCGCCCTTCGAGGTGCCCACCGCCTCGTAACCCACCTTGCGGTACAGGCGGAGGTTGCCCTCGCTGCGGTGGCCCGTCTGCAGGCGGAACCTCGTGGCGCCGCGCTGCTCGGTCAGGCCCGCTTCCGCTGCGCGGAGCAGGCGGGCGCCGATGCCGTGGCCCTGCAGGCGGGGGTGGACACAGAGCTTGCCGATGGCGGCGGCGCCGTCCTCGGTGACGCTGCCGCGGACCGAGCCGACGACCTCCTCGCCCAGCCGCGCCACGAAGACACAGTCGGCGGCGACCTCCGCGCGAACCGAGTCCAGAGTCTGGACCAGCGGGTCGATGCGGTAGTTGCCGTACAGCGCAGCCTCGCTCTGGAAGCACAGGTACTGCAGCCTGAAGATCTGCTCCGCGTCCTGCTCGGTCGCCGCAGAGATGGTCACGCTCATGCCCATGTGCGCACGCCTCCCGCTCACCTGATCGCCTGTCGTCCCTCACTCCTATCCCCGCACTCCGCGGGCCGCAACCTCCGGTGTGAGCAAACGACGCAGACATCCCAGGCATCTGGAACGTTCCGGGCCGAGACTGCCCTGTGAGATACCCAACTCCCCCGCGATTTCCCGGTATGTCAGGTCGTTCGGGGAGAGGAGCGCCTCCATCAGGCGGGGGCAGCGGCCGGGGAGTCGGCGTACCGCTTCGCGCAGGGCTCGGCCGCGGGCGGCCGCGAGGGCCATGTGTTCGGGGTCGTGGCGATCGGTGTCGGCGGCGGGCTCGGTCTCGTACGGCTGTTCCCGTCGCGTCGTACGGCGGCTTCGGCGCGCCTCGGAGCGCACAGCCCTGCGCAGCCAGCTCTGCGGGTCCACGGGTGGGCCGTCCGAGTCGAGGAGTTCCAGGAGGCGGAGCCAGACCGCCTGTTCCAGGTCGCCCGGCTCCGTTCCGGAGGCGTGTGCCTCGGCGGAGGCCTCCGCGAGGAGCAGCGGGCGCAGGGCGGCAACCAGGTCGTCCGTCATATGCGGCACGACGCGGCCGCCCGGGCGCGGGGTTGCCCGGGCGGCCGACAGTCACCCCAACCGGGGCGGGGGTCTCAGCTGTTGACGAAGTCCTCGCGGGCCAGCACGCCCGTGTCGGGGTTGTCGGTGAAGACACCGTCGATGCCGGTGGCGAAGTACGCCTTGTAGGCGCCGAAGACGTCGCCGTAGGCGTCCGCGTCGGTGCCCTTGCGGAAGTTCGCGGGGAGGAAGGGGTTCTCGTTGCGCATGGTCCAGGGGTGCAGGAGCAGGCCGACCTTGTGCGCGTCGCTCACCAGCGTGGTGGGCGTGGTGAGGTTGCCGTTCGCGTCCTTCGGGATGATCAGGTCCAGGGTGGTGCCGATGCCCTGGGCGTAGGAGGCGATCTCCCTGAGGCCGGCGGGCTTGACCAGGTCGGCGACCGTGCGCGGGTCGCCCGTCTCGACGAAGTCCCAGGGGCGGGTGGTCGGGCCGGAGAGCAGGACCACCAGCGGGTTGTCGACCAGCTTGTTCAGGCGCTGGATGCTGGTCGGCTCGAAGGACTGGACGATGACCGGCGAGTTCCGCCGGTCCTTGCCGTGCTTGTGCAGCACCTTGGCGATCCGCTCCTCCAGGGCGAGACCCTGCTTGCGGAAGTAGGTGGGGTGCTTGAGCTCGGGGTAGATCCAGACCTGCTTGCCGCGCTTACGGGTCTGCTCGTCCTGCCACTTCAGGACCTCCTCGAAGGTGGGGACCTCCCAGCGGCCGTTGTAGAGGGTGTTGTGCGAGCGGTTGGCCGGAATGCGTTCGATCGCGCGCAGGGTCTTCAGCTCGGCGAGCGTGAAGTCCTCGGTGAACCAGCCGGTGGTGGAGACACCGTCGAGGAGCTTGGTCTTCTTGCGGTCGGCGAACTCGGGATGGTCGGCGACATCGGTCGTGCCCCCGATCTCCGGCTCGTGCCGGCAGACGAGGTGGCCGTCCTTGGTCGGGACGAGGTCGCCCGCCTCGACGATGTCGGCGCCCATGTCGAGGGCCAGCTGGTAGGAGCCGAGGGTGTGCTCGGGCCGGTAGCCGCTGGCGCCGCGGTGGCCGATGATCGTCGGCTTGGGCAGGCTCTTCAGGCCGCCGCCACCGCCACCGCCGTACCGGGTCTCGGCCGCTCTCGCCGTACCGGACAGCCCGAGGACCGCTCCGCCCGCGCCGAGCACGGCCGCGCCGAGAAGCATCCGCCGTCCGGTTACGCCCGCCTGCTCGTTCTCCTGGGTTCCCATGAGGGCCCTCCCTGACCGTCTTCCCATTCAGTGCGCGCCGATCGTAGGTGCGTGCACATGACGGACGGGAGACCTCCGGCGGAACTCGCGGGTGACGCTGAATGTCGTACGGGAAAGGTGAGGTGACGGCCCGTCGGAATGGGCCTGGCGGTGCGGGGGAAGTCGTCGGGTAGGCCCTCGGGGCGATGTCCGTCACATCATGGCGGGCTCGTTACGCACCGCCCACGGCACGCCACCGCAGGTAAACCTGCGTCAACAGTGCGTAAGGCCTCGGTGAAGTCGGCCCACCCGATGTGCGGGACCCCGGGAACCGCGAGTATCGTCCTCACCTGCACAGACTTATACCGAATCCCTTGACACCGGAGGGCCCGTTGTCCCGCTTCGCGCTCATCAAGGCAGTGCTCGGACCGATCATGCGCCTGATGTTCCGCCCGCAGGTGGAGGGCGCTGAGCACATCCCGGGCGACGGCCCGGTCATCCTGGCCGGCAACCACCTCACCTTCATCGACTCGATGATCCTTCCGCTGGTCTGCGACCGTCAGGTCTTCTTCATCGGCAAGGACGAGTACGTCACGGGCAAGGGCCTCAAGGGCCGTCTCATGGCGTGGTTCTTCACCGGCGTCGGCATGATCCCGGTCGACCGGGACGGCGGCCGGGGCGGGGTCGCGGCCCTGATGACCGGGCGCCGCATTCTGGAGGAGGGCAAGGTCTTCGGCATCTACCCCGAGGGCACGCGGTCTCCCGACGGGCGGCTGTACCGGGGGCGCACCGGTATCGCGCGGTTGACGCTGATGACCGGTGCGCCCGTCGTTCCGTTCGCCATGATCGGCACCGACAAGATTCAGCCGGGTGGGGCGGGGATGCCGCGGCCTCGGAAGGTGACGGTGCGGTTCGGTGAGGCGATGGAGTTCTCTCGGTACGAGGGGATGGACCGGGACCGTTATGTGCTGCGGGCGGTGACCGACTCTGTGATGGCTGAGGTCATGCGGTTGTCGGGGCAGGAGTACGTGGACATGTACGCCAGCAAGGCCAAAGAGGCTGCGTAGCGCCGTTTCGGTTCTCAGGTACGGCGGCTGCGGGTGGTCTGTGGTTGCTCGCGCCCACGCGGCGGAGCCGCATGTCGAACACAGCCCCGCGCCCCTTAAGCGGCACTGCCCAGCCGTTGGCCGCGGAGGAGGAACCACGCTGCCGCAGCCGCAGTGAGCAGGACCGCCGCGCCTACGCCCGACGCCAGCGCCAGGCCATCCACAAAGGAATGGCGGGCAGCATCGAGCAGAGCCTCGGATGTATGGGTGGGCAGGCCTGCCGCCGCCTCCACCGCGCCCCCCAGTGACTCGTGGGCCTCGGCCGGAGTGCCCGCCGGGCCCGTGAAGTCCCGGTACACACCGGTCACGATCGAGCCCAGTACGGCGATGCCCAGTGCGGCGCCCAACTCGTACGCCGTCTCGGACACCGCGGACGCCGCCCCCGCCTGCTCCTTCGGCACGCTGGAGAGGATCACGTCGGACGTCACCGTGAAGGAGAAGCCCGCGCCGACGCCGACCACCAGCAGGGCGGCCCCGAGCAGCGGATAGCCCGTCGAGCGGTCGATCACCGTGAGCACGGCCAGGGCGAGGCCGATCGCCGCGAGGCCGCCGGAGACGACGACCCGTACCGAGAAGCGGCGGGCCGCGCGACCCGCGATCAGGCCGGCCACCACCGCGCCGATCGCGGCGGGCAGCTCCGCGAGGCCCGCCTCGAACGGGCCCCTGCCCTGCACGAGTTGCAGGAACTGGGAGAGGAAGAACACCAGGCCGGACAGGCCGAGGATGGTCAGCAGGTCGGCGAGGACCGCGCCGCTGAAGCCGCGGTGGCGGAACAGCCGCATGTCCAGCAGCGGGGTCGGCAGGGTGAACTGGCGGCGGACGAAGCCGTACAGCGCGGCCGCGCCCAGCAGGCCCACGGCGAGCGTGGCCCACGTGAAGCCGTGCGTGGCGGCCTCCTTGACGGCGTACACGATGCCCACCATGCCGACGAGGGACAGGGCGACGCTGATCACATCCCAGGGGCCGGGACTCGGGTTTCGCGATTCGGGCAGCAGCTTCATGCCGACGAGGACGAGGACCACCATCACCGGCAGGTTGATCAAGAAGACCGAACCCCACCAGAAGTGTTCGAGCAGGAAGCCGCCGACGATCGGTCCGACTGCCGTACCGGCGGACGCCGTCGCGCCCCAGATGCCGACGGCGAGGCTGCGTTCGCGCGGGTCGTGGAAGAGGTTGCGGATCAGGGCGAGCGTGGCGGGCATCAGGGTGGCGCCCGCGACACCGAGCAACGCCCGGGCCAGGATCATCAGTTCAGGGGTCGTCGCGTAGGCGTTGAGGACCGATATCGCGCCGAACGCCGTGGCGCCGACGAGCAGGATCCGCTTGCGGCCGATGCGGTCGCCGAGGCTGCCCATCGACACGAGCAGACCCGCGATGACGAAGGAGTAGACGTCGCCGATCCAGAGGAGCTGGGTGCCGGAGGGCTTCAGGTCCTCGCTGATGTAGGGGGTCGCGAGACCGAGGACGGTCGCATCGACGGCCACCAGCAGCACGGCGAGCACGAGGACGGACAGCGCGAGCCAGCGGCCCGAACGCTTCACCGCCTCGGTCGTGGTCGCCGGCTGCAGGGTGCTGGTCATGATTCCTCTCTTCTGAGCGCGCCGCCGAGCAACAGCTCGACGATCATGTGGTGGAAGTCCTTGGGGGCGACCTTGCCGCTCTGCACGACCCAGGCGCCGGAGGCGAGCAGCCCGAACAGGGCCTCGGTGAGCCACGCGGGCGTGAGATCGATCCGGAACTCGCCGCTGTCCTGTCCGCGCCGGAACAGCGCGGCGATACGGCCGTCGATCCTGGACCAGCCCTCGTTCTGCGCCTCCCCCTCGAACAGTTGGTTCTCGGTGTAGAGGAAGGCGAGGAGTCCGGCGGCGGACTCGATCTCGCGGACGAGGCGACGTACGGCGTCACTCGCCGGCCCCTCGTCCAGCCGTGCCGCGTCCACCGCTGCCTCGCACTCCGCGATACCGAGCGCCTCCAGCGCCCGCACGAGGGCGTCGCGCCCGGCGAAGTGCCGGTGCAGTGTGGCCCGGCTGATCCCGGCGGCCTTGGCGACCTCGTCCATGGTCGCGGTGGATTTGCGGGTCAGCAGGGCGGCGGCACTGCGCAGTACGTGGTCACGATCGACGGCCATGAGACAACCATAACCCATGTGAGACATTGATGTCTCATTCAAGGCATGCGAAGCTCACAGCCCTTGGCTCGGAGGACGTGTCAGTGCCAGGGCAGCTGCCCGCGCCGCCCCCAGTACGCGCCCGGCTCCTCCACCAGCGCGGCGAGCCGCTCCACCTGCCCGTCGTCGAGGTCCACGACCGCCGCGTGCAGGTTGGACGCGAGCTGGACGGTCGTCGCGGCGCCGGAGAGGACCACGCCGGCCCAGGGCTCGCGCAGGATCACCGCGAGGGCGACGGCGTCGCAGCCCAGAGACGTCTCTTCGGCTACGGCCTTCAGCGCGTCCGGCGCATACGGGTCCGCGAGCCGCCCGTTGGCCATGCCCTCCTTGACGATCACCGTGAGCCCGGCGTCGTGCGCCTCGGCGAGGGCAGGGCCGGCCGAGGTCTCCAGGGCGTTGTACGTCGACTGGACGGTACGGAAGAGGGGCTCGCCGTCGACCGTCACGGCGAGGGCGGCGCGGATCGCGTCGGCCTGGGCGGGGCCGCTGGTGGAGAAGCCGATGGTGAGGCCCTGGGCGGCGGCTTCGGCCAGCCTTGCGTGGAGGTCCTTGTCGGCGAGGGCGGGACTGTCCGGGGTCACCGAGTGGATCTGGTAGAGGTCGAGCCGGTCACCGAGGAGGGCGTCGGTCTCGGCGCGCTGGCGCTCGTACGTCGGGAGGGTGTGGTCCTTGACCTCGTGTTTCTCGGCGTCGGTGGACCAGTCGGCGGTGTAGGTGTAGCCCCACTTGCTGCCGATGACCACGTCGTCGATGCGGGGGTTTTTGTTGAGCCAGTCCGCGAGGAACTCCTCGGAGCGGCCGTAGGAGCGGGCTGCGTCGAAGTAGCGGACGCCTTGGGCGTAGGCGGCGTCGAGGAGTTCGTGGGTTCGGGTGCGCAGCGTTTCGACGCTGCGGTTCTCTCCGAGGTCTTTGTCCCGGCCGAGGTTGATGTAGCCGGGGCGGCCGACGGCGGCGAGGCCGAGTCCGATGTGGCAGGTCGGGGTCGTCGCTGTTGCCAGTCGGGCGAAGGGCATCGCGCGCTCCGTTCGGTCGGATCCGGTTCGGCTTCCGACCAACGTAACCCGTGATGACCTTCGCCTCAGGATTCGGGTTGTGCGGTAGTTCGGCGAGTGCGGGTTCGTCGTGGCTTGTCGCGCCCACGCGGCGGAGCCGCAAATCGATACAGCCCCGCGCCCCTTAGGGGCGATTCGCCCACCGGTGTTGGGCTGCCACGTCCTGCTTCACCTCCGCCAGCTGCACCGCCACCGCGCTCGGCGCCGTACCGCCCCGGCCGCTACGCGAAGCAAGGGCACCCGGCACGTTCAGCACCGTCCGCACCTCCGGCGTCAGATGGGTGCTGATCTTCGCGAACTGCTCGTCCGTCAGGCCGTCCAGTTCCTTGCCCTCGGACTCGGCGACCTTGACGCACTCGCCGGCGACCTCGTGCGCGACCCGGAAGGGGACGCCCTGCTTGACCAGCCACTCGGCGATGTCGGTGGCGAGGGAGAAGCCGGCCGGGGCCAGTTCCTCCATGCGCTCGCGGTTGACGGTGAGGGTGGCCATCATGCCGGTGAAGGCGGGGAGCAGGACCTCCAGCTGGTCGCAGGAGTCGAAGACCGGCTCCTTGTCCTCCTGGAGGTCGCGGTTGTAGGCGAGGGGCAGGGCCTTCAGCGTGGCCATCAGGCCCGTGAGGTTGCCGATCAGGCGGCCGCTCTTGCCGCGCGCCAGCTCCGCGATGTCCGGGTTCTTCTTCTGCGGCATGATCGACGAGCCGGTGGAGAACGCGTCGTGCAGGGTCACGAAGGAGAACTCCTTCGTGTTCCAGATGATGACCTCCTCGGCGATCCGGGAGAGGTTCACCCCGATCATCGCGGTGATGAAGGCGAACTCGGCGACGAAGTCACGCGACGCCGTGCCGTCGATCGAGTTGGCGACGGACCCGTGCTCGAAGCCGAGGTCCTTCGCCACCGCCTCCGGGTCCAGGCCGAGGGAGGAACCCGCCAGGGCGCCGGAGCCGTACGGCGAGACGGCCGTGCGCTCGTCCCACTGACGCAGCCGCTCCGCGTCCCGGGACAGCGACTGGACGTGGGCCAGGACATGGTGGGCGAAGAGCACCGGCTGGGCGTGCTGCAGGTGGGTGCGGCCGGGCATCGCCACGTCCGGGTGGGCCTCGGCGAGGCCGATCAGCGCGTCCTGGAGGTCGGCGATCAGACCGCCGATGATGCGGGCGTGGTCGCGGAGGTACATCCGGAACAGGGTGGCCACCTGGTCGTTGCGGGACCGGCCCGCGCGCAGCTTGCCGCCCAGGTCCGGGCCGAGGCGCTCCAGCAGGCCCCGCTCCAGGGCGGTGTGGACGTCCTCGTCGGCGATCGTGCCCACGAAGGAGCCGTCGGCGACGTCCGCCTCCAGCTGGTCGAGCCCGGCGATCATCCGGGTCAGCTCGTCCTCCGTGAGCAGCCCCGCCTTGTGCAGCACGCGCGCGTGGGCACGCGAACCGGCGATGTCGTAGGGGGCCAGCCGCCAGTCGAAGTGGACGGACGCGGACAGCTTGGCCAGGGCCTCGGCGGGACCGTCGGCGAAACGGCCGCCCCAGAGCCGGACGTCACCGCTGTTGCTGCTCACTCGCTGTGCTCCTCGGGAGGGTCTGGGTGTGGCACCGCCTCCCCGTGGCGTGAACGGGGAGGCGGTCGTCAGGCTAGTGCGCGCTCACCACACTGTGTATGCATGATTATGCAGAGCTCTGCATGATTCGTCAATCCCGGCCCGTGGCAGCGGGAAATCCGAGCCGCCTTTGAACGCGAGAAACCGCTTACCCGTATCTCTCGCCGAACGCAGGCGCCGCGTTTGTCAACCACGACCACCTGACCCGAGTGAGGCATCCGCATGTCCAGGGCTCTTCCGAAGTACAACAAGCGTCGCGTCGCGTTCATCGGCGGCGCTGCCGCGGTGGCACTGTCCGGCACGGTGATCGCCGGCTTCGCCCTCGCGGGGGAGACGTCCAAGAACAGCGGGACCAGCGCCCGCACACTGGCGAGCCCCGGCACGATCACTTGCCCGGACGTCAGGTCCAAGCTGCCCGCGGTCCCGGCCTCCGCCAAGGCCGAGGTCGACCGCAACCTCGCACTGCTCAACACGCAGATCCAGGAGGCCAACCAGCGCCTCGTCAACGGCCAGGGCGGACCCAACTTCGTCCAGAACGCCATCCTCGGCCCGCTCAAGGACAAGCGCGTGGCGACGGTCAACCGCATCGCGACGGCGATCGGACGCACGGCGGCCAAGCCGCAGGGGCTGGACGCGCTGGCGCCGTGCACCTTGAACGCGACCGGGACCAATGCGGGCGGCGGCGCCAAGGCCACGCCCCCCGCGAAGGCGACCCCCGGGCAGCAGGCCGGCGGGAACACGGGCAACACCGGAAACAGCGGCAACGCAGGCGGTGTCGGCACGATCAGCTGCCCTGACGTGAAGTCGAAGCTGCCCGCGGTCCCGGCCTCCGCCAAGGCCGAGGTCGACCGCAACCTCGCACTGCTCAACACGCAGATCCAGGAGGCCAACCAGCGCCTCGTCAACCGGACCCAACTTCGTCCAGAACGCCATCCTCGGCCCGCTCAAGGACAAGCGCACCGCCGCCATCGACCGCATCGCCATCTCGATCGGCCGCACCGCCGCGAAGCCCCAGGGCCTGAACTCCCTGGCGGCCTGCCAGCTCGTCAAGTGACGTGACAGGCAGCCATGGCCGCCCCGTTGGCACGCCGGCCGGGGCGGCCATGGCGCCTGCGAGTGAACAGGCGAATTCCTTAGACAGGCGAACGATCCACGTCCATACTCGATGAACGTGGGAAAACTTACGGACGCATGGACGGCAGACTCCGCACCTTCATCGAGGAGCAGCCCCTCTTCTTCACCTCGACCGCTCCCCTGTCAGCCGACGGCACCGTCAACCTCTCCCCCAAGGGCCTCAAGGGCTCCTTCGCGATCCTCGACGAACTCACCCTGGCCTACCTCGACTTCGCCGGGTCCAACGCCGAGACCATCGCGCATCTGCGGGAGAACGGCCGGATCACCCTCATGTGGTGCGCCTTCCAGGGCCCGCCCCAACATCGTCCGTGTGCACGGCCGCGGTGAGGCCGTCTTCCGGGACGACCCACGGTTCAAGGAACTGCTCGGGCACGTTCCCGACATCGACCCGACCTGCACGGCCTGCGCGCGATCATCGTGGTGCGAGCCGAAGTCATTCGGGACTCCTGCGGGTACGCGGTGCCCCTCATGACGTACGACGAAGACCGCGACCTGCACGCCAGGCGGTTCGCGCGCGAGGACGACGACTCGCTCAGCGCGTACTTCGCCAAGAAGGACCACATCGCGACCAGCCTGGATGGACTACCCGGGCTGCCGTTGCCGCTGCCTCCGTCTAGCGTCTGAGCCATGCGCCACGGTGTCGTCGCCCTCGCGTCCGCGTCCGTCCTCGTGCTCGGTGCCGCCACGGGAGACGGGACGCCGCCTCCCCTGCCCGCGCGCATGGCCGACACCGGGGGCGGTACCCAGCTGATCACCGCCGTGGCACCGAGGACCGGCTCGACGTCGGGGACCGTCACCTGGTGGGACCGGGTGGACGGGACGTGGGTGAAGGCCGGTTCGGCGTCGGCCCGCTTCGGCGCGAGGGGACTCGTCGAGGGGACCTCGCGGAAGCAGGGCACGAACACGACGCCGACGGGGCTGTACGGGCTGCCGTATGCCTTCGGCATCGAAGCGGCGCCGCGCGGCACGACGTACAAGTACCGCCGTGTGCACCGGGACTCCTGGTGGTGCCAGGACAACGACTCGCGCGCGTACAACCGTTGGACCGAGCCGCTGGCGCGCGACTGCCGGGCCGTCGAGTCCGAGCACCTGGTCTCGTACGGGGCGCTGTACGCGTACGCGCTCGTCATCGACTTCAACTACGAGCGCCCGGTGAAGGGGCGAGGTGCCGGGATCTTCCTCCATGTGAAGGGGCGTGGGGCGACGGCCGGTTGTGTGTCGGTGTCCGAGGACGCGATGAAGCGGATCCTCAGGTGGGCCGATCCGCGGCGGAAACCGCACATCGCGATCGGGACGGCGGACGGGCCCACGGCGATCACCCGCTACTGAGCAAGCGGCACTGAACACACGGACCTCCCCGCACGTATCTCTGGGCCAAGGGACCACGCCCATCACGCACTCCCCTTGCTCCCGTCCCCGGAGGAACCGTGACCACCACGCTCGCAGGCGGCCGTGCCGCTCGCCGCCAGACGATGCGCCGCATCCGCCCGCGCCGCTCCCCGGCCGTCCCGCTGGTCGTCGCCCTATGGGCGGGCGCGGCAGCGGTGCTGTGGCTGTGGTGGGACAACACGCCGTCCCTCGCGGACAACACCGCCAAGATCCTCGCCGCCGGGCGGATCACCGGTCTGCTGGCCGGCTATCTCATGGCGCTCGTCGTGCTGCAGATGGCCCGGGTGCCCGCGCTGGAGCGGCGGGTGGGGTCGGACCGGGTCGCACGGTGGCACGCGATGAGCGGTCGTTACACGATCTGCCTGGTCATCGCGCACGTCTTCCTCACCATGTGGGCGTACGCGCTGCAGGCAGGCAAGACGCTCGGCGACGTCGTCCAGCAGACGATCGACTCGGTCAACACGCTGCCGGACATGGGCAAGGCGGCCATCGGCACCGGCCTGCTGTTCTTCATCGCGTTCATCTCGATCGGGGGCATCCGCCGCCGGATCCCGTACGACACCTGGTACCACGTGCACCTGCTCACGTACGCGGCGGTGTACCTGACGTTCTGGCACCAGATCACCACCGGCAACGAGTTCGCCGTCGAGCCGTCCGCGAAGACCTTCTGGTACGGGCTGTACGGGATCGTGACCGCGCTGGTGGTCTGGTACCGGATCCTCACCCCGATCCGCCTCAACCTGCGGCACCGGATGTACGTCGAGGCGGTCATCGAGGAGACGCCGGGCATCGTGTCGGTGCTGATCGGCGGACGCAAGCTGCACCGCATGGGCGCGGAGGCCGGACAGTTCTTCCGGTGGCGGTTCAAGGCACCGGGCATGCGGTTCAGCTCCCACCCCTACTCGTTGTCGGCGGCGCCCCGCCCGGACATGCTGCGGATCACGGTCAAGGCGATCGGCGACCACACCTCGCGGCTGCGCGATCTGAAGCCGGGCACCAAGGTGTGGGCCGAGGGGCCGTACGGCGCGCTGACCGCCCAGCGCCGCAGCCGGGGCAAGGTGCTGCTGGTCGCGGGCGGGGTGGGCATCACACCGATGCGGGCCCTGTTCGAGACGCTGCCCGGCGCGTCCGGCGACATCACCCTGCTCTACCGGGCCAACAGCACCCAGGACCTGGCGCTGTGGGACGAGCTCGCGGCCATCGCCGACGAGCGCGGCGCCCGGCTGATGTACGCGGTCAACAGCCCGGACGGCGAGCGGCCGGACATCTCGGCGGAGCGGCTGCGCCAGAAGCTGCCCGACATCGACAAGCACGACGTGTTCATGTGCGGGCCGGCCGGCTTCGCGCAGTCCGTCTACGAGGCCCTGCGCGGCGCGGGTGTGCCCGCCCGCCGCATCCATCACGAGTCGTTCGAGATGTGAGCGACGGGACCGTCACACACCAGACTTCGGACTTCAGGAGCTGTAGGAGCCATGAGGAAGAGTCACCCCATCCGGCGTGTCGTGCTGGCCGGCGCGGCCACCGTGTCCGGGATCGTGCTGCTGCTCTCGCTGAAGCCGGCGACCGACCCGGCCTCCGCGGCGGCGGGCGGCACGGCACCACCCGTGGCGGCACAGTCGCCGCAGGGCGGCGCCCAGGCGGCCGGCACCGGCACGATCACCGGTGACGCGGCGCAGACCCAGTACGGGGCCGTGCAGGTGCGGCTGACCGTGGCGGGCGGGAAGATCACCCAGGCGGAGGCCGTCCAGGCACCCAAGGGCGGCCAGAGCGACCAGGTCACCGCGAACGCCGTGCCCAAGCTCAACCAGGCGGCGGTCGCCGCGCAGAGCGCGGACATCGACGCGGTGTCGGGAGCGACGTACACCAGCGCGGGCTACAAGGAGTCCCTCCAGTCGGCCATCGACAAGGCGAAGGCGAGCGCCGGTTCGTCGCAGGGCTCGGGCTCACAGGACTCCGGTTCGCAAGGGTCGGGCGCCGCCCAGGCCAGTACCGTCACCGGCAGCGTCGCCCAGACCCAGTACGGGCCGGTCCAGGTCCGGATCACGGTCAGCGGCGGAAAGATCACCAAGGCCGAGGCGGTCCAGACGCCCAAGGGCGGCCGGAGCGACCAGGTCACCGCGAACGCCGTACCGAAGCTCAACCAAGCCGCCGTGGCGGCGGGCAGCGCCGACATCGACGCGGTCTCCGGAGCCACGTACACCAGCGCCGGCTACAAGGAGTCCCTCCAGTCGGCCCTGGACCAGGCCGGTGGCTGACACGGTGGCGGAACCGGCAGAAGCTCCCGCCGCGGTACGTCATGCGGAGGAGGTCATGGGGACGGTCTTCTCCTTCGACGTCCGCGGCGGGGACCCCGGTGCCGTGAAGTCGGCACTGGAAGAGGCGGTCACCGGACTGCACCGGGTCGACGAGGTGTTCAGCACCTACCGCGACGACAGCCAGGTCTCCCGGCTGGTGAGCGGTGAGCTGACCGTCGAACGGTGCGATCCGGAGGTCGCCGAGGTGCTCGAACTGGGCGCCGAGGCGGAGCGGCTCAGCGAGGGCTGGTTCAGCACCTCGTACGAGGGCCGCCTCGACCCGACGGGCATCGTCAAGGGCTGGTCCGTCGAACGCGCGGCCCGCCGCCTCGCGAAGATCCCCGGCGTGACCGGCGTCAGCGTCAACGGCGGCGGCGACGTCCAACTCCTCGGCGTACCGGGCGCACAGCGCCCCTGGCGCGTGGGAGTCTCCGACCCCCTCCGCCCGGGCGGCCTCGCGGCAGTCATCTCCGCCGCCGGCCTGGACGAACTGGCGGTGGCCACATCCGGCACGGCGGAGCGGGGCGCGCACATAGTCGACCCGCGCACCGGCCGCTCCGCGGTGACGGACCTGGTGGCGGTGACTGTGGTGGCCCCGCAATTGACCTGGGCGGACTGCTGGGCGACGGCGGCTTTCGCGATGGGGTCGAGGCAAGGTCTGCGGTGGTTGGAGTCATTGCCGGACGTGGAGGCCCTCTTGATCACGGCCGGGGATGAAGTCCGCTGCACAGGCGGCCTCGCATCTCGACTCGGCTGACACTCAGTGCCCGTTCTGAGCCAACCGCAGCAAATGATCAGCCAGAGCCTGACCCCCCGTAGGGTTCCGGCTGATCAACAGCAACGTGTCGTCACCGGCAATGGTCCCCAAGATGTCCTGCAGCTCGGCCTGATCAATGGCCGAGGCCAAGAACTGCGCAGCCCCCGGAGGGGTCCGCAGGACCACGAGGTTCGCAGAAGCCTCCGCGGAGATCAGCAGCTCCTGGGAAAGCCGCCGCATCCGCTCCTCCTTGGCCGACTCGCCCAGCGGCGCACGGGGGGTCCGAAAACCCCCCTCACTCGGCACCGCGTAGATCAGATCGCCCTCGTTGTTACGGATCTTCACCGCGTTGAGCTCGTCCAGATCCCGGGAGAGCGTCGCCTGCGTGACGCTCAACCCGTCGTCGGCGAGCAGCTTCGCCAACTGGCTCTGCGACCGCACGGGTTGCCGGTTGAGGATGTCCACGATCCGGCGGTGGCGCGCGGTGCGGGTCTGTGGCACGGCAGGCCCGGCGGCCCCGTTGTGCTCGTGGTCCTGCGCCTGACTCATCGTCGTCTCATTTCCCGGATCATCCGTCCCCGTTGGCCACGTCAAGGATGCCGGGAAGGGCCTGAAGAAGCGCCTCCACTTCGTCGTCACCGAGGTTCAGCGGCGGCATGAGCCGTACGACATCGGGGGCGGGCGCGTTCACCAGGAAACCGGCGTCCTGAGCCGCCTGCTGCACCTTGGCGGCGAGCGGCTCGGTGAGCACGATACCCAGGAGCAGTCCCGCGCCCCGGACATAGTCGATCAACGGGTGGCCCAGCGCCTCGACCCCGTCGCGCACCTTCTCGCTCTGCCGCTTGACGTTCTCCAGCAACCCGTCGTTGGCGATGGTGTCCAGCACGGCCAGTCCCGCGGCACACGCGACCGGGTTCCCGCCGAAGGTCGTCCCGTGGTGACCGGGCTGCAGCAGCTCCGCGGCCCGCCCGAAGGCGACCGTCGCACCCAGCGGCAGCCCGCCGCCGAGCTGCTTGGCGAGCGTGACGACGTCGGGCAGCACGCCCTCGTGGGCCTGGTATTCGAACCAGTGCCCGGTACGGCCGATGCCGGTCTGCACCTCGTCGAGGACGAGCAGCGCACCGCTGGCGGCGGTGATCGCCCGCGCCGCCTTCAGATAGCCGGCCGGCGGCACCACGACCCCGAGTTCGCCCTGGATCGGCTCGATGATCACAAGGGCGGTCTCCTCGGTGACCGCGGCGGCCAGCGCCTGCGCGTCGCCGAACGGCACGTGCGTGACATCGCCGGGCAGCGGCAGGAACGGCTCCCGCTTGCCGGCCTGGCCGGTCATCGCGAGGGCGCCCATCGTGCGGCCGTGGAAGCCGCCCTCGGTGGCGACGATGTGGGTCCGCCCGGTCAGCCGGCCGATCTTGAACGCGGCCTCGTTGGCCTCGGCGCCGGAGTTGCAGAAGAAGACCTTGCCGTCCCGGCCGAAGAGCTGCAGGAGCCGTTCGGCGAGGACGACGGTCGGCTCGGCCATGAAGAAGTTGGAGATGTGGCCGAGGGACGCGATCTGCTTGCTCACGGCCTCGACGATCGCCGGGTGCGCGTGGCCGAGCGCGTTGGTGGCGATGCCGCCGACCCAGTCGAAGTACTGCTTGCCCTCGGTGTCCCAGACCTTCAGGCCCTCACCGCGGTCGAGAGGGAGCCTCGGGGTGCCGTAGTTGTTCATGAGCGAGCCCTGCCACCGCTGGGTGAGCTCCTGATTCCCCGTCATTCGGCGTCCCCCTCTTGCACGTCCGGCACGACCATCGTGCCGATTCCTTCGTCGGTGAAGATCTCCAGCAGGATGGAGTGCTGGACCCGGCCGTCGATGACCCGGGCGGTGGTGACGCCGCCCCGCACGGCGTGCAGGCAGCCCTCCATCTTCGGCACCATGCCGGAGCTCAACTCCGGCAGCAGCTCCTCCAGTTGGGAAGCGGTGAGGCGGCTGATCACCTCGTCGGAGTGGGGCCAGTCCTCGTAGAGGCCCTCGACGTCCGTGAGGACCATGAGGGTTTCGGCGCCCAGAGCAGCAGCGAGTGCCGCAGCCGCCGTATCAGCATTGACGTTGTAGACATGTCCGTCGTCCTGGCTCCGGGCGATCGACGAGACGACCGGGATACGGCCGTCGGCCAGCAGGGCCTCGATCGCGCCCGTGTCGATGTCGGTGATCTCGCCCACCCGCCCGATGTCGACGAGCTCGCCGTCGATCTCGGGCTGGTGCTTGGTGGCGGTGATGGTGTGCGCGTCCTCGCCGGTCAGCCCCACGGCCAGCGGGCCGTGTTCGTTGAGCAGATTGACCAGCTCCCGCTGGACCTGACCGGCCAGCACCATCCGTACGACGTCCATGGCGTCCTCGGTGGTGACGCGCAGGCCCGCCTTGAACTCGCTGACGATGCCGTGCTTGTCGAGGGCGGCGCTGATCTGCGGACCGCCGCCGTGCACGACGACGGGCTTGAGCCCGGCGTGGTGCAGGAACACGACGTCCTGGGCGAACGCGGCCTTCAGGTCCTCGTCGATCATGGCGTTGCCGCCGAACTTGATGACGACGGTCTTGCCGTTGTGGCGGACCAGCCAGGGCAGCGCCTCGATGAGGATCTGGGCCTTGGGGAGGGCGGTGTGCTTCCGCGTAGTGCTCATGACGAGTAGGCGCTGTTCTCGTGGACGTAGTCGGCGGTGAGGTCGTTGGTCCAGATGGTGGCGGTCTCGGAGCCCGCGGCGAGGTCGGCGACGATGTGCACCTCGCGGTAGCGCATGTCGACCTTCTCGCGGTCCTCGCCGACGCCGCCGTTCTTGCACACCCAGACGCCGTTGATGGCGACGTTGAGCCGGTCGGGCTCGAAGGCGGCCTTGGTCGTGCCGATCGCGGACAGGACGCGGCCCCAGTTGGGGTCCTCGCCGTGGATGGCGCACTTGAGGAGGTTGTTGCGGGCGATGGACCGGCCCACCTCGACGGCGTCGTCCTCGGTCGCGGCGTTGATCACCTCGACCTTGATGTCCTTGCTGGCGCCCTCGGCGTCCCGGATCAGCTGCTGGCCGAGGTCGTCGCAGACGGCCCGTACGGCCTCGGCGAACTCCTCGTACCCCGGGGTGACTTCGGCGGCGCCGGAGGCGAGGAGCAGCACGGTGTCGTTGGTGGACATGCAGCCGTCGGAGTCGACGCGGTCGAAGGTGACCTTGGTGGCGGCGCGCAGGGCCTTGTCCAGTACGTCGCTGTCGAGGGCGGCGTCAGTGGTGAGGACGACCAGCATGGTGGCGAGGCCGGGGGCGAGCATGCCGGCGCCCTTCGCCATGCCGCCGACGGTCCAGCCGTCCTTGGTCACGACGGACGTCTTGTGGACGGTGTCGGTGGTCTTGATGGCGATGGCGGCCTTCTCGCCGCCGTGCTCGGAGAGCTGGGCGGCGGCGGTCTCGACGCCCGGGAGCAGCTTGTCCATGGGCAGCAGCACACCGATGAGGCCGGTCGAGCAGACGGCGACCTCGATGGCGCCCCGGCCGAGCACCTCGGCGACCTTCTCGGCGGTGGCGTGGGTGTCCTGGAAGCCCTTGGGTCCCGTACAGGCGTTGGCGCCACCGGAGTTGAGGACGACCGCGGAGACCTGACCGCCCTTCAGGGCCTGCTCGGACCACAGCACCGGCGCGGCCTTGACGCGGTTGGAGGTGAAGACGCCCGCGGCGGATCGGCGGGGCCCGGTGTTGACCACGAGGGCCAGGTCCGGGTTGCCGTTCTCCTTGATTCCGGCGGCGATCCCCGCCGCCGTGAATCCCTTTGCTGCCGTGACACTCACTGCATCTCCTTGTTCGCTTCTCCGCCCGTGCAGCGCAGAGGTGCGGCTTTCGTCATTGTCTGCGGCCCGGTGGCTGCACGTGCGTCGCTCACGGTGCGACTCCGATCGTGGAAAGCCCAATGTTCTCGTGAAACCCGAGGGCGATGTTCATGCTCTGGACGGCACCACCGGCCGTGCCCTTGGTCAGGTTGTCGATGGCGCTGATCGCGATGATGCGGTTCGCGGCGGCGTCGTAAGCGACCTGCACCTGAACGGCGTTCGAACCGTAGACGGACGCCGTGGCGGGCCACTGCCCCTCCGGGAGGAGGTGGACGAAGGGCTCGTCGGCGAAGGCCTTCTCGTAGGCGGCGCGCACGGAGTCCGCCGTGACGCCGGGGCGCGCGCTCGCGGTGCACGTGGCGAGGATGCCGCGGGGCATGGGCGCGAGGGTCGGCGTGAAGGAGACGGAGACCCGCTCGCCCGCCGCCGCGCTGAGGTTCTGGATCATCTCGGGCGTGTGCCGGTGGCCGCCGCCGACGCCGTACGGCGACATGGAGCCCATGACCTCGCTGCCCAGCAGATTCGGCTTGGGCGCCTTGCCCGCGCCGGACGTGCCGGAGGCGGCGACGATCACGGCCTCGGGCTCGGCGAGAGAGGCGGCGTAGGCCGGGAACAGGGCGAGCGAGACGGCGGTCGGGTAGCAACCGGGTACCGCGATGCGCTTGGACCCCTCCAGCGCGGCGCGGCGACCCGGCAGTTCGGGAAGGCCGTAAGGCCAGGTGCCGGCGTGTGCGGAGCCGTAGAAACGCTCCCAGTCGGCCGGGTTCTCGAGGCGGAAGTCGGCACCCATGTCGACGACCAGGACGTCCGGGCCGAGCTGCTCGGCGACGGCGGCGGACTGGCCGTGGGGCAGGGCGAGGAAGACGACGTCGTGTCCGGCGAGGACCTCGGGCGTGGTCTCCTCAAGGACGCGGTCGGCCAGCGGCAGCAGGTGCGGCTGGAGCGCGCCGAGCTTCTGTCCCGCGTTGGAGTTGCCGGTCAGGGCGCCGATCTCGACCTCGGGGTGCGCCAGGAGCAGCCGCAGGACCTCGCCGCCCGCATATCCACTCGCTCCGGCCACTGCCGCACGTACCGCCATGGAATCCTCCTCTTGGATGGCATGACTATACGTATCCATGCACGTTTATGCAACCGATCCCGGGCGGGCGCATAGGCTCACCGGCGTGGCACTGCGACCTGTGATGGTGAACATAAAGGCCCTTGATCACTCGGCGGTCGGCCGGTTCTGGGCGGAGGCGCTCGGCTGGGGTGCTTACAGCCCCGGCGTGACCACCTACGTCGGACCCCCCGGCGGCCTCGTCTGGCCGGACCCGATCGCCGTCGGCATCGACGTCGTTCCCGTCCCGGAGCCCAAGACGACAGCGAAGAACCGTGTGCACCTCGATCTCGCCACCACCTCTGCGGCCCATCAGGCGGAGTTGGTCGCGCGCCTGAAGGCGCTCGGTGCGACGCCCGCCGACGTAGGCCAGGGCGACGTGCCGTGGACGGTCCTCGCCGACCCGGAGGGCAACGAGTTCTGCGTGCTGGAGCCTCGGGAGAGCTACCGGGACACCGGGCCGATCGCCGCGGTGGTGGTCGACTGTGCGGATCCGCGGGCCATGGCCCGGTTCTGGGGTGAGGCGATGGACTGGACCCTGCACGAGGTGACCGACGATCAGGCGGTGTTGCGCTCCGGCAAGGCTGTCGGCCCGTATCTCGAGTTCCTGCGCACGCCCGATGTGAAGACCGTGCCGGACCGCGTCCATCTCGACCTGCTGCCGTACCCCGGTGACGACAAGGCAGCGGAGGTGGCCCGGCTGCGGGCCCTCGGCGCCACCGACCTCGACGTCGGCCAGGGCGATGTCCCGTGGTCGTGCCTGGCCGATCCGGAGGGCCACGAGTTCTGCGTCCTCGCCCTGTCCTGACGGACCCCGGGTGGGTGATCTCAGCGAGCGGCAGGGCAGGTGCGCGCCGCTTGGCGAGTGATGCCGGCCGAGGTGCTCGTCACACCGGTTCCTGCTCGGCCGGCACCGGGACGCACCACACCAACGTGGTGCCACCGTCGGCCGGAGTGGTCAACTCCAGCTCCCCGCCCCATTGCCTCGCCCGCTCCGCCATGTTGCGCAGCCCGCTGCGGCGACCGTCGGCCGGGATGCCGACGCCGTTGTCGGTGACCGTGAGGCGGACCTGGTGGGAGTCGGTCGTCAGGGCGACGGCGGCACGGTCGGCGCGGGCGTGCCGGGCGATGTTGGTGAGGGCTTCGGAGAGCACGGCCACGACGTGGTCGGCGATCTCGCGCGGCACGTCTGTGTCCACGAGCCCTTCGATCCGTACGCTGGGCGCGAAGCCCAGCACCGACGCCGCCTCGCCCGCGATGCGCACCACCCGCGCCCGCAGGCCGGCCCCGCGGGTGCCCTCACGCGAGCGCAGGCCGAAGATCGTGGACCTGATGATCTTGATGGTCTCGTCCAGGTCGTCCACCGCGCGCACGACGCGCTCGGAGGCCTCGGGGTGTTCGATGAAACGGCCCGCGCTCTGCAGGGTCATGCCGGTGGCGAAGAGCCGCTGGATCGCCAGGTCGTGCAGGTCGCGGGCGATGCGGTCGCGGTCCTTGAGCACGGCCACCTCCTCGGCGTCCTGCCGGCGCTCCGCGAGCTCCATGGCGACGGCGGCCTGGGCCGAGAAGCCCTGCAGCGGTTCGATCTCCTTCCCGGTGAACACCGTCTGCCCCGCCTCACGGATCAGCAGGACGACGCCGCGGACGCCGCCCTCGCCCGTCCCGACCGGTACGGCGACCGCCGGGCCGAGGCCGGTGAAGCGCGGGGGGCCGGCCGAGACACGCTCGTCCTGGGAGACGTCCGGGGTGGTGACGGGGGCGATGGTCGAGAAGGCCTCGCCGATCAGGCTTCCGTCGACGGGCAGCACCAGTCCGCGCAGCGTCTGCGCCTCCGGCCCGATGGCGAGCTCCACACTGAGCGAGTCGGTGTCCTCCATCGGCATCGCGACCACGGCCAGTGCCGCTCCCGTGATCTCCCGGGCACGCTCGGCGATCAGTCCGAGAACCTCGCCGCGCTCGCTGCCGGACATCAGGCTGTGGGTGATCTCCGCGTTCGCCTGCAGCCACCGCTCCCGCAGCCGGGACTCCTCGTAGAGGCGGGCGTTGTCGATGGCGACCCCCGCCGCCACGGCCAGGGTCGACAGGACGGATTCGTCCTCCCCGTCGAACTGTGCCCCGCCGCGCTTCTCCGTCAGATACAGGTTGCCGAAGACCTGGTCACGCACCCGGATGGGGACGCCGAGGAAGGTGTTCATCGGCGGGTGGTTCGGCGGGAAACCGTACGACGCCGGGTGCTCGGAGATCTTCGCCAGACGCAGCGGCTCGGGATGGTGGATCAGCTCGCCGAGGATGCCGTGGCCCTCCGGGAAATGACCGATCCTGGCGATCTGGCTCTCGGTGACCCCGACCGTGTGGAAGGCGGACAGCCGCTTGCCGTCCGGACCGATCACGCCCAGGGCCGCGTACTCGGCGTCGACCAGCACCGCGGCGGCCTCGACGATGCTGTGCAGCGCCTGCTCCAGGTCCAGCTCCCGGCCGACGGAGAGCACCGCCTCCAGCAGGCTGTGCACCCGGTCGCGCGTGCCACGGGCCGCGTCCAGACGGGCCTGGAGCTCCTCCAGCAGCTCGTCCAGCCTCAGCTGCGGCAGCCGTACGCGGGCTTCCCGAGGTTCCTCGGTGCTTGCCACCTGCGTCTCCTCCGGTCCCGTGGGCGGTCTGACACCGGCCGCTGCGGTCATGGGTCACGTTACCGGCCGGTTGCGCGTGGCGGTACGGGATCGGAGCCAGCCGCGGCCACACACCCGCAAGCGCACAGGTCGGACGCCTGGGCCGTTCGGCCCTGCCATGGGGACGGCCCGGAACATGGCGACCCGGCCGCTGTCGTCCGACGCTGGAGATGAGTCACGGCCCGACAGCCGGACCGTATCCGCCGAGCCGAGGAGCACAGCGTCATGGTCCGTTACGTCTACGACTTCCCCGAGGGCCGCCGTGACATGGCGGACCTGCTGGGCGGCAAGGGCGCGAACCTGGCCGAGATGACCCGGCTGGGCCTGCCCGTCCCACCGGGTTTCACCGTCACCACCGACGCGTGCCGGGCCTTCCTCACCACCGGTGCGGAACCGGACGGCATGCTCGCCGAGGTCTCCCGGCATCTCTCGGCCGTCGAGGACGCCGCCGGCCGGCGGCTGGGGCAGCGGGACGACCCGCTGCTGCTGTCCGTCCGGTCCGGGGCACGGTTCTCGATGCCCGGAATGATGGAGACGGTGCTGGACATCGGCCTCAACGACGACTCCGTCCTCGGGCTGGCCAAGGCCTCGGGCAGCGAGCGGTTCGCCTGGGACTCGTACCGCAGGCTCCTGCAGATGTTCGGCAGCACGGTCATGGGAGTCGACGCCGCGCTGTTCGAGCGCGCCATGACGACGCTCAAGGGCATGCGCCACGCCCCCGACGACCTGCACCTCGACGCACGCGACCTCGCCGAGCTGGTGGAGGCGTACAAGGAGCTGATCCGCGACGAGAGCGGGGAGTACTTCCCGCAGTCACCCGCCGAGCAGCTGCGCCTGGCGATCCTGGCGGTCTTCCGCTCCTGGAACGGCGACCGTGCCCGGATCTACCGGCGGCGCGAACACATCCCCGACGATCTGGGCACCGCAGTGACCGTGCAGCGCATGGTCTTCGGCAACCTCGGCCCCGACTCCGGCAGCGGCGTCGCCTTCACCCGTGACCCGGCCACCGGCCGCAGCGGTCTCTACGGCGACTACCTGCCCAACGCGCAGGGCGAGGACGTGGTCGCCGGCATCCGCAACACCGTGCCGCTGGCCGAGCTGGAGCGACTCGATCCCCGGTCCTACGAGCAACTGCTCGCCCACATGGGGACCTTGGAGCGGCACTACCGGGACCTGTGCGACATCGAGTTCACCATCGAACGCGGCACGCTGTGGATGCTGCAGACCCGGGTCGGCAAGCGCACCGCCGAGGCCGCGTTCGCCATCGCCGCCGAGCTGGCCGACGAAGGGCTCGTCTCCGCGGACGAGGCCCTGGCGCGGGTCGACGGCGACGGGCTGGCCCGGCTGATGTTCCCGCGCTTCGACGCCTCCGCGGCCGGCGAGCCGCTCGCCCACGGGATCCCCGCCTCACCGGGTGCCGCGGTCGGTGCGGCTGTCTTCGACTCCGCCGAGGCGGTGCGGCGTGCCGCGGCCGGCGAGAAGGTGGTCCTGGTGCGCCAGGAGACCACCCCCGACGATCTGCCGGGCATGATCGCCGCTCAGGCGGTGCTGACCAGCCGTGGCGGCAAGACGAGTCACGCGGCCGTGGTGGCGCGGGGTATGGGCAAGGTCTGCGTGTGCGGCGCCGAGGAGCTGGCGGTGGACACCGGGGCCCGGCGTTTCACCACCCGTGGCGGCACCGTGGTCGCCGAGGGCACGGTCGTCTCCGTGGACGGCTCCGACGGTGCCGTCCACCTGGGTGCGGTCCCCCTGGCCGACTCCGCGGTCATGCGGTTCCTGGAGACCGGTGAACGGTCGACGGGCGTGGTTCCCGCCGTCGTCCGCGCTCTGGAACACGCCGACGCCGTGCGCCGGTTGGAGGTGCGGGCGAACGCCGACACCCCCGAGGACGCGCGGCGCGCCCGCAGGTTCGGCGCGCAGGGCATCGGACTGTGCCGCACCGAGCACATGTTCCTCGGAGAGCGGCGCAAGCTGGTGGAGGAGATGATCCTGGCTCGCGACGGCGTCGAGCGCGAACGGGCACTCGCGGCCCTCCTGCCGCTCCAGCGCGAGGACTTCACCGACATCCTGGAGGCGATGGACGGCCTGCCGGTCACCATCCGCCTGCTGGATCCGCCGCTGCACGAGTTCCTGCCCGACCGCACCGAACTCGCCGTACGAGTCGCCGCCGCCGAGGCCCGCGGTGAGCGACCCGACCCGCACGAGCAGGCGTTGCTCGAAGCAGTGGGACGGATGCATGAGGAGAACCCGATGCTCGGGCTGCGGGGCGTGCGCCTCGGTCTGGTGATTCCGGGCCTGGTGGCCATGCAGGTACGGGCCGTCGCCGAGGCCGTCGTGGCCCGTACGCGCGCCGGGGGCTCACCGCACGCCGAGATCATGGTGCCGCTGGTCGGCGCGGTGGAGGAGCTGCGGATCGAGCGCGCGGAAGTGGAGCGGGTGCTCGCCGAGGTGTCCGAGGAGTCCGGCATCGCCGTGCGCTGCCCGATCGGCACGATGATCGAGCTGCCCCGCGCCGCACTCACCGCCGGCCGTATCGCCGAGGAGGCCGAGTTCTTCTCCTTCGGCACGAACGACCTCACCCAGACCACCTGGGGCTTCTCCCGCGACGACGTCGAGGCCGAGTTCTTCGCCGCCTACCTCGACAAGGGCGTCTTCCTCGCCTCACCGTTCGAGACTCTCGACCGTGACGGCGTGGGCCGGCTGGTGCGGATCGCGGTGGACGAGGGCCGCGCCGCGCGCCCGGGCCTGACGATCGGGGTCTGCGGCGAGCACGGCGGTGATCCCGACTCCGTTCACTTCTTCCACGCGGCAGGGCTCGACTACGTCTCCTGCTCGCCGTTCCGCGTGCCGGTGGCCCGTCTGGAGGCGGGCAGGGCGGCGCTGCGCGGGGCGGAGGGCAGCGACAGCCGATGAGGGCCGTGCGGACCTTCACCGAGGCCCATCGACCCTTGGCGCCGGCCCGGGCGCGAGGGACAGTGGAGGCAGGAGCGGCACCGATCCCCCGCGGTGTCGCTCCGTTCCTACGCAGAGGGCATGCAACGGCAGGCAGACCGTATCTCGTGCCCGCCTGACCCACGCGGCAGGGGCCGGTCGGCCCTTCCCCACGCTCCCCCGGCGGAGCTTTGATCCTGTCATGTCCGAAAACCACCCGAGGCCCGCCACTTCACCGGCGGAACGCACCGTCGATGGGACGACCATCATGGCGCTGCACGGCGAGATCGACCTCGTGACGGCGATCCCGCTGGCAGCGCGCCTCGACACCCTGACCTCGGCCCCGAGCCCCGATCTGGTGCTCGACCTGCGTGCCGTGTCCTTCATCGACTGCGCCGGTCTGGGTGTGCTGTGCCGGACGCGGAACCGGGTCCGGGCGCGCCACGGCCGGCTCCGGCTGATCAGCGGCAGCAGCCGTTTCCTGCGGCTGCTGCGCACCGTGAGTCTGGGCGGGGTGTTCGACGTACACCCGCAGTTGTCCACAGAGCTGGTCGATACGCCGACCGCCTGATGACCGCCTGACCCCGCACGGGGTGCCAGGGCCTGTCTGACAATTCCCGTCGTCCGCCCGGAGGGCGGGCCCTGCGGCGTCATGGGGGTCCCCCCGCGCGAGGTTGTTCGAGCGTGGGGGAGCGTGNGGGGGAGGAGCCACGTGGGCGGTTCGGCAACGCGGCTGGGGGTCCCCCCTCTGGGGGAGTGCGTGCCAGGCGTCGCGGGGCAGGCGGGAATTGTCAGACCGGCCCTACTAGGAGTCCGCCAGCCACGCCAGCAAGCGGCCCCGCGACCAGCAGCGGCCCACGGCCTCGGCGCGCAGAGCCGACCGGTCGAACACCGCCACGCCGATGATGCTGTGGCCGGAGGCGCGGCGATCGCCGAGTGTCGGTATCGTCGGCGCGACTCCGACCCCCTCCGCCGACACCCACGCCACCGCCCGGCCGGCCGCCGCTTCGTCGAGGCGGTGCAGGAAGCGCAGGCGGCTCTCGAGCGGGACGCGCGACAGCGCCCACGTCGTGGTGACGACAGGCAGGGCGTCCGCGGGCACCCGGGCGAAGGCGTCGGGCAGCGTCTCGACCGCGTCACCCTGCAGCAGGAGCGGAGGGGCCGTCGCCGCCAGCGCCAGCTCCGCTTCGAGCCTCGCGGCCTGCTCCGGCTGATCCGGCGACAGGCAGGCGCGCAACCATCGGACGTCATCCGCGTCGGTCACGTCGACCGGGTCGACGTCGATGCCCACCCGGGCGACGACCTCGGGCATCGCCCGCGTCGGGAGGGGCCGGTCTCCCACGACCGAGGACGACAGCTGCACGGGAGAGGACGGGTCGCCCAGCGATTGTCCGTTGCTGTACGTGATGCCCACGCGCTCGACATGGAGATTGAGCCCGGCCGAAGAGCCCACGTCGATCAGCCCGACCGCAGGCGCGCCCACCCTGCGCGCCGCCTCGGCAATGGCCGGGTACAGCACGGCGCAGCGTCCGGTCTCGTTGGTCCGCGGCTGTCGGCGCGCGGCGATGGCCACGACCGAGTCGGTCGTGCGCAGCAGCGTGTCGATCGCCGCGCCGGCGGCGGCATCGGCATCCGCGGCGGCATAGGCAGCGGCAAGCTCCGGGGCGCGTCCGGCGAGGGCGAGATCGTGCAGCGCGGCGAGTATCACCTTCGGGTGCCGCTTGCGCGCCGGCGCCGTCCCGATGGCGCGCAGCGCCTCGTCGGACTCGCTCAGGGCGACGGCGACGCGCTCGTACAGCGGCGATGTCCCGGCGGCGTCGACCTCACCGAAGTGTCGGTACACCTGGGCGAGTGTGCGGGCCCTGCCCCCGGATAGGGCGCTTCCTGCGGTCGGTCCTGGCATCCCGCCGAGTCTAGCCACCGGGGTTCCGGGCGCCAGAGGCGTCCCCTGCGTCCGCACCTGGGCAGGCGGAGGGGGCCGGTGATCGGCGGCACCGGCCCCCTCCAGCGGTTCACGCGTTCCAGGTCCAGTCGGCGACCTCGGGGAGGTCGGTGCCGTGTTCGCGGATCCAGGCGTGGTGGCGGGTGCGCGCGTCGGCCATCTGCTGCCGTACGGCCGCGGCACGCACCCCGAGGCCCGGGACGCGGTCGATGACGTCCATGACCAGGCGGTAGCGGTCCAGGTCGTTGCGGACGACCATGTCGAACGGCGTGGTCGTGGTGCCGGACTCCTTGTAGCCACGCACGTGCAGGTTCTTGTGGCCGGTGCGGCGGTAGGCGAGACGGTGGATCAGCCACGGGTAGCCGTGGTAGGCGAAGATCACGGGTTTGTCGGTCGTGAACAGGCCGTCGTACTCGAACTCGCTCATGCCGTGCGGGTGTTCCTCGCGCGGCAGCAGCCGGGTCATGTCGACAACGTTGACCACGCGGACGGCGAGGTGCGGCAGGTGGTGGCGGAGCAGCTGGGCGGCGGCCAGCACCTCCTGGGTGGGCACGTCGCCGGCGCAGGCGAGGACGACGTCCGGTTCGTCGCCGTTCTCCGTTCCCGCCCAGTCCCAGATGCCGGCACCGCGCGCGCAGTGGGCGCGGGCGGCGTCCATGGACAGCCAGTCGAAGCAGGGCTGCTTTCCGGCGACGATCACATTGACGTAGTCGCGGCTGCGCAGGGCGTGGTCGGCGACGGAGAGGAGCGTGTTGGCGTCCGGCGGCAGATACACCCGCACCACGTCCGGGCTCTTGTTGAGGACGTGGTCGACGAAGCCGGGATCCTGGTGGGAGAAGCCATTGTGGTCCTGCCGCCACACATGCGAGGTCAGCAGGTAGTTGAGGGAGGCGAGGGGAGCGCGCCACGGCAGCTCCCTGGACGTCTTCAGCCACTTGATGTGCTGGTTGACCATCGAGTCGACGATGTGGACGAAGGCCTCGTAGCAGGAGAAGAGTCCGTGCCGGCCGGTGAGGAGGTAGCCCTCCAGCCAGCCCTGGCAGAGGTGCTCGGAGAGGATCTCCATCACGCGGCCGTGCCGGTCCAGGTGCTCGTCGACCGGCAGCGTCCCGGCCTGCCAGGCCTTTCCGCTGGCGTCGAAGACGGCCTGGAGCCGGTTGGAGGCGGTCTCGTCCGGGCCGACGACCCTGAAGTCCCGGCGGGCGCGGGTGTCCTTCATGACCTGTTCCAGCAGGCCGCCGAGGACCCGGGTCGGCTCGTGCAGGGTGGTGCCCGGCTTCTCGACGGGTACGGCGAAGGAGTCCAGGGACCTGATCGGCAGGTCGCGCACGAGGAGACCGCCATTGGCGTGCGGGGTGCTGCCCAGACGCCGGGCGCCCGCGGGAACGCAGGCGAGGACGTCGGCGACGGGGCGGCCGTCCGGGTGGAAGAGCTCTTCGGGCCGGTACGAGCGCAGCCATGCCTCCAACTGCCGTAGGTGCTCCGGGTTTTCCCGTACGCCGGCGAGCGGCACCTGATGGGAGCGCCAGGTGCCCTCCACCGGCAGTCCGTCGACCTCGGCGGGGCCGGTCCAGCCCTTCGGCGTGCGCAGCACGATCACCGGCCAGTGGACGCGCTCGGCGACGCCGCCCTCGCGGGCCGACCGCTGCATCAGGGCGATACGGTCCAGCGCCTCGTCGAAGGCGCGCGCCATCGCGCGGTGGACGGCGGCGGGGTCGTCTCCGGTGACGTGGAGCGGCTCGTGGCCGTATCCCCGCAGCAGTTGGTCGAGTTCGGCCTCGGGCAGGCGGGACAGCACGGTCGGGTTGGCGATCTTGTAGCCGTTGAGGTGCAGGATCGGCAGGACGGCGCCGTCGTGGACCGGGTCGAGGAACTTGTCGGAGTGCCAGGAGGCGGCCAGCGGACCGGTCTCCGCCTCGCCGTCGCCGATGACGCAGGCGACGAGCAGGTTCGGGTTGTCGAAGGCGGCGCCGTAGGCGTGGGCGAGCGAGTAGCCGAGCTCGCCGCCTTCATGGATGGAACCGGGAACCTCCGGCGCCACGTGGCTGGGCACGCCGCCCGGGAACGAGAACTGCCGGAACAGCCGCTCCATCCCCTGCACGTCGCGCGACACGTCCGGGTAGGTCTCGCTGTAGCTGCCGTCCAGCCAGGAGCCGGCCAGCACGGACGGCCCACCGTGGCCCGGACCCCACACGCACAGGGCGTCGAGCCCGCGCGCGCTGATGACGCGGTTGAGGTGGGTGTACACGAGGTTCAGCCCCGGTGAGGTGCCCCAGTGGCCGAGGAGCCGCGGTTTGATGTGCTCGGGCTTCAGGGGCTCGGTCAGCAGCGGGTTCGACATCAGGTAGATCTGTCCCGCGGCGAGGTAGTTGGCGGCCCGCCAGTGGGCGTCGAGCGTGCGCAGTTCGTCGTCGGAGAGTGCGGTGGCGTTCTGGTGTTCCACCTCGGGCATGGGAAGACTCCGGAAGTCGTCGATTCAGGTCGCGGGGCGGTGAAGCCGGCGGGGTCGGCCGCAGGCCGGTGACCCTGCCGGGCAGGGCCTCTGTGCTCGCATGCTCACTCCCGCTCGGGCACGAGGGCGACCGGGCAGGCCGAATGGTGCAGCACCCCGTGGGCCACCCGGCCCAGCTGCAGCCCGAAGTGCCGGTGGTGGCGCTCGGCGCCGACGACCAGGAGGTCGGCACCGCGCGAGGCGTCCGCGAGGACGGTGCGGGTGTTGCCCTCGACCGCACGGCGGTGGCCTTCGACATCGGCGGGGATGTCGTGCAGCGCCTTTTCCAGTACCTCCGCCGCCTGCTGCTCATGCATCCGGGCGGGTTCCCCGACGAGCAGAGGGTGGTCGGTGGTCTCGTATGCGGGGCACCGCCAGGCGCGCACCGCGTCCAGGACCGCGCCCCGCCGCCGTGCCTCGTCGGCGGCGAAGCGCACCGCTGCCGGGGTCGTCGGCCGCTCGCCGACGCCGACGACGATGCGGCCGTGCGTCCCCGACCGGGCCTGGTTGTCGTGGCTGCCGCGTACGACGACCATCGGGCAGTGCGCGTGCCCGGCGACGGCCAGGCTCACCGACCCCAGCAGCGCCTCGGTGATACCGCCGCGGCCGCGGATGCCCGTCACCAGGAGGGTCGCGCGGCGGCTCTCCCGCACGAGCGCGTACTCGGGCTCCTCGGGCAACGTGTGCGTGGAGACCGTCACCTCGGGCTGCCGGCGATGAACGCGCTGGGCGGCGGTCTCCACGATGTCCTGGGCCCGTACCCGCTCGGGCGGCCTGCCCAGGTCGGCGGCGAGGGCGGCGCCCTCGTACCGCTCCCACAGGGAGGCGTACACCAGTCGCAGCGGCACCCCGCGCAGCGCGGCCTCGTCGGCCGCCCAGTCCGTCGCGCGCAGGCTGGGCTCGGATCCGTCGACGCCGACGACGATCGGCAGGTCCATCGCCCTCACCGTCCCGCGCCGAGGCCGAAGACGATCCGGGCCTTGACCTGGCCGCGCAGCACATCGTCGATCGACTCGTTGACGGAGCTCAGCGGACGGGTCTCGCAGATGACCTCGGTACGGCCGGCCGCGTGCAGCTGGAAGACCTCGGCGAGGTCCTGCCGGGTGCCGACGATCGAACCGATCACGCTCGTGCCGTTCAGGACGGTGTCGAAGATCGGGACCTGGATGGTGCCGTGCGCGGGCAGGGCGACCATGACGAGTTTGCCGCCGCGCCGCAGCCCGGAGTTGACGGCCGCGAACGCGGCCTCGTTCACCGCGAGGGCGATGGCCGCGTGGGCGCCGCCGTGCCGCTTGAGGACCTCGCCGACGTCGTGCTTGCGGGCGTCGATGGTGATGTCGGCGCCGAGCTCGACGGCGAGTTCGAGCTTGTCGTCGGTGACATCGATGGCTGCGACGGTGGCTCCGGCGATCTTCGCGTACTGCACCGCCAGGTGACCGAGCCCGCCGACGCCGGAGATCGCGACGAGCTGCGCGGGCCGCACGTCGGCGACCTTGAGTGCCTTGTACGTGGTCACGCCCGCGCAGGTCAGCGGGGCGGCGTCGACGGCGGTGACGCCCTGCGGCACCGGCTGCGCGTAGTCGGCCCAGGCCAGCATCTTCTCCGCGTAGCCGCCGTCGCAGCCGTACCCGGTGTTGATCTGCTGCTCGCACAGCGTCTCCCAGCCGGACAGGCAGTGCTCGCACCGCCCGCAGGCCCTGCCGAGCCAGGGCACGGCGACGCTCCCCCAGAGGGGGGACCCCCAGCCGACGCTCAGGTGGGTGACGCCGTCGCCGAGCTTCTCGACGAGGCCGACGCCCTCGTGGCCGGGCACGAACGGCGGGCTGGGCCTGACCGGCCAGTCGCCGTGGGCGGCGTGGATGTCGGTGTGGCACAGGCCGGAGGCCTCGACGCGGATGCGGACCTGGCCGGGGCCGGGCTCGGGGTCGGGGCGGTCCTCGATGACGAGGGGCTCGCCAAAGGCTCGTACGACCGCTGCCTTCATGGTTGCTGCTCCTTGAGGGTCGGTCAGCCGTGCGGGACGACGGCGACGGGGGCAGTGGCGTGGTGCAGGACGGTGTGCGTGACGGGCCCGATGTGGGCGCCGAACGGGCTGCGCCGGATGCGACGGCCCACGACGACCAGGGAGGCCTCGCGGGAAGCGTCGACGAGGTGGCTGCCGGGAGTGCCGTAGAGAGACTCCTCGGTGACCTCGACGTCCGGGAACTTCTTGCGCCACGGACGCATGACCTCGGTCAGGGCGGTGGTCTCCCGCCGTGCCAGTTCTCCGCGGAGTTCCAGATCCGCGGACAGGCCGTAGGCGTAGTACGGGGGCGGGTTCCAGCCGTGGACGACCCGCAGGGAGGTGCCGCGGCGGGAGGCGGCGGCGAACGCGAACCCGATCAGCTCCTCGTCGGGGCTCTCGATGTCGAGGCCGAGGACGACGGGCCGGAACGGCGTTGCGGCGGACGGGATGCCGGCGGGGTCGCTCTCGTGCTCGTCGGCGGCCTGCTGGTCGGCGCGGACCAGGACGACCGGCCGCTCGGCGTGTGCCACGACCGCGAGTCCGACCGAGCCCACCATGAAGCCGCCGATGCCGCTCAGTCCCCGGGAGCCGAGGACGAGCAGCTCGGCTTCCTGTGCCACGTCGGCCAGCGCTTCGGCGGGCCGGCCGGACAGCTGCTCCGTCATCACGTCGAGGCCGGGGTGGCGCAGCCGGATGCCCTCGGCGGCGTCGCGAGGTATCCTCCCCCAGCCTTCGGCCGGGGGTACCCCCATCTCGCTCCGCTCGCTCCAGTGCTGCTGGGTCTCGGCGCCGAGAAGCGGGGCCTGCGCCATGGGCTCCGGAACGGGCTCCCAGACGTGGACCAGCTTCAGCGGCAGGCCGAACAGTTGTGCTTCACGGGCCGCCCATTCAGCTGCCGCGCGGCTCTCACGCGAGCCGTCGAGGCCGACCGTGACCGTGAGAGTGAGAGTGCGGGTCATGCATTCCACCTCCTGAATCGGGGGCCCGATTCGAGCTTCGTCTTCGCTGACAGGGACGATCGGTGTCCGCCCCGGCTCACTCTGGTCGCTCCGGGCGGTGGCCGCCGGATGCCGAAGGTCCGTGGCCGTAGGGCTGAACGGCCCTGTCGGCAGGGCCGGTCGGGGCGCATGCTCGGGCGGGGGGCCTCTCACACCTTCATGGCGGCGCCGGGCCGGGATCGGGACAGGGTGCCGGAGGTCTTCCGGACGGAGCCGGGTGGCCCGCCTCGATGGGCCGGGTGGCCCATGGGCTGCCGCCGTCGGCGGCCACACGCTGGCCCTGGAAGTTTCTGCACCCCGTCGGGAGGCACGCCATGATCACCACACCCGCGCCCAGCATGCTGCGCGCCCTGCCCGCCGAGCACCGGCAGCGGCTCATGCGCATCGCCCGTGAGGTGTCCATTCCGCAAGGGACGCGCCTGTTCGAGGAAGGCGGCAAGGCCGACCGGTTCTGGATCATCCGGACCGGCACCGTCGAGCTCGACATGCACGTTCCGGGGCGCCCCGCGGCCGTCATCGAGACGCTCCGGCACAACGAACTCGTCGGCTGGTCCTGGCTCTTCACCCCGCACACCTGGCACCTGGGCGCCGCGGCGACGACCCCGGTGCGGGCGTACGAGTTCGACGCCGAGGCCGTCCTCCTGATGTGCCAGGACGACCCGGCCATGGGCCACGCCATCACCCGATGGGCCGGTGACGTGCTCGCCCACCGCCTCCGCTCCGCCCGGACCCGGCTGCTGGACCTGTACGCGCCGTACGGCTCCGGCAGCTACGTCTGAACCCTCCCGCGAGCCGAAACGAGAAAGGAGCCACCGTGCCCGCCACCGCGCACATCGTCAGCGACGTCATGACCCACACCGTCGTCTCCGTCGGCCGCAACGCCACCTTCAAGGAGATCGTGCAGCTGATGCAGGACTGGAAGGTCAGCGCCCTGCCGGTGCTCGAAGGCGAGGGCCGCGTCGTCGGCGTCGTCTCCGAGGCCGACCTGCTGCCCAAGGAGGAGTTCCGCGACGACGACCCCGACCGGCACACCCAGCTCCACCGGCTGTCCGACCTGGCGAAGGCCGGCGCGCTCACCGCTCAGGAGCTGATGACCTCCCCGGCGCTCACGACCCGCCCGGACGCGACGCTCGCCCAGGCCGCCCGCACCATGGCGCACGCCAAGGTCAAAAGGCTGCCGGTGGTCGACGAGCTGGACATGCTGGAGGGCCTCGTGAGCAGGGCCGACCTGCTCAAGGTCTTCCTGCGCGGCGACGACGAGATCGCCGTGGAGGTGCGGCGCGAGGTCGTGGCCCCCCTCTTCCCGGCGCCGGGCCCGGCGATCCGGGTCCAGGTGCACGACGGAGTGGTGAAGCTCGCCGGGCGGGTCCGGGACACGTCCCTGATCCCCGTGGCGGCCCGTCTCGTGCGCGCGGTCGAGGGCGTGGTGGACGTGGACTTCGAGCTGGAGGCCCACGCCGGTCTCGCCGCCGATGGGGCCGGTCGGCCCTAGTGCATCCGGCCCCGGCGAGCAATGATCGGCCTCACGGGCAGTCCGTGGTCCGCAGACCGTCAGCCGCCGGGGAACAAGGGGTCGTCATGACCGAGACAGGAACCTTCACGGAGCAGAACCCGATCCGCGTGTTCCTGCTCGACGACCACGAGGTCGTACGACGCGGTATCACCGACCTGCTCGACGCCGAACCGGACATCTCGGTGGTCGGCGACGCGGACACCGTCGAACACGCCCTCGTCCGCGGCCCGGCGCTGCGCCCGCACGTCGCGGTGCTCGACGTGCGTCTCCCGGACGGCGACGGCATCACGGTCTGCCGGGAGCTGCGCAGCCAGATGCCGGAGCTGGCCTGTCTGATGCTGACCTCGTTCGACGACGAGGACGCCCTGCTCGACGCCATCATGGCCGGCGCCTCGGGCTATGTCCTCAAGCAGATCCGAGGTTCCGACCTGGTCTCGGCGGTCCGTACGGTGGCCTCGGGCCAGTCCATGCTGGACCCCGCGACCACGGCCCGCCTGATGCGCTCGCTGCGCGCCGACCCCGCCGAGACGCCGGCCCTCGCACCCGAGCTGGCCGGCCTGTCCCCCCGTGAGCGGGACATCCTCGCCCTGATCGGCGACGGCCTGACCAACCGCGAGATCGGCAAGAAGCTCTACCTGTCGGAGAAGACCGTCAAGAACCACATCTCCCGGCTGCTGGCCAAACTCGGCGTCCAGCGCCGCGTCCAGGCCGCGGTCCTGGCCTCCCAGCTGGAACAGCCGGGCACCGGGGACCGCCCCACGAGGTGAGCACCAGCGGGGCCGTGCAGCAACCACTCGGGCTACCTCTCGGGCCCGCAGCCCCTGCCTGTCACAGGCTCGCAAGGAGGTCATCGAGGGGCGCCGGTACCTGTTCGGGCTCCAGGGCCTCGACGAGGAGGTGGCCGTAGCGGATCTTGCGGCCCTTCTTCGTGCCGAGGAAGCGCCGCAACTGCTGCTGCCGGGGCCGGCCGTGCTGTGCGGGCTGGCGCAGGAAGGTCTGCCAGGCACGCAGGTCGCCCTCGGTCCGGACGATCTCCTCGACCCTTGCAGTACCCAGCGCGCGGATCAGCTCGTCCTCCAGGTCCCTCACGCACACGAAGAACGCCGAGTACGACGCCGCCCGGACCCGCTTCAGGGCGCGGTCGTAGAAGCGCTGTTCGCCCTCGTCGCACAGTCCCGCCAGGCGCAGGCCGAGGCCGGACGGGCCGAGGAGTCCGGCGTAGCGCCCGACGCTCATCGCCCCGCCCATCGGCACGACGCACACGCCCTCGGCGTCCAGGTCCCGGCCCCGCCGTGCGGCCAGCGCCTCGACGGCCGCGAGGTCACTCGGCCCTTCCAGCAGCACCGCCGTCCGCACCCCCAGCCGCACAGCCAGATCACTCGCCGCCCCGCCGGGCCCGCCGGCCGCCCAGCCACGGACCTCGTCCCGGAACGCTCGCATGTCCGCCATGGAGCGAGTCTGCCTCTACGCCGACGACAGGGCACGCAATATTCCGACGCCCCCGCGCGACCTGCCCGCCCTCCTGGAGCACTGGCATGCGCGGGCCGCTGCCGCTCGGACAGCGGCAGCGGCCCGCGCCTGAACCGGCTACCTCTGCTTGATCCGCAGGAAGGTGATCGAGTTCGCCGGGAAGGTGTACGTGAACTTGTCGGCGACCCCCGAGAAGGTGGACGTCACCGGCGCGACCGGCGTCTGCGTCTCGCTGTTCACGGCGTTCGGGTCCGCGGACAGGGTCGTCACGCGAGCCTTGGACGCGACCTTCGCGCCGCCCAGGTCGATCGCCGTACGGGCGGCCGCGGACTGGGCGTTGACGACCTTGACGATCAGGTCACCCGTCTTCGCGTCCTTGGTGACGACCTGGCGGAACGGCTCGGCCGGCTTGTCGTCGGTGAAGCTGCCCCACTCCTGGCCGTCGAGGTACAGGGTGACCTGGCGGCCGCGCACCTTGATGTCGATGTCGTAGGTACGCCCCGTCTCGATCGTCCCGGCCTTGGAGATCAGCGTCGACTTTCCGCCGTCCGCGGCCTGCTCGACGGCGGACTGGGTGTTGTTCCAGCCGCCCAGGTTCCACCAGTAGTAGTTGCCGGTGTCCTTGACGCCGAAGGCGACGAGGAAGCCCTCCTTGCCGGACTTCTTGGTGGCCTTGGCGTGCAGGTCGTAGTCGTGCCAGGCCGGGTCGCCGGCCGAGAGCATCGTGTTCTCGGCGGCCGCGTCCGTCTGGACGTACTGCCCGTCCTGGATGCTCCAGCTGCCGCCGCCGGTGTGCTTCCACTGCGCGGCGTCCCCGGAGAAGTCGTCGCTGAGCAGCGTCTTCCCGTCGGCGTCCGTGACCTTCACGTCGTCGTACGCCGCACTGGTCGCCCACGTCGACAGGCCGACGGCGCCGGTGATCGGGCCCATCAGCGAGGGGGTTCCGGTGGCCTTCGAGGGGACCACCCGGTCGCCGACGTTGTTCATGAACAGCTTCTGGACCTCGTAGTTGGCGGAGTTCCAGGAGGCGTGGTTGTTGAACCACACCATGTCCGGGCTCCACTGCACGTAGTCCTCGTTGGCGAACAGCGGTGCGTACGAGGCGAGTTTGACGACGTCCGCGTTGCGCTCCAGGCCGGTCATGAACGCGGCTTCGGCGAGGCCGTTCTTGAAGGCGTTGCCCCAGGAGGCGTACTCGCCGAGGAAGACCTTCGGGCCGCCGCGGTCGTAGGAGTCGTAGCGGTCGTTGTTCTGCAGGAACCACTGCGGGCTGTTGTAGTAGTGCTCGTCGACCATGTCGACCTTGTTCTCACGGTTGAGCTGCCAGGCGGTGTCGAAGGTCTGCCCCGCGTCGTCCGGGCCGGAGTTGGAGACGACGGTGATGTCGGGGTACTTCGCCTCGATGGCGGCGCGGAACTGCTTGAACCGGGCCATGAACTCGACCGGCAGGTTCTCCTCGTTGCCGACCCCGAGGTGCGTGAGGTGGAAGGGCTTCGGGTGGCCCATCTGCGCGCGCTTCTTGCCCCAGGTCGAGGTCACCGGTCCGTTGGCGAACTCGATGAGGTCGAGGGTGTCCTGGATGTGCCGCTTGAGCAGGGCCTCGTCGTCGACGGCCTTGTTCTGGCCGCAGCCGGTCACCAGGGCCGGGACGACGGGCAGCGGCATGGCGCCGATGTCCTCGGCGAAGCGGAAGTACTCGTAGTAGCCGAGGCCGTAGGACTGGTTGTAGCCCCAGAAGTTGGAGTTGGTGGCGCGCTCCTCGACCGGGCCGATGGTGTCCTTCCACTGGTAGGACCGCTTGCGCTGCCAGTTCGAGGCCTCGCTGTAGTCCTCCATGGAGCCGGTGTTGACCAGGCAGCCGCCGGGGAAGCGCAGGAAGCCGGGCTGGAGGGCCGCGACCTTCTCGGCGAGGTCCTTGCGCAGGCCGTTCGGCTGGTGCTTGTAGGTGTCGCGCGGGAACAGGGAGACCATGTCCAGCGCGGCGGCTCCGGAGGCGGCGACCGCCAGGCGGCCGTCGCTGCTGGTGCGGGTCGCGGTGAAGGTGGCGCGGTACTTGGCCCAGCCGCTCTTGCTCACGGCCACCTCGCGAGCGGCGGCGAGTGTGCCGTCGGCGTCCTTCAGGGTGACGGTGAGCGTGGTGCCGCTCTCGGCGCGGGCCCACACCGAGAAGTCGTACTTCTTGCCCGCCTCGACGCGGACGCCGGTGTTGTAGCCCGCGTTCGTGAGGGACGAACCGGCGCCCAGGGAGAGGTAGTTGCGGTTGCGCTCGTTGAGCCGGCCGGCGTCGTTCAGGACCTGTGCGGTGCCGTCGACCGTCCAGGAGGTGAGCGGCGTGTACGACCGGTTGTCGTCCGTGGAGTACTCGAAGGACCGGTTCTGCACGAGCTCGGCGTACAGGCCGCCGTCCGCGGCCCGGTTGATGTCCTCGAAGAAGACGCCGTACATCGTGTCGTCGATCTTCGCGCCCTTGGCTGCGGGATCGACGGTGATCGCGTAGTCGGTGACGTCCTCGGCGTGGGCGGGGGCCGGGACGAGACCGGCGGCCACCATGAAGGCGGTGGCCGTCAGACCCAGTCTCCAACGGGTGCGCGTGCGTGGCATGGATACTCCGCGGCTCGATGTTCGAAATATCAGACGTTGATCAGCACTTCGAACGGCAAGATAGGGAGGGGATTCAAGAGCGTCAACGGGTCGCGCGGTACCGAAAGTCTCGGAAAGAGCCGGAAGAGCCGGAGGAGAGGAACGGATGGGCGAGTTCTGGCCAGTACCGGATGTACTGACGTACCTGGCCGGGAGTTGGCGGGTCGAGCGGTCGGTACGGGACCTCGCGAGCGGGGCGGCCGGGGAGTTCTCCGGCACGACGGTCTTCGGCCCACTCGAGGGCGGCGGGCTCCTGCACCGCGAGTCCGGCACGTTCGTCTGGCAGGGCGTACCCCGACCCGCCGAGCGGACGCTGCGTTTCCAGCCGGGCGCCACGCGCGGCACGGCGGACGTACGGTTCGCCGACGGGCGGCCCTTCCACGACCTGGACCTGACGTCCGGACGGTACATCGCCGATCACCCGTGCTCGGCCGACCTCTACCGGGGCGAGTTCACCGTCCTCGACAAGGACCACTGGCGGACTGTGTGGCGGGTGCGCGGCCCGGCCAAGGACCTCGTCCTCACGACCGACTACGCGCGCGAGGGCTGAGCCGGCGCCCCGTCGAAGCGGAGGTACCAGCGGCCCGCGCGGCCGGTCACCGTGGTCGTCGACAGGGGGCGTACGTCGATGTTCCAGTACGTGGCGGGCGGCGCTTTCAGCGCGTACACCAGGGCGGCACGGATCACGGACGGTTCGGCCACGGCGACGATACGGCCGCCGTCCCCCACGGGCCGGGTGTCGAGCCAGCCGCCGACCCGGGCGATGAACGCCAGCAGGGACTCACCGCCGTGCGGCGTGCCGCGCGGGTCGGCGAGCCAGGCGTCCACCGCCTCCGGCTCACGCGCCATCGCCTCGCCGAGCGTGAGCCCGCGCCAGCGGCCCATGTCACAGTCGCGCAGGGCGAGTTGCACCAGCGGGGCATAGCCGAGGGCGTCGCCGGTGGCGCGGCTGCGCGGGGTCGGCGAGCAGTAGCGCAGCTCCGCCGCCGCCAAGGGCACCAGGTCCCGCGCGACGCGCTGCACCTCGTCCCAGCCGGCCTGGTCCAGCGGCCGGTCGTCCTCGAAGCGCTCCGCGAGCAGCGGGGAGCTGCGCGCGGCGGCGACGAACGTGACCCGAAGCGACATGCGGCGATGGTGTGTCGCGAAAGTGCGCAGGTCAAGAGGCGTTGTGCAGACGTGACCGAGGGTGGACGAAACCTTACTACGGGGTCGGGATCAGCCGGACAAGTCACTGGAAAACGGCTGTTGGACATTCAAGTACTGCCGTTGGAGGCAAGTGGAGCACTGCCACCCGGCAACTAGAAGTAGAGCGCCATCCATTGGTCCGGCTTCTGAAGCGGCGCGAACCCGAGCTTCTCGTAGACGCCGTGCGCGTCGTGCGTGGCGAGCAGCATCCGCTTCAACCCGTACGGCCGCAGGTGCTCGCGTACGGCCCCGACGAGCGCCGTCCCGATCCCCTTGCCGCGCACCGACGGGTCGACGTACACGTCACACAGCCACGCAAAGGTCACCCGGTCGGTGATGACCCGGGCATACGCCACCTGCTCCCCCGAAACCGTCTCGTACACCCCGAAGTTCAGCGAACCCTCGATCGCCCGGTCCTGCTTCTCCCGCGCCCGCCCGATCGCCCAGTACGCGTCGGTGGACAGCCACCGGTGCACGCGCTCGGCGTCGATGCGCTGGGGGTCGGTCGAGATCTCGTGGCCGTCGGCGAGGGGCGGGATATCGGTCATGCGGCAAGATTCGCAGGGCAAGCTCGGCGGCGTCGAGCAGTTTTCCCTGGTCGGCGGGGCGTTGTCAGTGGCGGGTGCGATGCTGCGGGCATGACTGGGAAGACGACTGCCGCGGACTATGCGTGGCTGGAGGAGCGGTACGAGAACCTGATGCAGGCGTACTGCATCACGCTGGTGCGCGGGCTGACTCCCGAGGAACTCCTCCGGGAGCTGAAGGCCGAGCCCGGGCCTCGGATCACGGGCATGGACGGTCTGTGCGAGCCCTCGTACGACGTGAGCGGCTCCCACCGGCTGTTCGTCGGGGCGACCGCGGTCGGCGACTGGTCGCTGATGGTCGAGTTCAACGGCTACCTCGGCGTCACGAACGAAGCCATGCTCCCCCTCTCGCGCGGCCGCACGGTGGTCTCCCACTTCCTCAACGTCAACGCGGTGGACCACTTCTGCTGGTACGACAACGGCGAGCTGCGCGTGCACTTCGAGCCACTCTTCGCCTACTACCGCGACGGCAGCCATCCCGACGAACTCCTGGAGGACATGCGGGAGTCGGGTTTCGACCTGGTCGAGCACGAAGAACACGACGACCGGGAGTACGAGGGCCTCACCGGCGCCTCCTTCGCCCTGGCCCACCGCATCACCGGCATACGCCTGACCCCGGAGCTCTTGGAGTCCGCCGAGTTCACCTGCGGAACAGCCCCGGTACCCGGCGGCTAGAGCACCTCGTCACAGGCCGCCCGCAGCCGCCGCACCCCCTCCGCGATCTCCCCCACGCCCGCCACCGCGGCGAAACTCAACCGCACATGCCCGGCCGGAGGTTCCGCACTGAAGTAGGGGCGGCCGGGTGCGATCGCGACGCCCGCGCGCAGGGCGGCGGAGGTCAGGGCGGACTCTCCGCCGGAGCCGAAGGCCTGGGAGGCGCCCCCGGTGCCGTCGGGCAGGCGGAGCCACAGGTGGTAGCCGCCGGAGGGGATGTACGGGAGGGCGAGTTCGGGGAGGGCGAGGCGCAGGGCGGCCGTCATCGCATCGCGGCGGGTCTTCAACTCGGCGGAGATCGCCCGCAGATGGCGCGGCCAGGCGGGCGAGCCCACGAGTTCGAGCGCGGCCTCCTGCAGGGGCCGGGGCACGAAGAAGGTGTCGACGACCTGGATGGCGCGCAGCCGCTCCAGCACCGGACCACGGGCGGCGAGCGCGCTCAGCCGGAAGCTCGGCGAGGTCGCCTTGGTCAGGGAGGAGACATGGACGACGACGCCGTCGGGATCGTCGGCGGCCAGCGGACGCGGCAGGGGCCCCGCGTCCTCGTGCACCAGCCGCCGTGCGAAATCGTCCTCGACGACGAAGGCACCGGCCTCGCGCGCGATGCGCAGCACCTCACCGCGCCGGTCGGGGGCGAGCATCGCACCGGTCGGATTCTGGAACAGCGGCTGGCAGACGAACACACGGGCGCCGGTCGCCCGGAAGGCGTCGGCGAGCAGGGACGGCCGTACACCGTCCGCGTCGACCGGGACGGGGACCGGGCGCAGACCGGCCGCGCGGGCGATCGCCAGCATGCCCGGGTAGGTGGGCGACTCGACCAGTACGGGCGCGCCGGGCGGTGCGAGGGCCCGCAGCGCGGTCGTCAGGGCCGACTGGCCGCCCGAGGTGATCAGCACCTCGGCGGCCGTGACGGCGCCGCCCGGCCCGCCGATGCTGCGCGCGAACCACTCCCGCAGCTCCGGCAGCCCCTCCATGGGCGGCCGCCCCCAAGCCCCGGGCCGGCGGCCGGCCCGCGACAGGGCGGCGGCCATCGCCCGCTCCGGCTGCAACGACTGATGCAGATAGCCGCCGTTGAACTCGATCACGCCGGGCGGCGGAGCCATGAGCGAGGCCAGCACCCCGGAGGCGTCCACCGAGCGCGGCACGAGTTCGGCGGCGGAGTCCGCGCTGAGCGCCACCTCCTGCCAGGAGGTGTCCGCGACGGCAGCGGACCGCGTGCGCGGCTCGGCGCGGAACGCACCGGCGCCGGGCCGGGTGACCACCAGCCCCTCGGCCGCCAGCTGCGCGAGGGCACGCGAGACGGTCACCGGGCTCACCCGGAACCGCTCGACAAGGGCTCGGCTCGACGGGAGCTTTCCGCCAGGAGAGTAGCGGTCCAGCTCTCGCCGCAGCTGATTCGCCAGTTCGCCGACACTGCTACGCTCGTGCATGGGAACAGAGAATAGCGCTACCGCTCGACACTCGATAGCAGTCACCACCTCGGCCACGCCGAGCGCCGCGACCGCCCCGCCGACCAGGACGACCCTCCGCGGCACCCTGCAGGCCGCCCTCGGTGTCGCCGCTTTCTCCCTCACCTTCCCCGCCACCGCCTGGGGCCTGGAGGGTTTCGGCGCCTGGTCGCTGGTCGCCGTGCGCAGCGTGCTGGCCGCGCTGATCGCGGGCGGCTGTCTGCTCGCCCTTCGCGTGCCGCTCCCCGCCCGCCGTCACTGGGCGGGCCTCGCGGTGGTCGCCGGCGGAGTGGTCGTCGGCTTCCCCCTGCTCACCACACTCGCGCTCAAGACGTCCACCACCGCGCACGCCGCCGTGGTGGTCGGTCTGCTCCCGCTCACCACCGCTCTGTTCTCCGCCCTGCGCGTAGGCACCCGCCCCTCCCGCACCTTCTGGACCGCGGCGCTCGCGGGCGCGGCCGCGGTGATCGCCTTCACCGTGCAGCAGAGCGGCGGCGCCCTGACCACCGCCGACCTGTACCTCTTCGCGGCGCTGCTGGTCTGCGCGGCCGGCTACACCGAGGGCGGCCGGCTGGCCCGCGTCATGCCGGGCTGGCAGGTGATCGGCTGGGCGCTGGTGCTGTGTCTGCCGCTGAGCGCGCCGGCCGCCGTACTGGCACTGTCGTACGAGCCCGTCCACCTGACCTGGCACGGCGTGACCGGACTGCTGTGGGTCGCGGCGGGCTCGCAGTTCCTCGGCCTGGTCGTCTGGTACCGGGGCATGGCGGCGATCGGCATCCCGAAGGCCAGCCAGTTGCAGTTGGCCCAACCCCTGCTCACACTGGTGTGGTCGGTGCTGCTGCTGGGTGAGCACCTGACAGTGGCCGCCCCGCTGACGGCCGCGGCGGTGCTCGTGTGCATCGCCGTGACCCAGCGGGCACGTGGCTGAGCGGGCCCTGACGACCCACTTCCAACCACCGCTCCGCGCCGTAGACTCAAGGCCACGGACCGCTGCTCCCGCACCTGGTGAGGAGGCCCAACAGATGCGTGCAACCGTGGGCGACCAGCTTGTCCAGCACGGCAGGGTGGTCGGGCAACACGACAAGGTCGGCGAGATCGTCGAAGTCCTGGGCCAGGAGGGCAACCCTCCGTACCGCGTCCGCTTCGAGGACGGGCACGAGGGGCTGTGCTCCCCCGGCCCGGACACCGAGATCCGCCACAGGAACACGACGAAGTAGCTCGGCGAACAGATCGAGCAGATCAGCGCGGCGGAATCGCCGGCCGCCCGTAGTGGTCGGCGACCACCCGTGCCATCGCCCCGATCCGGTCGGCCGCCACGTCCTTCGCGGCGAAGAAGACGTGGCCGCGCGGCTCCACATGCTCCTTGGCCAGCGTGAGGTGCCGGGACAGCTCGGCCGGGTCCTGCCAGGCCGCGGGCTGCGCCGCATCACCGGCCTTGTACAGCGCCTCGCCGAGGTACAGCTTCGTGCGGCTGCCCCGCGCCACCTCCGCCCACCACGGCACGAGCTTGGCGTAGTCGGCGGCAGCGAAGTCGATGTTCCAGTACAGCTGCGGGCAGATGTAGTCGATCCAGCCCTCGCGGACCCACTTGCGGGTGTCCGCGTACAGGTCGTCGTATGTCTGCACGCCCGCCCGTGAGTCGGAGCCGAGTGGGTCGGTGGCGGCGTTGCGCCACACGCCGAACGGGCTGATGCCGAACTCCGTGGTGGGCCGGATCTTCCTGATGCCGGCCGCCATCTCCTGGACCAGCTGGTCGATGTTGTCCCGCCGCCAGTCGGCCCGGCTCGCGAAGTCGCCGCCGTAGCGGTCGTAGGCGTCGTTGTCGTCGAAGGTCTGGCCTGCCACCGGGTACGGGTAGAAGTAGTCGTCGAAGTGGACCGCGTCGACCGGATACCTCTCCACCGCGTCGAGCATCGCCTTCCGCACGAACGCCCGGACCTCGGGCAGGCCCGGGTTGTAGTAGAGCTTGCCGCCGTACGTCACCACCCAGTCCGGGTGCCGACGGGCGGGGTGGGATTCGGCCAGCCTGGTGGGGTCGGTGTGGTTGGCGATGCGGTACGGGTTGAACCAGGCGTGCAGCTGCAGACCGCGGGCGTGGGCCTCCTCGACGGCCGTACCGAGCGGGTCCCAGCCGGGGTCCTCGCCCTGAGTGCCGGTGAGGACCTGCGACCACGGCTCGTACGGCGAGGGCCACAGGGCGTCGGCCGTGGGCCGTACCTGGAGGACGACCGTGTTCAGGCGGCTCTCCTCCGCGGCGTCCAGGTGGGCGATCAGCTCGGCGCACTGTTCGTCGGCGGTCAGCCCCTGCTTGGAGGGCCAGTCCCGGTTCGCCACGGTCGCCACCCACACACCGCGCATCTCGCGGGTCGCCCGTCGCCGGGCCGGCTTCGTCGTTCCGCCCGCCATGGCGGAACCGGCCGCCACCGCGCCGCTTCCCGCCACGAGTGCCGACAGGGCGGTCACCGAAAACGCCCGTCGTGACATCCGTGACTTTCGGTGCAGCATCTCTTCGTACCTCCGTGTGCCGTGGTCAAGGGCCCACCCCGTGACAGATCCTTGCTTTCCGGATCGCCCCCGCGCATCAGCCTTTCATGAGGCACCCGAACGATCGATCATGCTTCGCCGAAGGTAACGTGCAGGTTTGGAGCAGGCGCCGAACAACGGCGGTCCTGCCGCACTCGTGGACCAGCGAAGGGGTCGATGTGACCGGCATCTCCGGAGATATTGCACGCGTCGGTGTGGTGGGCTGCGGCCAGATGGGAGCGGGCATCGCCGAGGTGTGCGCCCGCTCCGGGCTGGACGTGATGGTCGCCGAGACCACCGGCGAGGCCCTGGAGATCGGCCGTACCCGGCTGTTCACGTCCCTGGCCAAGGCGGCCGAGCGCGGCAAGATCAGCGAGGAGGAGCGGGACGCCACGCAGGCGCGGCTGTCCTTCACCACCGATCTGGGCGAGTTCGCCGACCGTGACCTGGTGATCGAGGCGGTCGTGGAGAACGAGCAGGTGAAGACCGAGATCTTCCAGGTGCTCGACCAGGTCGTGACCCGCCCTGACGCGATCCTGGCCTCCAACACCTCCTCGATCCCGCTGGTGAGGCTGGCGGTCGCCACCTCGCGCCCCGACCAGGTCGTCGGCATCCACTTCTTCAACCCGGCCCCGGTGCAGAAGCTCGTCGAGCTGATCCCGGCCCTCACCACCTCCGAGGGCACGCTCGCCCGGGCCCAGCAGTTCGCCGAGAAGCTGCTCGGCAAGCACGCCATCCGCGCCCAGGACCGGTCCGGCTTCGTGGTGAACGCGCTGCTCATCCCCTACCTCCTCTCGGCGATCCGGATGTTCGAGTCGGGCATCGCCAGCCGCGAGGACATCGACAACGGCATGGAACTCGGCTGCGCCCACCCGATGGGCCCGCTGAAGCTGTCCGACCTGATCGGTCTCGACACGGTCGCCTCCGTGGCGCAGAGCATGTACGACGAGTTCAAGGAGCCGCTGTACGCCGCTCCCCCGCTGCTGCAGCGCATGGTCGACGCGGGCCGGCTCGGCCGCAAGACCGGATCCGGCTTCTACACCTACGGCTGATTACAGTCCGTCAGATTCCGGCCAAGTACACGGGCCCGGCACCGAGAGGGTGCCGGGCCCGCGCCATTCACACACCGTGTGCGCTCCGGGCTCGCATATGCCCCTCGCACACTCTCCCCATGCGTCCACCAGGCGAGTTCACTTTCCCTGCGCATGCCAGGGATTGAAGATGACTACGGAAAGGAGCGGACTCGTGACCGCCGATCCCGAGCATCCCGTCGTACAAGGAGAAGTCGCAGAGTTACGACGTCGCCTGGACGTCGCCTACGCCCGCGTGGAGGGCGGGCTGGCTCTGCTCACGCACCGCACCGAGGAGACCGCCAAGGAACTCGACGAGCTGAACACCCGGATCCACACACTTGAACACGCGCGCTGGCCGCTGCCCGCGGTCGCCGCCCTCACCGCCGTGGGTGCGCTCGTCGTGGCGATCTGGCAGGTAGTCGGGCATTAGATCCGGAGATCCGGAGGTCGGGAGATCCGGGACGTCACATCAGGGCAAGACGTCCTACCCGAGCCTGAGATGGTGCAGCAGCAGTAACGCGGCCGCCATGTTGGCGGCCGGGACCTCCCCACGGGCGACCATGTCGGGGACGAGCTTGAGCGGGACCCATTCCCGGCGGTCCGACTCGAAGTCGTCCACGGGATGCCCGACGTACTCGCCCTCGTCGGCCCAGTAGATGTGGTGCCGGGCGTCGGTGAGCCCGTTGGAGGGCTCCACGCTCATGAGGTGGTGCAGGGGTCCCGGCCGCCAGCCGGTCTCCTCCTCGAGTTCCCTGGCGGCCGCGCGGACGATGTCCTCGCCGTCCTCGACGACGCCCGCCGCGAGTTCCCACCCCCAGCTGTCGGTGATGAAACGGTGGCGCCACAGGAGGAGGACTTCATTGGCCTCGTTGACCACCGTGGCCACGGCGACCGGCCGCAGCCGTATGAGGAAGTGATCCAGGTGCCGGCCGTCCGGCAGTTCCACATCTGCCAGGTTGACGGTGAACCAGCGGTTTTCATACACAGTTTGTTCGTTCTGTTTCGTCCACTGCACGGTTCTGCCACCTTCCGTCGAGTAAGTGGCAATATCGCAGCAGGGACTATGAAGGTGTCTGTGTACGAGTACCAGCCCGCACCGGCCTAAAGCGGTACGCGCAGCGCCCCGTCGATGAGTTCGGCGGCCTCGGAGGTGCCCGCGCAACCGCTGCGCACCAGGTATTCGCGCACCGCCCGGAGTCTGTCGCGCAGGCGCTGGGACTCCATTCCCCGGGCCTGCTCGGCCATCTGCACCGCGGTGGCCACCGCCTTGTCGGCATGGCCCTGACGCAGCTCGATCGTGCTGAGCATGGCGAGCCGGTGCACCCGGCCGCGGTCGTGGGCGGGATTGTCGACGGCGGCCGCGGCATGCTCCCCCGCTGCGGCCAGCTCCCCGAGGCTGAGCAGCGCCTCCGCCACCTGGACGTTGACGAGTCCGGGCTGGACATAGCCCGTTTCGTCGGGTTCGTATCCGCGGCGGATGCGTTCGGCGGCCTGCTCGGCACGCCGGATGCAGGACAGGGCGCTCGTGCCGTCGCCGAGGTGGGCGTACGCCTTCGCCTGCATCGCGTACAGGTCGGAGGCGAGGGCCGGGGTGATGTGCTTGCCGGCGGCCCGCAGCGCGGCCTCCGCGAAGGCGACAGCCTGCCGGAACTCCCGCATGAACAGCGACTGGTTGACGAGCAGGGCGATCACATACGCGCCCAACCCCCGGTCCCCACTGGCCTTCGCGAGCCGCAGCGCCTGATGGAAGTAGCGCTGGGCGAGCCCGTGCGCGTCGGAGTCGTACGCGCAGATCCCGGCGACCGCCACCAACCCGCCCGTGGCCCGGTGCAGTTGACGCCCCGTGGCGTCGGTGTAGCTGCCGCGCAGCAACGGCGCCGCCTCGGCATTGAGGAATCCGACGATCCGGGTGCGGGTCGCTATGCCGCCCGCCTTCCGGTACATCTGCTCGTAGTGGGTGCGCGCGGCACGCAGCATCTCGATGTCGGCGGAGGTGACCCGATGCCGGCCGCCGCGCGACACATCCACATCCTCGGGCGGATTCTCCCACTCCCACACGGGCATGACGGCGGGCGTGCCGGTGACCGCGGGCGCGCCCAGGATGTGGGGCCGCTGCTGCTCGTCGGAGCGCCACAGCGCGGTGGCCCGCTCCACGAAGCCGGACAGCGAGGTGGTGTGCGCGGCCGACGGGTCGCCGGGTACGCCGAGGCCGATGTCGTCGAGCGTGACCGTACGGTGCAGCCGGGCCGCGAGCACCTCGCAGATCAGGTCGGGCACCTGGCCGCGCGGCCGCTGACCCTTCAACCAACGTGCGACGGCGGTGTGTTCGTATCTCAGAGCGAGCCCGCGCGCCCGCCCCGCCTGGTTCACATGTGCGGCCAGCCCCGCGTGCGAGACCCCGGCCTCGTCCAGGATCGCGTCGAGCAGAGTGTTGGGCTGCATGTATGCCCCCCGGATGGCTCGGTGCCGACAGAGTAGTGCGAACCGTTTCACACGGGGTGTGAACGGAGTACGCGAATCCGCAGCGTGCGCGCACTGTTGCGGAGAGTTTCCACCCGGTTGACTGAAATGCCTCGCAAGAGGCCGGCCGGGCCGCCGGCTCCCCCTCGTACAGTGCGGCGGCCCGCATCCGCGCCGTCCGCCCAGCTGCCTGCCCGACACTCCGTGGCTGGGCGGATGGCCGCCGCCGACTTGGCCGTGCGACCGAACGCCGTTGTGTCAAAGGTGGTTGGTCGGCTGCGGGTTCGTTGTGGCTGGTCGCGCCCCGGCGGCGGAGCCGCCTATGTCACGGCCCCGCGCCCCTGAAGGTTGGCTGCACTTGAGCCTGGTTCGGTCGTTCCGTAGGACCAGTAGCGCTATGTCGTCTGCCTGCCTTCCCCTTGTGTGGCGGAGGACGGCCGTGAACAGGGTGCGCAGGATCGTCTGCGGTGTGATCGGGTGGTGGCGTACGGCTTCGACGAGCGCCGCCTGCAGGGGAAAGAACCGCCCTCTCGTGTCCCTCGCGTCCTCGACACCGTCCGTGTACAGGACGAGCGAGTCCCCGGACAGGAGAGAGCCGCAGGGCAGCGGGGTCAGTTCGGCCGGGAGCGGGAACGGGCCCAGCGGTGGGAGGGGGTCGGTGCCGGCCAGGGGTTCGACGGTCGTGCCGGTCAGCAGATACGGCCAGGGGTGACCGCAGTTGAGGGCGGAGATCTCGCCGTTCCGGCCGATCTCCAGCAGCAGTACGGTGACGAACTCCTCGGCGACCGGGTCGTCGCGCGACCGCTCGCGCAGGTGCCGGGCCAGGGCACGGTCCAGTCTGCGCAGCACCCGGCCCAGGTCGGGTTCGTCGTGGACGGCCTCGCGGAAGCTGCCGAGGACTGCGGCGACCGTGCCCATGGCGGCGATGCCATGGCCGCGTACGTCGCCCATCACCGCCCGTACGCCGTGCTCGGTGGCGATGACCTCGTACAGGTCACCGCCGACACAGGCACTGCGATCCGCGGAGAGCTGGGCGGCGGCGACGTTCAGCCCGTCGATGCGGGCGGGCAGCGGCCGCAGCAGCGCGCTCTGCGCGGCACCGGCAACCTTCCGGACCTGCCGGAGCTCACGCAGCAACACCTGTCGGACGTGGAGGATCAGCCCCGTGCCGACGGCGAAGAAGACGGCGCTGGTGACGATCCGAGCGCCGAGACTGCCCTGCTGGGCCAGCGGGCAGGCCAGCTTGTACGTGATCGCCATCGCGCCCCAGGCGGTGGGCAGCCCCATCGCCAGCACCTTGCGGGGAACCCGAGCCTTGAAGCGGAACATGCCGATGGCCCCCCAATAGGCCCTGACAACGCAGACGGACCGACCTCGAAAGGCCGGTCCGATTCTGTCGAGAGATGACCCGGAAGTACCAGATCACCCAGAGAAGTCACCCTATTGAGTGAGGTGACTGCAACGCCCGATGCAGGGGCGCGGGACTGTGTCGATATGCGGCTCCGCCGCGTGGGCGCGACCAGCCACGATGAAACCCGCAGCCGGCAAACGGCACAGTCCCCCGCGGCGATCAGCCCCTCAAAACCGCCCCGGTCCGCTCGCCCGCAAGGGCCACCGCAGCGTCCCTGGCAGCCGAAGCCTCATCGACGGTCAGCGTCCGATCCCCCGCACGGAACCGCAACGCATAGGCGAGCGACTTCTTGCCATCACCCAGCTGCTCGTCATTGACGTACACGTCGAACAGCCGGATCGCCTCGAGGAGTTCACCCGCCCCGTCACGCAGCGCGGCCTCGACCTCCGCGGCCGGCACCGGCTTGTCCACCACGAGGGCGACATCCTGCGTGGCCACGGGGAACGTGGAGATGCTCGGCGCCTGAGGCGTACCGTCACCGACCTGCTCCAAGGCGTCCAGGTCCAGCTCCATCGCACAGGTGCGCGTGGGCAGGCCCAGTGCCTTGAGCACCCGCGGGTGCAGCTCACCGGCGTGACCGACAACCCGCTCGGCACCGTCGACGGCGATCGCCAGCTCGGCGCACCGACCGGGGTGCCACGGCCCGTACTGCCCGGCCCGCACGATCAGCTCGGCCCCGGCTTCCCGCGCCACGACACGCGCCGCCTCGACCGCGTCGGCCCACCCGGCCGGACGGCCACCGCCCCACCAGCCGGCCCGCTCACGCGCACCGGCGAGGACGACGGCCACGTGCCGCGGCTGCTCGGGCAGCACGGCGTTCAGCGCGGCGATCTCCTCGTCGGTCGGGCGTCGGTCGACCGGCAGATGACCGGCGACGCGCTGCTCCTGACGCGGCTGGAAGACCAGGCCCGTCTCGAACAGGGCCAGATCGTGCGAGCCCCGCCCGTCATTGCGGCGCAGCGCACCGAGCAGACCCGGCAGCAGCGACGTACGGAGCGCGGGCTCCTCGTCGTTGAGCGGGTTGACCAGCTTGACGACGCGGCGGCCCGGGTCGTCGGCCGCAAGGCCCAGCTGGTCGAAGACCTGCTCGCTGACGAAGGGGTAGTTCGGCGCCTCGACGTAGCCCGCTCCGGCCAGCGCGCGGCCGACCCGGCGGTGCAGTCGCTGGCGGTGGGTCAGGCCACGGCCGGACGGCGGCTTGGGCAGCGTGGAGGGCAGGTTCTCGTAGCCCTCCAGGCGGATGACCTCTTCGGCCAGGTCGTTCGGCTCGAGCAGGTCGGGCCGCCAGGACGGGACGGTGACGATCAGCTCGTCCTGCCCGTACACGTCGCAGCCGATCTGCTGCAGCCGCCGTACGACGGTCTCGCGGCCGTACTCGACGCCCGCGACCTTGTCCGGGTGGTCGGCCGGGGTGGTGATGCTGTGCGGCCCGGACGGCGTGACGACCTCGGTGACACCGGCCTCGGCCGTGCCACCGGCCAGCAGCACCAGCAGGTCCACCGTCCGCTGTGCGGCAGCGGCTGCCGCGGCCGGGTCGACGCCACGCTCGAAGCGGCGGGACGCCTCCGAGGACAGCTTGTGACGGCGGGCGGTGCGGGCGATGGCGACCTGGTCGAAGTGGGCGGCCTCGATGACGACATCGGTGGACGCGTTCTCCACGTCCTCGTGGTCGGCGATCTCCGTGTTGGCGCCGCCCATGACGCCCGCGAGGCCGATCGGGCCGCGCTCGTCGGTGATCACCAGGTCCTCGGCGTGCAGCCCCCGCTCGACGCCGTCGAGGGTGACGAGCTTCTCGCCCTCCGCGGCCCGACGTACGCCGATGGTGCCCTGGACCAGGTTGCGGTCGTAGGCGTGCAGCGGCTGGCCGAGCTCCATCATCACGTAATTGGTGACGTCGACGGCGAGCGAGATCGGGCGCATGCCGACCTTCTGCAGGCGGCGCTGCAGCCAGATCGGGGAGCGCGCCTCGGGGCTGAGGCCGGTCACCGTGCGGGCGGTGAAACGGTCGCAGCCGAGCGGGTCGGAGACCTGGACCGGGTAGCCGAAAGCGTTCGGGCCGGGCACGTCGAGGAGCGCCGGGTCGCGCAGCGGGATGCCGTAGGCGATGGCGGTCTCGCGGGCGACGCCGCGGATGGACAGGCAGTCGCCGCGGTTGGCGGTGACGGCGATGTCCAGGACCTCGTCGACCAGCTCCAGGAGCTCGATGGCGTCCTTGCCGACCTCGGTCTCCGGCGGCAGCACGATGATGCCGTGGGTGCCGTCGTCGCCCATGCCCAGCTCGCTGGTGGAGCAGATCATGCCGTGCGAGACACGGCCGTAGGTCTTGCGCGCGGCGATCGCGAAGCCGCCGGGCAGCACGGCGCCGGGGAGTACGACCACGACCTTGTCGCCGACCTGGAAGTTCCGGGCGCCGCAGATGAGCTCCTGGGGCTCGCCGGTGCCGTTGGCCTGGCCGACGTCGACGGTGCAGAAGCGGATCGGCTTCTTGAACTCCGTCAGCTCCTCGATGGTCAGCACCTGGCCGACGACGAGCGGGCCCTTGAGGTCGGCGCCGAGGTGCTCGACGCTCTCGACCTCGAGACCGGCCGAAATGAGCTTGGCCTGGACGTCACGGCCGGTTTCGGTCGCCGGCAGGTCGACGTACTCCCGCAGCCAAGAAAGCGGGACCCGCATCAGATCTCCATCCCGAACGGCCGGGTGAACCGGACGTCACCCTCGACCATGTCTCGCATGTCCTCGACGTTGTGGCGGAACATCAGCATCCGCTCGATGCCGAACCCGAAGGCGAAGCCGCTGTACTTCTCCGGGTCGACGCCGCAGGCGGTGAGCACCCGCGGGTTGACCATGCCGCAGCCGCCGAGCTCGATCCAGCCTTCGGAGGAGCAGGTACGGCAAGGGCGGTCGGGGTTGCCGACGGACTCGCCGCGGCAGACGTAGCACACCATGTCCATCTCGGCGGACGGCTCGGTGAACGGGAAGAAGTTCGGGCGCAGCCGGGTCTTCATGCCCTCGCCGAACAGGGACTGGACCATGTGGTCCAGGGTGCCCTTGAGGTCCGCCATGGTCAGGCCCTCGTCGACGGCGAGCAGCTCGACCTGGTGGAAGACCGGGGTGTGCGTGGCGTCCAGCTCGTCGGTGCGGTACACGCGGCCGGGGCAGATCACGTAGACCGGCAGCTCGCGGTCGAGCAGGGAGCGGATCTGCACGGGCGAGGTGTGGGTGCGCAGCACGACGCCGGACTCGGTGCCGCCGTCGCCCGCGGCGGAGCCGCCATTGGCTGCAGTCTGGACGAAGAACGTGTCCGCCTCGCCGCGCGCGGGGTGGTCCGGGCCGATGTTGAGCGCGTCGAAGTTGAACCACTCGGCCTCGACCTGCGGGCCCTCGGCGACCTCGTAGCCCATGGCCACGAAGATGTCCTCGATGCGCTCGGACAGGGTGGTGAGCGGGTGGCGGGCGCCGGCCGGTACGCGGTCGTACGGCAGCGTGACGTCCACGGACTCCTCGACCAGCACGCGCTGGTCGCGCTCTGCCTCCAGCTCGGCCTGGCGGGTGGCGAGGCCCTTGTTGACGGCGCCGCGGGCCTGGCCGACGCGCTTGCCGGCCTCGGCCTTGGCGTGTGGGGGCAGGGCGCCGATCTCGCGGTTGGCGAGGGCCAGCGGGGAGGTGCCGCCGGTGTGGGCGACCTTGGCCTCCTGGAGCGCGTCGAGGGAGTCCGCGGCGGCGAAGGCGGCGAGCGCCTCGTCCCGCATGCGCTCGATCTCTTCCGGTTTCAAGGCCTCGACCTCTACAGGGTCGTACGACTTATTCGGTGCCGACATCTCTTCCCGTGCTTCCGATTGGCTGGCGGATGGTCCCCGTACCGACTCGTGGACAGATCGTCACGGTTTTTGGGACACAAAGGTGCCAAAGGCCGAGTCTAACGGGGTTGAGGGATGCGAATGCGCCCGTGGGGCCCGGACCGGCTCTCAGGTGAGATACGCCGGTGCCGCCACGGGCAACGTAAATCGGAACTGCGCGCCGCCGCCGGGGGCGCGACCGACCTCGACGGCGCCGCCGTGCGCCTCGACGATGCCCTTGACGATGTAGAGCCCGAGGCCCGTGCCGCCGCGCTTGCTGCCCCGCCAGAAGCGGGTGAAGACGCGGTTCATGGACTCCTCCGGGATGCCGGGCCCCTCGTCGCTCACGGTGACCGACGTGGCTGCATTCTCATGGCCTTCGTCTTCGCGCGGGGACGCCGTGGCCGTGATGTCAATGGTGACGGTTCCGTCGCCGTGCCGCACGGCGTTTTCGATGAGGTTGCTGAGCACCTGGTCGATCTTGTCGGGGTCGGCCCACAGGGCGGGCAGCGGCTGCTCGAGGCGCAGCAGGAACCGGTCGGCGGGCTGCCCGGCGGCGACGTACGCCTGGATGTGCCGCCCGACGGCCGCGCCGATGTCGACGGGCTGGCGCCGCACCTCCAGCCTCCCGCTGTCGATCCGGGAGATGTCGAGCAGCTCGGCGATGAGCCGGGTGACCCGGTCGGCGTCGGCGTCGACGGTCTCCAGCATGAGCCGCTTCTGGTCGTCGGTGAAGCGTTCCCACTTGGCGAGGAGCGTGGCGGTGAAGCCCTTGACGGAGGTGAGCGGCGAGCGCAGCTCGTGCGCGACGGTGGCGATCAGCTCGGCGTGACTGCGCTCTGTGCGGCGGCGGGCCTCGGTGTCGCGGAGCGAGACGACGACGCGGCATACGGGCCCGGTGGGCTCACTGCGGACGTACCGCACGCAGACGAGCACCTCACGTCCGCCGGGAAGGAGGAGGTTGCGCTCGGGCTGGCGTCGGCGAATGGCGAGGCCGCCGTACGGGTCGGTCAGCTGCCACCAGCGCCGCCCCTCCAGGTCCTCTAACGGCAGGGCCTTCTCCAGCCGCTGCCCGAGGGCGTCGGCGGCGCGGACGGCGGTGATGCGCTCGGCGGCGGCGTTGAAGCAGATGACGTGACCGTGCTCGTCGGCGACGACGAGGCCGTCGGGCAGGTCGTCGGGATCGATTCCGAGCTCGGCGACATCACCGGGCCGGGAATCGGACTGCCGCCGCACCTCCCGTGCCCCCGGCGCGCTGCTCGTGCCGACACTCATCCCCGTACCCCACCTCTCACGACGGCTGAGGGGCCCCCGAGCTGGTCACCCTACTAGCTCTCGGTGACGGAGCGGCACCCTCCGAGGGCGCGCTGTGCACGGGCCGACGCGTAGAGACATACGGCGGCGGCGGTGGCGAGGTTCAGGCTCTCGGCCTTCCCATGGATCGGCACGCGCACGACGGCGTCGGCCAGCGCACGGGTCTCTTCCGGAAGCCCCCAGGCCTCGTTCCCGAACACCCAGGCGGTCGGCCCGCCCATGCTCCCCTTGTCGAGTTCGTCGTCGAGGTCACGGTCGCCCGCACCGTCGGCGGCGAGGATCCGCACACCGGCGTCCTTGAGCCCCGCCACGGCCCGCTCGACGGGGACACCGACAGCGACGGGAAGGTGGAACAGCGACCCCACGGAGGCTCGTACGGCCTTGGGGTTGTAGAGATCGACGGAGGCGTCGGTGAGGACGACAGCCTCGGCCCCGGCGGCATCGGCGCACCGCAGCACGGTGCCGGCGTTCCCCGGGTCCCGCACATGCGCGAGCACGGCGACGAGCTGGGGGCGGGCGGCGAGGATGTCCTCGAAGGGCGTGTCGATGAACCGGCAGACCCCGACGAGCCCTTGCGGTGTGACGGTGGTGGAGATGTCGGCGATCACCTGCTCCGCAGCCAGGTGCACGCGGGCGCCCGCGGCGCGGGCCTCACCGATGATGTCGGCGTACCGCTCCGCGGCGTCGAGCGTGGCGAACAGCTCCACCAGGGTGTCCGGGTGTTCACCCGCTTCCCGCACAGCCTGCGGTCCCTCGGCCAGGAACAGCCGCTCCTTGCCCCGGAAGTTCCGCTTGGCGAGCCGCCGGGCGGCCAAGACGCGGGGGGAGCGGGGGGAGATCAGCTCGGGGCTGGCGGGGGGCATGACGTTCACCTTGGAGTTCTGAAGTTCACGGACACAGCAGGACCCGCAGGCGTCCTCGGCCTGCGGGTCCCTTCAGTCAGTCACGTCTGCCTAGGGCAGCCGGAGCGTCACGCGGCCTTCGGCGCGTTGACGTCGCTCGGCAGCGCCTTCTGGGCGACCTCGACGAGCGCGGCGAACGCGCCCGCGTCGTTGACAGCCAGCTCGGCCAGGATCTTGCGGTCGACCTCGACGTTCGCGGCCTTCAGACCCTGGATGAAGCGGTTGTACGTGATGCCGTTCGCGCGGGCAGCGGCGTTGATGCGCTGGATCCACAGCTGGCGGAAGTCACCCTTGCGCTTCTTGCGGTCGTTGTAGTTGTAGACCAGCGAGTGGGTGACCTGCTCCTTGGCCTTGCGGTACAGACGCGAACGCTGACCGCGGTAGCCGGAAGCCTGCTCGAGGATCGCCCGGCGCTTCTTGTGGGCGTTGACTGCCCGCTTGACGCGTGCCACTTTTTAACTCCTTGTAGCGGGGCCGTGGTTGGACTCACACGACCCGGTATCGATTGGGTCCCGGTCAGAGATCAGGCGCGAGGACCGATGCGATGCGATCCGCGCCCGATGTCACTTGCCGAGAAGCTTCTTGATCTTCTTGGCGTCGCCCGGGGCCATCTCGGCGTTGCCGGTGAGGCGACGCGTCAGGCGCGACGTCTTGTGCTCGAGATAGTGGCGCTTGCCGGCGCGCTCACGGAGCACCTTGCCGGAGCCGGTGACCTTGAAGCGCTTGCTGGCACCGCTGTGCGACTTGTTCTTCGGCATAGCGCCGTTCTCTCCTCGTAGATGGCACTCCGATGCCCGGTCGTGAAACCGGGCACTGTGGAGCGTCGCTCTTGTATCGGTTACGTCCTGGGGACTTGCGTCCCCCGGGATCACGCCTCGGCGGAAGCCTCGGCAGGAGCCTCGGTCTCCACGGCGTTCTCGGATTCCGCGGCGTTCTGCGACTTGCCGGGGTTGGCCTTCGCTTCTGCCTTGCGGGCTTCCTGCGCCTGGCGGGCCTCGGCCATCGCCTCGGTCTTCTTCTTGTGCGGACCGAGAACCATGATCATGTTCCGGCCGTCCTGCTTCGGGTTCGACTCGACGAAACCGAGGTCCTGGACGTCCTCCGCGAGACGCTGCAGCAATCGGTAGCCCAGCTCGGGCCGGGACTGCTCGCGACCACGGAACATGATCGTGATCTTGACCTTGTCGCCCTGCTTGAGGAACCGGACGACGTGACCCTTCTTGGTGTCATAGTCGTGCGGGTCGATCTTCGGCCGGAGCTTCATCTCCTTGATGACCGTGTGCGCCTGGTTCTTGCGCGCCTCACGGGCCTTCATGGCCGACTCGTACTTGAACTTCCCGTAGTCCATGAGCTTGCACACGGGCGGACGGGCGTTCGCCGCGACCTCGACCAGGTCCAGGTCGTACTCCTGCGCAAGCTCCAGTGCCTTGGCCAGCGGGACAATGCCCACCTGCTCGCCACTGGGACCGACAAGTCGCACCTCGGGAACGCGAATCCGGTCGTTGATGCGGGGCTCGGCGCTGATGGATCCTCCTCGGTTAGCACCACACGGCGGTCTGGCGGACAGCCGCGTATGTCTTTTCGTTAGACCTAACCGCGCCGAAGCACAAAAAATGCCCCGGACGATCACAGGCGGGGCTCCAAACACTTCCGGAGCACCGCCGCGATGATCGCGGGGCGCAATTTCGGGCGACTCCATCGTCCGTACGGAACGATGGTGGCCGCCTGACCGGGTGACCCGCCGTCCCGAAGGACGGTCAGGTGGGAGATCGGAGCCTCCACTTGTGGGCTCGACACAGAGGTGTCCAGCCGGTCGTTACACAAGGTTAGCAGCAACCCGGGGGTGGTGCGAATCCTCGTACACCGGGCCCTATCGTGTGGGACATGAGTGACACCCCTCCTGAGTCTCCTGATTCCCCCGGCTTCGACGAGATGACCCGCGACATCGCCGAGGTCCCCGCCGTCGAGGTGATTGTGACGGTCGCCGTCAACCTGATGAGCGCCGCCGCCGTGAAGCTCGGTCTGACCGAGGAGGGCGACAAGTACAAGGACCTGGACGAGGCCCGCAAGCTGGTGCACGCCCTCGCCGGTCTCCTCGACGCGAGCGCGACCGAGATCAGCTCCTTCCACGCGGCGCCGCTGCGCGACGGCCTGAAGTCGCTGCAGCTGGCCTTCCGCGAGGCGTCGATCGTCCCGGACGAGCCGGGTCAGGGCCCGGGCGAGAAGTACACCGGCCCGATCTACGGCTAGATCACCCTCGTACGTACAGGGGCTCGCCCGGTGGCGTCACCCCGGCCGGCAGCAGTGCCAGGTCGAGGCCGCGCACCAGGCGGGCCCTCAGTGTTTCGTCGGCCGCGAGCCGCTCGGCGACCGCACGGGCGGCCCGGGCGGGTACGGCGGACTCGTCGAGTACGAGGGCGAGGGTGCCGTCGGCCTGCCCGGGCCCGAGGTGGGCGCGCAGGACGGCGGGTTCGGCGGCGACGGCAGCGCGTACGGCCGCCACGACGGCCGGGTCGGCGAGCGGGTCGGTCGTCGTACGGCCCTCGGCGAGCGCGAGCAGCGCGCGCCCCGTCAGCTCGTACGGCACCGGGCCGGCCAGGTCCAGCACGAGCGTGTCCGCCTTCTCGTGCGCGGCCGCCTGCAGGGCCTGGTGCAGGGGTACGGCGACGGGACGGGCCGCCGGGTCCCAGCGGGCGAGGGAGTCGGTGGACGTGAAGGCGGGCAGGGCGGTGCGCTCGCCGGCCTTCAGCGTCGGTACGGCCATGTCGCTGCTCTTCTCGCGGCGCAGCCCGTTCTCGTCCTCCTCCACCTCGCCGAGCACGGCCACGACGGGGACGAGCAGCCGGGCGCCCTTGAGGGCCTGAAGGACCGGGTCCTCGGCGGTGCGGTCCTCGGCCCAGGCGGCGAGCGCGGCGCTCAGCCGGGGGTCGGCGGAGCCGTCGTCGTCGGAGAAGAGGGAGTCGGGAATGTTCTTGTTCGCCACGGTCACCGACCCTATCGGGGGGATGCTGCTGCGCTTGTGCGGCCCCGGAAACCGGGCTGTGACGCGTTTCACCGGAATCTCAGAATTCCCTGACACACATCTAACGTCCGCCTAACGGCCCGCACAGTCACCGGCCCGACGATCGCGGGCATGGAGTCTTCCAGAGCCCGCCGACGCCGCCGGCCCCTGTCGTACGCCGCGCTCGCCTTCGTCGTCATCGTCGGGGGTGCGGCCGCGGGAACGGTGTACATGAAGGCTCAGGCGCACTCGGGCGGGAGCGCCGTATCGTCAGCGGTGACGCCGTCGGCGTCGGCGTCGGCGTCGGTATCGGCCCGGGCGGGCGGGGAGGCTTCTGTGGAACCCGTGGCACAGCCGACGGTGGACCACGACGTCCTGCTGGCCGAGGCCATGGAGTCGGTGACCGTCGAGGACGGCGCCGAGGTGTCGGTGGCGGTTCTGGACCTGGAGTCCGGTGCGAGCGCCTCGTACGGCAACCGCGGCTTCGACACCGCGAGCATCGTCAAGGTCGACATCCTGGCCGCGCTGCTGCTGCAGGCGCAGGACGCCGGGCGTGAGCTCACCGCGACGGAGAAGTCGCAGGCCGCCGACATGATCGAGAAGAGTGACAACACCGCTGCGTCGGCCCTGTGGCGGGCGATCGGGAGGGCGGAGGGACTCGATTCGGCGAATGAGCGCCTTGGGCTCACGGACACCGAGGGCGGCGACGGCATGTACTGGGGGCTGACGCAGACCACTGCGGCGGATCAACTCACGCTGTTGCAGCAGGTGTTCGGGGAGGACTCGGAGCTGAGTGCGCGGTCGCGGGCGTATCTGCAGGAGTTGATGGGGGAGATTGCGGTCGACCAGCAGTGGGGGGTGTCGGCCGCGGCCGACGGCTCGGCGTGGGCCTTGAAGAACGGCTGGCTGCCGCGCACCGCCACCGGGCTGTGGGACATCAACAGCATGGGGCGGGTGACGGTGGACAGCCGCGATTGTCTGGTGGCCGTGCTGTCCGACGGCAACTCGACGAAGGCGAAGGGGGTTTCGCTGGTCGAGGCGGCGGCCGAGGCCGCGGTGTCGGTGTTCGCCGAAGCCAACGAGACCTCGTCCGGTTCGCCGACTGCGGCGGCCTCCGCCTCCGCCGCTTCCCCCTCGTGACGGACCCGGTGGCTAGAAGTCGTAGCATTGGCGGCGGCCGCGCCACAGTGCGACCGCGGAGACCAGCAGGACGCCGCCGGCGCCGCCCGCGAGCCAGGCGGTCCAACTCGTCGCGTCGTCCTCCGAGTCGGCGGCGTCGGGCCCCGAGCCGAAGTACTGCTCGCCGTACGCCACGGGCTTCAGGCGCTGCGGCTTGATGCGGGAGGCCTCCTTGATGGCGGCCGCCGGGTCGATGAAGCCGTAGCCGCGGGAGTCGTCGCGGCCGTCGGCGGGGGCGTCGCGGGCGGTGTCCTCCAGGAGCATCTTGATCTGGGCCGGGGTCAGGCCGGGGTGGGCGGCCTTGAGCAGGGCCACCGCTCCGGAGACGAAGGCGGCCGCGGCGCTGGTGCCCCAGCCCTCGTAGTACTTGTGGTCGGGGTCGGCGATGATGACGTCGACGCCGGGGGCGCTGACCGTGGCGTACCAGCGGCGGGTGGAGAACGAGGCGCGGGTGCCGTAGCGGTCGACGGCGGCCGCGGCGATGACGCCCGGGTAGGCGGCCGGGTAGGAGATGTGGTCGCCCTTCTCGCCGCCGTTGCCGGCCGAGGCGACGACGACGGCGCCCTTCTTCAGGGCGTACTGGACGGCCTCGTCCTCGCCCGCTTCGGGGTGGGCGGACTTGGAGTCGTCGCCGAGGGAGAGGTTGATGACGTCGGCGCCGTGGTCGGCGGCCCAGCGGATGCCGTCGGCGAGGGCGTTGCCGCGGGTGCTGCGGGCCTTGGCGCGGGCGGGGTCGCCGTCCTCGAGGATGACGCGGACGGGGAGGATCTTGGCCTCGGGGGCGATGCCCATGACGCCGTCGCCGCCTCCGGCGCCGTGTCCGTGCCCGGCGATGATGCTCGCCATGGCGGTGCCGTGCCGGGCCCAGGCACGGTCGCCGCGCTCGGCGCCGAAGCCGACCATGTCCTTGCCCTCGACGACGTTGCCGTCCAGGTCGGGGTGGTCGGACTCCACGCCGGTGTCGAGGACGGCGACGGTGATGCCCTTGCCCTTGGTCGTCTGCCAGGCCTCCTGGGTGTGCATGGCGTCCAGGGCCCACTGCCGGGCACGTATGGAGTCGGCGTGCGCGACGGTGGGTGGCAGGAGGGCGAGACAGGCGCCGACGAGGACGGCGAGGGGGCCGGTACGCCGGGTCAGGACGGTCTTCACAGCACTGGTCGGGGCGGTGGTCGCCGCGCTGCTGGGGCCGGTGTTCATGACGACTGCTCCGACTGCTCCGTGGACGGGCTGACGTTCTTGCGCAGGGCGCGTTCGATGCGGTCGGCGAGGCCCTGCGCCTCGTGGCCGAGGCCGGCCTGGGCGACGGCCGTGGTGGCGCCGGACTGCATGGCCTCCTCGGCGGGCTCGGGCTCGTCGACGGTGCGGTCGTCGGCCCAGCCGGAGACGGCGAAGACGACGACCGGGGCGTCGGTGAGGACGGAGACGGTCCACGAGGCGCGCTGTTCGTCGCCGAATCCGGCGGCCAGGGTGCCCTTGGCGGCGTAGGGGCGGGGCATGAGGTCGCTGCGGCGGTCGAGGCCCTTTTTGGCGAACTCGGTGTCGAGCGTGCGCATGGCAGCCGCGTCGGCCTTGGTGAAGAGCAGGCCGACGGTGGTGACGTAGCTCTGGGTGGCGTCGATGTAGCTGGCGCGCAGGAGGCGCTGGCAGCCGACGGGGGCCAGGGCCTTGCGCAGAAGCGGGTCGAAGGCCTTCGCGCAGCCGGTGTCCGGGGCCACGGCGATCCGCGTCCAGGTCCGGTCGGCGCCGCCGGGTCCGGCGCCCTGCCCGATCACGGTGGGCGGGAACAGCTTGTCGACGGGGACGCTGTGCCACAGGGTCCCGGCCGCGGCGAAGGTGTCCTGCGCACCGCCGTCGCCGGTGTCCCCGACCAGCCAACTCCCGGTCAGGGCCCCGCCGATGAGCCCGAGCCCCAGCACGACGCAGGCGGCCGCCCCGGCGATCCGTGGCCGGATCCGCACCCCGAGGGGCCGCGGGCGCGCCTGCGCGTCGTACCCCTCGGGCTCCCCGAACGACACGACGGGACGCTGGGCCCCCGGTGCCGCGCCGGGCGTCATGGGGGCGCTCCAGGAGAGGGACGGGTCCGGGGAGAAAGCGGCGGTGCCGTGGCCGTTGGCCGGGTGGCCGTCCGTGGCGTGCTGCGCGGCGTGGGAGGACCCGGCGGAGGCCGAGCCCGCGTACCCCCGGCCCGCAGCCCCGTCTCCGGCCGACGGCTCCGGCATGGGACGCAGCGGGGGCAGAGGCAGGGAACCGGCGGGACGAGCGGGCTCGGAGCCGGGGTGAGTGCCCTGGGTCGGGGGCATGGCGACGGAACCGTGGGCGGGGCGGGTGCCCGGCTTCGGGGGCAAGCCTGCGGAACCCTGCGCGGGCGCGGCGCCCGGCTGAGGAGAGGCCCCGGCGGGACCATGCGCGGACCCGGCCCGCAGCTGGGAAGGCGCGCTGGCAGGACCCTGCGCGGGCATGGCGCCCGGGTTCGATGGCGTACCGGCGGAAACCTGCGCGAGGCCGGCGCCCGACTGAGGAGACGCCCCGGCGGAACCATGCGCGGACCCGGCC
>NZ_LLZG01000419.1 GCF_001509475.1 Streptomyces regalis
CCGGCGGAACCATGCGCGGACCCGGCCATCGGCTGGGAAGGCGCGCTGGCAGGACCCTGCGCAGGCATGGCGCCCGGGTTCGATGGCGTACCGGCGGAAGCCTGCGTGAGGCCGGCGCCCGACTGAGGAGACGCCCCGGCGGGACCATGCGCGGACCCGGCCATCGGCTGGGAAGGCGCGCTGGCAGGTCCCTGCGCGGGCCTGGCGCCCGGCTGGGCAGGCGTGCCTGCGGGGAACGGGCGGTTGTCGGTCTCGGGCGGCGGCTCCGCGGGGATCGGACGGAGCCGGAAGGTGGTCTCCGCGGCGGTCTCGGCGGGGGCGCCCGTGCGGCGGGGCGTCGAGGGACGGTCGGCCGGGCGGGGCGGGGCGGTGGGTGCGGCCTGTCCGGTGCCCTCTTGGCGCAACGATCCGCCACTGTCGCGACGCCCGTCGCCGGCGTCGGCCCGCCCCGCCATGGGGGGCGCGTCCGGGAAGCGTGCCGAGGCACGGGGTGGGGGCGGGGACGTGGGGGCGTCTGTGGCTGTGGAGGCGTCTGCGCCCGCCTCCCTGGTGCCGGCGTCGCTGCTCCGAGGCGAGGGCACTGCACCTGAGCCGTCCGAGCCCGGCGATCCGGCCCAGGCACGCGGATCCGAGGTTCCGGCGCCGATGCCCTCGGTCTGCGGCGGCGCGGCGGCCTCGCCGCGCGACGGCACGGGACCGGCAGCCCCCCGCCCCACGCCGGCACCGCCACGCACCGCTCCCTGCGGCACCGAACCCGGTCCACCGCCGACACCGCCAGGCACCGGTCCCTCCGTTCGCGAACCCTCACCGGTCGTCCGCGTGGCCTGCGCGTCCGGGACCGTCTGCTCACCCTGTGTGTCGCCGGCCGTCGGCGGCTGCGCGGGTCTCGGCTGTGGTGCGGTCGGGCGGGGCGGGGTGGCGGGCGGTGGGGGTGCCGTGGGGCGTGGGGGGACGGGGGCGCGGCGCGCTTCCGTGCTCATGCACCCCCCGTTTCCTCGTGCCCGGGCCCATCCTCGTACGCGGGCCGTCGTCGCGTTGTCCGTCTGCCCGGCGCGGACTCGTCCGACCAGGCACGCATACCCGCACGGGCGGGGTGTCATCCGGGCGCGGTCGTGCGGCCGGGGCGTTCCCCACACATGCGTGCGCGTCACTCTACGGGTTGATCCTGAGCGAACGGGAACCAGTCCGGGACGCCGTGTGCATCTGCCCGGAACATCCCCCTACCCTGCGGTAATCCTGCATGGCAGGCTTCGTTCATGACTGCGCGCGCCGCCGACCGGGCCCGTTACGACCGGGCCACCGCCCCTCTCGAAGCCCCTCTCGCGATCGTGGACCTGGACGCTTTCGACGCCAACGCGGACGACATGCTCCGCCGCGCCGGAGGAAAGCCGATCCGTGTCGCCAGCAAGTCCGTACGCTGCCGTGCCCTGCTGGAGCGGGTGCTCGCGAAGGACGGGTTCGCGGGGATCATGTCCTTCACGCTCGCCGAGTCCCTGTGGCTGGCGCGGTCCGGGTTCGAGGACGTTCTCCTCGCCTATCCGTCCGCCGACCGCGCCGCGTTCGCCGAGCTGACCAGTGATCCCAAGCTCGCCTCCGCCGTCACCGTGATGATCGACGATCCGGCACAGCTCCGGTTCATCGACGAGGCCCGGGACGGCGGGCGTGAAGTCGTGCGGGTCTGCCTGGAGTTGGACACCTCGCTGAAGCTGCTCGGCGGGCGCGTGCGCGTCGGCGCCCGGCGTTCGCCGCTGCACTCCCCCGCCCAGGTCGCCGACATGGCCCGGGTCGTCGCCCGGCGGCCCGGGTTCGAGGTGGTCGGGATCATGGCGTACGAGGGGCACATCGCCGGGGTCGGGGACGCCGTCGCCGGGCGGCCGCTGCGGTCGCGGGCGATCCGGCTGATGCAGGCCACCGCGCGGCGTGAACTCGCCGAGCGGCGGGCCGAAGTGGTGCGGGCCGTGCGGGCCGTCGCCCCCGGCCTGGAGTTCGTCAACGGCGGCGGCACCGGGAGCGTGCAGTACACCGCGGCCGAGGACTGCGTCACCGAGATCGGAGCCGGGTCGGGGCTGTACGTCCCGCGGCTGTTCGACAACTACACGTCCTTCAGCGGGCGTCCGGCCGCCCTCTTCGCCCAGCCCGTCGTGCGCAGGCCGGGTGTGGGGGTCGTCACCGTCCTCGGCGGCGGGTACCCGGCGTCCGGGGCGCCCGGCGCCGACCGGCTGCCGGTGCCGTATCTGCCCGAGGGGCTGCGCTACGACCCCCAGGAAGGGCCCGGCGAGGTGCAGACGCCGCTGCTCGGCTCCCCCGCGGACGATCTGCTGATCGGCGACAAGGTGTGGTTCCGGCACGCCAAGGCGGGTGAGCTGTGCGAGCGGTTCGAGAAGCTCCACCTCATCGAGGGGGACTCGGTGACGGCCACCGTGCCGACGTACCGGGGTGAGGGGCACACCTTCCTGTAGCCAGTGCCCTGTGGCTCGGTTCCCTGTGGCTCAGTCCGTCGTGGGCCGGATGCCCCGGGTGAGGCGGTCCATGTCGGCCGGCGGCGGCCCGTCCTCGCCCGCGTCGAAGACGTAACGGACGATGACCGGCGCCTCGGTGCCGATGGGGGACGCGAAGGCGAGGGACTGGACGTATCCGCCCGGTCCCTCGGCGGTCCTGACCCGCCAGCGCACGAAGTAGCCGGTGCGGCCCGCCACCTTGACCTGGCCGGACTTGACGACCTGATGGGACTCGAGGCCGCCGAAGGGGCGCCGGCCGAAACGGTCGCGGTCGTAGGCCTCGCCGGCCGCCTGCTTGATGTCCGCCCTGGCGAGGGCCTCGAGGGACGCCTCGCCGTTCTGGGCCGCCGTGCGCGAGACGACCTTGCCGTGCCGGCAGAAGCCGAAGTCGTCGCCGGGGCATTCGTAGGTGCCGTCCGTGGCCATGAGGACGTCGGGCTCGGTGAAGGTCTGCGGCCTGACCCAGCCGTTGAGCAACGGCAGGGTGATGCCGTTGAGTTGGTCCACCACGACGGCCGGGTCGTCGGCGGAGGGCTCGGAGGTGGACGCCGACGGGGTGGGGGTGGCGGTGGCCGGCTCACTGGTCGCGGGCTCGGAGGTCGCGAGCGTCGGCGCGGTGTTCACCTCCGCGCCCCCGCCGTCCTCGCCGAGGACGATCGCGCCCGTGACGATCGCGGTGACCAGGACTGCTCCGGCGGCGGTGAGGGCGATGACCTTGGACCGCTGCGCGGAGGCATCACCGGCGGCCGGCGGACCGGGTACCGGCGGGCCGGGCGGCGTCGGCACCGGCGGTCCCGGAACCTCGGGAGCGCGCCGGTGCTCGGTCCAGGCCGTTCCGTCCCACCAGCGCTCCAGATGCGGGGCGGAGGGGTCGCGGTACCAGCCGGGCTGGGGTGTCATGCTCATCCCGGCCACTGTAGGACGGCCTACAGCGGCGTGACGTACGCCCCCGAGATTCCGCCGTCGACCAGGAAGTCGGTGGCGTTCACGAAGGAGGAGTCGTCGCTGGCCAGGAAGGCGACGGCGGCGGCGATCTCCTCGGCCTCGGCGAAACGGCCGACCGGAATGTGGACCAGGCGGCGCGCGGCGCGCTCGGGATCCTTGGCGAACAGCTCCTGGAGGAGGGGGGTGTTGACCGGTCCCGGGCACAGGGCGTTGACCCGGATGCCGTCGCGGGCGAACTGCACGCCCAGTTCGCGGGACATGGCGAGGACCCCGCCCTTGGAGGCGGTGTACGAGATCTGCGAGGTCGCCGCGCCCATCCGGGCCACGAAGGACGCCGTGTTGATGATGGAGCCCTTGCCCTGCTGCCGCATGTAGGGGATGGCGGCCTTGCAGCACAGGTAGACGGAGGTGAGGTTGACCTCCTGGACGCGCTTCCAGGCCTCCAGGCCGGTCTCCAGGATGGAGTCGTCGTCGGGCGGCGAGATGCCGGCGTTGTTGAAGGCGATGTCGACGCTGCCGTAGGTGTCGTACGCCGTCTTGAAGAGCGCCTCCACCTGCTCGGGGTCGGTGACGTCGACCTTCACGAAGATCCCGCCGACCTCCTCGGCGGCGGCCTTGCCGCGCTGTTCGTCGACGTCGCCGCAGACGACGTGCGCGCCCTCGGAGGCGAGGCGGCGGGCGGTGGCGAGGCCGATGCCGCTGCCGGCTCCGGTGATGACAGCCGTACGGCCCACCAGGCGGCGGCAGATGATTCCCTCGGTGTTGTCGGTCATGAGCGGCTCAGGCCTCCGTGCTCTCTGTGCTTTTCGTGCTGATGAAGACGTTCTTGGTTTCGGTGAAGGCGGTCAGGGCGTCCGGTCCCAGCTCGCGGCCGATGCCGGACTGCTTGAAGCCGCCGAAGGGGGTCCAGTAGCGAACACTGGAGTGGGAGTTGACGGACAGGTTGCCGGCCCGGACCGCCTGGGAGACGCGCAGGGCGCGGCCGACGTCACGGGTCCAGATGGAGCCGGAGAGGCCGTAGTCGGTGGCGTTGGCGAGCGCCACGGCCTCCGCCTCGTCCTCGAAGGGGAGGACGACGGCGACCGGGCCGAAGACCTCCTCGACGGCCACGCGCGCGTGCGGGTCGACGCCGGTGAGGACAGTGGGCGGGAACCAGAAGCCGGGGCCCTCGGGGGCCTTGCCGCGGATGCCGTCAAAGTCGTCGGTGACGTACGAACGGACGCGCTCCAGCTGGACCTTGGAGATCAGCGGGCCCATGTCGGTCTTCTCGTCGGCCGGGTCGCCGACCGTCACCGCCTCGATCGCGGGGCTCAGCAGCTCCAGGAGGCGGTCGTAGGCGGAGCGCTGGACGAGGATGCGGGTGCGGGCGCAGCAGTCCTGGCCGGAGTTGTCGAGGAAGGACATGGGGGCGGCGGCCGCGGCGGCTTCGAGGTCGGCGTCGGCGAAGACGATGTTGGGGCTCTTGCCGCCGAGTTCGAGGGTGACGCGCTTGAGGAGCGCGGAGCCCTTTGCCAACACCTGTTTGCCCACGGTCGTCGACCCGGTGAAGACGATCTTTGCGACGCCCGGGTGCTCGACGAGGGCGTTGCCCGCGACGGGACCGTGGCCGGGCAGCACCTGGAACAGGCCCTCCGGAAGCCCGGCCTCCAGGGCGAGTTCGGCCAGCCGCATTGCGGTCAGTGGGGTCGTCTCGGCGGGCTTGAGGATGACCGCGTTGCCGGCCGCGAGCGCCGGCGCCGTGCCCCAGGCCGCGATCGGCATCGGGAAGTTCCAGGGCGCGATGACCCCGACGACGCCGAGCGGTTCGAGGATCGTCACGTTCAGGCCGCCGGGCACGGGGATCTGGCGGCCGGTCAGCCGCTCCACTCCCCCGGCCGCGTAGTCGAGCAGATCGCGGACGTTGCCCGCCTCCCAGCGGGCGTTGCCGACGGTGTGCCCGGCCTCGCGGACCTCCAACTGGGCGAGCTCTTCGAGGTGTTCGTCGACGGCGACGGCGAACCGGCGCAGCAGCCGGGCGCGTTCGCCGGGCGCGAGGGCGGCCCACCCGGACTGCGCCAACGCGCCGCGTACGACGGCGGCGTCCACGTCGGCCGCGGTGGCGGCCGGGACGGTGGCGACGACCTCTTCGGTGGCCGGATTGAGTACCTGGAGCTGGTCGGACAAGAAGGGCCTCACATGCGTTCGAAGGAGCGGCGCAGCTCCCAGTCGGTGACCGCGGCGTCGAAGGCGTCCAGCTCGACGCGCGCCATGTTGCGGTAGTGCGCGACGACCTCGTCGCCGAAGGCGGCCTTGGCGATCGGGCTGTTCTCCCAGAGCTCGGCGGCCTCGCGCAGCGTCGTCGGGACGTGCTCGAAGTCGGCGGCGTAGGCGTTGCCGGGGCACGGCTCGGGCAGCTCCAGCTTCTGCTCGATGCCGTAGAGGCCGGCCGCGACCAGTCCGGCCACGGCGAGGTGCGGGTTGACGTCGCCGCCGGGGAGCCGGTTCTCGAAGCGCATCGAGCGGCCGTGGCCGACGACGCGCAGGGCGCAGGTGCGGTTGTCGTAGCCCCAGGCGACGGCGGTCGGGGCGAAGGAGCCCGGCTGGAACCGCTTGTAGGAGTTGATGTTGGGAGCGTAGAGCAGGGAGAAGTCGCGCAGGGCGGCCAGCTGTCCGGCGAGGAAGTGCCGCATGACCTCGGACATGCCACCGGGGTCGTCCGAGGATCCGGCCATGGCGTTGTTCCCGGCCGGGTCGGCGAGCGAGAGGTGGATGTGGCAGGAGTTGCCCTCGCGCTCGTTGTACTTGGCCATGAAGGTGATCGAGACGCCCTCCTGGGCGGCGATCTCCTTGGCGCCGGTCTTGTAGACGGCGTGTTGGTCGCAGGTGACCAGGGCGTCGTCGTACTTGAAGGCGATCTCGTGCTGGCCGGGGTTGCACTCGCCCTTGGCGGACTCGACGGTGAGGCCGGCGCCTGTCATCTCGTTGCGGATGCGGCGCAGCAGGGGCTCGATGCGTCCGGTGCCGAGGACCGAGTAGTCGATGTTGTACTGGTTGGCCGGGGTCAGCCCGCGGTAGTTCGCGTCCCAGGCCTGCTCGTAGGTGTCCTTGAAGACGATGAACTCCAGCTCGGTGCCGACCTTGGCCGTGTACCCGTGCTCGGCGAGGCGTTCCAGCTGGCGGCGCAGGATCTGGCGGGGTGCGGCCACCACCGGGGAGCCGTCGTTCCAGGCGAGGTCGGCGACGAGCATGGCCGTACCGGCGTTCCAGGGCACTCGGCGGAGCGTGGCCAGGTCGGGGTGCATGGCGAAGTCGCCGTAGCCGCGGTCCCAGGAGGACATGGCGTAGCCGTCGACGGTGTTCATCTCGGTGTCGACGGCGAGGAGGTAGTTGCAGCCCTCGGTGCCGTGGTGGAGCACCTCGTCGAGGAAGAAGCGGGCGGCGAACCGCTTGCCCTGGAGCCGCCCTTGCATATCGGGGAAGGCCAGGACGACAGTGTCGATCTCACCGCTCGCGACGAGGGCATGCAGCTCCTCGACGCTCAGCGGGGGTGTGCGGTCTGCCACGGGAGAGCCTCCATTCGGCTTACTTCGGTCAGCCGGAAGCCATAAGGTATTGCCAAGGACCATTGATTGGGAAGGGGGTCCGGCCATATGTCGCAGTCCGACCACATGCCGCAGGCGGGCACGGAGCACGGGGCGCCCGGAGCCGACGACCGACTGACGTCGGTACTGCGGCCGGTGCGGGCGGGCAACGGCTTCGAGGAGGCCCTGGAGCAGATCCTCCAGGTCGTCCGGCTCGGCCTGGTGCCGGGCGGCGAACGGCTGCCGGCGGAGCGCGAGCTGGCCGACCGGCTCGGGATCAGCCGGGTGACGCTGCGCGAGGTGCTGAAGGTGCTCCAGGACCAGGGCCTGGTCGAGTCGCGGCGCGGGCGCTACGGCGGCACGTTCGTGCTGCCACGCCCCGAGACCCCGGGCGAGGAGGAGCTGCGCCGCCGGCTGAAGGACGTGGACGTCGAGGACGCGCTGCGCTTCCGCGAGGTGCTGGAGGTGGGCGCGGCCGGACTGTGCGCGGCGCACGGGCTGGACGAGGAGCAGACCGACCGGCTGCGCGAGGCCCTGGCCCGCACGCACGACGCCCCGCTCGCCGAGTACCGCCGTCTGGACACCCTGCTGCACCTGACGCTCGCCGAGCTGTCCGGCTCCCCCACGCTCACCGCCCAGTACGCGGCCGTCCGCGCGACCGTCAACGACCTGCTCGACTGCATCCCGCTCCTCGTCCGCAACCTGGAGCACTCCCAGCGGCAGCACACCGCCCTGGTGGAGGCCGTGATCGAGGGCAATGCCGAGTGCGCGCGGGAGATCATGCGCGAGCACTGCGGGGGCACGGCGGCGCTGCTGCGCGGCTTCCTCGGCTGAGCAGCCGCGTCACGTGCCGGTGAGCCAAGGTTTTACGGGCGATTAACGCAAGGGTATTGCCTTCCCGCGGCCGACACCGCAAAGGTGTGGATCCATTCCATTGAGCCGGAGCTCGGTCGACCCCACCGTGCCCGGAACTGCTCGGTGTCCGCCACCTCGTGGGGAGTCCACCCATGTCCCTGGAATCCACAAGCACACCCGCCCCCGAGGCGGACGACTATCTGGAGCGCAGAACGCTGCGCCGCGGCAGCGCCGGCTGGGTGCTGCTGACCGGCCTCGGCGTCGCCTACGTCGTCTCCGGCGACTACTCGGGCTGGAACTTCGGCCTGGCCGAGGGCGGCTTCGGGGGCCTGGCGATCGCCATGGTGCTCATGGGCGCGATGTACGCGTGCATGGTCTTCGCCCTCGCCGAGCTGTCCTCGATCCTGCCGACGGCGGGCGGGGGCTACGGCTTCGCCCGCCGGGCGCTCGGCCCGTGGGGCGGCTTCCTGACCGGTACGGCGATCCTCATCGAGTACGTCCTCGCGCCCGCCGCCATCGTCATCTTCATCGGCGACTACGTCGAGTCGCTGGGCCTGTTCGGGCTGGAGTCCGGCTGGCCGATGTACCTGGTCTGTTTCGCGATCTTCCTCGGCATCCACCTGTGGGGCGTGGGCGAGGCGTTGCGCTTCAGCTTCGTGGTCACCGGGATCGCGGTGGTCGCCCTGATCGTGTTCGCGCTGGCGGCGCTGCCCGACTTCTCCTTCGCGTCGCTGGACGACATCCCGGTCGACTCCTCGGCGGCGGGGTCGAACTCCTGGCTGCCCTTCGGCCTGCTCGGCATCTGGGCGGCGTTCCCCTTCGGCATGTGGTTCTTCCTGGGTGTCGAGGGGGTTCCGCTGGCGGCCGAGGAGACGAAGGAGCCGGCCCGTACGCTGCCGAAGGCGATCCGCTGGTCGATGGCCATCCTGGTGGTGCTGGCCGTGGTGACGTTCTTCGCGGCCGCCGGTGCGCGTGGCTCGGCGGCGATCCAGGAGGCGGGCAACCCGCTGGTCGAGGCGCTTCAGCCGGACGGCAAGGCCACGACGCTGAGCCGGATCGTGAACTACGCGGGCCTGGCGGGCCTGGTGGCGTCGTTCTTCTCCCTGATCTACGCGGGCTCGCGCCAGCTGTTCGCCCTGTCCCGCGCGGGCTACCTGCCCCGCTTCCTCTCCCTCACCAGCCGCCGCAAGGCGCCGTACCTCGGCCTGCTGGTGCCCGGCACGATCGGCTTCCTGCTGGCGGCGATGTCGGGGAACGGCGCCCGGATGCTGAACATCGCGGTCTTCGGCGCGACCATCTCCTACGCGCTGATGTCCCTGTCGCACATCGTGCTGCGCCGCCGCGAGCCGGAACTTCCGCGCCCGTACCGTACGCCGGGCGGGATGCTGACCTCCTCGGTCGCCCTGGTGCTGGCCTGTGCGGCGCTGGTGGCCACGTTCCTGGTGGACGTGACGGCCGCGTTGATCGCGCTCGCCGTGTACGTGGTCGCGATCGGGTACTTCGGCCTGTACAGCCGTAAGCGGCTGGTGGCGAGGGCGCCGGAGGAGGAGTTCGCGGCGCTGGCGGCGGCCGAGGCAGAGTTGGCACGGGACTGAAGCATCGACTGTGAGGGAGTTGTGGTGGCCAGGCCGTTGATCGGTGTCAGCACCTATCTGGAGTCCGGTGCGCGCTGGGGCGTGTGGGAGCTGGAGGCGGCGCTGCTGCCGGCCGGCTATCCGCGGCTGGTGCAGCGGGCGGGTGGCCTGGCCGCGATGCTTCCGCCGGACGACCCGGCGCACGCGGCCGCGGCCGTCGCCCGGCTGGACGGGCTGGTCATCGCGGGCGGTCCGGATGTCGAGCCGGTCCGGTACGGCGCGGAGCGTGAGCCCCGCACCGGGCCGGCGGCGCGGGAGCGGGACGCCTGGGAGCTGGCCCTGATCGACGCGGCGTTGGCCGCGGGCATCCCTCTGCTGGGGATCTGCCGGGGCATGCAGCTCCTGAACGTCGCCCTCGGCGGCACCCTCGTGCAGCACATCGACGGGCACGCGGAGGTCGTGGGCGTCTTCGGCAGCCACAGCGTGAAGCCGGTGCCGGGGAGTTTGTACGCCGGTGTCGTGCCGGAGGAGACGTCGGTGCCGACGTATCACCACCAGGCCGTGGAGCGTCTGGGTACGGGCCTGGTGGCGTCGGCGTACGCGGAGGACGGGACGGTGGAGGCGATCGAACTGCCCACTGCTCCCTGGACGTTGGGAGTTCAGTGGCATCCGGAGATGGGTGAGGATCTGCGGGTGATGCGGGGGTTGGTGCGGGCGGCTGGTGGCTGACGGGAGTTCTTCGCCCCCGCCGCCCCTACCCATTCCCGTCCCCTGGGGGCTGCCGCCCCCAGACCCCCGCTTCGGCCCTGAACGGGCCTCGTCCTCAAACGCCGGACGG
>NZ_LLZG01000420.1 GCF_001509475.1 Streptomyces regalis
TCCCCCCTCCCACGCCCCGCCCGATCGCCCAGCTTCCACGATGAGACCGTACGTGCGGCATGCGCACACCCGTACCCCACTACGGCAAAGTCACCCTCAACGGCGAACACGGGCACACCCGTTCGCTTTTCGGCTCCATCAGCGGCTTTGCGGGCGCTCCGCGCCCCCCAGGAGAGCGGACACGGCGACGCTCCGCGTCGCCGTCACGGGAAGCGATTCCTCCCCGGCGTGAACGCCGGGGCATCCTCGCAAGAATCAGGTGAGGTGGCACGCCACACCCTGTGGGGGCTTCGTCGGAGGGTTCGCGCCCGGCGCCGACATGGGCCGCGACGGCTGCTCACTGCACGGCATCGTGCGCCATCCGTACGACCTGTGGAAGGTGCGGCACACGCATCACCTGCGTCGCTACAAGGCCGGCCACGTCATCGTGCTGAAGGCCCTGTTCGACCAGCTCACCGAGGCGAAGGCGCTGGACCGGCTCGGCGATCCGGAGTGGCTGGGCGCGGCGGTCGCCAAGCTGTCGTCGTACACCTCGTGGTACGCCCCCCAGGGCAACCGCCTGGTGGAGGCGACCATCAAGAGCCTCGGTACCTGAGCGGCCACCCGAGAGGCACGGCCTTGATCCGGGAGGTCTGTTGTCAGTGCGCGGCGAACTGGAGCCGGGTCGGCTGCAGGACATCCGGCCGGATCGCGAGGGCGTCGACCGTCAACGCCTCTCCGTAGATGTCGGTGATCCTGATCGCGCCGCCGCATCCGCTTCCCTGCTCGGAGAGGAAGTAGTTGTACTCGGTGCGCGCCAGCCGGCGCCAGCCGCCGCCGTCGCGGACCTCCAGTCGGGCCACGGGGTTGCGGTGCCCCACCGCCTGGATGCCGCACCAGTGCGGGCTGGACCCGGTCTTGTAGCGGATCGAGATCGTGCCGGACGTGCTGGGGCTCAGCAGGCTCCAGGTGACCGGGATCCGGCCGGCCGAGGGGATGGCGAGCTTGGCGAAGGCCTGTGCGCTCAGGTCGAGTTGGCCGGGGGCGCAGGGAAGGGGGCATTCGTTGGTGATGCGGACCGTGACGGAGGCGCCGTTCGCCGCGCGGACGCGTACGTACGCCCCGCACGCCTTGGACGTCTCGTAGTCCGTGTGGTTCATCGCCGCGGTCATGAGGTCGTCGGTCGGGCCGTAGAGGCAGGCGCCGTTGCCGTCTCCGGCGTCGTAGAAGGTGGCCACTCCTTCGTAGGTGCCCTCGGGGCGGATCCGTCCCGCCAACGGTGCGGAGGCCGAGACCGGTTGGGGAGCCGTCCTGGCGGAGGGGGATGGTGGGGTGGTTTTGGCGGACGGTGCGGTCGGGGACGCCTTGGATGGCTTCGGCTTCGGCTTCGCCTTTGGTTTCGGCTTGGGCTTCGGCTTCGGGCTGGCGCTGCGCGCCGTCTGCGGAGTCGTCGACTGGCTGCCGGCGACGGGCGCGGTCGCGGCATGCCCGGCCGTGGGGTCCCCGTCGGGGCGAAGGGCCATGATCAGGGATATGACGAGCACGACGGCCGCCACTGCGACGGCAGGGACGAGGCCCGTGCGTCGCTTGCTCGGGGAGCGGCGGTGGGAAGGGGATGCCACGGATCAGTCCTTACGCGGTTCGGCAGAGGCAGAGCACGTGAGTGGGGCGTGGGGCTCCCGTGCGGGGAGGTGCCCATGCATCAGTGGCCGCCGGGGCCGAAAAGGTTGCCGGTTGGTTCGGCAGGTTCGGCAGGTCCGGCAGGTTCGGCACACTTGGCTTGCCGCCCTCTCGCTCGCCGGTACGGAAAATTCCTGGCGGCTCGAAACGGGCAGCGTTACGGCCGACCCGACGGGTGCCGAGCTGCCGGAGAGGGGGGGATCTGCGGCAGGCCGCGCTCGACGGTGTGGTGGAGGCGGTGCGGGCGCGCCCGGAGAGGGCCCGTTGGGATGCGGTGTGGGCGCTTCTGGTGCGGGCGGTGGAGACCGGGGCCCCGGACCTGGTCGTCGTCCCCGCGTCCACGCTCGCCTCACTGCGCCAGGAGCACTGGAACGTACCGCCGTCGATCGAGCAGCTCGCCGGAGTGGTGTCCCTGTCCCGGCGAGCCGACCACGCGGCGCACCGAACCACGGGGGTCGCCGGGAAGGGGGCCGATGATCACGGGTGGTCCCATGAGCGGGGGTGGTCCGATGAGCGGGGGTGGTCCGATGAGCACGGGTGGTCCGGGGACGCCCCCAGCCCCGCCTCAAGGCATGCCCGGAGTCGCCGGGGTGGGGGGTGGTACCCCCACCCCGGCGACTGGACCGCGACAAGCTCTTCGCCGCCCGGCTGCATGCCGCCCGGATCCGGCCCTACCTGGCCACGGCGTTGTTCGCCCTGCACGTCGTGGAGTCGAGGCGGGTGCCGACGATGGCGTCACCGGACCAAACGCTCTGTCAGAAAACCTCGCTCACGGCCTGGAGCGCCCCTACGGGCTGGCGCTGGCCACGCCGCTTTCGTCGACGGTGAACTGCCCGCTCGCGGATCCGTTGAAGGTCCCGTTCTTGATCCACTCGCTCAGTGCCGCCTTGAGCGTGGCATGGGGGCCGGCCCAGGGCTCGCCAGGGAGCCCGCCGTAGGGCGTCCCGGATGCCGGGGTGCAGCGTGGGCCGGAGCAGCCTTCGAATTGTAGGGCGTGGCTTGCGCACCGCACCTGCACCAGCACCTTGTTCGTCATCGACGCGGGGAGGGCGTTGAAGATGGCGGACGAGTTGGCCACTCCTCCGGGCACGCCAAGGTCCTCGAACCCCTGCACGACCAGCGTGGGTGGGGTCAGCTGTCCCGCGACGGTGGTATTCCAGCCGTAGCTGGAAAACGTTGGCGAGCGGTTGAGGCCGGTCGGGTTGTTGGGGTCGCTTCCTCCCCATTCACGCCCCACGGTCTCCTGCTCCCTGAGCTGCGCCGCGAGCTGCTCCGGGCTGCCTGGGACGACGTGGCCGGTGCAGGCCGCCTCGCGGTCCGGCGGCATGAGCCAGGTTGCGGCCGCGGCTTCGAAGGGGGTCACATGCAGCGGGAAGGTGAGGAAGCCGCCGGGCGGCGTCGTCTCCTCTGTCGGTCCGGTCGGTCCACCGAAGATCGGCGACAGGAACACGACACGGTTGACCTTCGCGATGACCTCGGCGCTTCCGGGGAGGACCGGGTTGGCCGCGTACAGCGTCCGTCCGACGCGCTCCGCGCCGAGCGAATGGCCGATCAGGGTGACCTTGCCGTCCGTCGGCTGGGCGCGCGCGATGGCGTCGTCGATGACCTGGCGGATGTCGCGTACCCAGACGTCGGTACGTCCGAAGCGGACATTGCTCGAGTGGGCGCGCCGCTCCCCGCCGAGCGGATTGGTCAAGAGATGCATCCCCTGCTGATCGAGGGGGAAGATCGGGTTGTGCGTGCGGTCGCACCCCTCGGGCCAGGAACAGCTGCCGTCCGCGTTGTAGGGTCTGAGGCTCGCGTTGCCGGGATCGTCAAGGCCGTTCTCGAAGCGCGTCGAGCGGCCGTAGCCGAGCAGGCTCGGGGCGAACGTGTCGATTCCCGCCCGCGCGAGTCCCTCCTGCGTGCTGAGCCGGCCGCCTTCCGGGGCGGTGTGGCGCAGGTCGAACACCGCGGGGCCCGGTTGGAGACGACCGTGGATCAGCACCGCGGCCCTGTTGGTCACCCCTGGGCATTGGCCGTTCGCGTACACCGGCCGGACGCGATGCACCTGGATCCTCGCCGGGCGCCCTGCGAACTGGGGGTCCGGCATGAGCCTGGGCGGCACCCTGAATGTCAGAAAGTGATTGCTGGTGGCGACGCCGGTCGGCACTTCGTCGCATTGCTGGGCCGACGGCTTGGTGGCAGCAGCCATCGATGTTGTGCCGGAGCCGAAGGCACTCAAGATCAGGCAGACGCTCAGCAGGAGCCACCGCCTACGCGCGCCGGTCCTGCCACGTAGCCCGCGCCCGGACCGCTTCAGTCTCCCGTTCGCACGCCTACTTTGCGCGCGATCGTGGTTCTCCGGGGCTGTGTGCATGGCATCTCCCGATGAGGCTGCTGCGTATCGGTCCGGCACGGTCGCCTGGAGGCTGTGCGCGTCCCGTCGACTGAGGCAGTTGATAGGTGCATCCTTCGGCGTTTTGTAGCCCCCCTGCCAGGCAGGCTCGGCCAAGCGGATGGTGGTGCCCCGCCGAGTGGTGTAGCCATCCGGACCGTGCGGCTCCGTTCAGCGCCGTGGCGCACGCGCCGGCCGGCCCGCCTCCCCGGTTCTCCGCGCCGCTCACGGGTGTCATCACCGCCATCCGGCGCGGAAACGACTACATCGCTCCATTGAGCTGCGGAGTCGCGAACTCCGCATCCCTACACCACGTCGCGGGACGCGACCCCGGACGGTGGTGGGACTGTTTCCCCGGCGGCACGCTTTCCGGCCGTACGACGAGGACGATCCCGAGTACGTGCCGGACCAACCACCCTTGTGGGCAAGGGTGGTTGACATCGGATAGGCCTCCACACCCGTCCCGCAGCCTGCTCGGCCGCACCTGAACCGGCTTGCGTAGTCTTGGTGATGTCTCTGGCGGCAGCCACGGACGGGGGGAACATCATTCACCCGAGCGAATCCGAAGGATCAGCGAACGTGTCGTTGAAGAACAGCCGCCCCAGGGTCGCCGCCCTGGCCCTCATGGTGGCGCTCGCCGGCTTCGCCGCGGCAGGACCAGCCGCGGCAGCCACCCCGCCGACCACCACCGCGACGTCCACGGCCCCGACCGGCCAGACGCCCGCCATACCGACCGAGTTCGTCGACCTGCCCACGAGCACCCTCGTCGCCGACGACGCCGCTCACGAGGTCACGCTCACCTACCGCAACGAGTCGTCGGCGGATCGCGCGATCGCCCCGCAGCTTCTGGTGGAGTCGCCGGACGCCGGGCCGTTCCTCGACTCGTCGGACATCCGGGTCGAGCGGCGCACCGCCACCGGCTGCTGGGAGGCCGTCGACCTCGGCAGCCAGACCGGCACCCTGTTCACCGACCTCACCACCGCCCAGCGCACGCTGCCCGCGGGGGACACCCTCACCGAGGTCTACCGGGTCACCGCCCTCAACCCGACGGCCGAGGGCACGGTCCATCCGAGGGTGGCACTCTTCGGCTGAGCCCTCACCTGCACCACGTCATGACACCGCCGGCCCCGAGGTCCTCGCCTCGGGGCCGGCGGCGTCAGGGGCGGGCGCCATCCCCGGGGTGGACCTGACGCCCGGTCCGTACTGCGTTCTCAGTAGCCGGGATTGTCGGCAGCCGCACGACGACACGACCCCCCTGCACCGGACAGCCTGGGCAGACGTTCGAGTCCCAGATGTGGAGACCCCTGCCGTGGCTACTTTCCTGTATCGAGTGGGCCGTTTGGCCTTCCGGCGGCGTTGGTACGTCGCCCTGGTCTGGGCGGCCGTTCTGGCCGCCGTCGGGCTGGGTGCCCTGAAGGCCCCGGGAGCCTCCGACGAGGGGTTCTCCATGCCGGGCATCGAGTCCCAGAAGGCGTTCGACCTGATGGAGGAGCGTTTCCCGGGTGCGACGGCCGACGGTGCGACCGCGCGGGTCGTCTTCGTCGCGCCGGGCGGTGAGAAGGTGACCGCCGCCGAGAACAAGAAGGCCGTCGAGGAGGCCGTGGCCGAGCTGGGCGACGGCTCCCAGGTCGCGGGCGTCGCCGACCCGTTCCAGGCGAAGGCGGTGAGCAAGGACGGGACGACGGCGTACGCGACCGTCACCTACAAGGTCGCGGCCGAGGACCTCACCGACGCCGGCAAGACCCACCTGGAGCGGGCGCTCGACGAGGCCCGGGACGCGGGGCTGACCGTCGAGGCCGGCGGCAGCGCGATGGACGACGGGGGCGGCGCGGGCGGCGCCGCCGAGGTCATCGGCATCGCGATAGCCGCCGTCGTCCTGCTCGTCACCTTCGGATCCCTTGCCGCCGCCGGGCTGCCCCTGCTGACCGCCATCATCGGCGTCGGCGTCAGCATGGCCACGATCCTCGCCCTGGCCAGTGCTCTCGGCCTGTCCGCCACGACCGGCACCCTCGCCATGATGCTGGGCCTCGCGGTCGGCATCGACTACGCCCTGTTCGTCGTCTCGCGGTACCGGGAGGAGCGCGCCAAGGGCCGTACGCCGCAGGAGGCGACCGGGATGGCCGTCGGTACGGCCGGGTCGGCGGTCGTGTTCGCCGGGCTCACCGTCGTCATCGCGCTGGCCGGGCTGTCGGTGGTCGGCATTCCGATGCTCACCAAGATGGGGCTGGCCGCGGCGGGCGCGGTCGTCGTCGCCGTGCTGATCGCGCTGACGCTGGTCCCGGCGTTCCTCGGGTTCTGGCCGAACGCCGTGCTGTCGAGGAAGGCCCGCAAGAGCGGCCGTATCGAGGAGGGCGGCGAGAACAACGGCGGTACGCGCTGGGCGCGGTTCGTGCTGCGCCGTCCGCTGCCGGTGCTGCTCCTCGGCGTCGTGGGCCTCGGCGCGCTCGCGGTGCCGATGACGGAACTTCAGCTGGGCATGCCCGGTGACGAGGCCAAGTCGACCTCCACTACCGAACGCCGGGCCTACGACGCGCTCGCCGAGGCCTTCGGGCCGGGCTTCAACGGGCCGTTGACCGTCGTCGTGGACGCCGAGGGCGACGCCGATCCGAAGGGCGCGGTCACGACGATCTCCGAGGAGATCGGCGCCACCGAGGGTGTCGTGTCCGTCTCTCCGGCCCGCTTCAACGACGCCGGTGACACCGCCGTCTTCTCGGTCGTGCCGTCCACCGCGCCGACCGACGAGAAGACCAAGGACCTGGTGACGGTCATCAGGGACGCGCGTCCCGGGGTCGAGGCCGAGACCGGGGCGACCTTCGAGGTCACCGGCACGACCGCGCTGAACATCGACATCTCGGACAAGGTGCAGTCCGCGCTGGTGCCGTATCTGATCGTTGTGGTCGGGCTTGCGATCGTCCTGCTGATGGTGGTCTTCCGGTCCCTGCTCGTCCCGCTGAAGGCGGCCCTCGGCTTCCTGCTGTCGGTGCTGGCCTCCCTCGGCGCGGTCGTCGTGGTCTTCCAGCAGGGGCACGGCGCCGAGCTGCTGGGTGTGGAGCAGACCGGGCCGATCATGAGCCTGATGCCGATCTTCCTGGTGGGCATCGTCTTCGGGCTCGCCATGGACTACGAGGTCTTCCTCGTCTCCCGGATGCGGGAGGCATACGTCCATGGCGAGTCGGCCCCGCAGGCGGTCACATCCGGCTTCCGGCACAGCGCCCGCGTGGTCGTGGCCGCCGCGCTGATCATGATCGCGGTCTTCGCCGGGTTCATCGGGGAGAGCGACTCCATGATCAAGATGATCGGGTTCGGCCTCGCCTCCGCCGTCCTGTTCGACGCCTTCGTCGTACGGATGGCGATCGTGCCGGCCGTCCTCGCCCTGCTCGGCGACAAGGCCTGGTGGCTGCCGAAGTGGCTGGACCGGATCCTGCCCCGCGTCGATGTGGAGGGGGAGGCGCTCAGCCGGCGGTCCGAGGCGGAACCCGCACCGGACGCACCGGACGCACCGGACGCCCCGGACGCCCCGGCCGACCTGGAACCGGCGCGCACCTGATCCGACCGCCCACCCTCACCGGGACCGCCCGTGACGAAGGACACGGGTGGTCCCGTCGGCCGTTCCCACCCGGAGGCGTCCACCATGGACCGAGCCCACCGACCGGAGAGCACCATGAGCACCATGAGCACCAGCCCGGAGCGGCGCTACGCGGACCGCATCGAGGGGTTCACGGACCGCCACCCGCTCGCCATCGACGTGGTGCTGGTGATGGCGCTGATGGGCTGCGCGACCCTCGGCAGCATGCTCACCCTGCCCGGTGCCGACCCGCCGGGCCAGGACAAGACCGCCACCGCCCTGCTGGGCCTCTCCTGCCTCGCCCTGCTCAAGCACCGCACCCACCCGCGCATCGCCGTCGTCGTGTCCGCGGTCTGTGCGGTGATCGTGATCGCCCTCGGGTATCTGCTCACCCCCCTGCTGCTGGCACCCGTCATGGCGGCGCTCTACTGGCTGGCCACCCTCACCGAACGCCGGACCACCCGTGTCTACGGCGTCACCACCCTGGTTGCGGTGATCGTCGCGGCGGCGATCTCCGACTCCATGGACCACATCTCGCTGCTGCTCAGGACGATCGGCCCGTTGTTCTGGCTGCTGCTGCCGCTGGCCGCCGGCAACATGACCCGGCTGCGGCGCGCCTACCTGGCGGCGGTACAGGCCCGCGCCGAGCACGCCGAGCGCACCCGGGAGGAGGAGGCCCGCCTGCGCGTCACCGAGGAGCGCATGCGCATCGCCCGTGAGCTGCACGACGTCGTCGCCCACCACCTGGCCCTGGCCAACGCCCAGGCCGGTACGGCCGCGCACCTCGCGCTCGACAACCCGCCGCAGACCAAGAAGATCCTCACCGACCTGACCGGCACCACCTCCTCCGCGCTGCGCGAGCTGAAGGCGACGCTGGGGCTGCTGCGTCACAGCGGGGACCCGGACTCCGCCTCGATGGAGCCGGCGCCCGGGCTCGCCCGCATGCCCGAACTGGTCTCGGCGTGCGCGTCCGCTGGGCTCAAGGTCACGGTCACCACCGAGGGGGAGCCACAGTCCCTCTCACCGGGAGTCGACCTGACCGCCTTCCGGATCGTGCAGGAGGCGCTCACCAACGTCACCAAGCACGCCTCCGCCCAGGCCGCGCAGGTCCGCTTCGAGTACGCCGGTTCCCGCCTGATGATCACGGTCAGCAACGACGGTCCCACGACCCCCACGCCCCCCACGGATCCCGCAGCCTACGAGGCCGTACAGAGCAAGGGCTTCGGCGTCATGGGTATGCGCGAACGCGCCCGCTCCATCGGCGGTGAGCTGTGCGCCGGTCACCGCCCCGAAGGCGGCTTCGAAGTCTCCACGGCGCTCCCACTGCACCCGCACGCCCCGGAAGAAGAGAGAACTTCTTGACTCGGAGGAGGCTTTCACCTGGCCGGTGTCGGGCGTGTCCGCCCGTGTACAACCCTTGGTTCCCCTCAAGCGTCATGTACACGGCCCCCCACGCCTACCTCTGTCCTCCGAACCTGGAGCAGTCTTGCGCCTACGCACCATGTTCGTCGCCGTGGCCGTCGCCGCGGCGGCCACGGGCCTGACCCTGACGCTCGTCCCCACGGCGAGCGCGGTCACCACCAAGGCCGACGACTTCAACGGCGACGGTGTCGCCGACCTCGTCGTGGCCACGCCCGAAGCCCCCGTCGGCAGCTACCCGGCCGCCGGCTCGGTCACCGTCCTCTACGGCTCCGCCGACGGCGTGTCCCCCGCCCGTTCGGCGACCCTCACCCAGAACTCCGCCGGCGTCCCGGGCGACGCCTGGTCCAACGAGCTCTTCGGCAGCACCTACGCCACCGGCGACCTCGACGGCGACGGCTACACCGACCTCGTCGTCGGCGCGCCCGGCGAGCGGGTGCCCAACAGCAGTTCCTACGGCACCCTCACCATCCTGTGGGGCGGTGCGAACGGCCTGAGCGGTGACGGCATCACGATCGCCAGTCCGCTCGCCACCAGCCAGTGGGACGCCGAGAAGGACTTCGGCAAGAAGGTCGTCGTCGCCGACCTCGACGGCGACGGCACCCCGCAGCTCGCCGCGCTCAGCCGCAACAAGCTGTGGGTGTACGACGACCTGCCGGGCCGTACGGCGCCGACCGGCGCCCGGTACGCCGAGAACTTCAACGCCTACATCGAGCCCCGCACCCTCACCGCCGGAGACTTCACGGGTGCCGGGCGCGCTCAGCTCGTCGTCACCGGTCCCGAGAACTGCGACGGCACCACGGGCGGCTGCCAGCACACCGGCGTCTACACCTGGGGCGCCGACAGCCTCGACGAGGTCTGGCTGACCGACCCGGCCTCCGGCACCGCCGACGCGACGGAGGCCCCCACCGTCGCGGCCGCCGCGGGCGACGTCGACCACGACGGCTACGCCGACCTCGTCACCGGCCACATCCCGGCGTCGGCGGCCGCCGCGGGCGAGTACTCGGACGCCGCGGGCTTCGTCCACGTCCGCTACGGCAGCCCGGAGGGCCTCGGCGCCCACCGCACCGCCACCCTCGACCAGAACACCGCCGGCGTCCCCGGCTCGAACGAGCCCGGCGACAACTTCGGCGCGTCCCTCGCGGTCGGCGACGTCACGGGTGACGGCTACGCGGATGTGGCGGTCGGCGTGCCCGGCGAGGCGGTCGGCACCGTGGCGCAGACCGGCGGGGCGGCCCTGCTCAAGGGCACGGCGACCGGCCTGACCGGCGCCGGAGCGCAGGCGTTCTACCAGACCACCAGCGGGGTGCCCGGCGCCGCCGAGGCGGACGACTGGTTCGGTTCCGCCGTGCGGATCGCCGACGTCGACGGCAACGGCGCGGCCGACCTGGCGATCGCGGCGAAGGGCGAGGACGTCTTCGCCGGGTCGACGCGAGACGGCGGTGACTGGGTGCTGCGCGGCTCGGCCACCGGACTGACGACGACCGGCGCGATCTCCTTCAGCGAGCGGGCCTTCGGCTTCACCTACCCGAACGCCGAGTTCGGCTCGGTCCTGGGCAGCTGAGTCCCGGCTCACGCTGAAAGGCGCGTGGGGGCGTCCGGCAGTGTGCCGGACGCCCCCACGACGCCGCGTGGCCCTCTTCAGGCCGTACGGGCTACGGAATCCCGCCCGTTGCTGCGCCGCTACGCGGCACAGGTCTCGGGCGGGATTCCGTGACTTCCTGTTTCATCGCGCTGTGCCAGAACAGGTTCTGGTCTTACCGGCGCTCCGCAGGCTGATGCCGCCAGTCCGGCGGCCGCTTTCACGTTCTTCGCGGCGTTATGGTCCCGGTCATGCCGGGTGCCGCAGGAGGGACAGGTCCATTCCCGCACGCCCAGGGGCTTGGGTCCGTCCCGGTGCCCGCAGGCGGAGCACACCTGGCTGGTGGGCTCGAACCGGCCGACCTTCACGAAGGTACGCCCGTACCGCTGCGCCTTGTAGTCGAGCATGGCCACGAACTGGGACCAGCCCGCATCGTGCACACTCTTGGCCAGCCTGCTGCGCGCGAGTCCACACACCGCCAGGTCCTCCACCGCGACCGCTTGGTTCTCGCGGATCAGCCTCGTGGACAACTGATGGTGGAACTCCTTGCGCGCATCAGCCACTTGAGCATGGGCACGGGCAACCTTCAGGCGGGCCTTCTCCCGGTTCCTCGATCCCTTCTGCTTACGCGACAGCTCCCGCTGCGCCTTCTTCAGCTTCTTCTCCGCCCGGCGCAGAAACCGCGGAGGTTCGATCTTCGTGCCGTCGGAGAGGACGGCGATGGGGGTCCCCCCGGACGGAGTCTGGGGGAGCGTCAGGCCCAGGTCGATACCGATCGCGGCATCTGGCTCCGGCTCGTCCCAGCGGGTCTGGTCGGTTCCGGGATCGGTGTCGATGACAAAGCTCGCGAAGTACCTTCCGGCCGCGTCCCTGATCACCGTCACGCTCGACGGCGTCACGGGCAACTCCCGCGACCACTTGACCTTGATCTCCCCGATCTTCGGCAGCGACAGCCGCCCGTTGCCGGTGATCTTCCAGCGGGCGTTCGCGGTGAACCGGATCGCCTGCCTTCGGTCCTTGCGGGACTTGAACCGGGGCGCACCCACCTTCTTGCCCTTGCGCTCGCCCTTGAGAGAGGCGAAGAAGCTCTTGTACGCGGCCTCGGCATCCCGCAGGGACTGCTGCAGGACAACCGCGGAGACCTCGCCCAGCCAGGAGCGTTCCGATGTGTTCTTGGCCTGGGTGATCAACTGCTGGGACAGCACGGCCGCGGTCGGGAAGGGTTCCCTGGCCCTGCGGGCCTGTTCACGAGCGCGTACCGCGTCGTTGAACACGACACGGGCGCACTCGAACGCCCGTGCCAGCGCGGTGCGTTGGCCGGACTCCGGGTACAACCTGAAGGCGTACCGAAGCTGCATGCGGTGATCGTACGAACGATCACACGTGCTGCCTCTGGGAACATCCGTTCTCCAACTCACCGCCACGGCACAGTCCGGCTCCGCCGGAACGACACTGCGGCACTCCGCGCCGCAGCCACGAGATCGGCTTCACCACCGGCGTGAACGTCGATGCACTGCCGATGAAACCCGGTAGCCGTAGACCGACGCGATCATGGGCGACCCTCGGTCAGCAGGACGACGGCGGTCCCTGAACCGCCCATGGAACCGGCGGCCGCCGCCGCCGGCCCCGGAACCGCCGTGACGAGGCCCGCCGCGAGCGCGGCGACGCCAGTGAGCGCCGCGAGTATGTGGCGCGTACGCGCGTTCAATGTGCCCCCACAGTGAATGAGTGGCCGCCGGACCTCTCCCCCTAGGTGAACGGACGGCGTCATCACTCATCCACACGGCAGCGGCGAAACACTAATGGGCGGCCGGTCGGCTGTGAAGATCAGGGGGCACCTTTGATCCTCTGCCCCCTTTGGGATGAACAGATCAAGGACGGCCGACAGGAGAAGTCGGCAAGTTCTTCCTTGTGCGCGTGACGGGCTTGACCTCGAATGCCGCGTCCACCTGCGCTGATCGCCACACGGGTCTAGCGGTCCCCATCGAACCACCAAACCAATGCGTGACAGATTATTGACGTCCGTTTTTTGTTTGACACATACTCCGATGGCGCCGATGGCGTACCACACAGGAACCGCTCGGGAGTGGTGAGGGCAATGAAGCCAGAAGACGTCCGTTCCAGAAGTGCCGCAAGCCGCAGTGAACTCACGGTCCTGGGGCTGTGCTTCGCGGTGATCTTGTTCGACGGTTACGACCTCATCGTCTACGGGGCCGTCGTTCCGGCCCTGCTGCAGTACCAGCCCTGGGGGCTGACCCCCACCGAGGCCGGGATGATCGGCAGCTACGCCCTCATCGGGATGCTGGTCGGGGCGCTGGTCGCGGGCGCGGTGACCGATCTCGTCGGGCGGCGGAAGGTGATGCTGATCTGCGTCAGCTGGTTCTCGCTGGCCATGGTCGGCTGCGCGGTGGCGCCGAGCGCCGAACTCTTCGGCTTCTTCCGCCTGCTCGGCGGGCTCGGCCTCGGCGGTGTGATGCCCACCGCGATCGCCCTGACCGCCGAGTACTCGGCCGCACACCGGCGCAGTCTCAACAACGCGCTGATGTTCTCCGGCTATCCCGTCGGCGGGATCCTGTCCGCCGTACTGGCCCTGGCGCTGCTGCCGGAGTTCGGCTTCCGGATCATGTTCTGGATCGGTGCGCTCCCGCTCGTGACCGTCGTCCCCCTGCTCTGGCGGTTCCTGCCGGAGTCCACGAGCTACCTCGCGGCCAAGGGGACACCCGCCGGGCCGGGTGTGAAGCGAGGTGTCGCGGCCATGTTCACCAGGCGCCACCTCGTGCCCGCCCTGCTGTTCGCGGTCACCAGCTTCTTCGGTCTGCTGCTCGTGTACGGACTCAACACCTGGCTCCCGCAGATCATGAAGGCGGCGGGCTATCCGCTGTCCAGCTCGCTGCTCTTCCTGGTGATGATGAACGTGGGGGCCGCCGTCGGTTCCGTCCTGGTGGCGCCGATCGGTGACCGGCTGGGCATGAAGCCGGTGACCGCGGTGACGTTCGTGGCCGCCGCCGTCTCCATCTATCTGCTGAGCTCGCCCATGGCGGCCTGGGTGATGTACGCGCTGGTGGCCGTCGCCGGGTTCGGCACCATCGGTACCCAGATCATGGTCAACGCCTACGTCGCCATGCACTTCCCGCCCGAGGTCCGCGCGACCGCGCTGGGCTGGACGCTGGGCATCGGGCGGCTCGGCGCGGTCGTCGGACCGACCTTCGGTGGCTTCCTGCTCGCCTCCGACCTGGACATGGAGTGGAACTTCTACGCCTTCGCCATCCCGGCGGCCGTCGGCGCGCTGATGGTGCTCCTGCTCCCCAAGGGCGCCCGAGCCGCTTCCCCTTCGCCCGCGACCGACGGCACTGCGGTACAGGCGGCCTGAGCGGACGCCGGGACCTGCGGGTCCCGTCCGCTCGCGGAGAGTGAGCCGCAGGCCGCCATCCCGTGGCAGGGACAGGCGGACCGGACGTCTTCCCTGCGCTGCCGGTCCGCTGAACGGCGTACTGCTCGGCTGCGGAGTCCCGCGCGGCTTCGTGCGCCCGGCCTCGCGGACATGGAACCGCCCCTGCTGCGTCGGAGAAGTATCCGATGCGGCAGGGGCGGTTCGTCGTCCGAACAGGAGCGACCAGCCACGAGGGCGCCGCAGCCGGCCGACGGCCCACCGCGGCCCCCTCAGCGGAGCGTCTACGCCTTGAGCAGGGCGGCCGTCAGTTCCTCGGGGCGGGTGAACTGGGCCTCGTGGGTGCCGGCGTACTCGATGACCGGGGTGTCGGGGCCGAGGCGCTGTGGGAAGCGGGGGGTCCAGCCGTACTCGCCCGGGGGCAGGGCCAGGTCCTCGGTGCCCACCACGTAGGAGGCGGGGACGCCGAGCGCGGCCGGGTCGACGGGGGTGACGGTCTCGGTGAAGTAGCGCAGGGGCTGGGGCACCAGCAGGCCGTGGACCAGGCGCTGGGCGCTCTCCTCGCCGTCCTGCATGAAGGCCGAGGTGAACACCTCGTACGGGAAGAGGATGCCGTCGTTCCCGGACGCGGCGGCGATCTGCCGGAACATCTCCGCGTAGTGCGGCGGGACCTCGTCCATCAGGGACTGACCCTCGGCCGGGACGAACGCGCTCCAGTAGACGAGTTTGCGCAGGCGGGGCGCCAGGCGGGGCGCCGCCGCGGTGAGCGGGTAGCCGCCCCAGCTGTGGCCGACCAGGGTGACGTCCCGCAGGTCGTGCCGCTCGACGAGGTCGACTATGAAGTCCCCGACGTCCGCCAGGCTGTGCTCGCGCGGATCGTCCCCGTCGGCGAGGCCGGGCAGGTCCGGGGCGAGGACGCGGTGACCGGCGGCGCGCAGCCGCTCGGCGACCAGGCGCCAGGTCCAGCCGCTGTGACAGGCGCCGGAGATGAGGACGAAGGTATCTGCCATGCCGTCTCCTTTGACGGAGGGGGCCGGGGCCCCTGAAAGGGTGCCGTCCTGAAGACGGCCGTCGCATGGGTGAAATATCGATCGTCTGTGAGACGATCGTCAAGTGGTTGACGCGTATAGGGGTGGGGTCCTGCGGGCCCCATGGAGGTGCTTGTGAAACCGCGTTCGCTGGTCTTCGACCTGTTCGGCGACTATCTGCGCTATCGGGGAGGCGAGGTCCGGCTGCGCGGCCTGGTCGCGCTCATGGACTGCTTCGACATCCCCGAGAGCACGGTCCGTGTGGTGGCCGCCCGGATGCGCAAGGAGGGCTGGCTGGACAGCAGCCGGGAGGGCCGCGAGACCGTCTACGCCCTCACCGACGCCTCCTGGCGGCTGCTCGACGAGGGCCGGGAACGGATCTTCGGGCGGGCCCGGGGGCCGTGGGACGGTCAGTGGCACATGGTCATCTACTCGGTGCCCGAGGCCGACCGGGCCCTGCGCGAGCAGCTGCGAAAAGAGCTGTCCTGGCTCGGCTTCGGTCTGCTGTCGGCGTCGGTGTGGATCAGCCCGCACGACCGGATCGCCCAGGTCAGGGAGAGCTTCGCCGACCATCCCTCGGTGCGGATCGATGCACTGCACGCCCGCTCCGAGGGCGCAGCGGCCGACCGGGACATGGCCACCCGTTCCTGGGACCTGACGGCCCTGGGCAAGGAGTACGGCGAACTCCTCGATCGCTACCGCCCCCGCCTCGCCGGCTACCGCGCCGGGGAACTGCGCGGCCGGGACGCGCTGGTGGAGCGCATGCGCCTGGTCCACGACTACCGCATGTTCCCCTTCCGGGACCCCGACCTGCCGCCCGAGCTGTTGCCCGAGGGCTGGGTCGGCCGGCAGGCCCACGAGTTGTTCCTGGAGGCCCACGGGCTGCTGCGGGCGGAGGCGGAGGCCCACGTCGACGAGGTGGTGGGCGGCGGCACCGGGACGTAGGGCCGGGGCGGGCTGGGGTGTAGGGCTGAGACGCGGGAGAAAAGCGTTTCAGAATCTAGACGTCCGTCGTGTCAATGTCGTACGTTAGGGCTCAGGTCACCCCGAAGGAGTGAGTCCGCCGTGACGATCACCGACGAACGTGCCGCGCTGGAGAGGCTCTACGCCGACTTCGAGGCCGCGCACCTGACACCCCTGTGGACCCAGCGCGAGGGCCTGATGACGCAGGTCCCGCAGCCGGACGCCGTGCCCGCCCTGTGGCGCTGGTCCGTGCTGCACCCACTCGCCGAGCGCAGCGGCACCCTCGTCCCGGTCGGCCGGGGCGGCGAGCGTCGCGCCATCGCGCTGGCCAACCCGGGCCTGCCCGGCACCGCGTACGCCACCCCCACGCTGTGGGCCGCGATCCAGTACCTCGGCCCCGGCGAGGAGGCGCCCGCGCACCGGCACACGCAGACCGCGTTCCGGTTCGTCGTCGAGGGCGAGGGCGTGTGGACGAACGTGGAGGGCGACCCGGTGGCGATGCGCCGGGGCGACCTGCTGTTGACGCCCGGCATGCACTTCCACGAGCACCACAACACCACCGACGAGCCCATGGCCTGGATCGACGGCCTGGATATCCCGCTGGTCCGCCAACTGGACGCCGGATTCTTCGAGTTCGGGCCCGACCGGCTCGCCACCCGGGCGACCCCCGCCGCCTCCCGCAACGAACGCCTCTGGGGCCACCCGGGCCTGCGCCCGGTCGGTGCCCCCGCCACCCCTTCCTCCCCGCTGATGGCGTATCGCTGGGAGCACACCGACGCCGCGCTCACCGCCCAGCTGGAGCTGGAGGACGAGGGCTTCCCCGGCGTGCTGGAGCCCGGTCACGCGGCCGTACGGTTCACCGACCCGGCCACCGCCCGGGACGCCCTGTCCACCATCCGCACCGAGATGCACCGGCTGCGCGCCGGGGCCCGTACCGCAACCACCCGCGTGGTCGGCTCCGCCGTCTGGCAGGTCTTCGACGGCACCGGCACGGTCGAGGTCGGTGGCGAGCGGTACGAGGTGACGAAGGGCGATCTGTTCGCCGTCCCGTCCTGGGCCCCGCTGACCATCACGGCGGACACCGACACCGGCCTGGACGCCTTCCGTTTCTCCGACGACCCCGTGTACGAGGCGATCGGCCTGGCCCGCACGCACCGAGAGGAGCCTTCCGCATGAGGCTCGCCACCATCCGCACCGCCGAGGGCACCCGCGCCGTCCGCGTGGACGACGCCGCCGCCGTCGAACTCGGCCACCCCGACCTGGGCGCGCTGCTGCGCCGCCCCGACTGGCGGGCGGAGGCCGCCGCCGCGGACGGACCCGGGCACGACCTGGCCGGCCTGGACTACGCGCCGCCGGTGCCGTCCCCCGAGAAGATCGTCTGCGTCGGGCTCAACTACCGGAACCACATCCTGGAGATGGGCCGCGAGCTGCCCGAACACCCCGCCCTCTTCGCGAAGTTCGCCCGCTCCCAGGTCGGCGCGTACGACCCGGTCGTGCTGCCCGCCGGATCGGACGCGGTGGACTGGGAGGCCGAACTCGGCGTGATCGTGGGCGCCGAGGTCCGGCACGCCACGCCGGAGCAGGCGCGGGCAGCGATCGCCGGGTACACGGTGGTCAACGACGTCACGGCGCGCGACTTCCAGTACCGCTCGCCGCAGTGGCTGCAGGGCAAGACCTTCGAGGCGAGTACGCCGGTCGGCCCGTGGCTGGTGACCGCCGAGCCCGGCGACGCCCCGCTGTCGGCCGAGCTGAGCTGCACCGTCGACGGCGAGCTGATGCAGAAGGCCGACACCGGTGACCTGGTCTTCGACCCGGCGGCCCTGGTGGCGTACATCTCGCGGATCGTCACCCTCGTCCCCGGCGACCTCATCGCCACCGGCACCCCCGGCGGCGTCGGTCACGCCCGCAAGCCCCCGCGCTATCTCGGCGAGGGCAGCGAGCTGGTGACGCGGGTCGAGGGCGTCGGCGAGTGCCGTAACACCCTGGTGAGCGGCGACGCTCCGGTGAGGGGCTGACCATGCGCATCGCTGTCGTCGGCGGCGGCCCCGGAGGGCTGTTCTTCGCCGCGCTGATCCGGCAGGCCGACCCGTCCGTCGAGGTCACGGTCTTCGAACGCAACCGGGCCGACGACGCGTTCGGCTTCGGCGTGGTGTTCTCCGACCGTACGCTCGCCGGCATCCACGCGGCCGACCCCGTGCTCCGTGAGGCGCTGGACGCGCACGGCCGGCACTGGGACGACATCGAGGTCCGGCTGAAGGGCGAGCGGATCCGCTGCGGCGGCAACGGCATGGCCGCGATCGTCCGGCGCACCCTGCTGGCGCTGCTCCAGGAGCGGGCGCGCGGCCTGGGCGCGGACCTGCGCTTCGAGACCGAGGTCGGCCTCGACGACCTGGCCGGCTACGACCTCGTGGTCGCCGCAGACGGCACGTCGTCGCGGATCCGCACGGCGCTCGAGGCACGCCTTGAGCCGACGGTCGAGACGGCGACGGCGAAGTTCATCTGGTTCGGCACGGACTACATGTTCGACGGGCTCACCTTCGTCCACCAACGCGGCCCGCACGGTGTGTTCGCCGTGCACGGCTACCCCATCAGCGCGGAGGTGAGCACCTTCATCGTCGAGACCGACGAGGAGTCCTGGCGGGCGGCCGGGCTGGACGCGTTCGACGTCACCCAGCCACCGGGAGCGAGCGACCTCACCAGCAAGGCGTACCTGGAGGAGCTGTTCGCCGAGCAGATCGAGGGACACCGGCTGCTGGTGAACAACTCCCGCTGGGGCAACTTCCGCACCCGGCGCACCCGTCACTGGTACGCCACCGAGCCGCGCCCGGTGGTCCTGCTCGGCGACGCCGCGCACACCGCGCACTTCTCCGTGGGATCCGGCACGAAGATGGCCATGGAGGACGCGATCGCGCTCGCGGCGGCCCTCACCAAGCAGGGCGACGACCTCCCGGCGGCGCTGGCCGCCTACGAGGCGGCGGCCCGTCCCTCGGTCGAGGCGATCCAGGGCGCGGCCCGCCCCAGTCTGGGCTGGTGGGAGCACTTCGGCGAGTACCACGACGCCTTCGAGCCCTGGCAGTTCGCCTACCACTTCCTCTCCCGCAGCATCACCGACGCACGGCTGGCCCGGCGGGCACCGGACTTCGTCCGCGACAGCCACGACCGGTGGCAGGCGCACCACGGCGGTGCCGAACCCCTGGACACCCCGTTCGACCTCGGCACAGGCGGGCTGCCCAGCCGGGTCATGCTGGTCGAGCCCGACGGCACCACCGCGGTGGGCGGCACCGGAGACCCGCTGCCCCTGCGGGCGTCCGCGCCCGACACACCGGGGCACTGGGGCGCCCGGATCACGGCCCCGGACGACGAATCCGGCCTCGCCGCGGCCTACGCGCTCCTCGCCGACCTCGCCGGCGCCGGTCCGCTGCTGGTCGCCGTACACGGCGGTACGGCCCACACCCGCGCCCTGCTCACCGAGCGGACCCGCCTGCACCACGGCCTGCCCGCGCTCCTGGTGGACGATGCGATGGACCGCGACCGCGCGGTGACGGCGGTGCTGTCCGGGCGGACGGATCTGGTGGGCGGGGCTGCCGAGACGGTGGCGGCGTGGGAGGTGGCCCGATGACGGACGCGGTACAGCACGAAGCGCCGGAAACGGCACCGGGCGCTGCCACCGACGAGGACCTCGGTGTGCTCTTCGCCCCGCGCGGCATCGCCGTCATCGGCGCCTCCCGCGACCCGGGCAAGCTGGGTGCGGCGCTGGCCCGTTCGGTCGCCGGGTTCTCCGGGCATGTGGCGCTGGTCAACGCGCGGCGGCCCGAGCCGTCCGCCGGGATCTACGGTTCCGTCGCCGAGGCCGCCGAGCACGGACCCGTAGACCTCGCACTGGTCTGCCTCCCGGCCCGGGCCTGCGCGGACGCCGTCGCCGAGGCTGCCAAGGCCGGGGCGCGGGCCGCCGTGGTGTACGGGGGCGGGTTCGCCGAGGCCGGACCGGAGGGCGAGCGGTACCAGCGTGAGCTGGCCGACGTGGTCGCGCGCACCGGCATCCGGCTGCTCGGCCCGAACACCTCCGGGTTCCTCGCGCCGGGCCTCACGGCGAGTTTCGTGCCGGGCGCCGCCGATGTGCCCGCCGGCCGGATCGCGGTCGTGGCGGCCAGCGGTGGCGTGAACCACGCGCTGGCGTTCCTGCTCACCGAGGCCGGACACGGAGTGAGCCTCGCAGTCGGGCTCGGCAACGGCGTGGACGTCACGGCCGCCGACGTCCTGGAGCACCTGACCACTGACCCGCACACCAGCGCCGTCGCCCTGCACCTCGAGTCCGTCGCCGACGGACGCCGGCTGACCGACGCGGTGGCCCGGCTCGCCGCGACCCGCCCGGTCGTCGCGCTCGTCGTCGGCCGCCATGACGTCGGCGCCTTCGCCGCCTCCCACACCGGCGCCCTCGCCACCTCCTGGCGCACCACCCGCGCCGCCCTCGCCCAGGCGGGAGCCGTGCTGGTGGACGACGAACGCGAACTGGTCGACGCGGTCGGCGCCCTGTCCCTCGTACGACTGCCCGCGTCCGCCGACCCGGGCGTGGGCGTGGTGACCGCGCAGGCCGGGCCGGGGCTGTTGCTCCTGGACCAGCTGCGGGGCCGCCGCGCCGCCGTGCCCGAGCTGGCCGAGGACACTCGGCGCGCACTCGCCGCCGTCCTGCCCCCGCTGACCTACCAGGCCAACCCGGTGGACACCGGCCGCCCCGGCCCCGGCTTCGCCGCCGTGCTCCAGGCGGTGGCCGCCGACGCGGCCGTGGACCTGATCGCCGGGTACGCGCTGCACGAGCCGGGCGCGTTCGACCTGGTCGAGGCCGTGGCGGCGGCCGGCGACAGCGTGCCGCTGCTGCTGGCGGTCGGCGGCACGGGCGACGGCGTACGGCGCGTGCGCCGTGCCCTGCTCGACCGGGGCGTCCCGGTCACCGGCGACCCGCACGGGCTCGCCGCCATGACCGGCGCCCTGCTGGCCGACGCCCGCGCCCGCAGCCGTACGACGGCCGAGGCCGCCCCGGTCGCCCCGACGCGCCCGGACGTGGGCCCCGGACCCTGGGACGAGGACCAGGCCAAGACACTCCTGGACCGCCTGGGCGTATCGACCATGCCGCGCCGCGCCTGCGCCGACCGCACCGAGGCCCACCGGGCGCTCGCCGAACTGCCCGGCCCGGTCGCGGTCAAGCTCCTGGACGCGGCCGTCCTGCACAAGACCGAGATCGGCGGAGTCCGCCTCGGCGTCCGCACACCGCAGGAGCTGGACACCGCCCTCGACGCGCTCGAAGCGGCGGGAGCCCGACGCTTCCTGGTCGAGTCGATGGCACCGGCAGGAGTCGACCTCGTCGTCGGCGCCCGCCGCGACCCCGTGTTCGGCCCCGTCGTCCTGGCCGGCCTGGGCGGTACGACCGCCGAGGCACTCGCCGACGTGGCCCTCCGCCTCGCCCCGCTCAGCCGCGAGGAAGCCGCCGGCATGCCCGCCGAGCTGGCCGGACGCGCCCTCCTCGACGGCTGGCGCGGCGGTCCCGCCCTCGACCACCTCGCGCTCGGCGAGGTGGTCGAGGCCCTCGGCGACCTGCTCGTCGCCCACCCCGAACTCGCCGAGATCGAAATCAACCCACTGCGGCTGACCGCCCAGGGCCTCGTGGCGCTGGATGCTGTATGTATCGCCGCTTCAAGCCACTGCACCGGAGGTGGTGACTGATGGCCGCACCCATCAGCGAAGGCACGGTTCCCTGGCCCGACGCCGACGCCGCCCGCTATGTGGCCGCCGGGTACTGGGCCGGCCGCCCGCTGGGCGACCTGCTGCGCGAGAGCGCCGAGCGCTCGCCCGACGTCACCGCGCTCGTCGACGGCGAACTGCGGCTGACCTACGCCGAGTTGGCCGACCGCGCCGACGCGACGGCCGCCCGCCTGCTGGACCTCGGCCTTGCCGCCGGGGACCGCATCCTGGTCCAGCTGCCCAATGGCTGGGAGTTCACCGTCCTGACCTGGGCCTGCCTGCGCGCCGGGATCGTCCCCGTCATGGCGCTGCCCGCCCACCGCCGCCTCGAACTGGCCTACCTCGCCGCCCACTCCGAGGCCGCCGCCATCGCCGTACCCGACCGGCTGCGCGACTTCGACCACCAGGCGCTCGCGCACGAGCTGGGCAAGGAGCTCCCCGGACCCTGGCACGTCCTGGTGGCGGGGGAGGAGATCGCTGCCGGCAGCCTGGACCTACGAGCCCTGTGCGCGCCCGGCGAGGATCCGGCGGCCGACCGCGCGCGGCTGGACGCCGCCGCCCCCGGCAGCCGCGACGTCGCGGTGTTCCTGCTGTCCGGCGGCACCACCGGTCTGCCCAAGCTGATCGCCCGCACCCACGACGACTACGCCTGCAACGCCCGCGTGAGCGCCGAGGTCAGCGGCGTCGACGCCGATACCGTCTACCTGGTGGGCCTGCCCGCCGGACACAACTTCCCCCTCGCGTGCCCCGGAATCCTCGGCACCCTGCTGGCCGGCGGCCGCGTGGTCATGCTGCCCAGCCCGGAACCGGTCCGCGCCTTCGCCACCGTCGCGGCGGAGGGGGTGACCCACACCGCCGTCGTCCCCGCCGTCGCCGGACGCTGGCTCGAACACGCCGAGCGGCACGGCGCGCAGGAGATGAGCAGCCTGCGGGTGCTCCAGGTCGGCGGATCCCGGCTCGCCGACGAACTCGCCCGCCGTATCCGCCCGGTCCTCGGCACGACCCTCCAACAGGTGTTCGGCATGGCCGAGGGCCTGCTGAACTACACCCGCCTCGACGACCCCGAGGACGTCATCTGCACCACCCAGGGGCGCCCCATGTGCCCGGACGACGAGGTACGGCTCGTCGACGAACTCGACAGGGACGTCCCCGGCGGCGAGCCCGGCTCCCTGCTCACCCGCGGCCCCTACACCCCTCGCGGCTACTACCGGGCCCCCGAGCACAACAAGCGGGCCTTCACCGCCGACGGCTGGTACCGCAGCGGCGACATCTGCCGGCTCACCCCGGAGGGCAACCTCGTCGTCGAGGGCCGCGACAAGGACATGATCAACCGGGGTGGGGAGAAGGTCTCCGCGGAGGAGATCGAGAACCTCGTCTACCGGCTCACCGACGTCAGCCAGGTCGCCGCCGTGGCCATGCCCGACCCGGAACTGGGCGAACGGGTCTGCCTCTACGTCGTCACCGGACCGGGCCGGCGCGACCTGACGCTCGACGAGATCCGCGCCGCCCTGGAGGAGGTCGGGGTCGCCCGCTTCAAGCTGCCCGAGCACCTCGTGGTGGTCGAGGAGCTGGCGTCCACCAAGGTCGGCAAGATCGACAAGAAGGCGCTTCGGGCGGACATCGCGTCCCGGGTCGTGGGGAGCACCGCATGACGAGCCAGGACCGCCGGGACCGTCACGACCTTACGGTCACCCTGCCCTGGATGCGCGAGGGCACGGCCCGTCTGCTCTCCGCCGCCGACCGGCTCACCGACGACGACCTGAACGCGCCGACCGCCCTCCCCGGCTGGACCCGAGCCCATGTCGTCGGCCACCTGGCCCGCAACGCCGAGGCCCTGGGCCGGCTCGTGGCCTGGGCGCGAACCGGTGTGGTCACTCCCATGTACGCCGACCGTGAGCAGCGCGCCGCCGAGATCGATTCCTCGGCGGCGCTCGGGCCCGACGTACTGCGTGTGCAGTTGAAGTCCACGGCCGCGGAACTGGACGAGGCGCTGGCCGCCCTGGACGCGCCTGCCTGGCGGGCCGAGGTCAAAAGCGCCCTGGGCCGGACCATTCCCGCCGCCGAGATCCCCTGGATGCGGGTGCGCGAGGTGTGGCTGCACGCCATCGACCTCGCGGCCGGGGTGACCTTCGCGGACCTGCCCGCCGACCTGGTCGACACCCTGCTGGACGACGTGACGGCCGCCCTCTCCACCCGCTCAGGCTGCCCCGCGGTCCGCCTCACCCCGACCGACCGCACCGCCACCTGGCACCTGGGCCCGGCCACCCCCGAGCCGCCCGCCCTCGCCGAGGCCCCGGCCGCGGACCTGCTGGCCTGGGCAACCGGACGCACGGCGCGGCCGGATCTCGTCGCCCTGCCCGCGTGGCTGTGACCAGGGGGCGGCGCATTGCCGCCCCCTGCCTCCGGCCCTGGCTTGCGACCCTCTGTATGGCGCCCAGTTGCCGTGCCTCGTGATGGAGTACGTCGACGGGAGCGACCCTGCGTGACGCCCTGTACCCCTGGCCGCCGTTGGCCGTGAACCGTGCCCTTCAGGTGACGGCCAGACGGCCGTCAGAGGCCGAACTCCTGGGGTGACAGGTTGAGCACCGAGCACGCCTCGCGCAGGGCCTGCTCCTCCGCCGGAGCGACGTACCCGTCCGCACCCGCGACGACGAACCCGGTCTGTACGACCGCCCGGGCCTCCGTCGGCTTCTTCGCGGCCTTCGCGATCTCCTGCAGGACTTCGGCCTTGCCCTGCTGGAAGTTGAACGCCAGCTGGTCGACGTGCTTGTTGAAGCGCTGCCGCAGCTGTTCGGACGGGAAGTTCTGCAGGACGTCGTTGTTGAGGATCAGCGACTCCACATGCTGCCGCTCGGCCGGGTCGACATGCCCGTCGGCCGCGGCGACCAGGGCGCACATGGCCATGCTGGCGTCCCGGTAGGCGCCGCTCTTCAACTCCGTCTTGAGCGAGGTGAGCTGGGACTTGAGCGTGTTCACCAGCTGGGCCTTGGATCCCCCGGAGGACCCCGAACCCGGCCGGCCGTGTCCACCGGAGGAGGCGCCCCGCGCCCCCTGCGCCTGCTGCTGCAGACCCTTCGCCTGGTCCTTGATCCGATCCCACATCGCCATCCGTGCCACCTCGGCTTGAGCCCGTGTCGTTCCGGTCGTCCGCGTGAGTACCGCGCGTCCTCCTGGCAACTCCTGCGAGCCCGCCGAAGTTCCAGCCACCGATCACCGATCACCGATCGAATACCGGCCGGGTGGTGCGGTTGCGGTGTACGTGGACTGGCGGGGGGGGGCCCGCCCCTCTCTTGTCCCCCCCGCCCCCAGCCGGGGTTTTGGGGGGGGGGCCCGCCGCCTCCCCGAACGGGGGGGGGGCGGTGGCGCATGCGCACGAGAAGTCCTAGCCGCCCCGGCGCTCAGCCCGCGGCGCCGTGCTCCGGCGCTGCACGAGTCGGGTCGGGACGAGGGTGGTGCCGTGTGCGGTGCCGGTGTGCCGCAGTTTGCTGAGGACGCCCTCGACGCAGAGGCGTCCCACTTCGGCGAAGTCCTGGTGGATGGTGGTCAGCGGGGGCAGGAAGGACGCGGACTCGGGGATGTCGTCGAAGCCGATGACGCTGACGTCGTCGGGAACCCTCCGGCCGCGTTCGTGCAGGGCGCGCAGCAGGCCGAGTGCCATCTGGTCGTTGGCGGCGAACACCGCGGTGCAGTCGGGCTGTTCGGCGAGGCGGAGGCCGGCCCGGTAGCCGGATTCCGCCGACCAGTCGCCGCGCACCAGGGGCGGCGGGACCGCGCCTGCCTCCGTGAGCGTGGAGCGCCACGCGTTGGCCCGGCGCTGGGCGGCGAAGGAGTCCTCCGGGCCGGCCAGGTGCCACACCGTGTCGTGGCCGAGGTCCAGCAGATGCCGTACGGCGTCGCGGGCGCCGCCCGCCTGGTCGGTGTCGACCACGGTGTAGCGGTCGCCGGCGTCGGAGTCGGCCACCACGACCTGGACGCCGGGCGGCAGCGAGACCGTCGCCGCGTCGAGCAGATGGATCTCCATGATGACGATGACGGCGTCCACGGCGAGTTCCCCGAGCCGGGAGAAGGCGCCGTTCACCTCGTCCTGGGTGGGGACGGCGACGGGCAGGAGCGTGACGGCGTAACCGTGCTGGGCGGCGGAGGTCGCGATCGCCTCCAGGGTGCGGATGTTGCCCATGGTGGAGAGGGAGAACGTGATCACGCCGAGGGTGCGGAACTCGCCGCGTTTGAGCGCCCGTGCGGCGCTGTTGGGCCGGTAGCCCAGCTCCCGCATCGCGGCCAGGACCTGCCGGCGGGTCTCCTCGGTCACGCCGGGGAAGCCGTTGGAGACGCGGGAGACCGTCTGGGAGGAGACGCCGGCGAGTTGGGCGACGTCGGCCATGGAGGCGCCCTGGCGGGGGCGGGCGGCACGTTTTCTCGTACGGCTCGTGCCCACGGGTTCTCTCCCACCGTCCACTGCGCCCACCTGCCCCTCGTCCCCTGGCCGCACTACCCGCGCGAATTTCGGTCCGGAACTACTCCTTGACCCCTGAGATTCGGACAGTGTAGACATCCCGCCAGTGGATGTTTACGTAAACATTGCCTAGTCGAAATCGTACGAGAAGACACCGAACCCGTACCAGTCGCACCACGTAGGCCCCGATCTCTGCGTCCGCCGGGACGCGCGGCACGCAGAAGAGCTGGAGTACTCGAGATGGCAGACCGCACCCGTAAGAGAAGGCTCCTGGGGGCCATCGGCGTCACCCTGGCGACCGGAACCGTCCTGGCCACGACCACGCTGCCCGCCGCGCACGCCGAGACGACCCAGGCCGCCGCCGCGGTCACCGTCCGGCCCGACCCCTCCTACAAGCACGAGAAGTTCGAGGGCTGGGGCACCAGCCTGGTCTGGTTCGCCAACGCCACCGGCGACTACCCGCCCGCGATACGCGAGAAGCTGGCCGAGCTCCTCTTCGGGGACGACGGCCTCGCCCTGAACATCGCCCGCTACAACATCGGTGGCGGCAACGCCCCGGACGTCAAGGACTACCTGCGGGCCGGCGGCGCGGTCGAGGGCTGGTGGAAGGCCCCGGCGGGCACCACCCGCGAGGACGTCGACTGGTGGGACGCCGACGACCCCGCCGACTGGAACAACAAGGCCGACAAGACGCAGCGCTGGTGGGTCGACCGCATCAAGAAGGACATCACCCACTGGGAGACCTTCAGCAACTCCCCGCCGTGGTTCATGACCGAGAGCGGCTACGTCTCCGGCAACTTCGACGCGGGCAAGGACCAGCTCAAGACCGAGTCCGTCGACGACTTCGCCAAGTACCTGGTGGGCGCCACCGAACGCCTTGAGAAGGCACACGGCATCGAGGTCGACACCCTCGACCCGTTCAACGAGCCGAACACCAACTACTGGGGCACCAAGCTCGGCGCGGACGGCGAGCCCGTCGGCGGCCGTCAGGAGGGCGCCCACATCGGCCCCGAGCTCCAGCAGAAGGTGATCCGCGCGCTGGCCCCGACCCTGGCCGAGTCCCGTACCGACGCGGAGATCTCCGCGATGGACGAGACCAACCCCGGCACCTTCGCCACCAACTGGAACTCCTACCCCCAGGAGGTCCGCGACCTCGTCGGCCAGATGAACGTCCACACCTACGGCACCAGCCAGCGCACCACCGTGCGCGACCTGGCCAAGGCGGCCGACAAGCCGCTGTGGATGAGCGAGGTCGAGGGCGACTGGGGCGACGGCCAGAGCTTCACGGACATGCGGCCCGGCCTCGGCCTCGCCCAGCGCATGGTCGACGACCTGCGCGAACTGGAGCCCCGCGCCTGGGTGTTCTGGCAGCCCGTCGAGGACTACGACAACATGAAGCCGGGCGGCGAGTCCGCCAAGGGCGGCAACTGGGGCGAGATCCAGCTGTCGTTCAGCTGCACCTCGAAGGACACGCTCGAATCCTGCCCGATCTACACCAACACCAAGTTCGACACCGCCCGGAACTTCACCCACTACATCAAGCCCGGCGACCGGCTGATCAAGACGAACGACACCTCCAGCACCGTGGCGGTCTCCCGCAAGGGCGACGCGGCGACCGTCGTCCACGTCAACAGCACCACCGAGGCGCGAGAGGTCACCCTCGACCTGTCGAAGTTCGGCCGTATCTCCTCCCGTGCCACCGTCACCCCGGTGGTGACCAGCGCCGACGGCAAGCTGGAGCAGCAGGAGGCGGTCCGGGTCACCGGCAAGCAGGCCACCGTCAACGTGCCCGCCCAGTCCGTGACGTCCTTCCTGGTCAAGGGCGTGTCCGGGGTCGCCGCGGACGCGGCCGAGCTGCAGAAGGGGCACACCTACCGGCTGACCGGCGTCCAGAGCGGCAAGGACCTCACCATCGCCGACAACGGCACCGGCCTGGTCATCAAGAGCGCCAACGCCTCCGACCCGAGCGGTCAGCAGTGGAGGCTCGAGCAGATCAGCGGCACCGACAACCGCAAGCGGTACGCCTTCACGGAGGCGACCGCAGGAAAGCGCCTGGCGGTGCGCGACGGCGCCCTGGTGGCCGAGCCCGACGAGGGCACCTGCGACAGCGCCGCCCAGTGGATCATGTCGTCGACCGGCGACGGCACCTGGACCCTCGTCAACGCCGCCACGGGCCGCCTCGCGGACGTCGGGGGCCAGTCCACGAGCGACGGCGCCTCCGTCGGCGTGTGGTTGGCGAACTCCGGCGCCAACCAGCGCTGGACGGTGACCGACGTGACGGGTGACGACACCGCGCGCACCGAGTAGCGCGTCAGCCCCCGGCTCCTCCCCACGCGCAGGGGGAGGAGCCGGGGGCTTTCACTGGTCCGAATAGCCGATGTCCCCGATGGTCCAGGCGCTCACGTCCGCCAGTGCGACGCGGTACATGCCTCCCGTGTCGGGGATGCCGAAGCTGCCCTGGAGAATCCGGGCGACGTGGAAGTGGAGGTGGGTGGGCTTGTCACCGTGCTCCGGCCGGCGGTCGCCGGCGTCCTGGGGCGAGGTGAACGCGGCGGCGAACTGCCCCAGGTGCTCGGAGTCCCGCAGGACTTCGGCCACCCGCTCCTTCCACAGGGCTTCCGGGGCCAACCGTCCCGTGATGACGGCTCCCGGGACCACCACGGTCAGGGACATCTGGCTGCTGTGCCGCGACTCCACCATCGCGGCGATCGCGACGAGCAGGTCGTCAGGGTGAGTCATGTCTCACGAGCCTAGCCCGATGACGGGCGCCGGGGCGCGCCGGGAGCCGAGGCGTCACCAGCCCAGCGCACCTTCGTCGGCTCGCGCATCCCGGGCCGGCTCGGCGGGCGGCGCATCGTGGCAGGTGAAGCCGAGTCGGGTCAGTGCCCGGCGCATCTCACCTGCGGTGAAGTCGCGGCGGTTCTGCTTGGTGATGACTTCCCCGACCTGCATCACGGGGTAGACGCGGTGGTCGATGGTCACGGCCACGCCGACGACGGGTTCGGGCGTGATGCCGCTCATCGAGTGCTCGACCTCGCTCTTGATCAGGTCGAAGGGGAAACGGGCGATGACACAGCGCATGGATGCCTCCACAGAGTTGGGCGAGGAACACCGGAAGGGACCGACCGCGCGCGGCGGTCAGCAGATGAGAGCGAGGACGCCCAGGGCGTAGCCGTGTTCGTCGATCACGGGGGACACGTCCAGGGTGCGGACCCGCATGGCGTCCTCCGCCTCGCTGAGTACGGCCACGGACGAGGTGAACGGTCCGCGGTCGAGCGGGATGTCCCGCAGCCGCGTCCGGTCGCCGTACGACGAGCCGCCGCGGTGCGCGGAGAGCTGGGCCCGGGTGACCAGACCCGCACACCGACCGTCGGCGTCCTTCAGGAGCAGGTGCGGGGCACGGGCACTGATGAGCACGGACAGGGCCACGTCGACGGTCATGTGGTCGTCCACCTGGGGCCCGGGAGCGTGCATGGCGTCCCGGGCGGTCAGGCCGGTGCCGTCCGGCGTGCCGGCCTGCCGTGTGCGGGGCGGAATCGGCGTCAAGGGCTTCTCCTCTTCGTCGGGGCGGGCAGGACGGGCGAAGGCCGGCCCCGACCGTCGGGAGTGAGTCCCGATGCCTGGGCTACGGGTTGTTCCTCGGGGTGGAGCGACGGGACCGTCCGGTGCTACGTCCGCCACCGCCGCGTCCGGCACCCCGCCCGCCTTCACCACGGCCGGCAGACTGCCCCCGCCGACCGCGGCCGGCGGACTTCGGGCGCTCGCTCTGCTCCGGGACCGCCGGCGGGAGGGTCACGGGCACGCCGGAGGGGGTCCGGGCGCCGGTGATGCGCTGCAGTTCGGCCTCGCCCGGGCGGACCCGGGCGGAACGCGGCGTGATACCGGCGTCGGCCATCAGACGGTCCATCGCGCGACGCTGGTGCGGCAGGACAAGGGTGACGACGGTGCCGGACTCACCGGCGCGGGCGGTACGGCCGCCGCGGTGCAGATAGTCCTTGTGGTCGCCGGGAGGGTCGACGTTCACGACGAGGTCGAGGTCGTCGACGTGGATCCCGCGGGCGGCGACGTTGGTGGCCACCAGGACCGTGACCTGGCCGTCCTTGAACCGGGCGAGCGTCCGGTTGCGCTGCGGCTGGGACTTGCCGCCGTGCAGGGCCGAGGCCCGCACACCGACGGACAGCAGGTGCTTGGCCAGCCGGTCCGCCGCGTGCTTGGTGTCCAGGAACATGATCACCCGTCCGTCGCGGGCGGCGATCTCGGTCGCGGTGGCGTGCTTGTCGGCGTCGTGCACGTGCAGCAGATGGTGCTCCATGGTGCTGACGGCGCCCGCGGACGGGTCGACCGAGTGCACCACGGGGTCGTGGAGATAGCGGCGCACCAGGAGGTCGATGTTGCGGTCGAGGGTGGCCGAGAACAGCAACCGCTGGCCGTCGGGCCCGACTTGGTCGAGCAGCGCGGTCACCTGCGGCATGAAGCCCATGTCGGCCATCTGGTCGGCCTCGTCCAGAACGGTGACCGTGACCTGGTCCAGCCGGCAGTCGCCCCGCTCGATGAGGTCCTTGAGGCGGCCGGGCGTCGCCACGACGACCTCGGCACCGCCGCGCAGCGCACTCGCCTGGCGGCCGATTCCCATGCCGCCCACCACCGTGGCGAGCCGCAGGCGCAGCGCGTGGGCGTAGGGGGTGAGCGAGTCGGTGACCTGCTGGGCCAGTTCCCGGGTGGGGACGAGGACGAGGGCGAGCGGCTGCCGGGGCTGGGCCCGCTGCCCGTCCAGCCGGGCCAGCACGGCCAGGCCGAAGGCGAGCGTCTTGCCCGACCCCGTGCGGCCGCGGCCCAGGACGTCCCGTCCGGCGAGCGCGTTCGGCAGCGTGGCCGCCTGGATCGGGAAGGGCACGCTGACGCCCTCGGCGCCGAGCGCGGCCAGCAGACGGTCGGGCAGGTTCAGTTCGGCGAACGTCTCGACCGCCGGCAGCGGTTCGGTGAGGGTGACCGGCAGGGTGAACTCCTGCGGTCGGGCGGCGGAGCGTGCACGAGGGCTCTGCCGACCGGTCTCCTGCGCGCGCGAGCGGCTGCCGCGAGCGCTGCCCGCCGAGCGGGTGGAATTTCTGCCGGTACGGAGGCGACCTGAGTTGCCGCCTGTACTACGGGTGCGGTTCATTGAGGAACCTTCCTCGATACGGCGTATCGAGGAAGTCCGACCGAGCGATGACGAGCCGCGCGCGGATTCACAAGAATGAGCCGAGGGAATGCGAAAGGCCGCTCGGCGCTGAAGCCGGGGCAGTCAGTAATCCGGGAACTCCGGGTACTCCGGGAACAATGGGTACGCCGGGAACGCGGGGACAACAATGAGCTGGGACCCGCACCCCAAGAGCGCGGGTCCCAGCCATATGTCGCGTCAGTGTCAGGCGGGAACGATGTTCTCGGCCTGCGGGCCCTTCTGGCCCTGCGTGACGTCGAAGGTAACCTTCTGGCCTTCCTGAAGCTCGCGGAAGCCGGAGGTGGCGATGTTCGAGTAGTGGGCGAACACGTCAGCGCCGCCGCCGTCCTGCTCGATGAAGCCGAAGCCCTTTTCCGCGTTGAACCACTTCACGGTGCCAGATGCCATATTGAATCTCCCTTGGGGGGCAGTGCCGGATTCCGCACTTTACGGATCCGAGTCGCCGCGATGATCACCCCTCCGGAAAGATCCGGAAAGCTCTGCAAAGAAACAAGTCTCTGGCAACCAAAACTGCAACTGCTATCACGCTAACACAGGTCGGGCGGAAGCTGCCCATGTGTTTTCAGACCCGTTCAGAGATTCTCATGCCGCCGCAGTCATTATTTCTGCACTCGCGGGACTAGGTATCCGCGCCGCGCCCGTCCAGCTTCCGGCGCATTTCCCGGTTCCGGCGGAGGGCGTCGTCGAGCTGGTCCTCGAGGGAGACGATGCGGCACGCGGCCTCGACGGGGGTGCCCTGGTCGACGAGCTCACGGGCGCGGGCGGCGATGCGCAACTGGCGGCGGGAGTACCGGCGGTGGCCGCCTTCCGAACGCAGGGGAGTGATCAGGTCGGCTTCGCCGATGGCTCGCAGGAAAGCGGGGCTGGTGCCGAGGACGTCGGCGGCTCGTCCCATGGTGTAGGCGGGATAGTCGTCGTCGTCGAGGTTTCCGGCGACGGGGGCGTTCTCAGCGGGCATGGCACCTTCGTTTCGCGGACGCCGGACAACCCTAACTCCGGCGGGCGGAGTATGTGGTCCCACGGCGACAGACTTTCTCCGGCCGCACCGGCCGGGATCCGAAGGGTCAGCGCATGGGACGCCGGCGGACACGCCGGGATGTCAGCACCGCGAAGAAGGTCACATCGGCCACGAAGAGCAGGACACCGAGGGCCAGCAGATAGCCCAGGTCGTCCGCCACCGCACCGATGACCCCCAGGACGATGGCAACCAGCAGGAGCAGCAGGAACGTCACCATCGAACCGTCACCTCCTGGCGGTCAGCGGCGCGCGAGCTGACGTTCGCCATGGACGCCCGGCTGGTAGGCGAGGTCGTAGTAGCGGAAGATCGTCTCCTCCTGCTCGGCGGGCAGTACGTCGTCCGTCCCGATCGAAGGCGCCTTCCGTACCGTCCCCTTGGTGTGGGGGACCTTGACGTAGCCGGGTCCCAGGACGGCCTCGTCGAGCGGCACGAAGACCAGACGCTGACGAGTCGGCAGGCCTGTGCGGACCGTGGCCATGGCCGGTTCGTCCGTCGTCGTGTTCACGTAGACGGCTTCGAGTGTGCCGATCTTGTGGCCCTTGGGGTCGACCACGTCTTGCTCGCGCCACTCCCGGACGTCGGCCGCGCGGATCATGCCGGCCCCGCGTCATTGCTGCCGATGGGGCGGGAGAGGGGGTCGGCACCGGTGTCGCGGAGGATCTGCCCGGCCCCTTTCCTGTTGTCGGCGCGCACTGCTTCGTCCATCGCCGCGCGCGCCGCGTCGGGCGGCGCGTCCGGCGGTACGACGAGCAGGGAGAAGAGGTCCTGATCGCCCCGGGTGACCAGCACGGTGTGGTCGCCCACGGACGACGCGTCGAGGTGCACGACCCGGCCGTCGACGACGAGGCGGGTCGGCAGTCCGTCCCAGGCGGCCGAGTCCAGGCCGACCCGGGTCAGGGGTCCGAGGCGTTCGGTCAGCGCGCCGACCAGAGCGGGCAGCTCGACGGCGATGTCACGGGAATGCGGCCACCACGCGCCGTCGAGGACTCCCCGACGGTCATGTGTCGTCTCCAGCCGAAGAGGCGCCGTCCCGGGGCTTACGGACTCGTGGACGCCGTCCGCGAGCAGCCCCGTGGCGGGTGGGGGATCGGTACCGGGCACTGTGCTCACCTTGTCCCTGGTCGTCTCGTCCCACGCTACTCCTGCGGCGGGCGGTCGGCCCCGCTCGTCGGTGTGCGCGGGCCGGGCCCGGGACCGGCCGGGAGTACGGTGAAAGTGCCGAGGGCTCTTCGTGCGCCCGTTGCCCCGCGGTGCCGTTCTCGGCGAACCACGACGCCGGGCCGGCCCTGTCCGGACCCGGGGCAGGATCCGCCTCATGCCCCTGAACGTGCCCGACCGGAGGGGCCGGCAAGCGCCGTCGCCCCTGGAAGGGGAACGTATCCGCCCGCTGTCCCGATGGCAGATAGAGGACCGGCACAAGGAACTCGGCGACCTGTACGCGGAGCTCTCCGGGGGCGATCCGCGGGCGTGGAACCAGGCTCGCGAGCTGTTCCTGCACCGACTCTCCGTCGAGGTGCAGCGACCGGGTTTCGCCCTGCTGGTCGCGGAGCGGGGCGTGCCCCAGGGGCCGGCCGAGGCGGGCGGGACCACCGGCGCCGAGGACACCGCCCACCGCGGAGAAGGCGTCGTACTGACGGGATGTGCCTACGGCTTTCCGGTGCACGCGAACGGGCCCTGGTGGCGAGGTCTGGACGGGTACCTCCCGCGGGATCTGCTCCAACTCTCCGCCTCCGGGCGGCTTTTCGCGATCTCCGGGCTCCTCGTCCACTCCCGGGTGCGCACCCAGAACCAGGGCCGTGACTGGAACCTCGCCCGGCGCCTGCAGCGGCGGTTGCTCGCCGACCGCACCGCCACACTCGCCGGCCATCCCGCCGTGCTCGGTGTCACGCTGGTGGACCGCGGCGACACCGCGACCCTTCGGGCCCTACGGTCCTGGGGCTGGCGCTCCGTGCGGGCCGACGCCCGGGACACGCCCCCGGCGGCGCCGTGCCGTGCCCTGGTCATCGGGCCGTGACGGCGTCGGTCGCGCAGGCCGAGTTCGCCTGAGCTAGTCGGCGAACCCGTCGCGCACGTTGTCGAAGACAGGGCGGAACGTGTCCCATTCGGCGTCCGGGGCCGACAGGTAGATGTCGTACTCCCGGCCGCCCGGCGTGCCGTACCCGAGGTCGATGGCGCGGAAGGCGCGGGCGCGGCCATGGAAGGTGAACTCCCACACTGCGGCCGGCTTGTCCTTGAAGGTGGTCTTCTGCATCCGCAGCCTGCGATACGTGGGGTAGTTGGCCTTGGTGTTCGCCTCGATGTCCTTGAAGTGCTCGATGGGGTGCGAGCCGGCCGGGTCCACCATGCCGATGGTGATGCCGGCCAGGCCGGTCGGGTCGGTGTAGGTGACCGCGTCGGCCGCACCCTTGTTGCGCGTCCAGTCGTCCGGTACGGGGAAGGAGACGCCGAGCTGCTTGTCGCGGACCAGGCGGTAGCCGTCGGGGACGGGCGAGGGGGCGGTCGACGGGGTGGGGGCGCTGCTGGTCCTGCGTGAGTCGGCCGCGTCGCCGTCGCCGCCGTCCTGCGACGACACGAAGAGCGCGCCGGCCGCGGCGACCGCGGCCAGGGCGACAGCGACGGCCAGGAGGCTGCGCCGCTTTCGCTTCCGGCCGCCCCGGGGGCCCTTCTCCGGCGGCACGGGCGGGGTCGGCCGTGGCGGGGACGTCTGTGTCGGGGCTGTCGGCGCTGTGTCCTGGGTCCCGTCATGGGTGCCGTGGGTGCCATGGGCGACCCCGGCCGACAGCGTGGTCGTCGAGCCGCCGGACCAGGTGGCCTGCAGGGCCCGTTCCGTCTGCTCCGCCGTGGGCCGGTCCTCGGGGTTCTTCGACAGCAGGATCTCGATGAGCGGTTCCAGCGGACCGGCCTGCCGCATCGGCGCCAGCGGGTCCACGGCGATGGCGTACGCCGTCTCCATGGCGGTGTCCCGGCGGTACGGCGGCCTGCCCTCGACCGCCTGGTACAGCGTCGCGCCCAGCGACCACAGGTCGGAGGAGGGGCCGGGCTTCTGGCCGCGGATCCGCTCCGGGGCCATGAAGTCGATGGAGCCGACCATCTCCCCGGTCTGCGTGAGCGTCGAGGCGCCGGCGGTCTGCGCGATGCCGAAGTCGGTGAGGACCACCCGGCCGCCGGCGCCGAGCAGGACGTTGCCGGGCTTGATGTCGCGGTGCAGGACTCCGGCGGCGTGCGCGGCCCTGACGGCGGCGATCATGCCGAGGCCGATGCGGGCGGCCTCCTCGGGCGGCAGGGTGTGGCCGCCCTTGAGGACGTCGCCGAGGGTGGGCGCGGGGACGTACTCCATGACGATGCAGGGCCGGCCGTCGTCCTCGACGACGTCGTGCACGACGACCACGTTGGGGTGGACCACCCGGGCGGCGCTGCGCGCCTCGCGGCGGGTGCGCTCGTAGAGCGTGGCGACCTCGCTGTCCGACAGATGCGGATGCGTGTGGAGCCGCTTGAGTGCGACTCGGCGTGCGAGCACCTCGTCCTCGGCCAGCCATACGGTGCCCATACCGCCGCTGCCGACGGGCTCGACGAGCCGGTAACGCCCGGCGACCAGCCGCCCTTCGTCCGCCACAGCCCTGCCCTCCGCCTGCTCTGCCCCCTTCGTGTCACTTCGCCCTGCACAGTAACCGACCTTGTTGAGAGACCGGAGGCCGGTCCTCCGAGGAGTCGCTTTTGCACCTCAAAAGTAGTTGCTAGGGTGGGCATACTTGCTCGCCAGGAAAACGTGGGTGACTCCGATGAGTGACAGAGGGCTGCCGGGGCTCGACGAGGTGATCCACCACCCCACCCGGCTGACGCTGACGGCGTTTCTGTCGGGTTGCGCCGAGGCCGAGTTCGGGGCCGTACGGGACTACTGCCAGGTCTCCGACGCCAGCGTCAGCCGGATCACCTCCGCGCTGGAGGCGGCCGGATATGTACAGGCACGCAAAGGCTACGTCGGCAAACGCCCGCGAACCTGGCTCGCGCTCACGCCCGCCGGGCGCGAGGCCCTGAGCCGCCATCTCGCTGCGCTGCAGGACCTCGCGGCCTCGGCCAGTCAGGCGGGAATGCGCATCTGCGCGCCCCCGGACCGGGACTGAGTCCGTAGGCCGTATCGACAGGCAACCGGCAGTGCCTCAGTAGAACCGGAGGGCCGTCAAGGGATGTGCCGGGGTGTCGGCCCGTGAGGCGCTGCTGACGCCCGCCGGGCTCGCGCACGACCGGAGCTTCATGGTCGTGAGCGAAGAGGGCGTGTACCGCACCCAGCGCAGCGACCCCCGACTGGCCCTGATCCGGCCCGCTGTCAGCGACGACGGCGAACGACTCACCCTCCACACGCCGGACGCCGAGTCGTTGGACCTCCCCGTGGACACATCGGGCGCTCGCCGCCCGGTGGACCTGTTCGGGACAGCCGACTCGTCCGGGTGCCGCCGGAACACGACCGGGTGACCGACGGCCGTACCCCGGGCACCTCCGGCTACGCCGACAGCTGTGCGCTGCACGTCCTCTCCCGCTCCACCCTCGACGGCTGGGACGAGCCGCACACCGAGGACCGGGCCCACGGCCTCAGAACGGGCAGCACCGAGCTGGGCTACGCGAAGCTCGCCATCCGCTGCGCCGTCACCATGGTCGAGCAGGAGTCCGGGCGGAGAGCAGGCCCGGAACCCCTGCGCACCCTCGCCGGCTACCGGCGGACGACCACGGGCGGAGTCGCTTTCGGCACGAAGTTCGCCGTGCTCCGCCCCGGCAGGGTGAGCGTCGGGGACGACGTGACCGTCACGGCGTGGGGCGACTCCGAACTGCGCACAGCGGCCGAGGCTTCTCCGTAGTGCCCTCGGTCGGTCAGCCCTTCTCCTCGGTCTCCTCGATCTCCTCGATGCTCACCGGACGGTCGTTCCTCAGCTCGGTGAAGAGTTGCTTCGCCTTTGCCGCGTCCCACTTCACGGCGCTGCCCTTCGACGTGCTGATGCCGACGCCGGCGACGGGGACGTTGAGCTGTCTGCCGTTCCCGGACGAGACGTTGCTCATCGCCCGGAACAGCGAGGCGAGGGTGCGCAGTTGCATGTCCTTGTCCACCACGAGGGTGTCCAGCGCCGCGTTCAGCAGGGGATACACGCGGAGCGGATTGAGCGCGGTGCCCGGTGCGGCCGCCTGGTGGGCGAGCGCGGCGAGGAACTTCTGCTGGTTTCTGCTGCGCCCCAGGTCGCCCTGGGCCTCCTGGTGCCGTTGACGGACGAACGCGAGCGCCTGGGCGCCGTCCAGGGTGTGGCAGCCCTTCGTCAGGTCGAGACCGGACTTCTCGTCCTTCAAAGTGCGGTCCACGCACATGTCCACGCCGCCGACGGCGTCCACGACACCGACGAAGCCGCCGAAGCCGATCTCCGCGTAGTGGTCGACGCGGATGCCCGCGTTGAGCTCGACGGTCCGCACGAGCAGGCGGGCGCCGCCCAGGGAGTAGGCCGCGTTCAGCTTGTCCTTCGCCGGGCGGTGCCGTTTGCCGGTGGCCGGGTCGAGGTACGACGGCAGGGTCACCCAGGAGTCGCGGGGCAGGCTCACCAGCGTGGTGCCGTGGGCGCCGGTGTGCAGGAGCATCATCGAGTCCGTGCGGCTGCCGCCGCCACCGCCGGCGTGCAGATCCTTCTTCGCCTGCTCGGACAGGCCGTCCCGGCTGTCGGAGCCCACGATGAGGTATGTGGTCCCCTTCCCCGGCGGCGGACGGTCGCCGACCTCGCCGAGGTCGACCGCCCGGTCGAGCGCGAAGTCGGCCCAGACGTATGTGCCGCCGCCGGTGAGGAACAGCGCGCACAGCAGGAGCGCCAGCAGGCGTGCGACACGGCGGCGTCGGCTGGGGCGTACCCAACGGGGTCGCGTGCTGCGGGTGTGACCACCGCCGGGCCGCGCCTCGTACGGGCCCGGGGCGGCAGGTCGGACGGGCTCCTCGTACGGTCTTACCTGTTCTGCCCGTTGCGTCTGTTCCGTGTGTGCGATGACGTGTCCTGTGATCACTCGGGGCGCCTGTGTCTCCCCGTTCCAGGTCTCCCCGTTCCAGTCATTCATGGGTTCCACCCCTCGATCACCTCGACGACAACTCCCGTGCGGCGACCGGCTGTCTCAGCTGCTCCGTGGCGGCCGTACCCGCTCGCTGCATGCGGTGCCACTTCAGGCGGGTGCCGCCCAGGAGGGCGAACACGGACTGGATGACGACCAGATACATCAGCTGGCGGTAGACGAACAGCTGGAACGGCATCGACCACAGGGCCCGCAGTTTCTCTCCGTCGAGCCTCAACGCGTAACCGGCGCACAGCAGTTGGACGGCGAGGAAGGCGAGCCACACCCCCATCGACTGCACGGGGTCGGTGAAGAGCACCCCGTACAGAGCGAACACGTCGACGACCGGGGCGATCAGCGGCAGGCCCACCTGGAAGAGGGTCAGGTACGTCAGTCCGCGGCGTGCGAAGCGTCCGGCGGTGCCCACTTCGAGGACGGCGCCGCGGTGCTTCCACATCGCCTGGAGCGTGCCGTAGCACCAGCGGTAGCGCTGCCGCCACAACTGCCGTAGCGAGGTGGGTACTTCGGTCCACGCGATGGCCGACTCCTCGTAGACCACCCGCCAGCCGGCCCGCCACAGGGCCATCGTGAGGTCGGTGTCCTCGGCGAGGGTGTCCTCGCTGACCCCGCCGACGCCCATCAGCGCGTCCCGCCGGAAGGCGCCGATGGCTCCCGGCACCGTCGGCATGCACTCCAGCACCTCGAACATCCGCCGGTCGAGGTTGAAGCCGAAGACGTACTCCAGGTGCTGCCATCTGCCCAGGAGCCCGCGCCGGTTGCCGACCTTGGTGTTGCCGCTGACAGCGCCGACGGCCGGGTGCGCGAGCGGCTGGATGAGCCGGTACAGGGCGTCGGGTTCGAAGACGGTGTCGGCGTCGACCATCACGACGATGTCGTACGAGGCGTGCGCCAGGCCGGTGTTGAGCGCGGCCGCCTTGCCCGAGTTGGGCTGCCGGATCACCCGCACCCGGGGGTCGTCGATCCACGTCGCGAGGTCCGCCGTCCGGTCCGTCGAGCCGTCGTCGATCACGATGACCTCGAGGTACGGATGCGTGGACGCCAGCAGTGAACGGATGGTCGACTCGATGCCGGCCTCTTCGTTGTACGCCGGCACGAGCACTGTCACGGGTGCGTCGACCTGCCGCAGCCAGGGCGCGCCGGGGCGGAAGCGGGTCAGGCGCCGGACGTGGGCGCGGGCGAACACGGTCAGCATTACCAGCCGCAGCACGCCCAGCCCGAGCAGCACCCAGGTCATGGCGTTCGTGAACGCGTGACCGGCGGTCGTGGTCCATATCAACGCCTGGCCCTGCCACCGTTCGGCCGTCGACACCCGGGTGTTGGCCGAGGGCATGCCGAGTGCGTCCGTGACGGTGGTGAACCGGTCGGCGTGCGGGTTGCCGAGCAGGTCCTTGGTCTCCTTGTACGCCAGGTCCGTCTGGCTGAACTGGCGGACCATGCCGTACGCCGGGTCGCGGTCGGGCCGGTCCGCGGCGACCAGCACATAGCCGTCCGCGGCGGCGCGCCGGGCCGCCGTCCACTCGGCGCCGCACAACGTGTCCACCTGGGTGGTCAGCGGCATGCGCAGCAGGTCGGTGCCGATGCCCGCCGAACCGGCGAGGGTCTTCCGGGTGAGCGTCAGCTCCATCGCGGCGCGTACGCGCGAGGAGGAACCGAGGTCGGCGCCGGTGTACGTGTGCGAGCCGATCTCGTGGCCCTCGTCGAGGATCCGCCGTACCAGCTCCGGATGGCGTGCCGCCTGCGCGCCGAACAGGAAGAAGGTCGCGTGCGCGTGATGCCTGCGCAGCAGGTCGAGGAGGCGCGGTGTCCGGACGGGGTCGGGGCCGCCGTCGAAGGTGAGCGCGACGGTGCGTGCGGGGACGGCCGAGGACACGACGTCGTCGCCGCTGATACGGCGCAGGACCGGACCGCCCTCGTCCACGGCCCTGGGTACGGGCCTGGTGCAGGGCAGCCGCGACTTGGCGGCGTCGACCTCATGGATGGTCCAGCCCTCGAAGAGCAGGGCGGCGAAGACGACGACCAGGGTGAGGGCCAGCAGCCGCCAGTGACGGCGGGGTTCACGGGAACGGGCGTGCCGGCGTCGTACCGAGCGACTCACACCACACTCCCCACAGTGACGTTAATCACAGCTGAATCGGGGGCTGTTCGGCGGGAGTCGGGGGCGGCCGTGCGTGCTTCGAGCGCGGTGCGCAGGGGCGGGTCGAGTTCGTGCCGGAGACCGCGTGAACCGGTGGGAGGCGACGGTCTGACGGCGCGGACAGCGGAGAGGGCGAAGGTGCTCCACGTGCTCTTCACAGGGGTGGCGAAGGTGTCGGCACCCGATGAAGGCGCATGCGTTATCTGTTGATTTGTCTTCCGGCCCAGCTGTTGCATGGGCGGCGAGTGTAGCCACGAGTGAAGCCACGGGTGTGTCCGAAAGGGACGGGCGGCCACCGCACGGTGGAGGGTGTGACGCTCGGCCCCGCCGGTGCGCTGGACTAGGTGGATAGGGGGAAGTGGGCCCTCACACGCCCTCCCCGGAGGGGGGATCTCAGGGAGGCTGTCCGCTGCCTCGACCGACTGTTTTCAGCCACCGGCCGGTGTGCGGTGCCGGGGCACCGAAGTCGGCAGACGGAAGTACGGCCTTGTGACGACGATCCAGCACAGCCGGGCGGGAAGACGGCAGGCCATGCGCCGCATCCGGCCCCGTCGTTCCCCCGGGGCACCCCTGCTGGTGCTGGCCTGGGCGGGGGCGGTCGCCGTGCTGTGGCTGTGGTGGCGGGGCACCCCCGCCGTCGCCGCGACCACCGCCGACCGGCTGACGAACGCGGGCCGGATCACCGGACTGCTCGCCGGCTATGTGATCGCCCTGGTGATCGCCCAGATGGCGCGCATCCCGGCCCTCGAGCGCCGGGTCGGCTCCGACCGCGTGGTGCGCTGGCACGCGAGAAGCGGCCGCTACGCGCTGACCCTGACCCTCTCCCACGTCGTGCTGATCCTGTACGGATACGCGCTGCAGGCGGACAGCGGCATCGTGGCGCAGACGGTCTCCGTCGTCACCGACTACCCGAGGATGATCGAAGCGGCCCTCGGGACGCTCCTCCTGCTCCTCGTCGGCTTCGTGTCCGCCGGCGCCGTACGCCGCCGTATGCGCTACGAACTCTGGTACTACCTGCACCTGCTCACCTACGCGGCGGTCTACCTCGCCTTCTGGCACCAGCTCGCCACGGGCAGCGAGTTCGTCGGCAACGCCACGGCCCGCACCGCCTGGTACGCCCTGTACGTCATGGCCGGCGCCCTTCTCCTCTGGTACCGCGTCCTCACCCCGGTGCGGCTCAACCTCCGGCACCGCATGCGCGTCGAGTCGGTCGTGCAGGAGACGCCCGGCGTGGTCTCCGTGCTGATCCGGGGCCGGCGGCTGCACCGGCTGGGCGCCGAGGCGGGGCAGTTCTTCCGCTGGCGGTTCCTCACCAAGGGACTGCGCTGGAGCGCCAACCCGTACTCGCTGTCTGCGCCGCCCCGCCCCGACCTGCTGCGGATCACCGTCAAGGCCGTCGGCGGGCACAGTGCGGCACTGGCCGGACTGAGGCCGGGCACGCGCGTGTGGGCGGAAGGGCCGTACGGGGCGATGACCGCCGCCCGCCGCAGCCGTGGCAAGGTGCTGTTGCTCGCGGGCGGAGCCGGCATCACCCCGCTGAGGGCGCTGTTCGAGACGCTCCCCGGCGCGCCCGGGGACCTGACGCTGCTCTACCGGGCCCGCACCGCGCAGGAACTGGCGCTGCGGGACGAACTGGAGGCGATCGCGGACGCGCGCGGGGCGCAGCTGCTGTACGCCGTGAACAGGCCCGACGGCCGCCGGACCGCGATCACCGCGAAGATGCTGCGCAGGCTCCTGCCGGACATCGCGCGACACGACGTGTACCTGTGCGGACCGCCGGGGCTGGCCGAGGAGTCGTACGCCGCACTCCGTGAGGCGGGTGTCCCGCACCGCCGTATCCACCACGAGTCGTTCGAGTTCTGAGGCGCGGCCGTGACACTTCGTTCTGCTGAGGCGCTGGTCATCCAGTGAGGAAGAAGCATCCGTTCCGGCATGCGCTGCTGGCGACCGTCGGCACCGTCTCCGGCATCGTGCTGCTGCTGTCGCTCAAGCCGACCACCGACCCGTCGTCGGTGCAGGCCGAGCCCGCGATCACGTCGAGCGCCGCCGCGTCCGCTTCCTCGCCTTCCTCGTCGGCGTCCCGGCCCTCCCCGTCCGCCTCGCCCTCGCTGTCGAAGACGCCCGAGGGGAAACGCCCGCCCTCTGCCTCGACGAGCTCGGCGAGCGCGCAGCCGTCGCGGACGGTGTCGGCCGCCCCCACGGGCGCCGGCAGCGCCCCCTCCGCACCGAAGACCACCACGGCAGCGCCCACCACCCGCACCGTCACCGGGGCCACGACCGAGACGAAGTACGGCCCGGTCCAGGTACGGATCACCCTTACCGGTAGCAGAACCACCGGGGCGAGCGCCGTCCAGTCCCCCGACGGGACGGCGCGCAGCCGGGACATCAACTCCACGGCCGTCCCCAAGCTCAACCAGGAGACGCTGCAGGCCCAGAGCGCGGACATCGACACGGTGTCCGGCGCCACGTACACCAGCGCCGGCTACCGACAGTCTCTGCAGAGCGCCCTGGACCGGGCCGGCGTCTGACACCCGCCGCTGACACACGGCGTTCTGCGCTTTCTCGGCGTGACCTGAGGTCCGCTCCAGGGTCCGTTCAGCTGAAGGGAACGGCGTCTGTCGGGGCGGTGTGCCAGTTGGTGACGATCGGGTCCTCGACGGTGATGGTGCCGACCGGCAGGGAGACCGGGTTGGGGTCGTCGTCACCGACGCCGACGATGATGCTGTCCAGTTCCTTGCCACCGTTGCTGTTGGTGGTCTTCGGGTTCACCCCGGCGTAGGCGGTGGTGCTCCCGCTCAGCTTGATCTGCTTGCCGACGGCCTGCTCGGCGGGGCCCGCCTGGGTGCCGTCGGATCCGAACGCCACGGTCGGCAGGGCGGCGGGCAGGTAACAGGTGATCCCCGACTTCGCCTTCGCGATGATGAGGATGTATCCGCCGGCCTGGGACTCGGACCTGGTGCTCCAGGAGATGTCGTTGGCGCCGCAGCTCTGCCCGACCGGCTCCCGCCCGCCGTTGCCGGTGTCGGCGCCGGAGCCGGCCCCGTCCTCGGTCCCCTTGCCCGCCGTGTCGGCGCCCTTGTCGGTGCCCTGGCCGCTGCCCGCGGTCGACGAGCCGGACGGGGTGGCCGCACCGCCGCCCGGGGTGGCGGACGAAGACCCCTGCGTGGCGCCGGTGTCCTTGGCCGTGTCCGCGTCCGTGTCCTGGCACGCGGTCATCAGCATGGCGCCGCCCACGAGGGCGGCGGAGACGAGTAAGGCCTTGCGACGGTTGCCGGACATGAAATCCCCCAGGTCATCAGTGGTCGAGGCCGAAGCGGTTTCGGCTGCTCGGTGCTTGTTCGATCACTATGAGGGGGCTGCGAGCAGAAAGGATCCCGGCGCCTTCGTTCCAGGACAGCGCTGTCACAGACTGGTGACATGAACACGAACTCGAGCCGACCCGCTCCCGCCCGCGTGGTCAGCTCGAACCGGGACCGGAACTGTCGGACGCCGCCTTCGCGGCACGGCGGTACTCGGCGTTGATGCGCTGAGCTTCCTCGAGCTGGTCCTCGAGGATGACGATGCGGCACGCGGCCTCGATCGGAGTTCCCCTGTCCACGAGCTCGCGGGCGCGAGCGGCGATCCGCAGTTGGTAGCGGGAGTACCGGCGATGTCCGCCCTCCGAGCGCAGCGGAGTGATCAGACGAGCCTCACCGATGGCTCGCAGGAAGGCAGGGGTGGTGCCGAGCATTTCGGCGGCCCGGCCCATGGTGTACGCGGGGTAGTCGTCGTCGTCCAGACGACCGCTGAGCGGATTATCTGCTGCCATGTCACCTCGTTGTGCAACGCGTCGAGGGGCCCCGATGCCGTACGGCACCAGGGCCCCGAAGGAATTCAACACCATCTGTCGGCCCTCATGCTGTGCCGACCTTCTGTTTCCGCTATCCGGACCGAGAGCTGTCGGGTCTCATTTGACCGTGTTGACGAGAAAAAGCGTAACTGTGCCAAGAGTCAATGTCTACTCTGACAAGAGTAGATTTCAGCAATCAGGTGGCATAGGCATCCTGGGTCCTGCGAGAGCGGCCGGCGGCGATACGACGGAGAGGGCCCTGCCGACGCGCGTCGGCAGGGCCCTCTCCGGGCCGGTGATGGCGGCTTCCCGCCGGTCCCTCACATCTCCGCGGGGACGCCCACCGGCGCGGCCTCGGGGTGCTCGTGGCAGGTGAAGCCGAGGCTGGTCATGGCCCGGACCACCTCGCCGCTGGTGAAGTCGCGGCGGTCCTGTCGGGTGATGACCTGGCCCACTTGCTTGACCGGGTAGCGGCGGCGGCCGACGGTCACGGACTCACCCGTGACGAGTTCGGGCTTGACGCCCTTCATCGAGGCCAGCACCCCGCTCTTGGTCAGCTCGAACGGGTACCGGGCGATGACACAGCGCATGATGCCTCACAGAGAAGGAGGAGGGCGGGGTGACCGGCGATGTGGATCAGCCGGCGAGGGTGATCAGGCCCGTGCTCACCTCGTCCCCGTCGCAGAGGACGAGGTGATCGACACGGGCACCGGCCATGAGGGAGGGATCCACTCCAGGGGTGGGCCTGTGATGGGCAGGGGCGGGGAGGGGCGGGCTGGTGAACCCGGCGGCTCGGCTCTAGGCAGCCGAGCCGGAGCCGGAGCCGGCCCGCCGCGGTGCCCTGCGGCGCGCCGCTTCGCCGGCGGGACGGCCCTGGCCTGCCTGGCCCCGGCGCCCTCGACGACCCCGGGACGGGGACGAGGAAGACGCGCCGCGGGAACGTTCCACGGGCGGCGCGGTGATGACGACCGGGACACCGGAAGGCGCCTGGGCACCTGTGATGCGGCTCAACTCCGCCTCGCCCGACCGCACCTGGGCGATCCGGGGGGTGATGCCCGCCGACGCCATCAGTCGGCTCACCTCGCGACGCTGGTCACGGGTCACCAGGGTGACGACGCTGCCGGACTCGCCGGCGCGGGCCGTACGACCGCCGCGGTGCAGGTAGTCCTTGTGGTCGGTGGGCGGATCCACATTGACGACCAGGTCGAGGTTGTCGACGTGGATGCCGCGCGCCGCGACGTTGGTCGCCACCAGTACCGTCACATGCCCGCTCTTGAACTGGGCCAGCGTCCGCGTGCGCTGCGGCTGGGACTTGCCGCCGTGCAGGGCCGCGGCACGGACACCGCTGCTCAGCAGGTGCTTGGTCAGCCGGTCCACCGCGTGCTTGGTGTCGAGGAACATGATCACCCGGCCGTCGCGTGCCGCGATCTCGGTGGTCGTCCGGTGCTTGTCCGCTTCGTGCACATGGAGGACGTGGTGCTCCATGGTGGTGACCGCGCCCGCCGACGGGTCGACGGAGTGGACGACGGGGTCGTGCAGGTAGTTCCGCACCAGCCGGTCGACGTTGCGGTCGAGGGTGGCCGAGAAGAGCATCCGCTGCCCGTCGGGACGCACCTGGTCGAGCAGGGCGGTGACCTGGGGCATGAAGCCCATGTCGGCCATCTGGTCGGCCTCGTCGAGGACCGTGATGTCGACGGCGTCCAGCCGGCAGTCGCCCCGGTCGATGAGGTCCTTGAGCCGCCCGGGCGTCGCGACGACCACCTCGGCCCCGGCGCGCAGCGCACCGGCCTGCCTGCCGAGGGACATCCCGCCGACGACGGTGGCCAGTCGCAGGCTCACGGATCGGGCGTACGGCGTGAGCGCGTCGGTGACCTGCTGGGCGAGCTCGCGGGTGGGGACGAGGACGAGGGCGAGCGGCTGCCGTGGCTCGGCACGCCGCCCTGCCGTACGGGCCAGGAGAGCGAGGCCGAAGGCGAGGGTCTTGCCCGAGCCGGTGCGGCCACGGCCGAGTACGTCACGGCCGGCCAGCGAGTTCGGCAGGGTCGCCGCCTGGATCGGGAACGGCACGGTCACGCCCTCGTGGCCGAGCGTCGCCAACAGCCGTGCGGGCATGGCGAGATCGGCGAACGACTCGACGGCGGGCAGCGCCGGTGTGATCGTCTTCGGCGGCGCGAACTCACCCTGGACGGCCGGTCGAGTTCCGTGGGTTTTGGAACGGCGCGGACCGCCGGAGCGGTTGGCGGCGGCTCCTCCGCCGGAGCGGCCACGGGTGGTACCGGTTGTACGGGTGGTGCGGGTAGTGCGCGTGCGATCCATGCGGGACCTTCCTTGATGCGGCGCGTATCAAGGAATTCCCGCAGCAGACGAGCGGCGCAGAGAATCGCGAGAACGAGCCAGAGACGATGTGTGCTGCGCCCTGAAATGCAGCGAGCTGGGGCCCGCACCCCAAGGTGCGGGCCCCAGCTGCGAAGTATGCGCGTCGGCGCAGGTGTCAGGCGGGAACGATGTTCTCGGCCGTCGGGCCCTTCTGGCCCTGCGCGATGTCGAACGACACCTTCTGGCCTTCCAGCAGCTCGCGGAAGCCCTGGGTGGCGATGTTCGAGTAGTGGGCGAAGACGTCGGGGCCGCCGCCGTCCTGCTCGATGAAGCCGAAGCCCTTTTCCGCGTTGAACCACTTCACGGTGCCAGTAGCCATGTCATTTCTCCTTCGGAGGCGTTTTCAGGAATTCACCCTGTGTGAATTCCGTGTCGCCGTGCTGATTAACCCGTCGGAAAATGAACCTTCTGGCAACCACACCTGCAACTGAGATCGACAGTAGCACGGTGGCGATCGGCCCTGCACGATCGCCAATTCCACTCCGTCCGGCGTTCGAGGAATACTTGCCAGGCCCCGCGCCTATTTCTCATTTCACGGGAACAGATATTCCTCTCCGGGGGCGCGGCCTTCCTGCCGTGCCCGCCCGTCCACAGCCCTGTGACCTCGGCCGACGGCAGACGTGCCGCTGCCACCGGCGTCAGCGGACGGCACAGCGGCGAACGCCCCGAAACGCCCCTCCCGCGATGAGAGTCACATTCCCGCTCAGCGCAGCGCGCTCTTCTGCTGCCACTCGCTCCACGACAGGTTCCACGCGCCGAAGCCGTTCCCGGGCGCGACCACGCCCTTGGTGTCCTTGCCGGTGATCTCGAACGGGTCGCCCGGCCGCACCTGCCCGTAGAACCAGGCGGCGTTCGCGTTGGGGGGCCGGATCCGGAGGCAGGCGCGCTGACGGGCGTGGCCCTGGTGCTGCTACCGTCGAGATACCGCTCCACGCGCACGCGGAGGAGGCCGGCGGATGAGGCGTGCGCGGACACGCCGACGTACGGCCGTCGCCGTCGCCGTCACGGCAGTGGCCGTACCGCTGCTCGGTGGCTGCGGTATCCAGGAGACCGACGTCATCGAGGCGGGCGGTCCCGCCAGCTTCCAGGCCTTCCTCAACCGCGACTACGACATGCTGCTCTTCTTCCGCTCCCCCGACGGAGGGCTGAGCCCCGTGATCCGGACGACCGGGCCCTCGTCGACCGTGTTCGGTGACGGATATGTCGACGCCGGCTCCGCGGACCAGAACGCCGGCGACACGGCTGGACCGGTGCCGACGGAGACGGTCGTCACGGCGTTGCTCCACGGTCCGCGGGAGGAAGACCGAGCCGCCGGCCTGGGCACCTCCCTCCCCGCCGCCCGCCCCGGCGGCACCGTCGAGGTCGAGCACTCCTCGGACGGCAGGGTCACGACCCGCCTGCCCCTCGCCCTGGAGGGCCTGGACGGCACCGCTCTCCGCCAGTTGACCTGCACGATCGCCTACAGCCAGGACGCCGACGGCCAGGTCGTCGTGGAGCTGACGGGACAGGACGGGGCATCGAGGTCCGGCACCTGCGAACTCGGATGACCAGTGGCCGCTCTCCGCATGCTCGGGCCGGGGCTCACCGCACCGGGAAGCCGAAGGAGTAGCCCTGTTCCTTGAGCCGGGGGAGGATCCGGCGCAGGGCCTCGACGGTCTGGGAGCGGTCGCCTCCCGCGTCGTGGAAGAGGAGCGTCGGCCCGTTGGGCAGCTCCCGCTCGACGGTGGCGACGATGGCGTCCGCGCCCGGCCGCTCGAAGTCCTTGGAGTCCACGTTCCAGCCCAGCGGGCGCATGCCCCGGGAGGCGGCGAGCGTGCGGCTGTAGGGGGTGAAGGCCCCGCCCGGCGCCCGGTAGTACATCGGCCGTACGCCCCCGGACGCCTTGGTGATCATGCGTTCGGCGTCGAGTATCTGCTGCGACTGGTAGGCCTGGGACTGCTTGTCCATGGTGACGTCGTGCGACACCGAGTGGTCGCACAGCCGGTGCCCGGCCGCGACCACCTTCTTCACGAGGTCCGGGTGGGCCTCGGCCTGCGTCCCCACCACGCAGAACGTGGCCTTCACCCCGTACTCCCGCAGCACGTCGAGCACTTGAGGGGTCCACACGGGGTCGGGCCCGTCGTCGATGGTGATGTTGACGCCGCGCGCCCCCGCGTCCGACGCATGCACGATGGTCACCGCGACCGGCTTGACGGCACTGCCCGGCGTGGCCGACGCGGTCGCCTTCGGCGCCGAGCCGCCCACGGCACCGGCCTGCGCGGTCCACACCGCGGCACCGGTGGCGAGCACCGTCACCCCGAGCGCCGCCCCGACCACCTTGCCGTACCAGCCCCGCCCGCCACCGTGCCGTGCCATGTCCGCCCCGCTTTCGCGCAGTTCCTCGCCGATGCCCGGTCGCCTTGCGACCACCTGGCAGGACGAGGGGCGGGGGCCACGGGATGCGTCCGTTACCGATCACGGACAATCTCGTACCGATCACGGACAATCCCGGGGGAGTTCGCGGACAACTCGGCGAGCGGCGGCCCGCCGGAGTGACGTCCTTCAGCCGCGCGGCGGGCCCGCCAAGTCGTCGAGTTCGGCGGCGAAGAGCTGAGCGGGGTCGATTCCCATACCGGTGAAGTGGCCGGCGAGTTCCAGGGACAGGACGCCGTGCAGCCGGGTCCAGAAGGTCAGGGCCCGGTGGAGGACCGCGGGCGGGGCGGGATGGCCACCCGCCCAGTCCCGGTGGCCTTCGAGGTGCGCGTCGAACGGTGTCGACGGGCCGTCCGAGGGCAGCGCGGCGCAGGCGTCCAGAAGGGTCGCCATGATCTCGGACGAGATCGCGGTGGTGTCGTCGGGGGCCTGATAGCCGGGGACGGGCGTGCCATAGATGAGGAAGTAGCGGTGGGGGTCCTGCAGGGCCCATCCCCGCAAGGCCTGCGCCAGCCCGGTCACGCCGGAACCGGCCTGCGCGGCCGCGTGGAAGGTGTCGGCGAGGCTTCGGTACGCGTCCCTGACGAGCTCGGTGATCAGCTCGTCGCGGCCGCCGAAGTACCGGTACAGCGCGGGTCCGCTCATGCCCATCTGCTTGGCGATCGCGTTGAGGGAGAGCGCGGACGCGCCCGCCGTGGCGATCTGTTCCCACGCGCGTTCCTTGATCTCCGTACGCACCTGGGCGCGGTAGCGCTCGCGCGGGGTCTTCGCTTCCGAATTCACCATAGTTAGAGGTTATCACTGAAGTTATTGACACTCCCGCACTCGTCGGGTTACAACTTCTAACGAACGTGAAGGCAAGTAACTGCAGGCAAGTAACTGCATCGGGAACTCAGTGGAGGTCGCCATGAACGCCGAAGGACTCGTCGAGGTCGTACTGCCTGGCAAGGTCGAGCCCGAGGGACTTCAGATCCGGCATGGAGCCGTCCCCGCCGCGGGCCCGGGCCAGGTCGTGATCCGGATGGAGGCGACCGGTGTCTCCTTCGCCGAGCAGCAGATGCGGCGCGGCCGCTACTACGACCAGCCGCCGTTCCCGTTCGTGCCCGGCTACGACCTCGTCGGTACGGTGCAGGCGACCGGCGAGGGCGTCGAGCCGGGCCTGGCCGGCACCCGGGTCGCCGCGTTGGTCAAGGTCGGCGGCTGGGCCAGCCACGTGCTCGTCGACGCGGCGGACGTGGTGCCGGTGCCCGACGGGATCGGCGCGGCGGCGGCGGAGACCCTCGTCGTCAACGGCATCACCGCCTGGCAGATGCTGCACCGCAAGGCCCGCGTCCGGGCGGGGCACACCGTCGTGGTGCACGGCGCGAACGGTGGCGTCGGTTCGGTCCTGGTCCAGCTCGCCCAGGCCGCGGGTGCGCAGGTGATCGGCACGGCGTCCGAGCGCCACCACGACGCCCTGCGTGAACGGGGAGTCGTTCCCGTCGACTACCGCGCCGACGACGTTGCCGCACGGATCCGCGCACTCGCCCCGCGCGGCGGCGTACACGCCGTCTTCGACCACGTCGGCGGCCGCGGCATCGTCGACTCCTGGCGCCTCCTCGCCCCCGGCGGCACGCTCGTCTCGTACGGCAGCGCCTCCACCCGGGACGCCGAGGGCTCCAAGCAGTGGCCCGTCCTCAAGCTGCTGTTGCGGGTGTGGACGTGGAACGCGCTGCCCAACCGCCGCCGCGCCTACTTCTTCAACGTCTGGGCCGGCCGGGCCCTGGCCAAGAACCGCTTCCGCGCCCGCCTCCGCACCGACCTCACCCAGGTCTTCGCCGCCCTCCAGCGCGGCGAGGTCAGCGCCCAGATCGCCGCCCAGCTGCCGCTGGCCCGCGCCGCGCAGGCGCTGCGGCTCGCGGAGTCGGGGACGGTCGCCGGAAAGGTCGTGCTGAACCCGTAGGCACGGCGTCCCACACAAGGACCTGCCCGGAGGGACCATGTTCTGAGGGAGGTTGCGGCCGGAGAGGACGTATCCATGCCTGAGCTGCCGGACGTCGAGGGATTCCGGAACGTGCTCAAGTCCTGCGCGAAGGGCAGGATCATCCAACGCGTCGACGTGCGCGACACCGGCGTACTGCGCGGAGTGAGCACGAGGCGGCTGCGTGACGCGGTGGAAGGCCGGCGTTTCACCGAGCCGGAGCGGCACGGGAAGTGGCTGCTCGCCCGCACCGGCGGTCCCACCCTCATGCTGCACTTCGGGATGACCGGCGAACTGGTCTGCGGTCGTCCCGACGACGCGGTCGAGGCGCACGACCGCGTGCTGTTCACCGTGGCCCGTGACCGTCAGCTCCGCTACCGCGACCAGCGCAAGCTGCAGGGCCTCTGGCTGGCCGACGACGAGTCGGAGGTCGCACGGCTCCTGGACCGCCAGGGGCCCGACGCGATGACGGTGAGCCGCAAGGAGTTCGAGGACGCGCTCTCCGCACGTCGCGGCAGCGTCAAAACGGCCCTCATCGACCAGTCCGTCCTGGCCGGACTCGGCAATCTGCTGGCCGACGAGATCCTGTGGCGGGCGAGATTGCGCCCCACGACCAAGGCGGGCGATCTCACCGAGGCCGACTGCCGTCACCTGTACGCGCACATGCGCCGCACCCTGCGCTCCGCGGTTACCGCCGGCTGCGTCCCACCGCGCGACTCCTGGCTCACCGGCCACCGCGACGACCCCGCCCCGACCTGCCCCCGCTGCGGCAACTCCCTACGCCGGTCCCGCATGGCAGGCCGCGGCACGGTGTGGTGTCCGCAATGCCAGTAGCGCGGGGGTGCCGCCCCAGCTCAGGCGGCCGCCTCGCGCTCGGTCAGTTCCTGGCGCAGGAGCGTGAGTGCCCGGTGCAGGGTGCTCTTGACCGTGCCGGGGGAGATGCCCAGTACGTGGGCGGTCTCCTCGGTGGTGAGCTCCTCCCAGTACCGCAGCACCACCACGCTGCGCTGTGCTGACTGCGTAGTTACGGCGGAGCGTAATCACACTTTGACCTGGGGACATACCCTCTCGGCCCGAAACGCCGAACCGCACGCGTATAGCGGCTCGGATCGTGTACGGGTTTTACGGTTGCCGGAGCCTATCCAATGCAACCAGACACCTGTGCCACCTTCTGTCGTATGAAATGGCGACGATTACTCGACGGGTGTGTCGATCAGCAGAATTTGGCCGTACTTACTTCTTAAAGGCGTCGAGTACGTCTGTTGCTCCTGAGGCCAAGGTTCCAACCACTCCGAGTGCCGTGACGTAGATGCCAACCACTGTGACTTTCTCGATCGGAGTGAAGCGGCTCCAAGTCGACCCCTGCGGAATGTCTTCGCGGATCTTCAGCTTAGCGCGCCTGCTGTAGAGGCTGACCATAAATGTCAAAGCCATGATGGTGGCGATGGGGGCGGCTCCAGGCGTAAGGCTCCAAAATACGGCAGCAGTGGTTATTCCTAGCATGAATTCGAAAGTGCGTGGACGATTATGCTCCTGGCCGCCTCGCTTGCGCAGGAACAACTCGATACGCGCATGCTGCCCATGGACAAGGATTTCATTTTCTCCCGTCACCTTTACGTGGATGCCCGCGGGGACGATGCCGATGTGGACTTCCAGTGCTCCGTTGGGGTCCGTAGCCTCGAACTGAAGGTTGTTCCATGGAGCATGGCTGTCATAGCCGGGCGCTGTGGTGACGTCGTTAATCAGATCTGTCAGTGAATGGGCGACCCGGCGGGTGCTGTTGTGCTCCGTGGTCACGTTCACGTATCCGGTTGGGATAGGCCCGGTTGCGATCGAAAACAACTCAAGGAGATCGGAGTGTCCGAGGCGGCAGGACTTGTAGAAGCCGGACAGCGTCGTAGTGGGGGCAGCTGACATGAACACCATTATGGAGCACGGCAGTTGGCACTGTGCGTGCTTCAAGGGGAGGTGACACCATGCCGGGCCCTGTCCCGAAGCGCAGCGACCAGCGCCGGCTGCGAAACCAAGAGCGACGGCCCCGAGTTGGTGATGCCCGGGGGGAGGGCTGGGGCGGACGGCCTACAAGGCTTGAGGTAGCCCTCGTAGCACTGCACGTTCAGACAGCAACGGTCCTCGCCAAGGAGCGGCGAGGACCGATCGCAGTTCCCCGGCAATGGGCCGGGGGTACCGTTCTGGTGTCGATGCAGAACGGAGACCAGTATGCCCCCGCACACTGATGAGCACACAGGCGCACGCATCGCGCATGTGCGCAAAGTCCGCCGGTTGACGCAGCGCGAGTTGGCCGATCTCTCGCACATCTCTTACAGCACCCTGACCAAGGTGGAGCAGGGCGTCTTGCCCGCGAGTCCCTCGGTGATCGGCGCGCTTGCTCGCGCCCTCTCGGTGCCGGTCACCGAGTTGACCGGACAGCCCTACCTGGAAGAGCTGCGACAAGATCAGTTGGACGGCCTGATCAACCCGATTCGCGAGGCCCTGAACATCTACGACCTCGGCCCCGACCCGGACGTGACCCCGCGCCCGGTTGAGGAGCTGGAGGCGCACGCAGAGAAGCTGTGTGCCATGGTCCGCGCGACGAACATCAAGCAGGTTGCCGCTGATCTCCCCAGCCTGATTCATGAGGCCACGACGACGGCGCACACAGACCCGGCAGACCGTAACTGGCGACTGCTCGCGAGTACGTACCGGACCGCCTACGACGTGACGACGAAACTCGGGTTTCCCGACCTGTGCACGGTGGCGCTTGACCGTATGGACTGGGCAGCGCAGCGGGCCTCTGACGCCGTACTCGGCGGGATGCGTCAGTACCTGCGGGCACTCGCCCATCTCCGGGCGAGCGACTACCGGACGGGTAAGCGGCTGGTCCGGTTGGGTATGGCCACCCTCGAACAGGCGGAGCCGGGACTCGTGACCGATGCCGTCACCGGACAGCTCCACCTCGGCGCCGCCGTGCTGGCGGGACGCGACAAGGACAAGGACACCGCAGAAGGACACCTCAGCGAGGCAGAGCGCATCGCGGAGAGGACCGGCCCGGCTGAGAAGGTTCATTGGCTGTCCTTCGGCCCAACCAACGTCGGCGTGCACCGGGTCAGTGTGCTGGCCGAACTGGACCTGTATCCCGAAGCCGTGCACTCCGCGCAGGAGGTCACGATTCCGGACGGGTGGCCGCCGTCCCGACTCGCGCACCATCACGCCGAGGTGGCGCGAGCGCAGATGTGGACGGGGCGCACGGAGGCAGCGTTCAAGAGCCTGTTGAAGGCGCGCAAGCTCGCGCCGCAGCAGACGCGGTACCACCCCACGGTGCGCGAGACTTACGCCGGGCTGGAGGCAGCCAGGCGCAGGATGCCAGAGACCTTCAGCAACTATGGGGCGTGGCTGGGAATGTGACGTAGCGTCAATCGACGGCCGGAGCTATCAGCGATGTCTGATAGTTCCGGCCGTCGCATGTCGGCACGATGCCAGGGTCAGAAGACCCCCGCGACCGTGCGACCGGTCCGGGGGCGTGGCCACCAACCGGTAAGGGGTTGACGACATGACCCATACAACCAGAATCCTCACGCTGCACGAGCGAGCGGGGGTGCGCGGGTGACCTTGCCCAGGACCTACCCCAGTCCGCCCGTTGAATTGCCGTTGAGGCTCGACGGCGACCCGGAGCCTGACACGGATTGCGACGTGTGCCAGGCGTTGGACGAGCAGCGTTCGGAAGCACGCGCGAAGCGCGACATGTCCAAGGTCTCGGATCTCAACATCGAGATCCGCAACCACCCGCACCGGGGCAAGGGGCGGCGCTCGTGATTCCGATGGAGGTCTTCAGGAGCAGCAAGAAGGCTGCCGCTGACGCGCATGAGGCGCTGTTCCAGGCTTTGCTGGCGATCGGGGTTCCGAGGCGGGATCTTGGCTGGCTGGCACCGCGTGTGGCGCCGGACGGTCGTCCGATGGTGGCCATGGGGACGTGGAACGCCGACGTGGTGCAGAAGGTGGCGGCGCATCTGATGGCGTCACCTGCGTTTGTCCGGACGACGCCGGACGGCCTTGTCGTGCCTGATCACGGCAGCGTGACGCGAGACGAGTAACCCCCAAGGCCCCGGCCCGCTGGACGGCGAGCAACACTCAGCGGATCGGAAGCGCCCCGTTCGTACGCCACACCTCGTGGCGCATGGGCGGGGCATTCCCATGCTCGCTGACCAGCCGGTATCGTCAGAACTGCTAGACCGGAGTGTTCGGATCAGCCACTTACTTCGACTTCGTCGAGGTGACCCCACTCGTCCCGGGTATCACAGTCACCGTTTGAGAAGCCGTCTGGACAGGGCCGCCTGGCAGCTCGGGGGTAGACCCCATTCCGAGCGGTTCCCGGAGCTCCGGGACGCCACGGCTCGTGGGTCTGGACGACCCCGAGAACTTCGTCACGGCCGTCCACACCCGACCCGCGGCGCGCCCGGCCGGGTCCTCGTGAGCCGCTCGTTTCTTCCGCGTCGCCTCTCAGCCACGGCGGGGCCGCAGGCCGCTGTGGCTGCGGCCCCGCTCGGGCGTCGGTGTCAGGACGGGTCGCCGTACTGGAGACCGCGTCCGTTGGTGCCGACGTAGACACGCCCGTAGGTGTCGGGGTCGCCGGTGATGACGCCGCTGCCGCTGATGTTGCCCCACTGGTGGGCGTCGTCGTTGACGCGGAGCCAGGTGGCGCCCTTGTCGGTGGAGCGGAAGACGCCGGTGACGTCCTTGACGGTGCCCATCAGGTACAGGGCCTGGTAGGAGGTGCCCGGCTTGGCCTTGCCGAAGCCGAGGGCGGAGGCGGACTTCACCGAGTTGAGCCTGGTGAAGGTGCGGCCGCCGTCGGTGGAGTGCAGCAGCCCCTTGTCGGCGCCGGCGATCCACAGGTCTCCGGCGATGCCGGGGACGGCCGTGAGCCGGCCGCTGGGCAGGTTGCCGGCGCGGGCGGTGAAGGTCGCGCCGCCGTCGGTGCTGGCGTAGAGCGTGCCGCCGGACAGGGAGTAGAAGATCTTGGCCGAGGAACGGTCGGCGACGACCACGGCGCCGTTGCCCAGGCCGCTGACCTTCGACCAGCTCGCCCCCTTGTCGGTCGAGCGGTACGGGGCCTGACCCTCCTCGGTCCAGACGATGGCGGAGCCGTCCGCCGCGAGCGCGACATGGCCGTCCTGGGCACCGGCCACCGGCTCTGCCTTGAAGCCGTTCCAGCTGCTGCCGCCGTCGGTGGAGTAGGCGCCGTCCTGCGCGCCGCCCCGGCCGACGCGGACCATCATCGACGGCTTGGACTGGGCGAAGTCGATGTCGGTGCTGTTGGTCATCATCGGGTTGTTCAGCCGCCCGGAGGGCACCTTGGTCAGGGAGTCGTGGCGGAAGCCGCCCTGGTCGCCCATGGAGGTGATGACGGCGGCACCGCCGGGAGGCGCGATCGCGTCCAGCAGCGCGGTCTCCTCAAGCCCTCGGGCGCCCGTGCTCCAGTGGCTGGTGCCGCCGCTGTCGGAGGCGTTGGCGTTCTTGCTGCGCAGGATGCCGTTGCCGGTGCCGTACAGCACGTGCCCGGAGTTGAAGGGATCGATGGCCAGGGCGGTCATCCAGTGCCCGGTGTGAGTGCCGACGTAAGGAGCGGCGGACGCGTTCCGCTTCGATTTCCCGGCCTGCGCCGTCCAGGTCGCGCCGCCGTCGGTGCTCCGGTAGAACTCGTCCTCGGGCCACCAGCGGCCGAGGGTGGTGACCATCACCGTGGACGGCTTGCGCGGGTCGACGGCCAGACCGGAGAAGCCGTAACTGCCCTGGGACGGGGAGATGTTCTTCCACGCCCCGCTGCCCGGCGTGTACTTCCACACCGAACCCGCCGTCACGCCGTTGGGTCCGAGGTTGTTGGTGTACGTCAGGTACAGCGAGCCGTCACCGGAGAGCACGCCGTGCTGCGGCATCTGGCCGGTGGGCTGCCCGGAGACGGCCCGCCAGGTGCTGCCGCCGTCGGTGGAGCGGTACAGGGAGGTGGACCTGTCGGCGACGCCGACGTAGATCGTCTTGCTGCCGGCCGGGCCGTACGTCACGAAGGAGATGCCACCGCCGCTGCTCGCCCCGTCCTTGACGGGGAACGAGGAGACCTGGCTCCATGTGACGCCGTGGTCGGTGCTGCGCCACAGGCCGTTCTTGCGGCTGCCGAGGAGCAGGTTGGCGTTGTTCGCGGGGTCGACCACCAGCCGCTCGCCCGCCCCGCGGCCGTCCTCGTTGCCGCCCAGCTTGAAGGGCAGGTCGGTGCGCTTGAAGGTGCGGCCCCGGTCGGTGGAGCGCAGGATCGAGCCGTTGCCCGCCCAGCCGTTGGTGTAGGTGCCCGCTCCGAGGTAGAGCCGCTTGGGGTCGATGGGGTCGGTCGCCAGCGAGTCGATGCCCAGCAGGTTCCAGTCCTTCTCGCTGACCCAGTCGGTCAGCGGGATCCACTGCTCGGCCGCAGTGTCCCAGCGGTAGGCGCCGCCCATGTCGGTGCGCGCGTACAGCAGACCCTTCTCCCGCTGGTTGAACACCAGCCCGGTGACGTAACCGCCGCCCACCACCTGGGCGTTCTTCCACACATACGGTCCGGCCGCGGCCGTGGTCTGTGCCCCGCCGGTCCCTGCCGCCGGGGTCTGGGCCGTCTTCACCAGCTTCCACTGCTGGTTGGCGCTGCCCCGGCTCGGATACTGGATGACCGCCGCGCCCTGGGCCGTGGAGCCTCCGGAGACGTCCAGGACCTGGCCGCTCCTGCGCGAGGTGAAGGTGACGGCGCCGGAACCGCTCACCTCGTCGATCCGCCACTCCTGGGAGGTGGAGGAGCTGTCGGTCTGCTGCTCGGCGACGGCCGCCCGGGCGGTCGAATTCCCCGCTATGCCCAGCACTTTGCCGCTGTTGCGGTTCACCAGCTCGTAGTAGCCGTCCCCGGTGGGCTTCAGCTTCCACTGCTGGTTGGCGGTGTGCTGGTCGGTCCACTGCTGGATGCGGGTGCCGTCGGCGGTGGAGAAGCCGTTGACGTCCAGCACCTTGCCGCTGCGCACGGAGACCAGCTGGTAGTAGGCGCCGGCCTCGACCGTCGCGGCCTGCGAGTCCTCCTGTGCGTACAGGAGGTACGGCACGAGGACGGCCGGCACGCCGAGCAGCAGACCGGTGGCGGTCCAGCGGCGGCGATGACGCCCGCGGCGCCCGCCGTTCGTGGGGTTGTTCATGGGGGAGGCGTTCTCCTTGTAAAGCCGGTCACCAGAGGAAACACGGATCCCGGCCACCGGAACTGGCCGGATCCGCCTTCTTGTGGTCACAGGAGCCGCACAGGGTTGCCGCGAGCCGGGAACTTTTTTCCGGTCATCTCGTGGTGCGGTAGGCGTGGTTCAGCGTCCACCGGCCGTTTGCCGTCGGCGGCCACGGGGACTCCCCGACATCACGGCGAAGCAGCCGTCGAAGGCCCTCGTGTGACCGATCCGCCGATACAACCTGCAGCTGCGGGGATGGATGGAGGGATGGCACGGCGGCCATCCCCCACGCGGGGTGCTCATGAAACGAACACGATCCGAAGCAGCGAACCGGAGGAATACACACACATGCGACCTGTGAAGCTGATTCTTCCCGCCCTGGCAGCGTCCGCGGCGGTGGCCGCGGCGCTCGCCGCCCCCCAGGGCGGGGCCGCGGCCTCGGCCACCGAGCGGACTCTGCCCGCCGCCGAGCAGAGGGGAGACGGAGACAAGACCGGCACGAAGCCCGCGCCGGACGCCAAGGGCGTGGTGCTCGCGGTGCACGGCGGCGCCGGAACGGCACTGGACCCCGCCACGACATCGCCGGAACGTGCCAAGGCATACCGGGACGGACTCACCAAGGCCCTGCGAGCAGGGCAGAAGGTACTCGACCGGCGTGGCAACAGCACCGACGCCGTGCAGGCGGCAGTGCAGCGACTGGAGGACAACCCGCTGTTCAACGCGGGCAAGGGGGCGGTGTTCAACGCCGACGCCGGGCACGAGCTCGACGCCTCCATCATGCGCGGCTCCGACCTGAAGGCGGGCGCCGTCGCCGGGGTGCGCAACGTGCGCAATCCCATCCAGGCGGCCCGCCTAGTGATGGACGAGTCGAAACACGTGATGCTGGCCGGGGAAGGAGCGGACGACTTCGCCGCGCAGCACGGCCTGAAGACGGTGACCCAGGACTACTACTTCACGCAGGCCCGGTGGGACGCCCTGCTGGCCGCGAAGGCCGCCGAAGGGGGCGACAAGACCGCCGCCAAGTCCAGGGAACTGCTGGCCGACGAGCAGTCCAAGGGCACGGTCGGCTCGGTGGCGATCGACCGCAAGAAGGATCTGGCCGCAGCGACGTCGACCGGCGGGCTGACGAACAAGCTGCCCGGCCGAGTGGGCGATTCGCCGATCATCGGAGCCGGTACGTACGCGAAGAACGGCGTCGTGGCGGCGAGTGCGACCGGCGCGGGCGAGGTGTTCATCCGGGGCGCGGCGACATCGACGATCTCCCACCTGATCGAGTTCGGCAAGATGAACGTGGCCCAGGCGGCGTACCAGGTCATCGTCAAGCGCCTGCCGCAGCTCGGCGGCACCGGCGGGGTGATCGTGCTCGGCCCTGACGGCACGTTCGACGCCCCGCACAGCAGCACCGGGATGCTCTACGGCTACCTCAGGAAGGACGGCACGATCGTGACCAGGATCTTCCCGGACGAATCCCCCGCCAACTCCTGACCGGGCGGCCGGGGGCCTGGCCGGCCGGCCCCCGGCCGGACTATCTCGAGCCAGCTCGTCCCCGATGGGTGCCACGGCATGAACCACGATGCCCAAGGGGACCACACGCGACCATCGGAGAGACACCGCTGGGCAGGAGCGGGACGGGGGACTCACTGCGCACGGCGGCGTCAAGTCCAGCGCCGCCCGCGACCACGCTGACGGACGCAGGTCGCAGGCCAGGCTCGACCCCCCTGATCTGCCCGGCCCGGTGGCACGGGCCGTGCGCGACGACGTCCGGGTGACCTACCTGCAGGAGGGTGGTGAGGATCCGGTGCTGTGGGCGGCGACCCGGATCTCGGACCGGAAGGTGCTCGCGATCCGCCGTTCGTACGCCCCCGAGGAGCGGTCCCTGGCCGCACTCGACCGGACGCTGTTCGCCACGGGCGCGGCCGTCACCGTCCTTGTGTCCCTGGCCGGACTGTTGCTGGGAGTGCGGATGGGGCGGCGGGCCACGGCCGCCGCGCGTACGGCGGAACGCATCGCCGACGGCGACCTCGACGCCCGGGTACGCCCCCACGGCGGCGACGAGATCGCCCGGCTCGCCGCCTCCGTCAACACCATGGCGGACGCGCTCGGCGCCCGTCTGGAGGCCGAGCGCCGGGTGACCGCCGACATCGCGCACGAGTTGCGCACGCCGGTCGCGGGCATGTCGACGGCGGTCGGCCTGCTGCCGCCCGGCCGGGCGTCCGAACTGGTGGCAGGCAGCGTGCAGAAGCTGCGCGGGCTGGTGGAGGACGTGCTGGAAGTGGCCCGGCTGGACTCCCAGGTGGCGGCGGTGGAGACCGAGGAGCGTGAGATGAGCGCGATGACCCGGCGTGCGGTCGCCGGGCTCGACGACGTGCGGGTGAAGGTCGTGGCGGACGCGGTCGTGGTCACCGACCCGCGCCGTGTCGAGCGGGTCCTGGCCAACCTGGCCGCCAACGCCCTGCGGCACGGCGCCCCGCCCGTGGAGGTGGAGGTCGACGGCCCCGTGGTCCGGGTCCGCGACCACGGCCCCGGTTTCCCGCCCGATCTGCTCGCCGTGCTGCACACCTCCGGCCCTCAGCGCTTCCGCACGGGCTCCCGGACCGGCGGCACCGGCCTCGGTCTGACCATCGTGACCGGCCAGGCCCGCCTGCTCGGCGCCCGCCTGACCTTCCGCAACCGTCCGGAGGGGGGCGCGGAGACGGAGCTGCGGCTGCCGACGGACTGATCCGCCGGAGGCGGGTCGAGCGGCCGAAAGGGCGCGAGCCGCACCACTGACCAGTGTGGCGGCCGCGAGCCGGTACGACGGAGCCTGCTTCGGGGCCTCTCAGACACCGCTCCGATAGCATGTTCGAACTCGCGGTGGTTACCCCTATCGCATTTCATCTACCCGGCATTCGAATAAATCGGCCAAAGATTGATATCTAGAGCATCGCAGGTGTTTTCGCGGATAAG
>NZ_LLZG01000421.1 GCF_001509475.1 Streptomyces regalis
GCACACCCTCCGCGTCGACTACGTCAACTGGACCGGCTCCGCCAAGGTCAAGTTCACGTACACGCCCCGCACCTCCGCCACCGTCGACAAGGTCAAGCCCCTCGCCCCGACGGGCCTTGCCTGGGACTCCTACCCCGACGCGGAGGACTACGCGAGCACCACGCTCACCTGGGCGAAGAACAAGGAGATGGACCTCGCCGGCTATCGCGTCTACCGGCGTGTGCAGGGCACGAGCACCTGGACCCGGGTGGCCACGACCACCGGCACCAGCGTCCACGACAGCACACCGGCGACAGGGAAGTCGTACTACTACGAGGTCCGCGCCTACGACAAGGCGGGCAACGAGTCCACCGGCAGCGCCGACCAGGGCCCCGTCGAGACCCCCGACCGCACCGCGCCCGCCGCGCCGGTCCTGAGCGCCGAGGGCGTGGAGGCCTCCAACAACCTCTCCTGGGCGGCCTCCGCGGACGCGGTCCGCTACCGGGTTTTCCGCAAGACGGCCTCGGAGACCACGTACACCGTGCTCGCCGACACCACGACCACCGGCTACACGGACACCTCGGCCTCATACGGCCGCGCCTACGACTACAAGGTCAGCGCGATCGACGCGGCCGGCAACGCGGCGGCCTCCAACGTCGTGCGCAGCACCCGCACCATCACTCCGCCGCAGAACGTGACGGCGACGGTGCCGAGCTGGGGCGTCGTGTTCACCTGGACCGAGCCGGCCGGCGGGGACACCGCCGACTACGACGTGTACCGCTCGACCACCTCGCCGGTGGCCCTGACCTACGACAACCTCACCGACTGTCGCAGCCGGAAGACCAGCACGGACGCGGCCGGCAACACGACCCGCAGCTGTACCGACTACGACGGCGACCGGGGCACCACCTACCACTACGTGATGACCCGGAAGAACACGGCCGGCCGCTGGTCCACCGGCTCCGCCGTGCTCACCGTCACCCGGCCCGGCGACGAGATCGCGCCCCCGCCGGTGACCAACCTGACCGCCGAGTCCCTGGAGTACGGCGTCAAGCTGGACTGGGACGACAGCACGGCGGCGGACCTGGAGAAGTACTGGGTCTACGAGGACCTGTCCTGCTGTGAGCCGGAGTACCTCGGCACGGTGGCCGCGGGCACGTCCGAGTTCGTCGTGGGCCCGTCGGTGGCGGACGGCGAGACGAGGACGTACATCGTCGTGGCCGTCGACAAGTACGGCAACTCCCTTGCGTACCAGGACGATCCCGACGTCGCCGACTGGAGCGGGCCCGTTTCCAAAGTCACCGCCACCGAGCTCGACCTCAGGCCGTCGACCGTCCCCGAGGACACCGCGCCCTGCTCCGTGAACACCTACACCACCCTCGGCGACCACGGCGGCATGTACATCGACTGCGCCGACTCGGTGGCCACGGAGGCCGCCGGCATCAACGTCTACCGCTGGGACCGCGCGACGAGCACCTACGTCAAGGTGACGGACACCCCGCTGGCGCCGACCGCCACCAACTACACCGACCCGACCATCCCCAGGGGCACGACCGTCTACTACATGCTCTCGGTCGTCGCGCCCGACGGCTCGGAGACCTTCAGCAACGTGGACTCCAGCGTGTCTCTGCCGAGTGGAGCGTGAACCGGATGCGAACCTCCCTGCGCCGCACCGCCGTCCCCGCGACCGCCGTCGTGCTCGCCACGACCGGCGGCCTCCTCACGGCCGTCGCAGCCCCCGCGTCGGCGGCCGTCACCTGCACGTCCCCGGTCTACAAGCGGCAGTTCTTCGCGAACACCACCTTCTCCGGCACCCCGAAGAAGACCGACTGCGACTCCGCGATCAGCGAGAGCTGGGGCGCGGGAGCCCCAGCCACCGGACTGCCGACGAACAACTTCGGCGTCCGCTGGACCGTCACCCGCGACTTCGGCTCCGGCGGCCCCTTCGCCCTCACCGCCGCCGCCCAGGACGGCATCCGCGTCTACCTCGACGGCGTCCGCAAGATCGACCTGTGGAAGAACACCTCCACGACCGTCTCCAAGACCGTCAACGTCACCATCCCGTCCGGCAAGCACACCCTCCGCGTCAACTACGTCAACTGGACCGGCTCCGCCAACGTCAAGTTCACGTACACCCCGCGCACTTCGGCCACCGTCGACAAGGTCAAGCCGCTGACGCCGCTGGACCCGCTGGTGTCGTACAACACGGCGACCAACGAGACCAGGCTGAGCTGGACGAAGAACCGGGAGATGGACCTCGCCGGCTACCGCGTCTACCGGCGTCTGCGCGGCAGCACCAGCTGGACGAAGGTGGGGACGACCACGGCCACGAGCCTGGCCAACACCCCGCCCGCGACCGGCGCCGACTACTACTACGAGGTCCGCGCCTACGACAAGGCCGGCAACGAGTCCACCGGCACCGCGGACGCGCTGGTCACCAGCATCACGCTGAAGACGCCCGCCGGCTTCACCGCGTCCGCCACCGACACCGGGGCCGCACTGAGCTGGTCGGGGGTCAGCGGCGGGGTCATCTACCGCGTGCAGCGAACCGACTTCTACGGCGCCGTCACCAAATCCTGGGACCTCAGGTACACGCTGAGCCTCACCGACGACACGCTCGCCCGCGGCGAGATCGCCAAGTACCGGGTGGCGGCGGTGGACGGCTCGGGCCACGTCTCGCCGTACACCGACCTCCAGACGGTGACCCGCCCGCTGGCCACCCCCCGCGAGCTCACGGCGACCGCGGGCATCGGCAGCGCGACCCTGACGTGGACGATGAAGCCGGAGGACGCCCCGTACAGCGAGTTCCGCGTCTACCGCTCCACGACCCTGCCCGTGAGCACCTCGACGGCCCAGTCGGTGACCTGTACGACCACCTTCACCACCCTGGCCGACGGCTCCCGCCGCTACAGCTGCGGCGACTTCTCGGCCGAGGAGGGCACGACCTACCACTACGCGGTGCAGTCCGTGCAGTGGCCCCACACGTCCCGTCTCTCCAACACCGCGACCGTCACCACGCTCACCTCGGACAAGCCCCCCGCCCCGGTCACGGGCCTGACGGCGACGGCGACGGAGTACGGCATCGAGCTGGACTGGGCCGACAACACCGAGGAGGACCTGCACCGGTACGTCCTCTACCGCGGTGAGCTGCTCGGCGAGGAGGGCGATGAGCAGGTGTGCTCCGGCTCGGAGTGGGCGTGGTTCAACGTCACAGAGACCTCCTACCGGGACGTCACCCTCCCCGACGGGCAGCGACGCTGCTACTGGGTGGAGGCCCGGGACCAGGCGGGCAACTCCAGCAGGTGGGCCGGCGCCGCGCATGTGGTCGTCGTGGACGAGCTGGACCTGACCCCGTCGGTGGCGACGCCGGAGGGCTCGCCGCTCACGGTGGCGGCGCGTGACGAGGGCGCCCAGGGCGTCCACGTCTCCTGGAACGACGAGTCCGCGACCAGGTACGACGTGTTCCGCTGGAACCCGGTCAGCAAGCAGTACGAACTGCTGACGACCACGGCCGACCGCTGGTACTACGACACCACCGCACCGAGGGGCACCACCCACCACTACTGGGTGACCGCCCACTACGCCGACGGCACACAGTCCCTGCCCGGCGCAGACCACGTGATCCTCGAGCCGTGAGGGGCGCCGCCCCGCTCACCGTCCGTCTGGACACCGAGCGGGGCGAAGTCGTCGTCGAGGGCGAGGCGATGCCTCGGATCGTGCTGAGCCGCGCCGCCGGTACCGAGACCGACGACCACATCGTCGGAACCCGGGACGGCGGTCGGCTGACCCGGCGTTCGTTCCGGGTCGACGTCCGGCATGCGGGCCATGTCTGGCGGCTGGCCCCGTGGAACGGGGCCGGCAGCGCCACACATCGAACCGGAGACTTATCCGGGGAACGGCTTGCTCGCGTCCTCTTCAGCCTTGATGCACGCGTCGAGCTTCTTCTGCAGGGCGGCCGCGTCGCTGAGCGCCTTCCTGGCCGCCGCGTGCTCCCCCAGCTGCTTCAGCTTGGCGGCCTTGGTCTTGAGGTCGGCGATCTGCTTGCGCAGTTGGCTCTTGTTGCACGTGACGGCAGCCTTGGCCGAGACCGCGGTCTGGTCGGCGGACGTGGCGGCGTGAGCGGGCACCGACGTGATGAAGAAGCCGCCGACGATGGCCGCGGAGACGGCCAGCGCGGAAAAGCGCTTGGTCATGAGTTGTTTCCCCCAGATATGGGCTTGCATTGGTCGGAGTCGAGCTTACAGAGCTCTTTGAACCCGCCAGTAACCGGCTCTGGTGGCCCGGGTGTTGAGCGTGGTCAGCTGAAGGCCCCAGCATGCTCCGACACCCATTGCCGAAACGTCCTGGACGGACCCCCGACAATCAGCGAAACCGTGTCGCGCACCATGAGGAGTTCCTCGTTGACATCGCCGCCCGTCACATCGAGCACCGCGTCCGCGGTCTCGTCGCCGAGGAAGGCGGCCATGTCGCGGTGGGCCTCCGCCCGGCTGACCTCGGCGAGCGCCACGTCCCTGCCCAGCACGTCCGCGAGGGTCTCGACCTGCTGCCGGGCGGTGATCCGCTCCGGGCCGGTCAGCGCATACGTCTGCCCTCGATGGCCGGGCTCGGTCAGTGCCGCCCGGGCCACCGATGCGATGTCCGCGGGGTGGATCGTGGGCAGGCCGACGTCCGCGTAAGGCACCCGGATCGCTTGGTGGCCGCGGATCGCCCCCGCCCACCACAGCGCGTTCGAGGCGAACTGTGTCGGCCGCAGGATCGTCCACGCCATGCCGCTGTCCTTGAGCAGACGCTCGACGGCCAGGTTCACCGCGGCCGGGTCCAGGTGCGGATGCGTCTGTACGGTGATGGACGACACCAGCACCACATGCTCCACGCCCGCCGCCCGCGCGGCTTCGACGATTTCGGCGTCCGGGCCGAGGCCCGGCACGTGGAACAGCTTGCGCACCCCCGCCAGCGCGGGCTTCAGTGAATCCGTCCGGGCGAAGTCGCCCTCGACCGCCTCGACCCCTGCCGGGAAGACGGCCCGCGGGGCGTCCCGGGTGAGCGCTCGCAATGGTCCGGCGTCGACGCCCCGGAGTTCCTTCAGGAGGGCGCTTCCTGTGTTTCCGGTTGCCCCGGTCACGAGAATCATGCAGGTGACGCTAGGACCTCAACCGAACTTGACGTCAAAAAGGCCCTGGGCCCGCAGTCTCACCGGATTCATCTGATCCAGCGAAACCGCGGGCCCAGGGCCCCAATTGACGTCCAGTCAGTCGGACGACTGCTGCCGCTTCGGCCGCCACACCACCAGCGCGCTGGTCTGCTGAACCTCCTGGTACGGCACCAGATCCCGGCGGTACGACGCGTGCACCGCCGCCTCGCGCTGCTGCATCGCGGCGGCGGCGCCCTCTACGGCGGCCTGGAGTTCGGCCACCCTCGACTGCAGCGCCGCGACCTGGTTCTCCAGTTCGATGATGCGCTTGATGCCGGCCAGGTTGATGCCCTCGTCCTGCGACAGCTGCTGGACGGTGCGCAGCAGTTCGATGTCGCGGGCCGAGTAGCGGCGGCCCCGGCCGGCCGTGCGGTCCGGAGACACCAGGCCCAGACGGTCGTACTGGCGCAGCGTCTGCGGGTGCAGGCCGGAGAGCTGGGCCGCCACCGAGATGACGTAGACCGGGGTTTCCTCGGTCAGTTCATACGGGTTGCGTCGACGACCGTCCATCTGACTCATGCTCCCTTCGCGGCCTGGAACAGCTCCGCCCGCGGGTCCTCGCCCGCGGTCGCCTCGCGATACGCCTCGAGTGCGTCACGAGCCTTCCCCGTCAGGTCCGTCGGAACACTCACCTCGACGGTGACCAGGAGATCACCGCGGGTGCCGTCCTTGCGGACCGCGCCCTTGCCCCGCGCCCGCATGGTGCGCCCGTTGGGCGTGCCGGGCGGCAGTTTCAGGGTGACCGGCGGTCCGCCCAGGGTGGGGACCCTGACCTCGCCGCCGAGGGCCGCCTCCGTGAAGGTCACGGGGACGGTCACCGTGAGGTTGTCGTCCTTGCGGCCGAACACCGGGTGCGCGTCGACGTGCACGGTGACGTACAGGTCACCGGCCGGGCCGCCGCGCTCACCGGGTGCGCCCTTGCCGCGCAGGCGGATGCGCTGGCCGTCCGACACCCCGGCCGGGATGCGGACCTGCATGGTCCTGGACGACTTCGCCCGGCCACTGCCCTTGCACTCCAGACACGGGTGCTCGGCCATCAGGCCGCGCCCCTTGCAGTCCGGGCAGGGGTCGGTCAGCGAGAAGCCGCCACCGGAACCCCGCGCCACCTGGCCGGTGCCGACGCAGGTCGGGCACACCCTCGGCGTGCCGTTCTTGTCGCCGGTGCCGGCGCAGGCCTTGCAGGGTGACTGCGAGGACATGCGCAGCGGGACCGTCGCGCCCTCGATCGCCTCGGTGAAGCTGAGGCTGACCTCGGTGTCGATGTCCTGGCCGCGCCTGGGCTGGGTGCGGGTCGTGCCCGTGCCGCCACGATTGAACAGGCCCCCGAAGACGTCACCGAGTCCGCCGCCGAAGCCGCCGGCTCCCCCTTGCCCCTGACCCTGGGCACCGCCTCCGAAGAGGTCGCCCAGGTCGAAGTTGAAGGAGCCGCCCGCGCCGCCCGGCCCCGGGCGGAAGCCGCCGTTGCCGAAGAGGGCGCGTGCCTCGTCGTACTCCTTGCGCTTCTTGGGGTCACCGAGGACGTCGTTCGCCTCGGAGATCTCCTTGAAGCGCTCCTCCGCCTTGGCATTGCCCTTGTTGGCGTCCGGGTGGTACTCGCGGGCGAGCTTGCGGTAGGCCTTCTTGATCTCGGCCTCGGTGGCGTCCTTGGGGACGCCGAGGACCTTGTAGAAGTCCTTCTCGATGAAGTCCTTGGTGCTCATCCTCGACGCCCCTCCTCTCTCCTCGGTTCAACGTCAGCCCTCGTCCGGGCCACCGCTCTCCTTGTCGTCGGCCGCCTCGGTCGCCTCGTCGGCCTTGACCGTCTGCGCGCCCGGCTGGGGCTCGGCGACGGCCACCCGCGCGGGGCGGATGGTGCGCTCGCCGATGCGATACCCGGGCTGCAGGATCGCCACGCAGGTCGTCTCGGTGACATCCGGCGCGTACGAATGCATCAGGGCCTCGTGGATCGTCGGGTCGAAGGGCTCGCCCTCCTTGCCGAACTGCTGCAGACCCATCTTCGCCGCGACGGTCTCCAGCGACTCCCCTACGGACTTGAATCCGCCGACGAGTTCGCCGTGTTCCCGCGCGCGGCCGATGTCGTCGAGCACGGGCAGGAGCTCGGTCAGGAGGTTCGCGATGGCGATCTCCTTGACCGTGATCCGGTCGCGCTCGACGCGGCGGCGGTAGTTCTGGAACTCGGCCTGGAGCCGCTGGAGGTCCGCGGTGCGCTCTTCGAGCGCCTTGCGCACCTGGTCCAGCTGTGCCGTCAGGCCGGCGATCTGTGCTGATGCGTCCCCGGCCGGGGCCGCCCCCTCCTGGGGAGCGCCCGCCGGCTCGGCGTCTTCAGGGGTGGCGCCGGAGGGGACGTCAGGCTTCTCCTCGAAGCCCGGGGTCTCCTCCGTCACGCGGCACCGTCCTTGCGCTCGTCGTCCACGATCTCGGCGTCCACGACGTCGTCGTCAGCGGCCCTGGCGCCGGCACCACCCTGGGTGGCGCCCTCCGGACCGCCGGCGGCCTGCGCGCCCTGGGCGTCGGCGTACATGGCCTGGCCGACCTTCTGGGAGACCGCGGCGACCTTCTCGGTGGCGGTGCGGATCTCGGCGGTGTCCTCGCCCTTGAGCGCGGTCTTCAGCTCCTCGACGGCGGCCTCGACCTCGGTCTTGACCTCGCCGGGGACCTTGTCCTCGTTGTCCTTGAGGAACTTCTCCGTCTGGTAGACGAGCTGCTCGCCCTGGTTGCGGGTCTCGGCGGCCTCGCGGCGGCGGTGGTCCTCGTCCGCGTACTGCTCGGCCTCCTGGCGCATGCGGTCGACCTCGTCCTTCGGCAGCGAGGAGCCGCCGGTGACGGTCATCTTCTGCTCCTTGCCCGTGCCCAGGTCCTTGGCGGTCACGTGCATGATGCCGTTGGCGTCGATGTCGAAGGACACCTCGATCTGCGGGACGCCACGCGGCGCCGGCGGCAGACCGGTCAGCTCGAACATGCCGAGCTTCTTGTTGTACGCCGCGATCTCGCGCTCGCCCTGGTAGACCTGGATCTGCACGGACGGCTGGTTGTCCTCGGCCGTGGTGAAGATCTCGGACCGCTTGGTCGGGATCGTGGTGTTGCGCTCGATGAGCTTGGTCATGATGCCGCCCTTGGTCTCGATACCGAGGGACAGCGGGGTCACGTCGAGGAGCAGGACGTCCTTGACCTCACCCTTGAGGACACCGGCCTGGAGCGAGGCGCCGATGGCGACGACCTCGTCCGGGTTCACACCCTTGTTGGCGTCCTTGCCGCCGGTCAGCTCGCGCACGAGCTCGGCGACGGCGGGCATACGGGTGGAGCCACCGACGAGGACGACGTGGTCGATCTCGTTGATGGAGACGCCGGCGTCCTTCATGACGTTGAAGAACGGGGTCTTGCAGCGCTCCAGCAGGTCGGCCGTCAGCTGCTGGAACTGAGCCCGGGTGAGCTTCTCGTCCAGGTGCAGCGGGCCCTCGGCGGAGGCGGTGATGTACGGCAGGTTGATCGAGGTCTCGGTGGACGAGGACAGCTCGATCTTCGCCTTCTCGGCGGCCTCACGCAGACGCTGCAGCGCCATCTTGTCCTTGGCGAGGTCCACGCCGTGACCGGACTTGAACTGCTGCACCAGGTAGTCGACGACACGCTGGTCCCAGTCGTCACCACCGAGGTGGTTGTCACCGTTGGTGGCCTTCACCTCGACGACGCCGTCGCCGATCTCCAGCAGGGACACGTCGAAGGTGCCGCCACCGAGGTCGAAGACGAGGATCGTCTGGTCGTCCTTGTCGAGGCCGTACGCGAGCGCGGCCGCGGTGGGCTCGTTGACGATGCGCAGGACGTTCAGACCGGCGATCTCGCCGGCCTCCTTCGTCGCCTGGCGCTCGGAGTCGTTGAAGTACGCCGGGACGGTGATGACCGCGTCGGTCACCTTCTCGCCCAGGTAGGACTCGGCGTCCCGCTTCAGCTTCTGGAGGATGAAGGCGGAGATCTGCTGCGGGTTGAAGGGCTTCCCGTCGAGCTCCATCTTCCAGTCGGTGCCCATGTGACGCTTCACGGACCGAATGGTCCGGTCCACGTTGGTGACCGCCTGACGCTTGGCGACCTCGCCGACGAGCACCTCACCGTTCTTGGCGAAGGCGACGACGGAAGGCGTGGTCCTGGCGCCCTCGGCGTTGGTGATGACGGTGGGCTCGCCGCCCTCCAGAACGCTGACGACGGAGTTAGTCGTGCCCAGGTCGATGCCGACCGCACGTGCCATGGTTGATTCCTCCAGCTGACTTGAGTGGAACGGACTCAAGTGTGCATGACGCCCCCCGCCCGGTCAACAGAGCTGAGTCGACCCCACTCAACTCTTATCCGTTCCTTACGCGCAACTGGGCTCTGACCTGCGTAGATGTGGCCTGCACCGGCGGCCGAACGGAACCCCCTACGGGAAAAGAGGGTTGACGGCGAGGCGCGTAGGGCTTGATGAGCAGGAGTCCGAACACGGCGATGAGGGCACCCGCCCCCACCCAGAACACCCCCGACTCGGCGATCCATCCCATGTGCACGAGAACGCCGACGACCACCCCGGAGAAGGCCGCGAGACCCAGCAGGACGGCCACCGCCGGCGGGGTGAGCCCGATCCGGCGCAGCCGATGGGCGAGATGATCGGGCCCGCCCCGCAGCAGCGGCCGCCCGGCCAGCCGGCGGGACAGCACCACCAGGAGGACGTCGGCGGTGGCGAGCGCGGTGAGGGCGTAGAGCACACCCAGGCTCGACACCGGATCGTGGCCGGTACGGGTCATCACGGCCGTCGACGCCAGCACGAACCCGACGAACAGGGATCCGCACGCCCCGAGCCCGATCCGCGCGGGATGCCAGTTGTGCATGAGGAAACCGGTCAGGGCGGCGGCCAGCACGCTCAGCAGCACGGCCAGTTCGTCCATCACCTCGGCCGCCGCCAGCAGCCCGACGCCGAACGCGGTGACGACCCCGACGGTGCCGGCCAGCCCGTCCGCATGGTCGAGCGCCTTGAAGCCGACGGCGACGAGGACGATCCAGCCGACGGCCGGCACCCCCAGCAGGAAGCCCGTCTCGCCGTACGGCACCACGCAGGCCGCCGCCACGGCCGTACCGCCGATCAGGAACCGTGCCTTCACGCGCCGTACGTCGGCGACCAGCCCGAGCACGGCGACGGCGACGGCGGCCATCAGCAGCCGCTCGACCTGAGGGCCCAGCGGGGCAAAGCCCGTCCACTCCCCCGCGGCGACGACCAGGCAGGTCACGAGCACGACGCCGGCACCGCCGAGCAACGGCAGCGGCCGCTGGCGCCGACGGTCGACGATGCCGAGGCGCAGGGCGGGCAGCCGGAGCAGCGCCGCGAGGAAGGCGGCGAGGAGGAGGGAGGTGGTGGCGGCTGCGATCCCGTAAAGCACGGGGCTAGGTTAGTGCCGTATATACCATTTCGGGATGAATAACACGATCAGTCCTTAAGGCAACCCTCAGCGACTCACATCACTCCGCACCTGGCTACAGTGCGGCAGAGGATGCGGGTAGTCTCAGACAGACTGAATAAGTTACCGCTTAGTAATGTCCTCTCAGTAATGTCGAGGGACCCCCTCGAACCACCCCTCGCAGGCCCGAGGAGCCCCGAAATGCAACTCGCCGCGATCATCGTGTCGCTGGTGCTGACCGTGGTCGGCGTTGCGCTGCTCGCACGCGCCATCGGCCAGTTCGTCCGGTACTTCAAGCTCGGCCAGCCCGTGCCCGCCGGCAGCCGCACCGACAACCCCTACCAGCGCAGTGTGACGCTGGTGAAGGAGTTCCTCGGGCACACCCGGATGAACCGCTGGGGCATCGTCGGCTTCGCCCACTGGTTCGTGGCCGTCGGCTTCCTGACGCTGCCGCCGACCCTGGCCCAGGCGTTCGGCCAGCTCTTCCAGGCCGACTGGGTGCTGCCGGTCATCGGCGACTTCCTGCCGTTCGAGATGTACACCGAGTTCATCGGCGTGATGACCGTCCTGGGCATCGCCGTACTCATCGTGATCCGTCTGCTGAGCCTGCCGTCGCGGGCGGGCCGCAAGTCCCGCTTCGCGGGCTCCAAGGCCGGCCAGGCGTACTTCGTCGAGTACGTCATCCTCACCATCGGCCTCGCGATCTACGTGCTGCGCGGCCTGGAGGGCGCGATCCACCACGTCGAGGGCTACGAGGCCGGGTACTTCGCCTCGTACCCGCTGGTCCTGGCCTTCAAGGGCCTGAGCGTCACCGCGCTGCAGAACCTGGTCTACTTCACCGCGATGGTGAAGATCAGCACCTCGTTCATCTGGATGATCGTGGTCTCGCTCAACACCAACATGGGCGTGGCCTGGCACCGCTTCCTGGGCTTCCCGAACATCTGGTTCAAGCGCAACGCCACCGGTGAGACGGCCCTCGGTGCCCTCCAGCCCATGACCTCCGGCGGCAAGCCGATCGACTTCACCGACCCGGGCGAGGACGACGTCTTCGGTGTCTCCCAGGTCGAGCAGTTCTCCTGGAAGGGCCTGCTGGACTTCTCCACCTGCACCGAGTGCGGCCGCTGCCAGTCGCAGTGCCCCGCCTGGAACACGGGCAAGCCGCTCTCCCCGAAGCTGCTGATCATGTCGCTCCGGGACCACGCGCACGCCAAGGCGCCGTACCTGCTGGCCGGTGGCGGCAAGACCATGGAGGGCGAGGAGAAGGCGTCCGAGGAGCAGCTCAAGGACGTCCCCGCGGCCGCCCTCGCGGAGGCCGAGCGCCCGCTGATCGGCACCGTGGAAGAGAACGGCGTCATCGACCCGGACGTCCTGTGGTCCTGCACCACCTGCGGCGCCTGCGTCGAGCAGTGCCCCGTCGACATCGAGCACATCGACCACATCGTCGACATGCGCCGCTACCAGGTGATGATCGAGTCCGCGTTCCCGTCCGAGGCGGGCACGATGCTCAAGAACCTGGAGAAGAAGGGCAACCCCTGGGGCCTGGCCAAGAAGCAGCGCCTGGAGTGGCTGAAGGAAGTCGACTTCGAGGTGCCGGTCGTCGGCAAGGACATCGAGGACCTCACCGAGGTCGAGTACCTGTACTGGGTCGGCTGCGCGGGCGCCCTGGAGGACCGGGCCAAGAAGACCACCAAGGCCTTCGCCGAGCTGCTGCACATGGCGGGCGTGAAGTTCGCGATCATGGGCGGCGACGAGAAGTGCACCGGTGACTCCGCCCGCCGCCTCGGCAACGAGCCCCTGTTCCAGGAGCTCGGCATGGAGAACGTGGCCGCGCTGAACATGGCCTTCGGCGAGGAGATGGACGAGGACGGCAACGTCACGCCCGAGTCGAAGAAGCCGAAGTCGGCGAAGAAGATCGTCGCCACCTGCCCGCACTGCCTCAACACGATCGGCAACGAGTACCCGCAGATCGGCGGCGACTACGAGGTCATCCACCACACCCAGCTGCTCCAGCACCTCGTCGACGAGGGCAAGCTGGTCCCGGTGACCCCGGTCGAGGGCATCATCACCTACCACGACCCGTGCTACCTGGGCCGCCACAACAAGATCTACACGCCCCCGCGCGAGATCATCGCGAGCGTCCCGGGCATCCGCAACGAGGAGATGCACCGCCACAAGGAGCGCGGCTTCTGCTGTGGCGCCGGTGGTGCCCGGATGTGGATGGAGGAGCGGATCGGCAAGCGCATTAACAACGAGCGCGTCGACGAAGCTCTCTCGGTCAACCCGGACATCGTCTCGACGGCCTGCCCGTTCTGCCTCGTCATGCTGACCGACTCGGTCAACGGCAAGAAGAACGAGGGCAAGGCCAAGGAGTCCGTCCAGGTCGTCGACGTCGCCCAGCTGCTACTGGAGTCGGTCAAGACGCCGGTGGACCCCGAGGACGCTGCGGAGACGGAGAGCGAGCCGGAGCCCGAGCCGGTGAAGTAGCCGCTACGGCCGTCCGGCGCCCTCTGCCCTCATCGGGCAGGGGGCGCCGTCGTACGTCGGGGTCGTGCCTCAGGTGAGGGATCGGACCGACGTGGAGACGTACACGACCAGGACGAGGACGACGCTGCCGAGGACGCAGAGCATCTGCGGGACGCTCGGGGCGTGGCCCAGCAAGTGGGGAGTCCAGCCCCAGAACACCGCCGCGGCGGACGCGGCCCGCACGGTCTGGAAGGGGGCCGACCAGGCCCGCTCCTGGAGGTCTTCGGCTTCGGGTACAAGAGTGGACACGGTTCCCAGGGCGGCGCCGAAGAGCACGATGACGATGAAGGCGATCAAGGACTCAGCGGCCAGCTCGACGTGCTGGAAGGCCTTCCAGCGCAGCTCAGCGAGTGCGGGCAGGTCCTTGCTCTCGTTGACGTAACCGCCGAGGCCGGGGGCGGAGCGGGCCCACAGGACGTCGACCTGGGTGCCCTTGCCGGGCTTGTCGTACGTGTACGCGCCGCGCACGACGAGCCGTTCGGCACCGCCGGGCACGGAGATCACCAGCCGTGAGACGTACCCCTTCACGCCGCCTTCCTCGTCGGACTCCCCCCGGGTCGACTGCCGTTCCACCACCGTCGCGGTGCTGATCTCGGCACCCGCCTCGCGCAGGGCGTCGAGCTTCTCGCCGGCGTCGGGCGAGGTCAGGAGGGCGACGAAGAACGCGGCCGAGGAGAACGACACAAGCAGCCAGACCGCCCCCGTGCGGAGCCTGACCCAGACGTCACTCGCGAACGCGTCATCGTCGGGCCCGTCGCGCAGAACCCACAGCGCGACCGCACGCACCACCGCACATCCCACGGCGACGGCACCCCATACGAACGGCTCGTGCCAAGGCCGGGCCATCGCGGTGGCCCCCAGCAGCCAGGTACACGCGACGGCCGCCGCGATCCACCCCACGAGCGCGCACAGCCGTACGATCCACACCAGCGCAGTACCCACGTGCCCTCCCCGAAGGGGCGTCCCCATCGCCCGCCGCGGGCACTGTACGGCAGCAACTGATCAGAAAGGACCCAAGCATGATCATTTTCGGTACCAAGGGCTACCTCTACCAGCTGGCGATACTCACCCTGGTGTGCGGCCACTGCGGCAACCCCGCCGCGCACACGCTCAGGAAGCGCGTCACGAAGTTCACGCTGTTCTTCGTGCCGCTGTTCCCGATCTCGACGAAGTACGCGACGCAGTGCACCTTCTGCGGCACCGAGCAGAAGGTGACCGGGGAGCAGGCGGAGCAGCTCCAGACGCAGGCCGTCGCCGGCGGCTATGGCGGTCAGCAGCAGCACGGGCAGCCGCAGCAGCCGTACCAGTCCTGATCTGCCCCCTGCGCGGCTACGACCTCGGCGGCTTGGACCCGTTCACCGTGTCGGCGGCATGCTTGGGGCCGGGCCGCGACGAGAACTGGCCGACGAGTTCGCGAAAGCAGACCAGGGCGGTGATCGGCGGAATTCCGACGACCACCATCGCGAGCAGAGAATGCGGCGACTGGCCGATGCACAGTGCCACCGCCGTGCCGGAGGAAACGAGCATGACGGCCCAGGACCGGCGAGCAGTTCGGCGCTGAACGGATGCTCGCAGAATGGAGAGCCCGGCCAGCAGCCACGGCCCGTACACCGTCAATGGCCACCAATGGGCCAGTTTCGGCGAGACCACAAGCAGCGCGATGGAGCGCAGCTGATCGTACGAATACGAAATGGACCAGGTGAGCATCGTGCCCGCACACAGGGTGATGAGTGTGACCAGGACCGCGACAGTGATGAGCTTCGGGTTTCTGGGAAGGACGTGGGCGCTGGGCTGAGGGCGCCGTCGATGGACCGGGCGGGACGAGGGCTTGTTGCGGTCCGGCAGGGGTGGAGCGGGAGCAGAGGCAGGGGCAGGATCCAGGCCCTGCGTCGTCAGGCCCGGAATCGTCAGGCCCTGCGTCGTGTTCAGCATCTGGGCCAGCTCTTCGTCCAGATCCCAGCCGCCCGACGACGAGATCGCCGAATCAGGGACGTGCCAGAGGTTCTGCATGTCGAGCTGCTGAGTGTAATGAGGCTGTTCGCCCACCGCGTCGTAGTCGGTTCTCATTTCTAGAACCTCTCCCCCTCCATTGCGGCCCGAAGATATTCATTCTCCATACGGCTGATGGTTCTGAGGAAGTCATCGAGCAGATCCGAGCAGTGCGTGATGCTTTCCGCAGTGGTCTGATCAGCTGCCTGCCGCAAGCGGAACGGATGATCCTCATCTGCATGTGTTTCCCGCCAAGTCACGCCCACATCAACGAGCGCCACGCCGTGCAGGACATCTGGCATTCGGGGGAATATCCGTCAACGGTGATTATCGGGAATATCCAATGACAGGGCCCGGCCGGTGAAATTCAGAATATGTATGACGCGGTGTTATTGATGACCGGCGTCCGCGGCACGTCGCCGAGTGGCGAGGGCGAAGGCGAGGGCGAGGGCGGGGCCGGTGGCGAGGAGAAGGGCGAGGGCGGCGTAGCCGTAGGCGAGAGTGGCCAGGGACGCGACGGCGGCGACCAGCAACGGGCCGCCCGCGTCGCCGAGCTCGCGGCCCAGCTCGGCGGAGCCCATGGTCTGGCCGAGCCGTTCGGCGGGGGTGGAGGCGGCCAGGGCGGCGAAGCCGAGCGGGGTGATCAGACCGGTGCCGATGCCGATCAGGGCGGCGGCGAGAAGGACACCGGTCAGGCCGGGCAGCATCGCGCAGGCCAGTCCCACCGCCGTGATCAGCAGCCCGGCGGTGAGGCCGGCGCGGACGGTGAGGCGGCCGTCGTCCAGGGCCCGCCCGGCCTTCGGCTGTACGACGGCTGCACAGGCCGCCAGCACCGACACCGCGGCGCCGGTCGCGACCGTGCCGAGCCCGGCGGCGGCGCCGGAGACCGGCAGGAAGCCGACGCCGACGGAGAGGGCAGCGGTCGCGCCGGCCAGTGCCGCCGTGGGCCGCAGGAAGGCGGGGTCGGCCAGCCGCCGGGCGAGGTCCAGGACTGTCTGCCGCTGCTTGGGCAGCGGGGGTACGTGCGGGACGGCGAGCGCGGCCCAGAGTGCGACCGTCACGCCGAGTACCGCCAGCACGCTGAACAGCAGCCGCAGGCCGCCGGCCCAGACCAGGACGCCGCCGAGCAGCGGGCCCAGGGTGTAGCCGACGGACTTGTAGAAGCCGTAACTGCCGAACGCCCGCCCGTGCTTCGCCGCCGGGTTCAGCCGGGCGACCAGCGCGGACGCGGACGGCGAGAACGCCGAGGCCGCGGCGCCCTGACCGAGCCGGGCGGCCCAGAGCCAGCCGGGGCCGTCGGCGACGACGTACGCGGCGGAAGCCACCGCGAACGCGACGAGGCCGCCGAGCAGCACCGGGCGCGCGCCGATCCTGTCGGCGAGCGTGCCGAACAGCGGCTTGAGGACGACCTCGGCACCGTCGTACAGCGCGAGCAGGCCGCCGAGGACGAGCAGCGAAGTCACGGCGTCGTCGGAGTGGCCACCGAGGTTGGCGGCGATGCCGTGCGCACCGAAGGCGGTGGTGAAGCCGGCGGCGTAGAGGGGCCACATCTGGGTGGCGGAGGCTGGGGCGGCTTGTGGGTCCGGCGTCGCGGTCATGTGTCGTCGCCGTCCTTGGGCTGCGGAGTCAGGTCGGTCGGCGTCACGTCGGTCGGCATCCGGTGCTCCGGCATCCCGTGCTCCGGTGCCTGGTGCAGGGCGGCGAAGACGCGCTCGGCGTAGTCCTCGCACGCGGCCACGCACCCCTTGAGCCGCTCGCCGGCCGCCGCGGACTCGGGCGCACCGAACACGTCCCTCGCCGTCAGATCCCGGTGCCAGCGGCGCAGCCGCTCCAACGACTGCTGCTCTTCCTCCAGTTCGGCCAGCGTGAACTTGGCGATACGACTGCATCCGACAGCGGCTCCGCCGCGGGCCCTGGCCAGCTCACGCTCGAACTTGCCGCAGTCGGCGAGGAACTCGGCCCAGTCCGCGGAACGGGCAGCCGTGAACATGGTCCGCAACCGCCGCCCGTCCTGCACCCCACGCCCGGTCGCCGTCAGCGACACCGCCTCTCCCCCGGCCCGCTCGGTCAGCTCCAGCGCCCGGGCGATCCCGGCACCGAACACCGGCACGTCCGGTGCGCTCCGTCCCGCACGTCGCTGCCCCCGACTCCGTCGTCCTCAGTCACACATCGGAATGTAGCGACTGTTACCTCCATGAGGGAGGGGTACGACCGGGCCGGAACCGCCGGGTGCGGGCTAGCGTGGCGATCATGGCGGACTGGGGTATTCGGCAGGCATCGGTGTCGGACGTCGAGGCGGTGGCCGAGCAGCGTGCCGTGGTGCTGCGGGCGGATCTGGAACGGCTCGGGCGGTACGACGAACAGCGGGTGCGGCAGCGGCTGCGGGACGGATTCGATCCGGCCCACACCTGGGTGATCGAGGTGGGCGGCGCGTTCGCCGGCTGCGTGGCGCTGCGACCGGCCGACGACGCCCACTGGCTGGAGCACTTCTATCTCGCCCCGCATCTTCAGGGCAGCGGCATCGGCTCGGGCGTGCTGCGCGAGCTGCTGGAACGGTGCGACCGCCGCGGTGTCCTCGTCCGGTTGAACGTGCTGCAGGGCAGCGCGGCCCGACGGCTTTACGAGCGGCACGGGTTCACGGTCGAGACCGAGGACGCGGTGGACGTGTTCATGGTGCGCCAGCTGGACTGAACGGCGTCAAACGGGCCGAGCGACAGTGCCGTCAGGATCCGGAGCAGTCACCCTCAGGAGAGCCAGTCGGCGTAGCGCGTGGGGGCGAGTTGGGCGTCCCTGTCGGTGAGGACGTCGCCCTTGACGACGGCGAACATGCCGGCGGTGGGGTCGGTGACGACCGTACGGCTGTCGCCCTTGTGGGACAGGGTGATCCGGCCCAGCTCATCCAGGGGGAAGATCTCGGGGCCGCCGATGTTGAGAATGCCGTTCAGCGGGGCACCCGCGGCGACGTCCGTCACCGCCTGGGCCACGTCCTTGGCGGCGATCGGCTGGATCGGCGTGGTGGGCAACCGGACGGTGTCGCCGTCGGCGGTCCAGGACAGGACGGCGTCCATGAACTCCATGAACTGCGTCGCCCGGACGATCGAGTAGGGGATCGGGCCGGCCGCGAGGAGGGTCTCCTGGAGCGTCTTGGCGCGGTAGTAGTCCAGCTCCGGCACCTGGTCCGTGCCGACGATCGAGAGGATGACGAAGTGGCCGACGCCGCCCTTGTGGGCCGCGGCCAGGAGGTTGTCCATCGAGGTCTGGAAGAAGGCCGGGGACGCTTCGTCGAACGTCGGGGAGTTCGTCAGGTTGACGACGACATCGGCTCCCGCCACCGCCTCGTCCAGTCCCTGGCCGGTGATGACGTCGACTCCGGTGGACTGCGAGTGCGGTACCGCCTCGTGCCCGGCGGCGTTCAGATTCCTGACGACCTGCGACCCGATAAGTCCGGTACCGCCGATGACCGCGAACTTCATGACATGCCTTTCGTCGGTGGGATATCCGCAATGTGGCATATGGACCACCGCGTGGGTGTGGCATCTACCAAACTCGGACACCTTCTGTCCGGGACTATACTCGGACATCTCCTGTCCGAGTCAAGTACCCGGGGAGGAGAGAGCCTGGTCGGACAGCCTGGCTGGAGAGCCTGATTAGAGTGGTCGAGTGAAAATGTCCGGCGGAGTCGAGTGGGCCCTGCATTGCTGCGTCGTGCTCACGTCGGTCGACGAGCCCGTCCCGGCGACCAAGCTGGCGGAGCTGCACGACGTGTCGCCGAGCTACCTGGCCAAACAGCTGCAGGCCCTCTCCCGGGCCGGGCTCGTGCGCTCGGTCCAGGGCAAGGCGGGCGGCTACGTACTCACCCGGGAGGCCGCCTCGATCACCGTGCTCGACGTGGTCGAAGCGGTCGACGGCCCCGGTCAGGCGTTCACCTGCACGGAGATCAGGCAGCGGGGCCCGCTGGCCACCCCGGCCGAGGCGTGCACCACACCTTGCCCCATCGCCCGCGCGATGGCCGGGGCGGACGCGGCCTGGCGAGAAGCGCTGCGCGCCGTCTCGATCGCCGATCTGGTCCAGGACGTCGGCGCCACGTCCGGCCCCGCCGCACTGAGTCGCGTCGGCGCGTGGCTGACGACGTCGCCGCAGGCCTGAGCCCCTGTTTCGGAGACCCTGGCGGGTCCGTGCGCTGAGCCTCTTTCTGGCCGATCGGCGCTTCCACACCCGGGGTGTTCGGGCCGCGGAGCCGCCGTGTCGGTCGGCTGTCGTGGCTGTCGGTGCGGTGTCGGCGGGTTGTCGGCGGAGGGCTGGAGTCTGCCTGGAGTTCCTGCCGGATGCCCGTCCGGCAGGCGTGCGACAGGCAAGGGATCATCATGACCACTGACATCACGATCATCGGCGCCGGACTCGGCGGACTGACGCTCGCCCGTGTCCTGCACGTCCACGGCATCCCGGCCACGGTCTACGAGGCGGAGGCGTCACCGACGCATCGTTCGCAGGGCGGGATGCTCGACATCCACGACTACAACGGCCAACTGGCCGTGCAGGCGGCCGACCTGATGGACGAGTTCCGCGGCATCGTCCTGGAGGGCCGCCAGGCGATACGGATCCTCGACCGGGACGGGACCGTCCGGCTCGACCGGGCCGACGACGGCACGGGAGGACGCCCCGAGGTGCAGCGCGGCGAGCTGCGGCAGATCCTGCTCGACGCGCTCCCGGCCGGCACCGTCCGGTGGGGCCACAAGGTCAACCGTGTCCATGGCCTCGGCGAGGGCCGCCACGAAGTGACGTTCGCCGACGGCACCACCGTCGTCACGGGCCTCCTCGTCGGCGCGGACGGCGCCTGGTCGCGGGTCCGGCCCCTGCTGTCCACCGCCACCCCCGAGTACACCGGCATGTCGGTCGTCGAGACCTACCTGTACGACGCCGACACACGGCACCCCGCCACCGCGAAGGCGGTCGGTGGCGGGTCGCTGTTCGCGCTCGAGGCGGGCCAGAGGCAGATCGTGGGTCACCGGGAGAAGGACGGAACCCTCCATGCCTACGTGATGCTGTCCGAGCCGCTGGACTGGTTCGCCGGTATCGACTTCGCCGATGCCGCCGCGGCCACCGCCCGGATCGCGCGGGAGTTCGCCGGCTGGGCGCCGGAACTCACCGCCCTGATCACCGACAGCGACACCGCCCCGGTCCTGCGGCCCCTCTACACGCTGCCGGTAGGACACCGGTGGGATCGGGTGCCGGGAGTGACCCTGGTCGGCGACGCCGCCCACCTCATGCCCCCGAACGGCGAAGGCGCCAACCTCGCCATGCTGGACGGCGCCGAACTCGGTGAGGCCCTCGCCGCGCACCCCGACGACGTCGAGGCAGCGCTGGCCGAGTACGAGCAAGCGCTGTTCCCTCGCAGCGCGGCGGTCGGCGAAGCCGAAGCCGACGTCCCTGACCACCCCACACTCGAGGACATGATCAGCTTCTTCACGGGGGACGAGCAGACCCCATGAGCCGAGAGAGGCGCCTGGCCCTGGCCCGTGCCTCGCCTGTGCCTAGTGCCTAGTGCCTAGTGCCTACGGCCCGTGGCGGAGGCGAAGCCCAGCCACGTATGGCGGTTGCCCCACCAGCACCAGCCGACCTTCGGGGCGTTGCGCCGCTCGCGGCCGTCACGCCCCGTGCCGTTGCTGATCCAGATCGCCGGGGTACGGGCGTCCAGGGCGCCGTTCGCCTTGCGCAGCCGGGAGCCGATGGTCATGAAGCAGCGGTTGCGCTCAAGGATCGCCGGCTGCTGGAGCACCCAGTGGATGCCTTCGGTGAGCAGCAGCGGGGTGCGGTCCTCCTCGGTGAGGGCGGGCAGCGCCTCCTCCGGGCTCCAGTTGGCCATGCGGTCGCCGCGGTCGAGGCCGGTGACGACATAGAGCGGGGCGTCGGGCAGCTCGACGGTGTCGGGCGCGAAACGGTCGACGTCGGGCATGTCGACGACGACGAAGCCGGGTTTGCCCTCGTGCCGAAGCAGCGGTGCGAGGGCGGACGCGGGGGCGCGGTCCGGGTGGACGGCGAGCAGAGAGTCACTGCCTCCGTTGTCGGCACCCTCGGCGAAGGCGCGTAGCTCGTCGGCGGGTATCCCCGCGAGCTCGTGCACCCCGAGCTCGATCAGTCGCTCCGCCTGGGCGGTGAGCAGCGGGAGCGAGGTCACGGTGGCGTTGGACGAGCTGTCGGTCACAGTCACAGGACTCCTCGGTTGGCGGCAGCGGGCGGACCTGGGATCAACGGGGCGGTCTGCCGGAATGTCCCGGCAATCGCACCCGCACAGGGTCTGTCGCCCCCTCTCGAACGCGTGCATGATTACTCAGTTGTTGACCCTGGTGCTGACGAGGTGAACGGTGCGCACGCGAAGAAGCGGGAAGTGTACAGCGGCCAGGACCGGCACCCTCGGCACCCTCGGCATCCTCGCCCTGGCCGCCTGCGGCCCCACTCAGCACAGCGACAACGCCGAGCCCGCTCCGCACACCCCGGCCCGGATAGCCGACGCTCCCGCCCGGCTCCCCGTCCCGCACGGCAAGGGCAGCAAGACCCCCGACGACTTCAACGGCGACGGCCACCGCGACCTCGTCCTCAACGACCTGGTCAAGTCCCAGGCCCACGCCGACGACCCGGGCATCGGCATCGTCTACGGCGGCGACCGCGGACTCACCCCCGGCGCAAGGCAGTTGCTCAGCCCTCAACGCCAGGCAGCCCCGACCAAGGGCCAGCTCCCCGCCGTCTTCGACGCGGAGGCGACCTGCGACCTGAACGGCGACGGCTTCACGGACCTGGTCATCTCCACCGACCCGCCCTACGACGGCCAGGGCCAACCCCCGGTCCCCCTCCAACTCCTCTTCGGCTCCCCGAACGGCCTCACCGGCAAGGCGGTCAAACTCACCATCCCCGCCTCCGCCCGCGCCGGCAACGACTGGCCGGACCAGCCGGTGTGCGGCGACTTCGACGGCGACGGCGCACAGGACCTGGTCGTCCACGCCTCCGAAGTCCAACTGACCTTCCTCCGCGGCCCGTTCACCCGCACGGGCAAGCCCCGTGCCGCGGCCGCCCCCATCCCGGCCCCCGGCAACGCCCCCACGGGCCCGGCGGCCGACGTCGACCACGACGGATACGACGACCTGGTGGTCCGTACGGCACAAGGCACCGGCACATCAGCAGTGGTCCTCGGCGGCCCGGCCGGCCCCACCCGCACAGGAGTCACCCTCCCCGCCGGCATCGACGTAGCGCTCGGAGCCTTCGGCAAGGGCAAGACCACCCTCGACGCGGCGATCGGCACGATGGACGGGACCGCCCTGCGCTACGACCTCCCGACAACCGCCGCACGCGGGGCCCTACACGTCCCCGGCTCCGTGCTCGACGCAGGCGACTTCGACGGCGACGGACTGAGCGAACTCGTCTCCAGCGGCTCGCAGTTGCGTGTCTTCCGAGGCCGTACGGCAGGAATCGCGACGGCGGGCATGGTGACCGTGCAGCCGCCCGCGCAGGGCACCACGCGCGTCGTGACGGTCGGCGACTACGACGGGGACGGCCGGGCGGACCTGGTGGTGCGGACGTTCGCCGGCGAGACGAAGGACACGGTGGCCGTGTACCCGGGGACGAAGAAGGGGCTGGTGGCGGCGGAGCCGTCGGTCAGGTTCTCCAGCTCGGGGTTCCTGGAGCGGTAGCCACGCCCGGACCCGCTCAGTCGGCGACGCGCGCTCCGATGGCCCGGGCGCGGCGGCGGGCTTCGGGGCTGAGGCCTTTGCGGCGGGGAGAGGTGCGGTAGTTGTAGGCGGTGGGCTGGGCGAGGCAGCTCAAGCCGCGCAGGCCGGGCTTGGCCACCACGCAGGCGAAGCGTGGGTCGCCCGCATACCAGAGTTCGTCGTCGTAGTCCTTGAGGGCCTCGTGGGTCCAGGACCTGAACAGCCCAGCAGCCAGTTTCAGCGACACCGTCGTCTCGGGCTTGTCCGGGTCGGGCAACACGAAGACCGCCTTGCCCTTGTTGATCCGGACGGCACCCGGCTGCTGACGCCAGGGGTAGACGGCGAGGATGCGCCGCATCCGCACCCCCTTGGCGAGTCGGTTGAGGGCCTGGCTCGCCAGGACTGTGATCGCGAAGAGAACGAGCACCATGGGAACCACCGCGGCCACGGGCAGCAGGAGGGTGACGTACAGCGCCCCCACCCACAACGCCACCCAACCGAGCGCCTTGGCCAGGTTCCACGCCGTCCAGCGGTGGAGTGCGCTTCGGGTGCCCGGTGTGTCCCATGCCACCGGGCCGTCGAAGCCCTGCTTGTCGAGGTTCATGGTCATGTGCCCGTCCCGGTCAGCCGAAGTCGGAGGCGATGTCGCCCGCGATGCCACCCGTGCCGTCGGGCCCGTCACCTCGTGCGGCGCGCTCGATCTCCGGCATCGGGTCGTGGAAGGACACCGTGTGCGCGATGCCCGCCATCATGTCGCGGTAGTGCTTCCGGGAGCCCACGGCCGTGCTGCTCAGCGTCAGGACGCCCAGCTGTGTGCCCGAGGGGGCCGGGATGTAGAGGGTGCACTGGTAGAGGTCCTGGCCGGGTACGCCCTCCAGGTCGGGCATGGTGATCAGGGTGTCGGAGAGCGACGCCGGACGACCGCCCGGCAGCGTCAACAGCTCGACGTTCTCGGTGCTTTCGCGCAGCGAGGCCGCGCGCACCGCCGTGATCTTGGCCGGGGCCCAGTCGATGTCCTTGAGCGCCACCGTGAACACGGACATGGCGGAGGTGCCGTTGTCCGCGATGTGCATGCCGAGCGAGCAGGCGATGACGCCCTCGCTCCGCATCCGGGCGGTCATGAACCGGACGTCGCGCAGGGCGCCCGTGTACCGGTCCCGCTGGTCTTCGGGGGCCAGGCCGAGGACCAGTTCCATCGCCTGATCGAGGTACGTCTCCTGCTCCGAGCCCGGTTCGGGATCGAGGGCGTCGAGGGGGACGTTGAGGTACCCGGCCGGCAGTGCGTACCAGATCTTCGAGCTCGGGTCTCTGGCCGAGTCGTCGATGACCAGACGCAGCGGCGGCTGCTCGGCGGCTTCCTGTGTCATCGCAGCACCCTCGCGACATTGCCGATGACCGCCACGGCACCGGGACCGTCGAACAGACCCGCGCGGGCCGCGTCGACCCCGGTGGCGGTGTTCTTGCCGGCGTCGCTCTTCAGGGCGTCGATGTTCTCGGCGGCCAGTCCGTAGCCGGCCGTGACCACACCCGTGATCGGCGAGACGTAGTCCATGCCCGCTCTGACGGCCTGGCTGCCGCCCGCCGCGTGCGCCACCAGGTCTCCGACGGGGTTGTAGGAACCCGCGGTCGCGATCCGGCCGGCGGCCGTGACGGTGTCGTCGGCGAACCGGCCGAGGAACTGCCCGGCGCTCACGGCCTCGGACGCGAACCGCGTCGACTGGACGGCACCGTTGAGACCGCGGCTCACGGCGCCCACTCCCGGCACCGCCCCCAGCGCGTCACCGACGAGCCCCACCGAGTTCTCCCAGAAGTCCGCGTCGAACTCGCCCTTGGTGAACCCGTCCGCGAGCGAGGCCCGCACCTTGGGATCGGCGAGCCGGGAGCCCATCGTCGCCAGGCTCAGCGCACCGGCCGCCAGCAGCATCGCGATCCCGAACGGTCCCGTGCACAGCAGCGCCAGCAGCCCCGCCACCGCCGCCAGCACACTGAGGATGTTGGTGAGGTTGTCCCCGATCCAACTGAGCGCCTTGCTCAGCCACCCCGGCTCCTCGGGCGCCAGATCCTTCGTGGCGTCCTTCAGCTTCTTCGCGAGGTCGCGCGCGACGTCCTCGTGCGTCCCCTCCAGCTCCCGCGCCTTGCGCATCACCTCGTCGAGGGCGCCCTGCGCTTTGCTGACGGCGGTGACGGCGTCGCTGAGCCGGGAGTTGGCCGCGTTCAGCCGGGCCTGCGCGGCCTGAAGCTCGGGGCCCTCCTGGAAGGTCTGCCCCGCGAGCTTGAGGTCGGGGTCCTGCTGGGCGCTCTCGTGCCGGGCGTTGGCGGTCTTGAGGTCGCCCTTGTGGTCGGCGGCCTCGGCGTCGTACTTGTGCGCCAGCTCCCGGCGGCTGGTCAGCCCGCCGTGCCAGGAGCCGAGGTGCCCGGCCGCCTTGGTCAGCGACGTGTGGGCGTCCTTCATGTACTTCGGCAGGTCGCCGTCGAGGGCCTCCCGGAAGCCGACGGCGGCGTCGCCCTCCCAGAAGCTGGACTCGCCGAGGAGCTTGTCGATCTTCTGATACGCCGTCTGCAGCGCGCTCGCCGAATTGACGAGCTGCGTGCGGAGCTTCTCGACCTCGCCGGGCTCGCCGGGGACAGGGTTCCACCCCAGGTGGACGTACGGGTTCTGTGCCACCGCAATCACTTCCCCGCAGCCGCGGCGCGCTTGAAGCTCTCCTCCAGGGAGGTCTCCACTTCGCGGTAGTTGTCCGTGTTCTTCTGGAGCCCCTCGGTGAGCTTGCCGATCCGCTCCTTGATCTGCTCGTTCCCGTACTTCCAGCGCTCCTGGAACTCGTCACACGCCTCGTCCAGCTCGGCCGTACCGATCTGGTCGGCCCGCACGTGCTGGAGAGCGGTTCGGACCTGCTCCAGGCTGTCGTGGGCGCTGCTGAGGTCCTTGGTGAACGCGGCGAGCTGATCGATGTCGGTCTTGAACTGGTCCCCCATGCAGGCCCTCCCCTTCGCGCCTTCGCGGTCGCACCGGCAAACGACAGCGGCGATCGAAGGCCCGATCATGCCATGGAGGAGTGAACGCCCTGTGCCGAGGTTGCGAAGGTCGCTCGGAAGCTCAGGCCGCCTCGGGAACCGCGGAGGGGCCGGGCATGCTCTGCCTTGTAGGCCCACTGAATACGGGGAATACGGGGGGGTGTCGTGAGCCAGGTGCACTACAGCGAGCAGTCATGGAATCCGCTGGCCCGGACCGTGGAGCTGACTGAGGACCGGCTGCGCAACGGCGGCAGGTCCACGCCGCTCAGTGAACTGAACCTCGGCGCCATGGCCGAGGCGTTCCAGCGCGGGTGCTGGCTCGGGGGCGGCGGGTCGGAGCGCCCGCTGCAGCGGCTGGCGCACGGGACCGGGGTCGTTCCCGTGACCCGCGTCACCGGCACCACCACTCCGGTGCGGGTGCGGCAGGCGGCCGAGTTCGCACACCGGCTGGGTGAGCTGGCGGTATGGCGGTGCGGCGGGCCCGACCAGGTGGCGGCCCTGGCAACCCTGGCCCGGGCCGAGGGTGTACCGCTGTGGATCGCCCGGCGGATCGCGCCGGGGCCCGCCGGGCCGATCGCCGTGGCGGTGGACCGGCGCCTGGTGCGCGTGGACGTCTGGGGGCCGCACGCTCCCGCCGTACGGATCCGAGCCCCGTACGGCTTCCGCCGCGACGCCCCCGGCCTTTCCCAGGGCCTGCGTCTGACGATCGGCGACGCCACGGCGGAGCTCGAACTCAGGAGGAAGCTGCGCAGGTCCAAGAGTTCCGTGGAGGTACGACTGCCAGGGCAGCACTGGGTGCTGCGGCGGGAGAACGCGGTGAGCTCGCGGCTGCTGTGCAACGAACGACCCGTCGCCCTGCTGGAGCGGCCCCCGCGCCGACCGGTGCTGGAGCCGGGCGCGGTGCTGCGGCCGCTGTCCCCCGTGCGGTACGAGAGCCCCGACCCGCTGGATGCCGTCATGGCGCAGGCCTTCGCCGTCGCCTTCGGGCTCGGGGACACGACGGGCTGGGCGCGGTTCCGCTCGCAGCGGCGCCCGCTGGACGGCGGTGAGCCGATCGCCCTCGACGACTGGTGGGACCGCGCCTGGTTCAGCAACCTCGGGAACAGCAGCGCCGACAACGAACCGGGCGGCGGCGACGGCTGGGGCGGGGACGGCGGAGGTGGCGGCGACAGCGGTGGGGGCGACAGTGGTGGGGGCGACAGTGGTGGCGGCGGAGATGGTGGAGGTGGTGGTGGAGGTGGCGGCGACTAGGAACTGGCCGTGGCTCGAAGAAGACACCTTGACCTCAAGCATGCTTGAGGAAGGAGTCTTCCGTCATGGACACCGAAGAGATGCAGCGACAGTTGCAGGCCCTGACCGACCGTGCTGAGATCACCGACCTGATGGACCGCTACCTGCGTTCCCTGGACGACGGGGTCTTCGACGAGGAGTGGGCTCGCACGTTCCACACCGAAGACGTCACCGCGGAGATGCCCATCGGCACCGTCCATGGCCGCGACGCCCTGATGGCTCATGTCCGGCGGGGAATGGCGCTGTTCGACCGAACCGTGCATCTGGGCACCAACACCGTCATCGAGGTCGACGGTGCCCGGGCCACTGTCCGAGGCGCCCAGCTCAGCACCCATGTCCTGGCAGATGGCTCGGGCGATGTCTTCATCTCCGCCGGCCATGCCGACACCGAACTGGTCAGGACGGCTGACGGCTGGCGGATCTCCGCGGCAGCACTGCGGGTGGTGTGGACCCAGGGCACTCCTCCACGGCTGCCGGACGACTTCACCCCAGCCCCCACGGCCTAGGCCCGGGGACGACAGCCGAAAGGCAGCCCGCCTCATCCACCTCATCCGCCTCAGGAATTTCCCGAACACTCGTACAACCCTTACGCCCCTCCAAGGGTCTCTTGATCGCCGATCACCCGGTGAAGCCGAGGACGACTCCCGGCGAACGCGGGCAGACCGGCACCCCACCGACTGCGGATGCCCCGCCAGGCATCCCCGCATGCCGCAGGAGACCCCGCATGCACCAGCACCACCCCCTGCGCCTCGCCCTCGCGACGGCCACCACCGCCGCGCTGGCAGGCGGTCTGCTCACCTTCACGGCGGCCACGCCGGCGACGGCCGCGACCGGGCAGTACGCGGCCGACTTCAACGGTGACGGCTACAAGGACGCCGTCGCCTCCGCCACCCAGGCCCGGGTCGGCGGGATGTGGTGGGCGGGTGCCGTCGGCATCGCGTACGGCTCGTCGAGCGGTGTCGGCCGTACCGCGTCCGTCAGCCAGAACACCACCGGTGTGCCCGGCGCGGCCGAGGACTACGACGCCTTCGGCGAGGCCGTGGCGGTGGGCGACCTCAACAAGGACGGCTACAGCGACCTCGTGGTCGGCGCCCCGTACGAGACGGTCGGCGACGACGAGCAGGCCGGTGCCGTGGTGATCGTCTGGGGCTCGTCGACCGGTCTGAAGGGGGCGACCACCGTCAAGGACCCGGCGCCCACCAAGCACGACCGCTGGGGACAGGCCCTGGCGGTCGGCGACTTCACGGGTGACGGCAGGCCCGACCTCGCGGTGGGCGCCACCGGCACCACCCAGTGGATCATCAAGGGCGGCTTCACCAAGTCCGGTACGACTGGCGCGAAGATCACCTACACGACGACATGGGCCGGCAGCAGCGGCGTGCGCCGACTCGTGTCCGGCAAGGTCAACACCGACACCAAGGCCGATCTCGTCGTCGGCGGCCGCAGCAAGCTCTCCTCCGAGAACTACCTGGACCACAACCACCTCTACTTCGGCACGACTTCGGCCCCGACCAGGCAGCGCGAACTTCCGTACGGCACCCAGCTCACCGTCGCCGACTTGAACAAGGACGGCTACGGCGACGTCGTCACCGGCTGGACCCAGACCGCGACCGGCGGCACGATGGCGGGCAACGGCCCGGCGGTCGTGTCGTACCTCACCTCCTCCGGCGTCTCCTCCACGCTCCAGCTGCCGTGGCCCGGCATTCCGTCCGTCGGCGACGTCAACGGCGACGGCCGCAAGGACCTGGCGCTCGGCGACCCCGACGACTCCACCGAAGCCGGCGTCGCCGGGGCCGTCCACCTGCACTACGGCGCAGCCGCGGGCCTCACCACGGACGCCGTGACCCTCACCCAGAACTCCGCCGGTGTGCCCGGCTCCGCCGAGATGAACGACTTCTTCGGCGAGAGCACCCTGCTCACCGACCTGAACAAGGACGGCAAGGCCGACCTGGTGACCGCCGCGAACGGCGAGAACGACTTCGACGGCCTCGTCACCGTCCTGAAGGGCTCGGCCTCGGGCATCACGACGTCCGGCGCGACGACGTACGGCCCGAGCGCCTTCGGCATCTCCACCGGCGACGACCCCCGACTCGGCATGATCATGGCCGGCTGAACCCAAGGAGCACCCCCTTCCCCATGCACAGAAACACCTCGGCGGCCCTGGCCGCCGCCCTCCTCACCGCGGGCCTGACCCCGCTGGCCCTGAGCGCCCCGGCGTCCGCCGCGGTCGCCAAGCACTACGACGACTTCAACGGCGACGGCTACCGGGACGTGGCGTACGGCCACTACTACAAGGGCATCTCCGGCGCCGACGGCTGGGAGGGCGGCGCCGTCAACGTCGTCTACGGCAAGGCCGGCGGCCTCGACACCTCCCGCACCCAGGTGATCCACCAGGACAGCCCGGGCGTCCCCGGCACCGGCGAAGAAGACGACATGTTCGGCGAGTCGATGACGAGCGCCGACCTCAACAAGGACGGCTACGCGGACCTGATCGTCGGCAACCCGATGGAGGCGGTCGGCAGCACGCAGTACCGCGGCTCGGTCACCATCGTCTGGGGCTCCGGGTCCGGCCTGTCCGGCGGCACCAGCGTGGCCCCGAAGTCCGGCGCCGGCAGCTACTTCGGCCGCGACCTCGCCACCGGCGACTTCAACGGCGACGGCTCGCCCGACCTCGCGGTCATCGGCGGCGGCGAGGCCTGGCTGTACCGCGGCGGCTTCACCAAGTCCGGTACGACGGGCAGCGTCAGCAAGATCGACAAGACGGGTCAGGGCTGGTACTCGTCCGGCCTCGCCGCCGGCAAGGTCAACGGCGACGGCAAGACCGACCTGGTGGTGCTCGGCGAGCAGTTCATCGACAACAAGCCGGTGCCCCGCGTCTGGTTCCTCAAGGGCGCCTCGGGCGGCCTGACTTCGGGCGCCTCCAAGACGTACATCAGCGCCCCTTGGACCGCGGCGATCGGCGACTTCAACAAGGACGGCTACGGCGACATCGCCGTCGGCCTGCCCGACAACAACAGCGGCAAGGGCATCGTCAGCGTCTGGCGCGGCACGTCCTCCGGGCCGAGCGGCTCGATGACGTACAACCAGGCCAGCTCCGGCGTCTCCGGCAGTCCCGAGGCGGACGACAACTTCGGCTACGCCGTCTCGGCCGGCGACACCAACGGCGACGGTTACGCGGACCTGGTGGTCGGCGTGCCGCACGAGGACGTGAACGGGATGGCGGACCAGGGCGGCGTCCACGTGTTCCGGGGCGGGTCCGGCGGCCTGAGCGGTTCGCGGTCGTCGTGGATCCCGCAGACGGTTCAGGGTCGTCCGGCCGACTCGTACGAGTCCTTCGGCTCCGCGCTGCGCGTGCGCGACGTGACCGGCGACGGCAAGGCGGACCTGGCCATCGGCGCGGCGAACGTCAGCGTGCTGCTGCGCGGTGCGAGCGGTGGGCCGACGACGAGTGGGCTGACGGAACTGCCGGAGATGAGCGGGTCGTTCAGCGACTGAGGTGACGTATGAGGGCGGCGAGTCCGGTGCGGTGGTGGTGATCACCGTCCCGGGCTCGTCTCTTTCGCGGCGGGAACATACCGACAGACCGCCTCGTTGACCTCAGGCCAACTGCTGCCCACGAACCGAGGAGAGCCTTGCCCGACACCTCGACCACCCCCACCCTGCCCCCTCTCCCGCCGCTCGCCACCCAGGCAGAACACCTGATCGCGCTCGGGGTGCACGAGCTCGCGGGGATATCCGCCGACGAGATGCGCGCCTTCGCCGGGAACGCCGGCGGCGGAGACGGTGCCTCCCTGCTCGCCGTCCACCCGGACCGCGCCCCCGCGTCCGCCCTCGCACCGCTGCTCCGTCACGACGACAAGCCCGGTTTCGTCGTCGTCGACATGCCCGACGTGGACGACTTCGCTCCCGACACAGTCGAGCTGCCCGACGCGCCGCTCTACGTCGTCACCGGCGTCGACCGCGGCGACCACATGGCCAACTGGAGCCCGGAAGAGGCGCTGCCGGCACTCACCAAGGAGGACCGCACGCCGTTGCTGCTGACCGAGGGCATCCACTGGGTGCTGCAGCAGCCGTCGGCTCTCGAACGCAACCGCTGCTTCATGACGATCGGCTCCCGGCTCCGCAAGGCGAACGGCACGCTGGACGCCCGTACCCCGGCGATCTGGATCAGCAACGGCACGGGGCGCGATGGTCGGGAGCGGCGCAACGCCCCGAAGGTGGGCTGGTGCTGGTGGGGCAACCGGCATACGTGGCTGGGGTTCGCGTCCGCGACGGGGCGCGGTACGGCTTAGTTCGTCCGCAGGTGGCGTATGAGGGCGGCGAGTTGGGCGCGGGTGGCTTCGAGTACGGTGCCGGGCCCGTCGCTTTCGCCACGCGGACTTCACGGTGGCGGCCGGGTTCCAGGACGAGGTTGGCGACTTCCGGGCGGGCCTGACCGGCTGACCTGACGGCTTACGCCGGAGCGCCCTCGCGGCTCAACCACGAGGGCGCTCCCGGGGATCGTGTCGGTTATCCCGTCGGCTTACTGCCTCCAGGCCCAGTGCAGGCGGTCCAGCCCGCTCTGGTTGTTCAGCTGCAGGCTGAGGTCGGTGCCCGTGCCCTGGAGCGTGGTGAGGGAGTAGGTGTCTCCGTTGCGCAGGCCGGGCCAGTAGACCGAGCCGAGGCCCAGCTCACGGATGGTGTCGGTGGCCGCCTGGATGTAGGCGATCTCGCTGGAGCCGTTGATCGGCCCGTTGTAGTTCAGGCCCGAGGTCATGGTGGCGCCGAACTCGTCGAGGATGGTGCGCGCAGCGCAGTCGCCGATGCGCGCCTTGAAGTCCTGCTTCCACTGCTCGGAGCTGGTCCAGTCGGTGTGCCAGAAGCCGTAGTTGTGCAGGGCCAGCCGTGTGCCGTTCAGCCGGCTGTCGGCACACACGGGCTTGACGTCCTCGCTGTACTTGACCCCTCCGACGAGGATCCGGTCACGCGGCACGGCGCGGTGGGTCGTCACCCAGCGGGCGGCTGTGTCGCGCCACTCCTGGGAGGTGTAGCCGAACGGCTCGTTCATCGGCTCGAAGTACACCCGGGAGTTGCCCACGTAGGCGGAGGTGATCCGCGCCCACATCTGGTCGTAGGCGGCCTGGTTGTCGATCTTGCCGTCCTTGGCGTTGTCGGCCTCCCAGTAGCCCAGGATGACCTTGAACCCCTTGGCGGTGGCCGCGTCGATTGCTCCCTTGTACGACTTCCAGAAGGGGCCGTTGACGGACGTCGGGTTGACCGGCAACCGCACGGTGTTGGCACCCAGCTTGGCAAACCCGCCGATGATCGCCTTGGACTTGGCGTAAGTGGTGGCATAGCTGTCGGAAGCCGACAGCCCCGAAGGCACGACCGCGTCATCGGCGAAGTTGTCGCGCGGGTCGGCCCAGTTGACCCCACGGAAGTCACTGACGGGGATCACGGCCGCCGCGCCGGAAGTGGCGGAGGCGGATGCGGGGGAGGCGAGTGCTCCCCCGAACGCCGTGGCACAGGCCAGCAATGCGCCGAGGCAAGCTGTCCGGCGATGGTTCTTTCGTGGCACGGCGTCCCCTTCTGAGCAGTTGCGTTCGCGAAAACTCGCAGACACGGTCGGGCGGCTCAATGGCTCCCGCAAACTAGAAGATGATCCGAACAGGGGTCAACACATCTGCACACAAAGTTTCATTATGAATCTCGAACGGTCAGGGCTGGTCGCGCGGGGCGCCTCGTCGATGCGACCGCTCGGCGTCCCGGTGCGACCGCTCGGCTTCCCGGTGTGATCACTCAGCCGGGTGATCCCGGGCACCTGATCAGCGGGAAAGAGGCCGGCGCACGGTGTGGCCGTGACGAAGCGCCGCGAAGGGCCCGTAGGTTGCGCGCGTGGTCAGTACCTCGCTCACCCCACAGGCATTTCCCCGCACTGCAGCGTCCAGCGATCCTCAGGCGTCCAGCGCGCGTTCCTGGTGGGCCGGCGGGCTGTGTGTGGCAGCCCTTTTGCTGGCTGCCTACACGGGGTTTCGGCTGCCGTCGCTCTGGTCCGTGACGCTGCAGACGACGTCACTGGCCGACGGGTTCCACCGCCGTTTCCTCGTCGCCACCGTGCTCCATCCGTTCGCCGAGTGGGCCGGGAACGCCTACTGGTTCCATGCGGCGTTCTCGTTCGGCGTCCTGGCGCTGCTGCTCGCCGTCATCGTCACCACGGTGGTGCGCGCCACGACGCCGGTCCGGCGATGGCTGCCGGTGGCGTTCTTCCTTCACCCGGCGGGCGGCTACCTGTTCCATGAGGTCGGCTACCTCGACCAGGTCCTGTTCCTTCTGCTGTTCGTCGCTCTGTGGCTCGGCCGCCGCGGCCGGTGGTGTACGGCGACGCTGGTGATGACGCTGGCGCCGACGACCCATGAGATCAGTGCGCTGACCGTGATCCCGGTATGGCTGCTGGCCGTATGGCACTCGTCGCTGCCCACGCGCACCGCGCTCGCAGCAAGCATCCTGCCGGTGGCGGTGAACGCACTGGTGTTCGCCGCGCCGCCTGCGGCTCCGGGAGCGCGGGAACATCTGATCACGCGGATCAGTGAGGGCGGCTGGAACTGGCGCGCAGACGCGCTCGCGCTCTTCTTCCGCACGCAGGCCGAGAGCTGGAGTGCTTACGACCCGTGGAACATCGCGCTGTTCCTGACTCCGCTCGTCCTTGTCGTCATCGTGGTGACGGCCGTCGTCATCGGCCCCGGCCACGACGCACGCAGCTGGGTGACACGCTCGCTGGCCGTGGGCGCGAGTGGCGCGCCGTTCCTGCTGTCCTTCGGCGGGTGGGACCAGCACCGGTGGGCGTTCCTGCTCTGCGTGAACCTCGTCCTCGTGGCTTGGGTGTGGTGCGACGGCCGCGAGAACATGAAGCGTGCGGTGGTCGCACTCGGGCTGGGACTCTTGCTGATCACACATACGCCCATGGACTACTTCGACGGGTTCAAGTCCGTGCCGCTGACCGGTACCGCGTTCAGGTCCTACGGGCAGGTAGCGCACCCAGACCCCCAGGGCGGTCCGTTTGATATGCCACTTCGCTGGTAGCAAGCAGCAGGGGGTCAAGGCCTGGCGATCCCCTGGCGAACCCCTGGAGGTCCGACATGGCATGGTCCGAGCACGTGGTGGTGCGAGACGGCGTCCGACTTGTCTGCCGGGACTGGGGCGGGCCGGGGCAACCCGTCGTGCTGCTGCACGGCCTGGCCGGTCACGCGGGTGAATGGGACGGGTTGGCCTGGCGTTTGAGCTCCCGGTACCGGGTCGTCGCAGTCGACCAACGCGGGCACGGCGCCGGCGAACGGCACCCGCAGGACGTCTCCCGCGCCGCCTACGTCGCCGACGTCATCGCGGTCGTCGAGCAGCTGGCGCTACCGCGACCTGTCCTCGTCGGCCAGTCGCTGGGCGGACACACGGCGATGCTCACCGCCGCCGCACATCCCGGGCTGGTCCACGCCCTCGTACTCATCGAGGCCGCCCCCGGCGGACCGAACCCCAACGCTCCCGCGGACATCGGCGGCTGGCTCGACTCGTGGCCGACACCGTTCCCCTCACGCGAAGCGGCTGCCGCGTTCCTCGGTGGCGGACAGGTCGGCGCGGGCTGGGCCGCCGGGCTGGAGGAACGCGAGGACGGATGGTGGCCTCGCTTCGACCGGGAGGTGATGGTCCGCTCGCTGGCGGAGAACGCCCGGCGGTCCTTCTGGCGTGAGTGGGGGCAGGTCGCGTGTCCCACCCTGGCCGTCCTGGCCCAGTCCAGCATCATCCCTGCGCGGGAAGTCGACGAGATGCTCGGGCAGCGGCCCGACACCGTGTCCCTGAGCATCCCGGGCACCGGGCATGACCTGCACTTGGAGCAGCCTGAGGCGTTGCACGCCGCGCTCTCAAGGTTCCTTGAGGTCAAGCACGCAGGTGGCGTATGAGGGCGGCGAGTTGGGGACAGGAGGTTTCGAGTACGGTCCCCGGATCGTCGCTCTCGCGGAGGAGGACGGTGCCCTGGCGCGCGGCGAGCTCCACGCAGTCGGCGTCGTCCCCGCCCCCTGAGAACGAAGACTTCTGCCAGACGGGAACTTCTGCCATGTCGGGGCCTCTCAAAGGTTCTGAGCCAGATTCCAGATGAAGTCCTTCGACTCTACGACTCCGAGCGCCTGCTTCTGCACCTGTGCGAACCCACGCCGATACCGGTCGAGCTGTGCCTCCGCATCCAGGTAGTTGCCCCCATGCGGGGTGTCCATGAGAACCGTGTCCAACTGCGGCACACGACCGCCGACGATCGTGGGGGCGTACCCGATCCGGAAGCCGTCCATGTCGAACGGAACGACGCGCACGGTGACTTGAGGGCGCACTGTCTGCTCCAGGATGTGCAGCAGTTGTCGCTTGGCGATGCCGCGATCGCCGCTCCTGATGCGCAGGGCCGCCTCGTGAATCACCACCTCGCAGAGGAAGTCCTCACGGTCAAGAACCTCCTGTCGCCGCAGCCGGAACTGCACCCGAAGCTCACGCTGCTCCCCGCTCGTCCCCCACGTGGTGTCGCTGTAAATCGCCGTCGCATGTTCCTCGGTCTGCAGCAGGCCAGGGACGAACGCGAACTCGAACGTCCTCAAGTGCTGCGTGTGGTGCTCCAGTTCCGCGAGGTTGAGGAACCCACGCGGGAGCTGGCCGCGATACTCCTCCCACCACCCACGCACCCGCTCCGTCGCCATCTCGGCCAGCGCATCCACGAGTGGGGTCTCCGCATCGCCGTAGAACCCGGCCAGGAACCGCACGCGCTCCGCACTGACACCCACCCGGGCTGTCTCGATGTTGGACAATTTGGCCTCGTTGATCCCCGTCGCCCGGGCGGCTTCCCGAAGGCCCAGCCCCGCCCGCTCTCGGAGCTTGCGCAACTCCACACCCAGGCGTTCCTGCCGCACGGTGATGACACTCCTCGCGACCATCTGCCCCTCCTTTCCCGCTAGTTGGCAGCACGACATTCCGGGATCAGCTTGACCCGAGTCAAGTTAAACCCCTACCGCCAGTGATGCACCAACCACTCCCCGGAGCGGAAGTGCATCGCCGCGCCCTGCCACCGCGTGGTCGACGGAGCCACCGCCCCCCCCCACCCACCGTAGGGAGAACTCATGCCCCCCACCTGGG
>NZ_LLZG01000422.1 GCF_001509475.1 Streptomyces regalis
CACTGTGGAATCGCCAACCGCACCGACCTGAGCCAGGTGGCTGTTGGGACGTCTTCTGGCAGGCAGTCAGCAGCCAGTGAGAATTACCCGACCGCCTCCGATCAGCAGCCACCAAAGCTGACGCGTTCCCGCAGGTCAGCGCACCCTTCCCCGCGCTTTCAGCGGCACCGGCGGCAGTTCCGGTGCGGGCAGTGGAGCCCCGTCGTACCCCTTCACCTCCCCGAACCGGGAGCCTTCCATCCAGTCCCGACGGGCCTGCACGATCTCCTCCTGCGACCGCCCGATCCAGTTCCAGAACATGATCAGCTCCTCCTCGAACGGCTCGCCGCCGAGAAGCATCAGCCCCGCGTCCGACTCCGCGCGCAGCGGCAGTTCGGTACGGCCGCAGCCGAGGTAGAGCATCGAACCCGGCAGTACCGGCACGCCGTCCACGTGGGCCTCGCCGGACATGGACAGGACGGCGTACTCGAAGTCCGGCTCCAGTGGGAGGCGTACGTCGGCGCCGCGTTCGAGGGTGAGGTCGGCGCCGACGAGCGGGGTGTACGTCGTGCCGGGTGAGGTCGCGCCGTCGAGGCCGCCGAGGATCAGCGTGGCCCGCAGACCCGGCGCCGTGACGACCGGCAGCTCGGCGTGGTGTTCGAAGTGCGGGTCGGTGTGGCGGTGGCTGTCCGGGAGGGCGACCCACAGCTGGGCGCCGTGCAGGAAGCGGGCGTGGGACTTCGGGCTCTCCTCGGAGTGGCTGATCGCCCGGCCGGAGGTCATCAGTCCGAGCTCGCGCGGGCGGATCGTCTGGAGGCTGCCGGTGGAGTCCCGGTGCAGGACCTCGCCCTCGTGCAGCCAGCTCACCGTCTGCAGGCCCATGTGCGGGTGCGGCGGCACCTGCATGCCGGGCTCGTCGGCGATGTCGTCGGGACCGTAGTGATCGACGAAGCACCAGGCGCCGACCATGCGTCGGCCCAGGTTGGGCAGCAGGCGACGGACTTCGGTGGACTCGCCGAGCTTGACGCGGCGAGGGCTGAGGAGTTCGCGTACGGGCTCCGCCACGACGAAACCACGGCCGCCGCAGATGGCGGGCACCGCCTCGCGATCAAGATTGCTCATGGCGCCCAAACTAGCCCTGCCGAGGCCGCCTCGTCAGTCCGTCACTCCGGGCTGTCTCGATGCGTTCCAGAAAATAGTAGCCATGGCTATAGTAGCCATGTACGGTATCTGCATGAGCAAGGGTTCCGAAAAGGCCTCGCCCGGTTTCCTGGTGTGGCGTCTGTCGACGAAGTGGCGGGTCGCGGTCGACCGAGCCGTGGCCCCGCTGGGGCTCACCCACGCGCAGTACGCGCTGGTGGCCTCGCTGTACGGCATGCAGCGCCGCGGGGAGCGCCCCAGCCAGCGACGCCTGGCCGACCACACCGGGCTCGAACCGCTCTACGTCTCCAAGCTGGCGCGCTCCCTGGAAACCGCCGGCCTCCTCGAACGCACCCGGGATCCCCGCGACCCGCGCGCGGTGCAGTTGACGCTGACCGAGCAGGGACGCGAGCAGACCCTGCAGGCGATCAAGGTGGTCCAGGGCCTCCTGCAGCAACTGCTGGCGCCGCTCGGCGGCCTGGACAGCCCGCGCGCCCGGGAGTTCACACGGGACCTGGCGACCCTGCTCGACGCACCTCTTGATCCGCTTGCCACCGACAGCGAGTCCGACAAGGAGCAGTCATGACCACCACCACTCCCACCCCCACTCCCCCGGTCAACCCCCGAGTCATAGCTCTGACCCACTACGCCGGCCGTGCGCTTCTCGAGCGTGTCCTGGCCCGCCACGGCGTGACCTTCCAGCAGTCCGTCACCCTCCGGCTCGTCGCCGTCGCCGAGGGACCGGTCGAGCGGGACCGCGTCGTCGACAGTGTCGTCGACGCGCTCAAGATCGACGCCGCGGAGGCCCACTCCGTCGTCGACGAGCTGATCGGCGCGCAGCTGCTTGCCCCCGAGGAACCGTCCCAGGTACGGATCACGGACGCCGGACGGGAGCTGTACGACAGGACTTCCGCCGGGACCGCCCCGATCACCGCCCGGATCTACGCCGGTATCCCGCCGGAGGACCTGGCCGCCGCCGGTCGGGTGCTGACCCTCATCACCGAGCGGGCCAACGCCGAACTCGCCGCCATGGCCGGCTGAGGCAGTAGTGGAATATTGAACGACTGCCCTTCGTTGACAGCGCCGAAGTCGAAGGAGGGCACGAGTGGACACGACGTACTACGACCACGGAACACCGGCCGAGCGCTGGGAGCGCGCACAGATGTTCTTCGACGCCAAGGACTACGCCGCCGCCGCGCGCGTCCTCAGCAGGCTGGTCGAGGAGGCGCCGCAGCAGACCGGAGCGCGGATGCTGTTGGCGCGCGCCTACCACCACTCGGCCCAACTACGGCGCGCGGAGGGCGAATTGCGCGTCATCGTCGAGCGCGACCCCGTCGAGCACTACGCCCGGCTGATGCTGGGCCGCACTCTGCAACGGCAGGGGCGGGACGAGGAAGCCGAGCCGCACATGCGCCTCGCCTCGGCGCTGGCGGGTGACTTCGAGCAGCTCTGAGCGAAGCGGGGCAAAGCAGTGCTTGGGGCCCGGTTCCCCCCGGAACCGGGCCCCAAGTCCTTCATCCCTCCCTCTGGTTCACTTCCGCGGGCGTCCGCTTCCCCCGCCGATGGGCCACCTCGCCGAGGATCACGTCCACGACGACGAACGCGGCCAGCGAGATGCCGAACAGCGGTATGAAGTAGCCGAGTACGGCGACGCACGCCACCAGCGGGACCAGGATCTGCGGGGGCACCTGCTGCCAGGCGCCCCGCGGCATGGGACGTCCGAAGGCGGAGCCTCGGCCGCGCTGCCACCACATGCGGTAGCCCCATACGATCAGCAGGATCAGCGAGAGCGCGAGCAGCATCAGGGCGATCTGGTTGACCAGGCCGAAGAGGACACCCGTGTGCAGGTCGATGCCCCAGCGGGTCAGCTGGGCGAGCACCGGGTAGTCGGCGAACCGCAGCACGTCGGTGACCTCACCGTTCGCCGGGTCGATCGCGACCGAGTCCTGCTTCGTCGGCCAGCTGCGCTGCACCTGCTTCACGACGTACGCGGACGAGGCGTCGGCGGGCGGCACGATCTCCACGGGATCGCCCAGGCCCTCGGCGCGCGCGGCCGCCAGGACCTTGTCGAGGCCGACGCCGTGCTCGCCGCTCCCGCCGGTGCCCGCGGCGGCGCCGTGAGCCGCGTGGTCGCCGCCCGCCGAGGCCGAGACGGACGGGGTGGCCTGGCCGAGCGAGGTGCGCAGCTCGTCGATGTTGGCACCGGCATACGCCGACCAGGTCAGCCCGGTCGCCGAGAGGAAGAAGAACCCGGCCGCGGCCCAGACGCCGACCGTGCCGTGCAGACCGAGCGTGCGGCGGCGCCCGCTGGTCCCGCGCACCTTGCGCAGGGCGCGGCGGCGGGAGAACCACAGCACCAGGCCGCCGCCCGCGATCACCCACAGCCAGCTCGCGGCGAGTTCGCTGTAGAGACGGCCGGTCTCGCCGAGGTGCAGGTCGCGGTGGAACTCGTCGATCCAGGTGCGCAGGGGCAGCGCACCGGTCGAGCCGTACTGCTCGAGGGCTCCGCGCACCTTCGCGGTGTAGGGGTCGACGAACACGGCGAGTGTGTGGTCGGCGTCGACGCCCTTGACGCCGGACAGCAGGACCCTGGTGGACGCGTCGTCCGCCGGGGAGGGGCGTATCGCCGAGACCGTGCCCTCGGGATGGGCCTTGCGCGCCGCGGCGACCTGCTGGGACATCGGCAGCTTCTCGTCGCCGACCGGCACCGTCATCTCGTGGGCGTACACGATCTTCTCGGCCTGGAACGCGCCGGCGTACAGGAAGCCGGTGGCCGCGGCGACCAGCAGGAACGGTGCGACGAGCACTCCGGCGTAGAAGTGCAGACGCAGGATCAGCGGGCGCAGCGGTGCCCATCTGCGGGGCGGCGACGCCGGGGCGACGGTCTGCGTCGCCTCCTCCGATGGGGAGGTCGAGGGAGCGGTGGACATCGGCGGCAACTCCGGAAGTGGGACGGGGAGCAGGGACGTTTTCTCTCTGCTGTAGCGGTCCAGTAGTCGGGTGGAGGACCCGTCGAGTTCCAGGCCTGTTAAGTGGCGTACGTCACAGGCGAGTCGGCAAGTGGCGTGTGCGCCGTGGCATGCTGGCGCGATGGCAACTCCGAGCGATCGCACACCCCTGGCCGAGCAGGTCGAGCAACTCCTGGCCACCGAGGGCCCGTTGGCCATCGTGGCGGCCGGTGACCCGGTGCTGCGGCGTCCCACCGAACGGTTCGACGGCCAGCTGGACCCGGCGCTGCTGGCCCGCTTCGTCGAGGCCCTCCGGATCACCATGCACGCGGCGCCGGGCGTCGGCCTCGCCGCACCGCAGGTCGGCGTGGGACTGCGGATCGCGGTGATCGAGGACCCGGCGCCGGTGCCGGAGGAGGTGCGGCTGGCGCGCGGGCGGGTGCCGCAGCCGTTCCGGGTACTGGTGAACCCGTCGTACGAGGCCGTCGGCGCCGCTCGTGCCGCGTTCTTCGAGGGCTGTCTGAGCGTGCCGGGGTATCAGGCGGTGGTGACCCGGCACGCCGAGGTGCGGCTGACGGGTGAGGACGAGCACGGGCGTGCGGTGGACGAGGTGTTCACGGGGTGGCCCGCCCGTATCGTGCAGCACGAGACGGACCACCTCGACGGCATGCTCTACCTGGACCGGGCCGAGCTGCGCTCGCTCTCCTCGAACCAGGCGATCGCGGAGCGCTGGGCAGGGCCGACGCCGGCGCGCGCCGCCGAGGCGCTGGGCTTCGAGCTGCCGTGACCGAGAAAATTCGCAGGCGTCCGACACGGCGCCCGCGTTAACCTGACCGCATGTCTACGCCCCGAATTTCCTAGCTGAGGCCCCGCTTACACGCCACCCGTGTGCCCCCTCGCTTGTTCGGAGCGTCTTCTCATGATCACCGTAAGTGGTGTCGACGTGCGCGTCGGCGCGCGTCTGCTGCTGTCCGGCATCTCCTTCCACATCTCCCCCGGCGACCGCATCGGTCTGGTCGGCCGCAACGGCGCCGGAAAGTCAACCCTGTTGAACACTCTCGCGGGCACGCTGCGCCCGGCCGCCGGAACGGTCACCCGCACCGGCGAGGTCGGCCATCTGCCTCAGGACTCCCGCGCCGCGGACCCGGCGGTCACCGTCACCGACCGCATCCTGTCCGCGCGGGGCCTGGACGGGGCCGTACGCGCCCTGCGCCGTGCCGAGGAGGCCATGGCCGACGGTATGCAGCGGGCGATGAACGCCTACGTGCGCGCCGAGGCCCGGTTCCAGGCCGCCGGCGGTTACGCCGCGGAGGCCGAGGCGGCCCGAGTGGCCGCGGGTCTCGGGGTTCCCGCCCGGCTGATGGATCGGCCGTCGGGTGCGCTGTCGGGCGGGCAGCGCCGTCGCGTGGAGCTGGCCCGCATCCTCTTCGCGGAGCACGGCACCCTGCTGCTGGACGAGCCGACGAACCACCTGGACGCGGACTCGGTCGCCTGGCTGCGCACGTTCCTGGCGAACCATCAGGGCGGACTCGTGCTGATCAGCCACGACACGTCCCTGCTCGCCGGCACGGTGAACCGGGTCTTCCACCTGGATCCGCAGCGCGCCACGATCGACGTCCACAACACGGACTGGGACGTCTATCTCGCCCAGCGGGAGGCCGACGAGCGGCGCAGGGCGCGCGAGCGGGCGAACGCCGAGCGCAAGGCGGCGTCGCTGCACGCGCAGGCCGGAAAGATGCGCGCCCGCGTGTCCACGGCCGTGGCCGCGAAGAACATGGCCCGCCGCGCCGACCGTATGCTCGCCGACCTCGAACCGGTCCGGCGTAGCGCGAAGGTGGCCAGGATCCGGCTGCCCGAACCGGCACCGTGCGGGCGGATCCCGCTCGGCGCCATCAGTCTGACGAAGACGTACGGCGGCCATCGTGTCCTGCGGGGCGTGGACCTGGCGGTCGACCGGGGCAGCCGCCTGGTCGTCCTCGGCCCCAACGGGGCGGGAAAGACGACCCTGTTGCGCATCCTCGCCGGTCAGGACAGGCCGGACAGCGGCCGGGTGGTCCACGGGCACGGGTTCCGTCCGGGCTACTTCGCCCAGGAACACGACACGCTGGACGCGGAGTTGACCGTGGGTGCTCAACTGGCGTCCGCCGCCCCGCAGCTGACGTACGGCGAAGTGCGGCGCGTCCTGGGCTCGTTCCTGTTCACCGGTGACGACGCCGACAAGCGTGTCGGTGTCCTGTCCGGTGGTGAGAAGACCCGTCTGGCGCTGGCGGGCCTGGTGCACTCAGGCGCGAACGTCCTTCTCCTGGACGAGCCGACCAACAACCTGGACCCGGCCTCCCGCGCGGAGGTCCTGGCCGCGGTGGGCACGTATCCGGGCGCGATCGTCATGGTCACCCACGACGCGGGCGCCATCGAGGCGCTGCGCCCGGACCGGGTCCTGCTGCTACCGGACTGCGAGGAGGATCTGTGGAGCGAGGACTACCTCGAGTGGGTGGCCGGATGAGGTGGGCTCAGTTGTCGCGGTACGACTCCAGCAACCGCAGCCACACCTCGCTGATCGTCGGATACGACGGAACCGCGTGCCACAGCCTGCTGACCGGAACCTGGCCGGCGACGGCGATGCTCGCCGAGTGGATGAGTTCGCCGACGCCGGGGCCGACGAAGGTGACGCCGAGGAGGATCTCGCGTTCCAGGTCGACGACCATGCGGGCGCGGCCGCGGTAGCCCTCGGCGTACAGGCCCGCGCCGGCGACCGAGGAGAATTCGACGTCGACGGCGCGGACGCGGTGGCCGGCCTGTTCCGCCTCCGCCAGGGACAGGCCCACGGCCGCGGCCTCGGGGTCGGTGAAGACGACCTGGGGGACGGCGGCGTGGTCGGCTGTCGCGGTGTGGGCGCCCCAGGGGTCGGACTCCAGGAGAGGCACGCCGGAGGCGCGGGCGGCGATGGCCGCGCCCGCGATGCGGGCCTGGTACTTGCCCTGGTGGGTGAGGAGGGCGCGGTGGTTGACGTCGCCGACGGCGTAGAGCCATTCGCTGCCGGTGACGCGGAGGCTGTCGTCGACCTCCAGCCAGGAGCCGGGTGCCAGGCCGACGGCTTCCAGGCCGATGTCGTCGGTGCGCGGGGTACGTCCGGTGGCGAAGAGGATCTCGTCGGCCTCGATGCGGTCGCCGCCGTCGGTGACGACCACGACCGTGCCGTTCTCCCGGGTCACCGTCTCGACGGAGGTGCCGGTGCGGACGTCGACACCCGCCTCGGTGAGCGCCTCGGCGACCAGTTCGCCGGCGAAGGGCTCCATGCGGGACAGCAGGCCCTTGCCCCGGACCAGGAGCGTGACCCGGGAGCCGAGGGCCTGCCAGGCGGTGGCCATCTCGGTGGCGACCACACCGCCGCCGACCACCACCAGCCGGCCGGGCGCGGCCTTCGCGCTGGTGGCCTCGCGGCTGGTCCACGGCTCGACCTCGGCGAGTCCGGGCAGGGCGGGCAGCTGGGCGCCGCTGCCGGTGCAGACGGCCACGGCGTGCCGGGCGGTCAGGACGTGCCGGGCGCCGTCGGGGCCGGTCACCTCCACCGTGCGGGGCGCGGTGAGGCGGCCGTGGCCGCGGTAGAGGTCGGCGCCGATGGCGTCCAGCCACCCGACCTGGCCGTCGTCCTTCCAGTGCGAGGTGTACTCGTCGCGTCGGGCGAGGACCGCGGCCGTATCGAGGGGGCCCTGTACGGACTGGCTGAGGCCCGGCAGGCGGCGGGCGTCCGCGCGGGCGATGACCGGGCGCAGCAGCGCCTTGCTGGGCATACACGCCCAGTACGAGCATTCGCCGCCGACGAGCTCGCTCTCCACGACCGCAGTGGAGAGGCCGGCCGCACGGGTGCGGTCGGCCACGTTCTCCCCCACGGGCCCGGCCCCGAGCACCACGACGTCGTACACGATGGAATCCGTTTCCGTCATGGGGTCAGTCTTACGGGTGGTGTGCGGCCTGGCCACACGGGTACGCGCGCGGAATACGCCGCCGTACGGTCGTGTTGTCGCCGACGGCTTCGCCCCGACACCAGGAAGAGGGAATACGCGATGAGCAGCACCGTGGAGCTCACCAAGGAGAACTTCGACGAGACGGTCACGGACAACGAGTTCGTCCTGATCGACTTCTGGGCGTCCTGGTGCGGGCCGTGCCGACAGTTCGCCCCGGTCTACGAGAAGGCCGCGGAGGAGAACCCGGACCTTGTGTTCGGCAAGGTCGACACCGAGGCGCAGCCGGAGCTGGCCGCCGCTTTCGGCATCCAGTCGATTCCGACGCTGATGATCGTCCGTGACCGTGTTGCCGTGTTCGCGCAGCCCGGGGCCCTGCCCGAGGCCGCCCTGACGGACGTCATCGGGCAGGCCCGCAAGCTCGATATGGACGAGGTCCGCCAGGCCGTGGCCGCTCAGCAGGCGCAGGCCGAGCAGAACGGCCAGTAGCACCGGTCTAGAAGGGGTACGCCGCCACGTCGCCGCGCACCGTCGTCCAGCGGACGTCGGTGAACGCCTCCAGGTTGGACTCGCCGCCGAACCGGGCCCCGGTGCCGGAGGCGGCGATGCCACCGAACGGCGCGACGGCCTCGTCGTTCACGGTCTGGTCGTTGATGTGCACGATGCCGGTCGGGATCCGCTCGGCCAGGTCGAGGCCGCGGGCGGCGTCACCGGTCACGATGCCGAGGGAGAGGCCGTAGGAGCTCGCCACGGCCAGGGCGGCGGCCTCGTCGGTGGTGGTGAAGGGGCGTACGGGCGCGACGGGACCGAAGACCTCCTCGGCGTACGCGGGGGTCTGGTCGTCGACGCCGGCGAGGACGGTCGGCCGGTAGAAGAGCTGCTCGTGGGTGCCGCCCGCGGCGAGCTTGGCGCCCCGGGACGTGCTGGCCTCCACCAGACCGTGCACCTTGCCCAGCTGGCCGGCGTCGATGAGCGGGCCGAGGTGGACCTCGGCGCGGTGCGGGTCGCCGACGGCGAGGGAGTCGGCCTTGGCCGCGAGCCGCTCGACGTACTCCTCGTACAGGGACTGGTGGACGAGGTGGCGGCCGGTCGTCATGCAGATCTGGCCCTGGTGGAAGAACGAGCCCCAGGCGGCCGCGGAGATCACCGCGTCGATGTCGGCGTCCTCCAGCACGATCAGGGCGGAGTTGCCGCCCAACTCCAGGTGCGCGCGCTTGAGATGGCGCCCGGCGGCCTCGCCGACGGCCCGGCCCGCGGCCGTGGACCCGGTGAAGGAGATGACGGGCACGCGCGGGTCGGCGACCAGCGCCTGGCCCACCTCCGGGCCGCCGGGCAGGACGTGCAACAGCCCCTCAGGCAGACCGGCCTCGGCGAAGACCGCGGCCAGCGACAGACCGCCGCACACCGCCGTGCGCGGGTCCGGCTTCAGGACGACCGCGTTGCCGAGCGCGAGGGCCGGGGCGACGGAGCGGATGGAGAGGATCAGCGGGGCGTTGAACGGGGAGATCACGCCGACGACACCGACGGGGACCCGGCGCGTGTACGACAGCCGGGGCGCCTCGCTGGGCAGGACGTGCCCGGCCGGGCGGGAGGCGAGGGCGGCGGCCTCGTAGCACTCCTGGGCGGCGACGTGCAGTTCGAAGTCGGCCTTGCCGGGGATCGAGCCGGATTCGCGGACGATCCACTCGCGCAGTTCCTCGGCGTGCGCCGCGAACAGGTCGCCGGCCTTGCGCAGCACTGCCGCGCGGACGAAGTGCGGGAGGCGTGCCCACTCGGTCTGGGCGGCTCGGGCGGCCTCGGCGGCCGTACCGACGTCCTCGGCGCCGGCCAGGGTGACGGTACCGAGCGTGTCGCCGGTGGCGGGCTCGGTGACGGCGTACTCACCTCCCGACAAGGAGCTGGACTGCCAGGTCTTCGGGTCGAGCAACGGCATTGCGACTCTCCGTTCGATCACCGGCGGGACTCACAGGGGTAGCGGAAGTCCCGAGTAGTTCGCCGCCAGTTCGGCGGCCGCGTGACGGGATGCCGTGATCCGGCGCAGCCGCGCGAGCTGCATCCGGTGGTCGAACGCATTCCCGTCTGGTTGAACATGCAACATCCTAGTCATGTCGTCCGAGAAACGGGTCGCCTGCCACACGCGCTGAAGGCACAACTCGGAGTACCTGTCGAGCAGTTGCGTGTCTCCTGTGCGGTACAGCGCGGTGAGGGCGCGGGCCAGGATCCGTACGTCCGACACGGCGAGGTTGAGACCCTTGGCGCCCGTCGGCGGGACGATGTGGGCAGCGTCCCCGGCGAGCAGCAGCCGTCCGTGGCGCATCGGCTCGTGGACGTAACTGCGCATCGTCGTCACGGACTTGGCGGAGATGGGGCCGCGGTGGAGGGTCCAGTCGGCGTCGATGGCGAAGCGGGCGGCGAGTTCGTCCCAGATGCGGTCGTCGGGCCAGTCGTCGGGGTCGGTGTGGTCGGGGACCTGGAGGTAGAGCCGGGAGACCGACGCCGACCGCATGCTGTGCAAGGCGAAGCCGCCTTCACCGCGCGCGTAGACCAACTCGTCGCAGGACGGCGCCACTTCGGCCAGGACCCCGAGCCAGGAGTACGGATACTCGTGCGCGTACGAGCGGCTCACCTCGGCCGGAAACGCGTCGCGGGAGATGCCGTGGAAGCCGTCGCAGCCGGCCACCCAGTCGCAGGTCAGCGTCTGCTCGCGGCCCTCGTGCAGGAACCGTACGACGGGCGTCGCGCTCTCAGGCTTCTCGACGGCGAGCGCCTCGGCCTCGAACAACAGCGGTGGCCCGTCGGCGAGTTGCAGCGCGACGAGGTCCTTCACGATCTCGGTCTGAGCGTAGATCGTCACCGTACGGCCACCGGTGAGGGCCGGGAAGTCGATGTGGTGGCGTTCCCGGTCGAAGCGCAGCTCGATGCCCTGGTGCACCAGTCCTTCGGCCGTCAACCGCTCGGCGGCGCCCGCCTCGCGGAGCGCGTCGACCGTGCCCTGCTCCAGCATCCCGGCCCGCTGGCGCTGCTCGACGTAGTCCCGCGTGCGGCTCTCCAGGACGACGCAGTCGATGCCGGCGCGGTACAGCAGGCGGGCGAGCAGCAGTCCGGCGGGGCCGCCTCCGATGATGCCGACGGTCGTGCGCATGTCCCGCCTCCCCTGGGTTCAGCTGGATTCGCGGTGCACCACCGTCGCTCCCAGCACCTTGTGCGTCTCATGTGCGGTGCCGGGGTTGCGCACCGCGCGGTCGACCAGTTCCGCGAGCTCGCGGCCGGACGGCAGCTCGATGTGCACGGTGCTCAGCCTAGGCCGCAGCAGCCGTCCGAGCATCAGGTCGTCGGCGCCGATGACGGCCGTGTCGGCAGGGATGCGGACGCCCTCGTCCTGCAGGGCGCGCATCAGCAGCATCGCGTACTCGTCGTTGTAGGCGAACACGGCATCGAGGCCGAGGTCGCGCCAGCGGGCGGCGAGCCGCGCGGCGGACTCCTCCGCGTAGGCGAGGGGCAGCTCGGTCACGGTGGCGTCCGTGCCGTGCAGGGCGCGGCGTACGCCTTCGAGGCGGGGCGCGGAGAACGACTCCAGGCCGTCCTCCTCGGGCACGACGACGCCGATACGACGTCGGCCGCGGTCGTACAGGTGGCCGGCCGCGCAGTGACCCACGGCCTCGTAGTCCATCAGCAGGGCATGGGCGCCCTCGATGTACTCGGGGCCCAGCGAGACCACGGCCCGGGCGCCGGAGCGCTTGAGCACCGTCACGCCCTTCGGGCCAAGGCCGGAGCCCGACACCAGGACGGCCACGGGGCGCAGCTCGGCCCAGGCGCGGGCGGCCTCGTCGCCGTGCAGGCCGACGCTGCCGTGCTGCACGACCGTGTAGTCGAGGCGGCCGAGCGCCATCTGGAGGTCGCTGAGGAACCGGCTGTAGAGCGGGCCGACGGGGTAGCTCGGCGCGGGCATCAGGACCATGCGGCTGTGCCCGGCGCGCAGACTGCGGGCCGCGGCGTGCGGGACGTAGCCGAGTTCCTTCGCGGCCTCGTGGACGCGGCGGCGCGTGGGTTCGCTGATCCGGACGGCGCTGGTGTTGTTCAGGACGTAGGAGACGGTCGCGCGCGAGACGCCGGCGAGGCGGGCCACATCGGCGCTCGTCGGTACCGAGCGCTGTGCGGGGGAAGCGGGCGCGGGCGTTTTCGGTATCTGCACCATGACGTACGGCATCTTTGCAGAACCTGTGAGCGGGGTTCAGGTTAGGGTCATCGGCCGCTCACACCCCTGTACGCGTCACGCGAGTGACCAGGTCGAGCCAGCCCTTCTCCAGCCGCTCCATGGGCATGCCGCACTGCCTGGTCAGGTGGTTGACCAGGGCGGGGTCGAGGTACGCCATGAGCGACTGGGCGAGGAGCTCGCAGTCGGCGTCCGGCAGGATCTGCCGCAGCAGCACCGTGACGTGGGTGTGCAGCGCGCGGACCGAGGGATGGGAGTAGCGGCGGGTCGGCTCCGGCTGGGCGGCCAGCCGGAGGTCCAGCTGCTCGGCCGCGCGGTACAGCACCGCCACGCCGAACGCCCGCAGCCGCTCGACCGGCGGCGCCCCGGGGCCCAGCGGCGGCGGCCCGCCGAGGAAATCGGCCTGCAGCTTCCTCGCGGAGTGGTCCAGCAATGCCGTCAGCAGACCGGTACGGTCGCCGAAGCGGCGGAAGACCGTCCCCTTGCCCACTCCGGCCTCCGCGGCCACCGCCTCCATGGTGACCCCGGCCGCACCATGCTCGGCGATCAGCCGGGCGGCGGCCTCCAGCAGCCGGGCGCGGTTGCGGGCCGCGTCGGCGCGCAGGCAGGGCTCGTCGGCGGCGGAGCCGACCTCCAGCAACTGCGGCTTGTCGACGGGCTCCTGTGGCTGCGGGAAGGGCGGCAGAACGGCGGACATGAAGCCAGAGTAAAGCATCGGGAATGAAACTGGACCGCGGTCCGGTTAAGGTGCTAGAAATGCAAACGGACCTCGGTCCGGATCGTACGGCAGTTGTTTCAGCATCCTTGGAGTTCGCATGTCTGTTCGCATCCTTGCGCTCGTCGGCAGCCTTCGTGCCGGTTCGCACAACCGTCAGCTGGCCGAGGCGGCCGTCAAGCTTGCTCCCGAGGGCGCTGAGGTCGTGCTCTTCGAAGGCCTCGCCGACATCCCGTTCTACAACGAGGACATCGACGTCGAGGGCAGCGTCCCTGCCGCCGCCGCCAAGCTGCGCGAGGCCGCGCTGGCCTCGGACGGGTTCCTGTTCTTCTCCCCCGAGTACAACGGCACCATCCCCGCCGTGCTGAAGAACGCCATCGACTGGCTGTCCCGCCCGTACGGCGCCGGTGCCTTCGGCGGCAAGCCGGTCGCCGTGGTCGGCACCGCCTTCGGCCAGTTCGGCGGCGTGTGGGCGCAGGACGAGGCCCGCAAGTCGGTGGGCATCGCCGGCGGCAAGGTGCTGGAGGACGTCAAGCTGTCCATCCCCGGCTCCCTGACCCGCTTCGCCGAGACGCACCCGGTCGACGACGCCGAGGTCGCCGCCCAGCTGACCGAGGTCATCGCCCGCGTCCACGGACACGCGGGTGAGGCGGCTGCCGCCTGATCGGACCACACGTCCCCCAGAGAGGCCGGAGCCCAGAGCTCCGGCCTCTCTCCGTGTCGGACCACGCCTCCGATGCCGGGCCACCGCTCCTGACAGTCCACCGCCTCGCGCCGAGCCAGGGCTTGTGGTCAGGCCACGGCTTCATGCCGGGCCAGGGGCTTCGGGTCGGGCCACGGCTTCGTACCTCTCCGGCACCGGCGCGATCCAGTCGTCGTGTGCCGCCTCCGCCAGGTCGATGCGCCCGCGCCCGGCCGGCGGGTGGTCGTCGGGGACGACGAGGTCGTACGGGTCGTCCAGCAGCGGCTGCTGGTCGAGGCGCGCGCCGCTCAGCGGCGGGTTGTGCGGGGTGACGTCGACCACGGCCAGGTCGACCTCCCCCTCGAAGAGCAGGTCGAAGCACTCCGGCACCCCCGTCTCCCGGATCCGTACGGTCAGCCGCGAGTGTCGCTCCCGCAGCCGTACGGCCATGGGTCGGCAGCACCGACACGGCCGTGGTAAAGCCGCTGACGCGCAGTTCCGGCGGGGGCGCTGCACTCGGCGCGCAGGTCGAGCTCGGCCTCCTCCCAGCGGGCCTGGATCGCGTCCGCGTGTGCGGGCAGACTCTCGGCGGCCACGGTGAGGCGCACCCCGCGCCCCTGCGGCTCCAGCAGGTCGACGCCGAGGTCGCGGGCCAGCTGCCGGATCTGTTGGGAGGCGGCGGAGGGCGTGAAGTGCAGGGCGCGGGCGGCCGCACCGCACCCTTGGTGGTGTCGCGACGGTCAACCAGCCACGAGGTACGAGGAGTCGCCATGACCAGCACGACCGGCACGACCGGCACCGTCTGCCCGCACTGCGGGCGGCAGCACGGTGTGGACACGGTGCGGCTGCGGCTCGTTGCCGGTCCGGGTCGTCGACGCCCGCGGGATGCGGATCGTCTCGCGCAGCCGCCCGGCCGACGCCGACGCCGCCGCCCGGTCGAACGCACCGTGCCGATGAGCTGCGCGGCTCAGTCGAGCCCGGCCAGCCGCTGCACGGCGGGAGCCGCGAAGTTCTCGATGAACGCCGCCGGTTCGCCGGTGCGCGGGGCGAGGATCACCGTGTCGATGCCAAGCTTCGAGTAGCCCGCGATGTCCCGGGTGAAGGCGTCGAGGTCGCCCTCGACGGCCGCCTCGCCCATGTACAGGACGGTCTTGCGGATCTCCTCGTAGTCGCGCCCCTCGGTGTCGCAGTGGCCGCGCAGCACGTCGAGCTTGTGCCTGACCTCCTCCGGGGAGGTGGTGAACAGGTTGCACGCGTCGCCGTAGCGGGCCACCAGCCGCAGCGTCTTCTTCTCGCCGCCCCCGCCGATCATAATCTCGGGGTGCGGGGCGCTGACCGGCGCCGGCACGCAGAGGGTCTCGGCCAGCCGGTAGTGCTCGCCCTCGAAGGGGCCGTTGGCCTCCGGGTCCCACATCTGCAGGCAGATCCGCAGGGTCTCCTCCAGTCGCTCGAAGCGCTCGGCGACCGGCGGGAACGGCACGCCGAGCCCCTCGTGCTCCCGGTCGTACCAGGCGGCGCCGATCCCGAGGGTGGCCCGGCCGCCGGACAGGACGTCGAGCGAGGTGGCGATCTTGGCGAGCAGGCCGGGGTGGCGGTAGGTCACGCCGGTCACCAGGGCGCCGAGGCGGACGGTGGAGGTGTGGGCGGCGAGGTAGCCGAGGGTCGTGTAGGCCTCCAGCATGGGGTCCTCGGCGCGGTCGTTGAACTCCATCTGGAAGTAGTGGTCCATCACCGACAGCCAGCTCACGCCGGCCGCCTCGGCGGCGGCGCCCGCGGCGGCGAGTTCGGCACCGAGCGCGGGGCCTCCTCCGGGATGGTCGAACCGATTGATGTGCACGCCGACCCGCATGTTCTGTCTCCGTTCACCGGGACCTTGCACCGACCCTGACGACGCTAGAACTTCGAGCGCTCTCGAGGTCAAGCCCGGCCGGCGAGTTGGTCCCCGAGCGCGGTACGCCGGTACAGCACCCGCCGTCCGTCCCGGGCCCGGGTGACGAGTCCCGTCGCGTGCAGCACCTTCAGGTGCTGGGAGACCGCGCTGGGCGTCACACCGAGGCGACGGGCGACCTCGACCGTGGGCAGCGGTTCGGCGAGCATCCGCAGGACGGTGGTGCGGGGTGCGCCTAGCAGCGCGGTGAGTGCGGAGGTGTCGGGCTCGGGTTCCGGTTCCCACAGGGTCGCGGCGCCCCGGCTGGGATAGGCGAGCATCGGAGGTTCGTCGGCGCTGACCGGGGGCGCGGGTTTGTGCGCGAACAGGGACGGCACCAGGCGCAGCCCGCGCCCCGATCCGTCCACCTCGTGCCGGCCGATCATCTGGTCGACGCGCAGGACGCCGTCGCGCCAGCGCACGTTGCGGTGCAGGTCGGAGAAGAGCAGGTGGGCTCCGCCCGTGGCCAGCTGCCGGGCGCGGTGGGTGATGTCGGCCTCCAGTACCAGCCGCATCCGTGACCAGTCCGGACGGATGGCCAACTCCCAGTATCTGAACAGGAGTTCGCACATTCCCTCCAGCATCTCCGCCACGGGGGCGTCGCCGGGTGCGGTGATCTGGTGCAGGGCGTCCGGGAGGGGGTGCGGGGCATGGGTCGTGAGCAGGTCGCGTCGTACGAGATCCGGTGGCGTCGCCCGGACGACGGCGAGCTGGTCCTCCAGCGCGGGCGCGAAGGTCGTCGGGCGCGGGGTCAGGAAGTCGGGCAGGGTCAGGTTCTGTCCCACCAGGGCCCGCAGCAGCCGGGCGTCGGCGGGGTCGAGACGATCGAGCACCGCGCGGCGCCACGAGGTGTGCAGGGGAAAGAGGGCGGGGGCGCGCAGGGCCCGCAGGCTGCCCATGACCTCGCGCAACGGCGAGATCGCGAACCGGGTGTCCGCGAGGTCGTCGACGTCGAGCAGGAAGCTGATCATTAAGCCCCGGGCTACATCCTTTGGCAACCGGCCGTCGCCGCCGTGGACTTCGGCGTATGACGGATCACAACCACCGGCAGACTACCTCCGCGATTTCGCTGCTCGGCTTCGCGTGCGGCGTCGCCGTGGGCAATGTCTACTTCCCGCAGGCGATCGGCCCGTTGGTGGCCTCGGGGCTGGGTGTCTCCCCCGACGCGGCCGCCACGGTGGTCACCGCGACCCAGTTCGGCTACGCGGCGGGCATCTTCCTGCTCGTCCCGCTCGGCGACCGGTTGCGCCCCCGTCGGCTGCTCGTCACCCTGCTCACGCTGACCGGCCTCGGCCTGCTCGCCGCGAGCACGGCGCAGGCGCTGATGCCGCTGGTCGCCGCGAGCGCCCTCGTCGGCACGGCCACGGTGATCGCCCCGCTGGTCGGCCCGCTGGCGGCCGGTATGGTCCCCGCCGAGCGGCGCGGCAGGGTCAGCGGCACCCTGCTCAGCGGCGCCCTCGCCGGCATGCTGCTGTCCCGCGCTGTCGGCGGCTCCCTCGGCGACTGGCTGGGCTGGCGGGCGCCGTACGTCCTCGCCGCCGCGCTGTCCCTCACGGTCGCCGCTCTGCTGGCCCGCCTGCTGCCCGCACTGCCCCGAGCCGCCGCGGCCCCCTACCCGGCCCTGCTCGCGGCACCGCTGCGGCTGCTGCGCACCGAGCCCGAGCTGCGGCGCTCGTGCCTGTACCAGGCGACGGTGTTCGCCGGGTTCTGCGCGGTGTGGACCGGGGTGGCGCTGCTGCTCACGGGCCCGGTGTACGGCATGAGCGCGAAAGCGACCGGGCTGCTGGCCCTCGTCAACGCCGCGACGATGCTGTGCACGCCGGTCGCGGGGCGGCTGGTGGACCGCCGGGGCCCGGACCGGGTCAATCTCGTGTGCTTCCTCGTGGTCGGCGTGTCGGCGGTGGTGCTGACGTTCGGCGGCCTGGGCGGGGCGCCCGGGCTGAGCGCGCTGGTCGTCGGCACGCTGCTGCTCGACATCGGCATGCAGTCCGGGATGGTCGCCAACCAGGTGCGGATCTACGGCCTCGGCGCGGATGTCCGCAGCCGTCTCAGCACCGCGTACATGACCTGCGCCTACCTCGGTGGCACGGTCGGCTCCTGGCTGGGCGCCCGCGCCTACGGCCGCTTCGGGTGGAGCGGCGTGTGCGTGCTGGTCGCGGCGCTCACTGCCGTGGCGCTCGCCCGCCATCTGCTCACACGCGTTCGGCCTCTGCCTGCTCCTGCTTCTTCGAAGCACGCAGGCTGGTCACCGTCGTGACCGCGAGGACGAGCACGATGAAGCCGAGCGAGAAGGGGATGCTGATCTCGGGGACGTGGACACCGGACTTGTGCAGCGCGTGCAGCGCGTGCAGCGCGTGCAGCGCGTGCAGCGCGTGCAGCGCGTGCAGCGCGTGCAGCGCGTGCAGCACCAGCTTGACGCCGATGAAGCCGAGGATGATCGACAGGCCGTAGCTGAGGTGGACCAGCTTCTTCAGCAAGCCGCCGATGAGGAAGTACAGCTGCCTGAGACCCATCAGCGCGAAGGCGTTGGCCGTGAAGACGATGTACGGGTCCTGGGTCAGCCCGTAGATGGCGAGAATGGAGTCGAGCGCGAACAGGACGTCGGTGGAGCCGATCGCGAGCATCACGACCAGCATCGGGGTCATGATCCGCTTGCCGTTCTCATCTTCAGCAGGTTGTTCTCCTGGTACTCCTCGTCGTGCTCGTCCTTGCGGGCGTCCTGGACCAGCTTCCAGGCGGTCCAGATCAGGAAGGCGCCGAAGAGGTAGAACACCCAGGAGAACGCGGAGGGAACCGCGAACTTCCCCATAATCAGGACGAAGACGAAGAGGTTGTCGACACTGAGCGACTTCTCGGTGATGTACCCGGCGAAGAACTCGCCCGTCGGCTTGCCACCCCCGTAGATGAACAGGCCGAGGCCGAACAGACAGGCCAGGACGATCCAGACGACCGTCCACGTCCCCGCCTCCCGGATGGAGACGTCGTGGGGTTTGCGACCGACGAAGAAGTCCACGGCGACGAGCGCGCACAGGACGACGATGGTCAGCAGCCAGACGGAGAGGGAGACGTTCACCCGGCAAGCGCCAGGTCACACAGCAGCCACCCGCCGTACGGCGGGCAGGTTCCGCCGAACGGCGGCCCCTCCGCTCGGGGCCGGTACGCGGATCATGACGACAGAGCCGCCGGGCACATCTACGTGCCCCCGTGTGAGGAGAAGCCATGACTCAGGTCCCGCCCCCGTTCGATCCCGAGCTCGCTGCCGCCCTGGAGCTCATCAAGGACGTGGTTTCGCCCGGCTTCACGATGGACGAGATAGCCGACATCCGCCAGGGTCCGGGGATCCAGATGCTGGCCCAGCTGGATCTGACCATGGACGGCTTCTTCGAGGTCGAGGACAGGTCGGTGCCGGGTCCCGCGGGCGCGCCGGAGATCTCCCTGCTGATCTGCCGGCCGGCCACCCCGCCGGCCGCCGGTCCGCGGCCGGTGATCTACCACGTCCATGGCGGCGGCCTGGTCATCGGCAACAACCGCGTCGGCGTCGACGTGGCCCTGGCCTGGGCGAAGGAGCTGGACGCGGTCGTGGTGTCCGTGGAGTACCGGCTCGCGCCCGAGCACCCGTACCCGGCGCAGATCGAGGACGTGTACGCCGGTCTGGAGTGGACGGCGAAGCACGCCGCCGAGCTCGACGGTGACCCGCAGCGGATCGTCGTGGCCGGTGCGAGCGCCGGCGGCGGGCTGTCCGCGGCGCTGGCGCTGCTGACCCGGGACCGCGGGGGCCCGGAGCTGATCGGCCAGCTGCTGATGTGCCCGATGCTGGACGACCGCAACGACTCTCCGTCCGTGCACCAGATGGCGGGCCTCGGCGTCTGGGACCGTACGGCCAACGAGACCGGCTGGACGGCGCTGCTCGGCGAGCGCCGGGGCGGCGCCGACGTGCCGGCGTACGCGGCGCCGGCCCGCGCCGAGGACCTGTCCGGGCTGCCCCCGGCCTTCCTGGACGTCGGTTCCGCGGAGACCTTCCGCGACGAGGTCGTCGCCTACGCCTCCCGGCTCTGGGAGGCCGGCGGGGTGGCCGAGCTGCATGTGTGGCCCGGCGGCTTCCACGGCTTCGACGGCTTCGCGCCTCAGGCGGCGCTGTCGCAGGCATGCCGGGCGGCGCAGCTGGCGTGGCTGACGAGGCTGCTGGGCAGCTGAAGCAGTGTGGGGGGCTGCAGCGCGCCTACTCGTCTGCCGGATCCCGTGGCTTTGCGGGTGCGGGTGGTAGGTGGCTTGTCGCGCAGTTCCCCGCGCCCCTCGGGTGGGATGCCTTGCCCGGCGCTTTGAAGCAGGCGGACATCGACGGCACCCACCGCACACGGCTTGTCGCGCAGTTCCCCGCGCCCCTTGGGTGGGGTGTCCTGTTCGGCGCTTTGAAGCAGGCGGACATCGACGGCACCCACCGCACACGGCTTGTCGCGCAGTTCCCCGCGCCCCTTGGGTGGGGTGTCTTGTTCGGCGATGGGAAGAGGACGGACGTGCTGGGCCGGGCGCGGGCTCCCCGCCGGTTGACGCCATGCCGCACCATGAGCCTATGAAAGAGCTGGCCGGACGTCTGACCGCGTTGGATCCGGATGCCGGTGCCGCCGTCCGGGTCATCGCGTACTTCGATCGGCTCGCCGAGTCGCGGGCCGGGCTGGAGGCGTTGGTGCGCGGTGCCGCCGTGCTGGCCGGGGTGCCGGCGCGGCTGGTGGACGTGGATCGGCGGGTGCATGTCCGGGTCGAGACCGATGGGACGCGCCGGGAGAGCGAGGTGGCGCCGGATGCCGCCTGGCCCTGCGCCGCGCTGACGCCGGGCGGTGCTCCGGCGCTGTGGCTGGAGCGGGCTCAGGAGGCGGAGCCGAGCGTCGTCGACGCGGTGATCCTGGAGCGGGCCGCCGGGGCGATACGGCTCGTTCTCGACCGGACGCGCGGGCGGGCGCCGGCCGATGACCCCGCGCTGGTCGAGACCGTCCTCGACGCCACGGCGCCGGAAGCGGCCCGGCTGCACGCGGCCCGGCGGCTGGGGCTCGACCCCGCCGCTCCGGCCCGTGTCCTCGCCCCGCTGGAGGGCCGCCCCCGCATCGTCCCCGCGCTCTCGGATGCCGAGCCGCCCGCCGGCCGCGTGGGGGTGGGTCCCGCCGTCCCGGTGCTCGACCTGCCGCGCTCCTGGTCGCAGGCCCGCATCGCACTGCGGTTCACGGCCGAGGGCACCGCGCAGGACCCGGGTCCGGGCGTCGTGTACGCGGACGAGCTGGGCGATGTCGCCCTCCTTGCCGGCCTGGTCGTACCGGGCGCCGAGCCGCCGCCCGACGTACAGGCCCTGGAGGCGGCCGCGGCGGCCGCGCCCTGGCTGCCGGCCACGCTGCACGCCGTCGCCTCGACGGTGAGCCTGCGGGCGGCGGCGGCCGAGATCAACGTCCACCACTCCACACTCCAGGAGCGACTGGCCCACGCCGAGCACCTGTTGGGCTGGCCCCTGCGCACCCCGCAGGGCCGGTTCCGGCTGGGGCTGGCACTGGCGATGCGACACCTGGCGCGCCCCTAGGGCAGGCCGCGGCCTCAGGGGGTGGCCACCGTCACCGGAACTCGTGCACAACCTCGATCGTGCCGACGATGTGGGCGTTGAACTCGTCGAGCTCCTCGGCGGGCACCCACAGCTCGAGGATCGTCTCGCCGCCCGCCTGCTGCACGGGGTAGCGGCGCAGGAACTCCGACACGACCTCGAAGCGGGTCACGAAGCCGGCGCCGTCGTGCTTGACGTTCCAGTCCCGGGCGATCTTCACCGCGTAGGCCTCGTTGAGCACCGGGTAGAAGATCGGCTGCTCGGGCAACCGCGGCGGCCAGGCACGCCAGTCGAGTGCGCGAACCAGGTCCAGTTCTTTGGGGCCGGTGGGTCGCCACAAGGTGGTGGTCGGGGGCGGGCTGATCATGGGACGGGACGATACCTACGCAGCGAGCGCGACGGCCAAGGAGTTTCACGGGGTTCACGGAATTTCGCACAGTGCTTGCAGTGCTTGCAGACGCGCTCTACACGCATTCGCTGGAAATTTCACGTATGGCCTATCCTGGAGGTCATTCACCTCGGGACGGAGGAAACCGGCGCCATGACCGCCACGGACCCCGCGCTCACCGCCCTCGCCCAGGGCTGGTGCGCCCTCTCCCTGCTGCACGGGAGGATCGAGGCGCACATCGAGCGCGCCCTGC
>NZ_LLZG01000423.1 GCF_001509475.1 Streptomyces regalis
AAACTCCTCGAAGAAGCACGGCCGACCAACGACACAGCCCTGCGCAACGCCCTCGACGAGGCCGCGAAAAATCCCGAACTGGCCCCGCTGGTCCGGGCCGTGGAGACGCTTCGCGTGCCCGTCTGAGGTCGCGCACCCCAAGCACAGCCCGCACGTGCAAGGGATGCACCGACATGCGCCCATTGACGCGATCTCCGTTGTGGCCGTACACATGGCCCCTATGAGCGCGCCACACCTCCCCTTGTCCGGCATCACCGTGGTCAGCCTGGAGCAGGCCGTGGCCGCCCCGTACGCCACCCGGCAGCTCGCCGACCTCGGGGCGCGCGTGATCAAGGTCGAGCGGCCCGGGGGTGGCGACTTCGCCCGCCGGTACGACACGACGGTGCACGGTCACTCCAGCTATTTCGTGTGGCTCAACCGGTCCAAGGAGTCCCTCACGCTGGACCTCAAGGATCCCCGTGGCCGCGAGATCCTGCACCGACTCCTCGACGGCGCCGACGTGTTCGTGCAGAACCTGGCGCCGGGCGCCGCCGACCGCCTCGGTCTGGGTGTCGAGGCGCTCGGGGAGCGGTGGCCGCGGCTGATCCCGTGCACGATCTCCGGGTACGGCACGTCCGGGCCGTGGGCCGACCGGAAGTCGTACGACCTGCTGGTGCAGTGCCAGACCGGCCTGGTGTCGCTGACCGGGACGCCCGACGAGACCGCGCGGGTCGGCATCTCCGTCGCCGACATCGCCGCCGGGATGTACGCCTACAGCGGCATCCTCACCGCCCTGTTCACGCGCGCCACCACGGGTGCGGCCCACCCGGTGGAGGTGTCCCTGTTCGAGGCGCTGGCGGAGTGGATGGGCCAGCCCGCCTACTACACCCGGTACGGCGGCGACCAGCCGCCACGGCTGGGCACCCAGCACCCCACCCTCGCGCCGTACGGAGCCTTCACGGCCGCCGACGGCAGGGAGGTGCTGTTCTCCATCCAGAACGAGCGCGAGTGGGCCGTCCTGTGCGGGGAGTTCCTGGGCCGGCCCGAACTGACGGACGACCCGCGCTTCGCCACGAGCTCCGCCCGCGTGGCCCACCGCGACGAACTCAATGCCGTTGTCGCCGAGCGCTGCGCCCGCTCCGGCGCCGAGGAGATCCTCAAGGACCTCGAGTCCGTCAACATCGCCTGCGCCGGAGTCAACGACGTGGCCGCCTTCCTGGACCACCCGGTCCTCGCCGCCCGCGACCGCTGGCGCGACGTGGCCGTGCCCGGTGGCGCGACGGTGCAGGCCCTGCTGCCCCCGGCCGACCTCGCGGGACTGCCCGCGCGCATGGAGCCGGTGCCGGCGGCGGGCGAGCACACCGAGGCGATCCTTGCCGAACTCGGCCGTACGGACGAGGAGATCGAGGCCCTGCGCGCCAACACCGTCATCTGAGAGGGGCGCGAGAGCCTCGACGGCCGGACGTCACCAGGCGAGGGGTCCGTCGACGTCGACATAGCCGCCGGTCGGGCCGTCGGGACCGACCCGTGCCATGCGGACGATGATCTCGGCGCCTTCCTCCACGGTCTGGGTGCCGCTCAGCCCGTTGAGGTCCGTGGCGGTGAAGCCGGGCTCGACGGCGTTGATCCGCATGTTCGGGAACGCCTTCGCGTACTGCACGGTGATCATGTTGACCGCCGTCTTCGAGGTCGGGTAGGCGACGGCCTGGTAGAAGTGGGCCGGTGAGTCCGGGTCGGAGAGCCGGGACAGCGAGGCCAGGCCGCTGCTCACGTTCACCACGACGGGGGCCTCGGACCGCTGGAGCAGCGGCAGGAAGGCGTGGGTGACGCGGACGACGCCGAAGACGTTCGTCTCGAACACCGTTCGCATCTCGTCGGCGGTGGTGTCCACGGCAGGGGGGATGCTGTTGTTCTCGCCCCGCACCTCGATGCCGGCGTTGTTGACCAGTACGTCGAGCCCGCCCTCGGCCTCGACGGTCTTCACGGCGGCCTGGACGCAGGCGTCGTCGGTGACGTCGAGCTGGACGAACCGGGCGCCGAGCTCGTCGGTGTGGCCTGCTTCGACGAGCCGACGGGCGGTCTCGAAGCCGAGTCCCTTGTTCGCTCCGGTGATGAGTGTTGTCGTCATGGCGTCCAGGTTCCGGCGCGGCGAGGCCCGCAGCCAGACGTCGCATCTTCCTGGGACTGCTGGTACCAGGAAGACGCCTGCCGGACGGTGTTTCACTGGGTGCATGACGGCGACGGAACTCGGACAGGCCCTGCGCCGCTGGCGCGACCGGATCCCGGCCGAGTCGGCGGGCCTGCCGACGGGCGGGTATCGGCGTGCGGTCGGGCTGCGCCGTGAGGAGCTGGCGCTGCTGGCCGGGATCTCCGCCGACTACGTCACCCGTCTCGAACAGGGCCGGGCGAGCAATCCGTCCGGGCAGATCGTCGAGGCCCTGGCGCGGGCGCTGCGGCTGTCCGCGGATGAGCGCGCGCATCTGTTTCGGCTGGCCGGCCTGGTGCCGCCCGGCCCCGAAACCGTCCCCGCGTACATCACGCCGAGCGTGCAGCGCCTGCTGGACCGGCTGAACGGCACGCCCGTCGGGGTCTACGACGCGGCCTGGACACTGCTCCTGGCCAATCCGCAGTACGCCGCGCTGATGGGCGACCCCTCCGGCCGGCGCGGCTTCGAACGCAACGGTGTGTGGCGCGCCTTCCTCGGCCCGGCCGGCCGGGTGCGCCAGACGCCGGACGAGAGGCGAGCGTTCGAGGCCGGAATCGTCGCCGACCTGCGCGCGACCGTGAGCCGGTATCCGTCCGATCCTCAACTGCAGAACCTGGTCGCGGAGTTACTCACAGGTCGGCCCTCTGACCCTGGACTGCGACATCCTCGGCGTGGCGGGCAGCGACCTGCGCCTGATCGTCTACACAGCCGAACCCGGCACCGAGGACGCGGAACGCCTCGCGCTGCTCGCCGTATTCGGCACCCAGTCCCTGGTGTGACCGAACGCGACGTGCCCCGCGTGCGTCACAGTGTCGGGGCGGTCACGGCACCGCTCCTCCCGTGCCCATCGCCGTCCGTTCGGGGGATCCATGCGTACGACCACCTCACGCACCGTCCAGTTGCTGACCGTGCTCGGCCTGCTCGCCGCCGGCTGCGGCGCCGGCGCGGCAGACGCCGGTGAATCCGAGCCGGCGCCGGACACCGGGCCGCGCGCCCTCAAGGTCGCCAAGGCCTGGGACGGCTCACCGGCCGCCGAGATCTGGCGCGAGGGCTACTACCCGATCGCCGACCCGGTGCAACCGCCCGAGGACGCCTTTCACAACGAGGCCGACAAGGAGGCGTTCATCAGCGAGAACTTCGTGCTGCGCGGCGACCTCCCCGAGACCCCGAGGAAGGACGCGAAGGTGACATGGCAGGACGGTGACTCGCTCACGCTGCCCCTCATGGACGCGCGGGAGGCGTACGAGAAGCTGGACACCAACGACTCCCCCGGGCCGCGCCTTACCGTGACCGGAGCAAAGCTGAGCGAGACGACGCTGGCCACCAGTCGCGGTCCGGCCACTGTCCCGGTCTGGCTGTTCACCCTCGAGGGCTACGACACCCCGCTCAAGCGGGTCGCCCTCGACCCCTCCAAGCCGCCCAAGCCGCCCATCGGACCGGTCGACCAGGTCAGCGCCGATCTGTGGGAACTCAACAAGCTGGTCGAGGTTACCGAGGACGGCCGTTCCGTCACCGTGCTGGCCCACCACGGGGCATGCGACGACGGCCCCGCCGTGGACGTGCTGGAGACAGACGGCAGCGTGGTCCTGTCCGGCTACATCGTCGGAACGAGCGACGGTGTCTGCACGCTCGAGCTGCTCGCCAAGAAGGTGACGGTCAAGCTGGACCGCCCACTCGGCGACCGGATCCTGCTGGACGCGTTCACGGGCCGTCCCGTGCGCGGCACCGACTGAGTCACTGGTCCTGCAGAAGGACCTTCACATCCCAGGGCCCGAGCGGTACTTCCACCTTCAGGCCGGGTACGGCGGCGATGTCGTCGGTGAGGTCGTACAGCAGCCGTTCTGCGATGTCGCCGCGCAGCATGCGCGGGAAGCTGCTCGCGAAGTTCGCGGCGCCCGGGCGGGTCACCCCGCCAAGGCCGCCCTGGCCGCCGTGAGGGCCTGTTCGGCGTAGCCGCGGCCGAAGAGCACGGCGTGCACCAGGAGCGGGAACAGTTGGTGCAGGGCGATGCGGTCGGTCCAGCCGGCGGCGAGGGGGGCGGCCTGCTGGTAGCCGTCCAGGATCCGGTCCAGGTGGGGGCAGCCGAAGAGGTGGAGCATGGCCAGGTCGGTCTCACGGTGACCGCCGTGCGCGGCCGGGTCGATCAGCCAGGCGTGCCCGTCGGCGCCCCACAGGACGTTGCCGTTCCAGAGGTCGCCGTGCAGCCGGGCGGGCGGCTCGGCAGGTCCCGCCAGTTCGGGGAGCCGCTCGCAGACCCGCTCGATCAAGGGCGCCTCCGCGCCGCGGACCGTGCCGTCGTCGACCGCGCGACGCAGATACGGCAGTACCCGGTGCTCGGCGTACCAGCCGGGCCAGTCGGGGCCGGTGACGTTGCGCATCGGTGCGAGCCCGATGTACGCGTCTTCGGGGCCGCCGGGCGGTGGGGCACCGAACGCGGGTGCGCCGGCGGCGTGCAGGGCGGCCAGGTCGCGGCCGAGGTGTTCCGCCGCGTCGGCGCCGGGTCGGCCGGTCGCCACGCGGTCGGTGACCAGCCACTGCCCGTCGTGGCCGTGCACGGTCGGGATACGGACGGCCTGGGCGTCGGCCAGCCAGCGCAGTCCCGCCGCCTCGGCCTGGGCGGCACGGTGGCCGTCGCCGCGCTTGACCATCACCACTCGGCCACCGTCGAGGGTGACTTCGGCGAGCGCCCCGGAGAGCTGTCGCTCGCCGGTCACCGCAAGCCCGGTGAACCGCGCCGCCGTGGCCCCCGGGCCCTCGCAGGAGTTGTGCACGGCGATCAGGGTACGGGGGCCTTCGGCCGTACTGAAGTCACTTGGTCAACCATCGGCGGCGGCCTTCTTGATCGCCTCGCGGATCCGCGAGTAGGTGCCGCAGCGGCAGACGTTCTCGATCCGGTCGATGTCGGCGTCCGTCGGCCGGGGCGTCTTCTTCAGCAGGGCGGCCGTGGCCATGATCTGGCCCGGCTGGCAGAAGCCGCACTGGGCGACGTCGCAGTCGAGCCAGGCCTGTTGGACGGGGTGGAGCTTGTCGCCGTCGGCCAGGCCCTCGATGGTGGTGACCTTGCGGCCGGCGCAGTCGGCGACCGGGACGACGCAGGGCTGGATCTCGTCGCCGTCGAGATGGCTGGTGCAGGCGCGGCAGGCGCCCACCCCGCAGCCGTACTTGGGGCCGGTGACGTTCAGCAGATCGCGCAGCACCCACAGCAGGGGCATGTCGGCGGGTGCCTCGACGGTGACGCGCTTCCCGTTGAGGGTGAAGGAGTAGGACGGCATCGGTACCTTCTCGAAAGGTGGCTCAGAAGTCGAAGGTGGCTCAGAAGTCGAGGGTGCTTCAGAAGTCGAGGGGGAAGCGGCGCGGCTTGGTGCCGGTGGCCCGGGCGTAGGCGTTGGCGACGGCGCCGGCCGCGGCCGGGACGCCGAGTTCGCCGGCACCGCCGGGGTCGCGCCGGGAGGGCATGATGTGCGCCTCGAACTGCTGCGGGGCGTGCCGCTGACGGGCGTAGTGGAAGTCGGCGAAGCTGCTCTCGCGGACGGCGCCCCGGTCGATGTGCAGGCCGGCGCTCAGGATGGTGGAGATCCCGTCGACAGCGGTGCCCATGAGCTGGGCCTCGAGTCCGCGCGGATTGACGGCCGTTCCGACGTCGGCCGCCATCACCACCTTGGTCACTCTGGGGTTCTTCGGATCGACGGCGTCGATCTCGACGAGGCAGGCCACACAGGAGTCGTACTCCTCGTGGACGGCGACGCCCTGGGCGTGCCCCTGCGGCATGCTCCGGCCCCACTTCCCGGCGGCCGCGACCTTGTCCAGTACGGCTTTGACGGTCTTGCTCCGCAGTGTCGTACGGCGGAAGGCGACCGGGTCCTTGCCGAGGCTGCGGGCGACCTCGTCGACGACGATCTCCTCGGCGGTGCGCACGGTGCCGGAGTCCACGGAGCGCCAGGCGCCGAGGGGGATCGCGAGGTCGACCGAGCCCGAGTCGCCGGAGAGGCGGCCGAAGTTGTAGAGGCCGCTGTCGCTGGGGAGTGGGGCCGCCGCGGGGGCACGTACGGCGGAGCGCACGCCGCCCTGAGTGGACAGCCCCTGCTTCTCGAAGGACTCGCTGACCGAGGCCGTCGCGTGGGCGAAGGCCACCACCCTGCCCCGGGCATGGCTGGCCCGGATCCGGTGGTGGGTGGCCGGGCGCATCCTGCCGTGCCGGATGTCGTCGGCCCGGCTCCACATCAGCTTCACCGGCCGGCCCGCCTTCTTGGAGATCTGGGCCGCCTCGATCGCGGCGTCGTGGTTCAGGCGGCGCCCGAACGAGCCGCCGCCGCGCAGGACATGGACCCGGACCTTCGACACCGGCAGGCCGGTCAGCGAGGCGATCTCCTCACGCGCCGACTGCGGCGTCTGGGAGGAGAACCAGATCTCGGCCCGCTGTGCGCGTACGTCCGCCACGGCTGTGAGCACCTCCATCGGCGCATGGCTGACGAAGGCGAACTCGAACTCGGCCTCGGTCTGCGCGGATCCGCTCGGCGGGTTCCCCAGCTTCGGGACAGCGGCACGCAGCCGGGAGCGGATCTGGGTGTCGGAGAGGTTCGCCAGCGGTCCCGGCGCCCACTTGATCCGGAGGGCCTCCCGGGCCTGGAAGGCATGGTGGAAGGTCTCCGCGACCACGGCGACACCGTCGTCGATCTGGACGACCGCATGGACGCCGGGCAGGGCGCGGGCGGCCCGGGAGTCGACCGAGACGACCTTCCCGCCGAGGGTCGGCGGCCGGGCCACGACCGTCGGCTTCGCGTCGGCCACCGTGAGGTCGCCGGTGTACTTGGCCTTGCCGGTGATGATGTCGCGGGCGTCGATGCGGGTGGTCGGCCGTCCGATCACCCCGTGCTTGGACGCCGGTTTGGGCCGGGTCGACACGGCCGGCCGGGTGATCCGGGCGGCGCTCCTGGTCAGCGAACCGAAGGTGGCGCTGCGTCCGTTCGGCGCGAAGACTCTGGTGCCCCGGGTGCGCAGGGTCCGCGCGGGGACGTGCCACTGCCGGGCGGCCGCGGTGATGAGCTTGGCGCGGGCGGTGGCGGCCAACTGCCGGGCCGGTCCGTACAGCGAACTGACCGAGTTGGAGCCGCCGGTGAACTGGTTGCCCTCGTTGCGGGCGTCCGCGAGCGGGATGTCGATGTCGGCGAGCCGGGCGTCCAGTTCCTCGGCGATCATCATGGCGACGGCGGTGGTGACGCCCTGGCCGACCTCGACGCGCGGCAGCCGTACGACGACCCTGTTGGCCGGGGTGACCTCCAGGACCAGCATCTCCGCGTCGGTGCCGGTGACCAGCACGTCGGACGGTCTACGGCCGACCCCGTCCGCGGTTTCCTCGGCGCCCTGCGCGGTCGCGGCGTCGCAGCCGAGCGGTGCCGCGACGGTCAGGGTGGTCGCCGCGACCGAGTAGACCACGAACTGGCGGCGGGACAACTGACTGGCCAACAGACACTCCTCTCCGCGAACCGGGCTGGTTCGATCTGTATGAGGGGCCGATGCACTCCGGGGTTGCGCCGGTTGGTCACTCCATCGATTCACCGCATCGATTCACGGCATCGACTTATGGCATCGGTTTACGGCGCGAGTTGCCAGAGGTCGGTGCCCCACTCCAGGTGCTGTATGAGCTCGTCGTCGCCCGGCCGGTTCGCACCCGCGCCTCGGGGGCCGGGGCCCGAGGGGGTGTGGGTGCCGCGGGAGATGTTGCCGCTGACGGTGATGTTGTGTTCCACGCGGGGGCGGCGGAGTGTCTCGTAGAGGGAGAGCGCGGCTTCGGTGTCCGGCGCGTCGCGCAGGGACTTGGCGAGGACGACGGCGTCCTCCAGCGCCATCGAGGCGCCCTGCCCGGTGGCGGGGGACGCCGCGTGGGCCGCGTCGCCGATGACCAGGGTCCGGGCGGAGCGCCAAGGCGTCCCGGTGGGGAGTTCGGTGGCGTTGGTGACCATGAGGTGGTCGGGAGTGGCCGCGACGAGGTCCGCGGCGGGGGTGGAGTCCTTGCGGAGCAGCGGCAGCAGCAGGTCGCGCCATCGGGCGGGGGTGCCGTGCGCGAGGTCGCCGGCGGCCAAGGGGGCGTCGGAAACACGCGCGAACCAGTACGCCTCCCCCTCGGGCGACACCGCGTACCCGAAGGCGACGGTGCTGCCGCGCACCATGGTGATGGTGTCGCCCGCGCCTGCCCCGGGGGCGGCGCCGGTGTAGCCGTAGAAGACGTACTGCCCGGCATAACCCGGGCGCGCATCGGGGGCGATCAGTCGGCGGACGGTGGAGTTCAGGCCGTCGGCCCCGATGAGCAGGTCGCCGGTCGCCGTGCTGCCGTCGGCGAAGTGGGCAGTGACGCCGTGCGGGCCGTCCTCGACCGACGCGAGGCGGGCGCCGTGCCGGATGACGATGCCCCGGCGGGTGACTTCGGTCTGCAGGGCGGCGTTGAGGTCGCCGCGCCGCAGGCACCGGTACTGAAGATGCGGCGTACCGGCCTCCCCGAGCGGTACGTGGGCCACCTCGGCGCCCGTGTCGTCGAGGACCCGCATCGAGGTCAGCGGGAAGCCGATCGCGGTGACCGCCGCTGAGGAGTCGACCTGCGCCAGGGCGCGCATGCCGTTGCTCGCGAGCGTGAGGAACGCGCCGATGTCCTCGGCGGAGTCGGGGTGCGCCTCGTACACGGCGACGTCGAATCCGGCCTTGTGCAGGGCAAGAGCCGCTCCGGCACCGGCGATCCCACCCCCTACGACGATCAACCGCGTCACATCGCCCCCCTGGTTCGCGCGCCGCCCCCGCGAGCAGTAGCCGTCCTTCGTGGAACGTCCCGGCTCCGGCACGGGTTCCCGCGCGAGCCGCCGATCGTTGTACAGCCCGGATCGACGAACTCCGGAACGGTGCAACCATTCCGCCAACCCGAGTGTCTTGCCTAATATCAGACACAACACCCTTCTAGGGGACGCAATGGGACGAAACAGAACCGCATGGGCGACGACAGTAGCGCTCATGGCCGCCACGCTGGGTGTGGCGGCGGTCCCGGCCGATGCCACGACGGCCACCACCGCCCAGACCACGGCCTGCCCCACCGGCTGGGGCAGTCTGGCCAAGACCCGCTCCGCCGCCACTCTGGAGTCGGTGACGAACATCAGGACCGGCCGGCACACCTGCTTCGACCGCATGGTCGTCGACGTCCCCGGCGCGGGCACCAGCGGCCTCGGCTACTCCGTCAGGTACGTCAGCCGCCTCTACCAGGACGGCTCGGGCAACTACATCCCCGTCGGCGGCGGAGCCGTCCTCGAGGTGCGGGTGGCCGCCCCCGCCTACGACCCCGAGACCGGGCAGCCCACGTATCCGGTGCGCGCCGGTCAGCGCCTGAAGGGCGTGGATCTCACGGGCTACCGCACCTTCAGGGACGCACGGTTCGCCGGCAGCTTCGAAGGGGACACGCAGATCGGGCTCGGCGTCCGGGCACGACTGCCGTTCCGGGTGTGGGTGGCGACCGACCGGGTCGTGGTCGACGTGGCGCACAACTGGACGGGGGCGCCCTGAGGCCCTCAGGGCTTGGAGGTGATCAAGACTGCGGGGTGATCGGGGCTCAGGGGTGATCAGGGCTGCGGGGCGATCAGGACGACTTCTGGGCGATCAGGACGACTTCTGGGCGATCGAGGCATCCCGCCCCTGATACCCCCGCAGCTTCCGGTACAGGGTGGCCCGGGCGATCCCCAACGCCGCCGCGGCGCGTGCCTTGTTGCCGCCGTGGCGGCGCAGCGCCTCCAGGATCGCGGCCCGCTCGGCGAGCTCCATCGGGCTGAGGTTGCGCCCGGCGGGGCCCTCCCGGACGGGGTCCGGCAGTTCACTGCGCCGCACCGGCCCGGAGACCCGCCGCTGACTCGCCAACGCCCGGACGAGGTGGGCGAGTTCGGTGACGTTCCCGGGCCAGGGATGCTGCTCCAGCGCCCGCAGGGCGTCCAGTGTCCAGGTCAGCGGCGGGCTGCCGGGTGCCGGCGCGGGCGCGAGGGCGGGGAGCAACTCCCTGATGTCCTCGGTGCGTTCCCGCAGGGCGGGCAGGGTCACCGAGCGGGCCGCGAGGGTGTCGAGGAGGCGCTGCAGGCAGGGGCCCGGCGAGGAGCCGGGGGTGTAGGTGGCGACCAGGTGGGCGTCGGGGCGCTCGTCGAGGAGGGAGTTGAGGGCGGCGACGTCCGGCTGGGCCAGCCGCTCGGCGTGGCGAAGGAGCAGAGGGCGGTCGCGGGCCCTCCCCCAGCCTTCGGGCAGGGGGACCCCCATCTCGCTGCGCTCGTCGTTCTGGAGGCCGAGTTCCGGTGATTCGGCGGCGTCCACGACCAACGGGTCCGTGCCGTCGAGCAGTTCGAGGGCGAGCATGGTCTTGCCCGTTCCGCGCTCTCCCACGACGAGCAGGGGTCCCGCCGTACGGGCCAAGGTCGTCGCCTGCGCGACCATGTGCCGCCACGGCACCGACCTCCCCACGAGCACTCCCGCCCGCCGCGGCAGCGACGGCGCCGACTCCACGGGACGTGGCGCGAGCACGGCGACCAGGCCGACGGCGCGGCCCTCATGCCGTACCGGAGTGATCTCGACGGTGCACCCGGCGTCCTCGGGAAGCGGGATCTCGTACGACTCACCGGCCGCCGTCCCGCTTCCCCTCCCCCACGCCCGCGTGCCCCGCTCCAGCGCCTCCAGCACCTGCGGCGAGGCAAGGCGTGCCGCCGCCTCGCTGACCAGGCGGTTACGGCCGTCCAGCGCGACGACCGCCCGCTCGCGCCCCCGCGCGGCCCGCTCGTACGCGTCGAGCAGCGCCCGTTCCGCGGTACGCGCGCTTGCCCGCAGTTCCGCCTCCACCGCCGTGGCGGCCGCCTCGGCGAGGGCGGCGCCGGGGTGCGGCCGGGAGTCTGCGCACAGGCCGGAGGCAACCGTCACGGTGCCGAGCGCCTGTCCCGTCTCCGGGGAGAGCAGCGGCACGCTGACCGCGGAGACGTCCTGCCACACGTCGAGGAAGTGCTCGGGGCCGTGCACCTCGGCCCGGCGCCGGGTGCGCAGGGCGAGCGCGGCGCTGTTGTGGCCGACCTCCCGCTCGGACAGGTCGCGGCACGCGTCGTCGCCGGGCGCGCTGCCGGCCGACCACAGCACCCTCAGCCGCTCGTCGGTGAGGACGAGGGCCGACCGTCCGGCGTCGAGGGCCGGGGCGATACGGGTGAGCACGGGACGCGCCGCCGCCAGCAGGGGCGAGTCCACCGGCTGAGCCAACTCCCGTACCGGGCCGTCGAGATCGGGCCGTACCCCGAAGAATCGGGCGCGTCGCCAGGCCGCGACGACGTCGTCCGGCACGCCGTCCGGGAGCGGGCGCCCCGTCAGGAACCGTTCGCGCGCATGGCGGAGGGGGGTGAGGGCAGGAGGATGTTCGGCGGTGGTCATGGCGCTCCTCACCGTATCCGGGCGTCACACGCGCAGCGAGGGTGGGTTGTCTCGTATTGAGACACCCACGACCGGCCGCACCACTCCATGATCTTGAAGGGTCGGAGTCTGTACCCAGCTCCCGATCCCATCTCCCCTGTCTGATCCCCTGTCTCATCTCCTGTCTTGATCTCCTGGAGCGTTCTGTCGTGCACACCGTTGTCGAGACCGACGTACTGATCGTGGGCAGCGGCCCGGCGGGCGCCTCGGCCGCGCTCGCCCTGAGCACCTACGGCGTACGCAACATGGTCGTCACCCGGTACGCGAGCCTCGCCGACACGCCCCGCGCGCACATCACCAACCAGCGGACCATGGAGGTGCTGCGCGACCTGGGTGTGGAGGATGAGGTGATCGCCAAGGCGACGCCCCAGCACCTGATGGGGAACACGACCTTCTGCACCAGCCTGGCCGGTGAGGAGCTGGGCCGGGTGCGTTCCTGGGGCAACGACCCGCTCGTGCAGGCAGCGCACGAACTGGCCAGTCCGACCCGCATGTGCGACATGCCGCAGCATCTGATGGAGCCGGTGCTGGTGAACGCGGCGATCGCCCGCGGCACCGACTTCCGCTTCAGCACGGTCTACAAGTCCTTCGTCCAGGACAAGGCCGGCGTCACGGCAACCGTCGAGGACCGGCTGCGCGGCGACGAGTACACCATCCGCGCGAAGTACCTGATCGGCGCCGACGGCGGCCGGTCCAAGGTCGCCGAGGACGCCGGGCTGCCGATGGGCGGTCAGATGGGTGTCGCGGGCAGCATCAACATCGTCTTCGATGCGGACCTGAGCAAGTACACCGCGCACCGCCCCTCCACCCTCTATTGGGTGCTGGCGCCCGGCGCCACGGTCGGCGGTATCGGCGCGGGGCTGGTGCGCTGCGTGCGGCCCTGGAACGAGTGGCTGATCGTGTGGGGCTACGACGTGAGCGCGGGCGCCCCCGACCTCACCGAGGAGTACGCGCTGTCCGTCGTACGGCAGCTGGTCGGCGACGACGAGATACCGGTGACCATCAAGTCGTCCTCGGCGTGGACGGTCAACGAGATGTACGCCGAGACATACGCCAACGGCCGTGTCTTCTGCGCCGGTGACGCCGTGCACCGCCACCCGCCGTCCAACGGACTCGGCTCCAACACCTCCATCCAGGACTCCTACAACCTGGCCTGGAAGCTGAAGCTCGTCCTCGACGGCGTCGCCTCGCCCAGCCTCCTCGACACCTACACCGTGGAGCGCGCCCCGGTCGGCAAGCAGATCGTGACCCGCGCCAACAAGTCCATCGCCGAGACCGCCCCGATCTTCGAGGCGCTCGACGGGCTCTCACCGCAGACGCCCGAGCAGCTGTGGGCCAACATCGCCGCCCGCAAGGACGCCACCGAGGCGGCCGCCAAGCAGCGGGCCGCGCTGCGCGAGGCGATCGCCTTCAAGGTGTACGAGTTCAACGCGCACGGCGTCGACCTCAACCAGCGCTACGCCTCCGACGCGGTCGTCCCCGACGGCACGCCCGACCCCGCCTACACCCGCGACCCCGAACTGCACCACCGGCCCACCTCCCGTCCCGGCGCCAAGCTCCCGCACGCCTGGATCACCTCCGGGACCCGGACCCTGTCCACCCTCGACACCGTCGGCAAGGGCCGCTTCACGCTGCTCACCGGCATCGGCGGCGAGGCGTGGGTGCGGGCCGCCGAGGCCCAGCCCCTCGACATCGCCACGGTCGTCATCGGGCCGGGCCAGGAGTACGAGGACCCGTACGGCGACTGGGCGGACCTCAGCGAGATCTCCGACGGGGGTGCTCTCCTCGTACGCCCCGACGGGTATGTGGCGTTCCGGCACGCCGGCGCGGCCGAGGACGCCGAACGCTCGCTCACACAAGCGCTGCGGCGGATTCTCGGGCACGGTTGAGATGAGCGCCCAGGAAGGAGCCGGCATGGGCGGCGACGACACGACGGTCACGGACGAGGTGGTCGCCGGTCTGCGGGGCACGGACGATCCGCGGCTGCGGGAACTGCTGACCGGGCTGGTCCGGCATCTGCATGCCTTCGCGCGCGAGACGCGGCTGACGCAGGAGGAGTGGGAGCGGGCGATCGGGTTCCTGACGGCGACCGGGCAGATGTGCACGGACACCCGGCAGGAGTTCATCCTGCTGTCGGACGTGCTCGGCCTGTCGATGCTCGTGGAGACGATCAACGACCGGCACGGCCCCGGCGCCACCGAGTCGACGGTCCTGGGCCCGTTCCACATGACCGCCTCGCCGGTGCGCGAGCTCGGCGCGAACATCGACCTGGTGGGCGGCGGCGAGCCGTGCGTGGTGAGCGGGCGGGTGCTGTCCCGGGACGGCGGCCCGCTGCCCGGCGCGGCCGTCGACGTGTGGCAGGCCGACGGGAACGGCTTCTACGACGTGCAGCAGCCGGACGTGCAGCCTCCGGGCAACGGTCGCGGCCTGTTCACCGCGGACGACGAGGGACGGTTCTGGTTCCGTACGTGCGTCCCGAGCCCGTACCCGATCCCGACGGACGGACCGGTCGGCGGGCTGCTGGAGGCCACCGGGCGGCATCCCTACCGGCCCGCGCACATCCACTTCATCGCCTCCGCCGACGGGCACACGCCGGTGACCACGCACATCTTCGTGGCGGGGAGCGACTACCTGGACTCGGACGCGGTGTTCGCCGTCAAACCGGGCCTGGTCACGGAATTCGCCTCGGTCGACGACCGGTCGGCGGCACGGGAGTTCGGCGTGGCGAACCCCTTCCGGCACGCCCGCTTCGACCTCGTGCTGGAGCGCGCGTGAAGGGCGTCCTCGACTTCTCCTACGAGGCCCGGCCCGTGCGGGTCGTCTTCCGGCCCGGCGCGGCGGTGTCCGCGACGCCGGGCGAGGCCGGGCGGCTCGGGCTGCGACGGGTGCTCGTGGTGTGCGGGACGCGGGGCGCGGACACCGCGCGGGCGGTCGCGGACGCGCTCGGCCCGGTGTGTGTCGGGGTGCACGACCGGGCCCGGATGCATGTGCCCGTCGAGGTCGCCGACGTCGCCGTCCAGGCGGCTCGCGCGGCGGGCGCCGACGGCTGCGTGGCGGTCGGCGGCGGATCGTCGATCGGGCTGGGCAAGGCGATCGCGCTGCGCACCGGCCTGCCGCTCATCGCGGTGCCCTCCACGTACTCCGGCTCGGAGATGACCCCGGTCTGGGGCCTGACCGAGCACGGCGTCAAGCGGACCGGCCGCGACCCGAAGGTGCTGCCCCGCAGCGTGGTCTACGACCCCGAAATCACCCTCTCCCTGCCCGTACCGCTCTCCGTGACCAGCGGCGTCAACGCCGTCGCGCACGCCGTCGAGGCCCTGTACGCCCCCGACACCTCTCCCCTCGTGGCGCTGATGGCCGAGGAGGGCGTACGGGCGATGGCGCGGGCGCTCCCGGCGGTGGCCGAGGAGCCGGCGTCCCTCGATGCCCGCGGTCGCGCCCTGTATGGGGCCTGGCTGTGCGGGTCCTGCCTGGGCGCCACCACCATGGGCCTGCACCACAAGCTGTGCCATGTCCTGGGCGGCACCTTCGGGCTGCCGCACGCCGAGACGCACACGGTGGTGCTGCCGTACGCCCTGGCCCACAACGCCCCCGCCGCTCCGGAGGCGGCGGCCGCCGTGGCCCGTGCCCTGGACGCGGCCGATGCGCCGACCGCCCTGTGGGAACTGGCCGGACGCCTCGGCGCGCCCCGCTCACTCGCCGAACTGGGCCTCGGCGAGGCCGACTTGGTGACTGCCGCCGCACAGACCGCGGGCGAGGCGTATGCCAACCCCCGCCCGGTCACGGCCGACGGCGTGCTCGCCCTGCTGCGGGCGGCGTACGAGGGCGTACCGCCGACCGCGGCCGCCCGCTGACACCAGCCACCCCCTCGAAGCCCCCCACGTCGGAAGAGTCGGAAGAAAGGTGATCGCCATGCCCCTCCGTCTGCTCAGGAGTCGAAACTCCCGAGGGAGTCGACGCTCCCGAGGAGCGCCGGGTGTGCCGTTGCCCGTGCCGGCCGGCGCGGGAGTCGTGGGCCGCGAGGTCGTGGACCCGGTGGGGCTGCCGATGCGCGGCGCCGACGTGACCGTGACCGCGCTGGACTCGCACGAGGTCGTGGCGTCCGGTACGACGGACCCGTACGGCCTCTTCTTCGCCGCGCTGCCCCCGGGCCGCTACAGCCTGATGATCACGGCCGAGGGCCTGACACCGCACCGGGAGGCCCTGGACGTCGCCGCCGGTCCGCCGCTGCCCGCCGCCCGCGTCCAGCTGACGTCGGCCCGGCAGCTGGAACTGCCCGCGCCCGGCACCTGGCTGTTCGACCCGCCGCACACGGCGATCCGGTTCATCGCCAAGCACGTCGGCATGGCCCATGTCCACGGCCGCTTCGAGCGGTTCACGGGCGGTATCCGGGTGGCGCCCGACATGACCGAGTCCCAGGTGTCGGTGCGCATCGACGCGTCCAGCATCACGACGGGCAACAACACCCGGGACAACCACCTGCGTTCGGGCGACTTCCTGAACGTCGAGCGCTACCCGTACATCGACTTCGCCAGCACGCGGTTCGCCTACCGGGGCGGCGCCAAGTGGACCCTGCACGGCTCGCTCACCATGCACGGAGTGAGCCGCTCGGTGGAACTGGACACCACCTACCTGGGGTCGGTCAACGGCGGGTACGGCGAGGAGCTGCGGTGCGCGGCGCTGGCCAAGGCGGAGCTGCACCGGGAGGACTTCACCCTGAACTGGCGCAGCATGCTGGCCCGCGGGATCGCGGTGGTAGGTCCCACGGTCCAGCTGGAGCTGGATGTGCAGGCGATGTACCGCACGCACGACACCCCGACGCCGCCGGACTAGACAACGCCCTCACAGTCGGCCGCGGGCCGCTGTCAGACACCTCACGCACCGGTTACGAATTGCTCAACCTCTGGTTGCGACGCGGTGATCGGGTGACTATGGGGTTATGACACCGGCCCAGCGCGCCATGGAACGACTGGAAGTGTGGCCCGACCTCAGCTCGGGCCCGGCCAGTTGCGGCGCAGGACGGGCACTGCGCTCCGTCCACAGCGAGATCGTGCACTTCCACTCCGACCGGGACGTGGACCTGCATCTGACCGTGCCGGCCATCCGGCGGTTCCACGACGATCTCCGGGATTCGACCGCGATCCGGCTGGTCCCCGGCTCGGGCTGGGTGACCGTCCACCTCGACTGCGACACGGATGTGGATCTGCTGATGAGCCTGGTCAGCGCCGCGCTGCAGGCCCATCAGAGCCGCCCCTCCCCTGCCGGGCGCCCGGCAGGGAACGAGTGCAACTTCCATCGCGTCACGGTGCTGCCCCGCGGCTAGGGCCCGCAGCTAGGCTCCGGAGGCCGGCTCGGCGTCGTCCTCGCCCGCCTCCAGCAGCCCTGCGGCCGCGCCGACGATCCGCGGATCGGCGGTGCCGACGACCTCCTCGTCCTTGTCGCCGTAGTCGAAGCGGGCCAGCACGCTGCGCATGGCCTCCACGCGGGCCCGCTTCTTGTCGTTGCTCTTCACCACCGTCCAGGGCGCGTGCTCGGTGTCCGTCTCACGGAACATGGCGACCTTGGCGGCGGTGTAGTCCTCCCAGCGATCCAGCGACGCCAGGTCCATGGGGCTGAGCTTCCACTGCCGTACGGGGTCGACCTGGCGGATCGTGAACCGGGTGCGCTGCTCGCCCTGCGACACCGAGAACCAGAACTTGATCAGGTCGACGCCGTCGTCCACCAGCATCCGCTCGAACGCGGGCGCCTGCCGCATGAAGCGCCGGTACTCGTCGTCCGTGCAGAAGCCCATCACGCGCTCCACACCGGCCCGGTTGTACCAGGACCGGTCGAACAGGACGATCTCGCCGGCGGTCGGCAGATGCTCCACGTACCGCTGGAAGTACCACTGCCCGCGCTCACGCTCGGTCGGCTTCTCCAGCGCCACCACCCGGGCACCGCGCGGATTGAGGTGCTCCGTGAAGCGCTTGATGGTGCCGCCCTTGCCGGCCGCGTCCCGCCCTTCGAAGACGATGACGAGACGGCGGCCGGTCTCCTTGATCCAGCTCTGCAGCTTCAGCAGTTCGATCTGCTGCAGCCGCTTGTGCCACTCGTACTCCGGGCGCTCCATGCGCTGCTGGTACGGGTAGTTCTCGCGCCAGGTGTCCACCGGGCTGCCGTCCGGCCGGATCAGTACGGGGTCGTCCTGGTCGGTGTAGTCGACGCGCAGCCCTGACAGCAGTTCGGTGTCCATACACACCCATGGAAGCGAGCGCTTTCATACGCCCGGCGAACCCCAGGCAAAGATCATGTAATGCACCACGTCAGAGGTAGGTGATGTCCGACACGCCGTACCGGCAGTGCGTGCCGTCCGGACCGCTGCCGGTCTCGTTCGGTTCGGCGCCGCTGTCGTTGCCCTGGAAGCGGGCACAGACGGTGATGTCCCGGTCGCTGTCGCCGGTGATCGTCACGCCGGAAAGGATCGCGGTGTCACCGTAGTTGGCGTTGATCCCGGCGATTGCGTTGCCGGGGCCGGTCACCCGGACGCCGCTGATGACGACGTGGCGTTCGTACTGGGTGTCGCAGTTGCCGCACGAGCGGTAGAGCTTGCCGAAGTCGGAGACCTGGAAGTTCCTGATGGTGAGCGTCCCGGCGCCGTTGTGCTGGAAGACCTTGTCGTCCGCGTGCCGCGCGCCACCGCCGAGGACGAGGTACGTCGCCGACGCGGACTCGCCCTTGAAGGTCGCCGCGTCCTCGCCGACGTCCTGCCACCACACGTTCTGCAGGGTGCAACTGCCGAGGCAGTGCACTCCGTCGGCGGCCGGGGCGCCCAGGACGACGTTCTTCAGGGTCGCCCCGTCGGCGAGTTCGAAGAGCGGGCCCTGGTCCTCGTCCTGGCCGTCGCCGCCGAGGGCTCCGGAGCCGTGGAAGCGCTTGAGGCCGCCGTCGTAGCTGCCGGAGACCTCGATGGTGGCGGTCACCGTGCGGTCGGCGGTGGGGGCGGGCCAGGAGCCGAAGCCGGTCGAGGAGCGGGCCGCGCCCGTCGGCTTCGCGGAGGCGGGGGCGCTCTTGCGCGGCGAGGCCGACGCCTTCGAGGGGGATGGGGAGGGCGACGACTTGGCGGGCGACGGGGACGCCGAGGAGGCGCTGGAGGAGGCGGACGGGAGGGCGCCGCTCGCCTCCTGGAGGGTGGAGCTCTCGCGCTCCGTGTCCGACCCGGCGTCGGGCGTCGCCGTCAGCAGGCCACCGACCAGTACGGCGGCTGCGGCCAGGGTGAGGGTCAGCGCGCCGATCAGCAGGGTGCGGCGGCGGTTGTCGGGTCTCTTGCGGTGCTGACTGCGCCTGCGCGGCGTTGCTCCGGTGCTCATGCGGTGACTCTCGTTCGGTCTCGGGGAGGCAGCGGGAAGCCCGCTCGACCGACAGTCGCCGTCGAACGCTCAGAGGTTGCCGATCAGTTTTACGAAAGCGGTCACCGTGCTCCGGCCTCGACCAGCCGGGCCAGGTTGGCCAGCGCCATCCGCGTGCCGGTCTCGTTGTCCTCGGCGGGCACGGCGTCGGGGATCCCCTCGTGCACCACGAGGACGTCCGTGCCGCCGTCGGCGTCGGCGTCGGTGAGGGTGGTGGTCATCGTCATCGTGCCGCGCAACGCGGGGTCGTCGGTCTCGAACTCGACCTCCTCGACGACCTGTTCGTCCGGCACGAGTTTCACGAAGTGACCGTGGTAGGTGTCGGTGTGCGCGTCCGACTTGCCGGTGCCGGTCGGCACGTCGTAGGTGAGCGAGACCCGGAACGTCCCGCCTTCCCGGCCGTCGAACGCGTGCACATGCCCGGTCATGCCGTCCGGCACGCGCCACTTGGCGATGGCGTCCGCGTCCAGCAGAGCCCGGTACACGGCCGCGCGTGAGGCGTTGACGTGCCGGGTGACCCGCGTCGAGTACATGGCCTCACGATAGTGGCGGGGGTACGCAACGGCAGCCGGACGAAACCGTACGGCGGGAAGGTCCGGCGCACGCCCGCGTCAGGGGGACTCCCAGTACGCCAGGGCGCGCATCGCCGCCGCGGCCTGCGCGAATCCGTCCTCGCCGAGCAGCGCCCGCACCTGCGCGTTGAACCGGTCGACCTCCGGCTGCGCGGCGTCGAGCGCGGCGGCCCCGTCGCCGGTCAACTCCAGCACCACCGCCCGGTGTTCGCGCGGATGCGCCCGCTTGGCGACCAGCCCGGCCGCGGCGAGCCGGCCGACCAGTCCGGTGACGGCGGACTCCCGCAGCCCCAGGGTGCGGGCCAGCTGCTGCTGGGTGATGCCGGGCTCGTCGCGGACCGCGAACAGTGCGCCGAGCTGAGCCGTGGTGATCCCGGCGGCGGCCAGCAGGCGCCGGTCGGAGGCGGTGCGCAGCTGGTGGGCCGCCCGCTGGAGCAGGAAGAACAGACGCTGATCGGGCTCGGGCATGGACCGATGTTGACAGACGTCACGGGGTGGCGCCATCCTCACTTCACTAGTGAAGTGAGGTGTTCACGGCGTGCATGACACCCCCGACCTGGCCCTGGCCCGCAAGGTGCTGGCGGCCCAGCCCTTCAGCGTTCTGCTGGGCGCCAGGCTGACCGCCTTCGGTGACGGCGAGGCGACACTGGAACTGGACCTGCGCGAGGAGTTGCTTCAGCAGAACGGCTTCGCTCACGGCGGCCTGCTCAGCTACGCGGCGGACAACGCGCTGTCCTTCGCCGCCGGCGCCGAGGTCGGTCTCGGGGTGCTGAGCGCCGGTTTCACCATCGACTTCCTGCGCCCCGCCAAGGGCGAGACCCTGCGCGCCCACGCCCGGGTGATCCGGGCCGGCCGTACCCGTGCGGTGTGCCGCTGCGACCTGACGACGGTCGACGGCGACGGCGTTCCGACCCTGTGCGCCGTCGCCCAGGGCACCATCGCGGTCACCGAACCGACGCGGGACACCGAGCACGACGCCCCCTGACCCTTCCCGACCGCGCAGAGAGGCGGACACCATGCCCGTCGTCGACGCCTGGATGCAGCATCCGACGCCGCGCCACGCCAACCACGAGATGTTCGAGTCGCTGCGCCGGTGGACCGGCGTGGAACGGCTCGACAAGCCGCTGCCCGTCGCGGTCACCGTGGCGGCGCTGAAGGCGGCGGACGTGGAGGTCGGCCTCGCGACCGCCTGGTACGGGCCGCAGGGCCCGCTGATCGACAACGACGAGGTGGCCGCCTTCGTCGAGCAGTCGGGCGGGCGGCTGCGCGCAGTGGCGGGCGCCGATCTCGCCCGGCCCATGGCGGCGGTGCGGGAACTGCGGCGCGCCGTCGAGGAGTTGGGCTTCGTGGCGCTGCGTGTCATCCCATGGCTGTGGGGGCTGCCGCCCACCGACCGGCTGTACTACCCGCTGTACGCGGCCTGCGTGGACCTCGGCGTGCCGTTCTGCACCCAGGTCGGGCACACGGGCCCGCTGCGGCCGTCGGAGACCGGGCGGCCCATCCCGTACATCGACCAGGTCGCGCTGGACTTCCCCGAGCTCACGATCGTGTGCGGGCACATCGGCTACCCGTGGACGACGGAGATGATCGCGGTCGCCGACAAGCACGCGAACGTGTACATCGACACCAGCGCCTACACCGCCCGCCGCTATCCGCCGGAACTGGTGGAGTATCTGCGCGGCCGGGGCCGTCACAAGGTCCTGTTCGGCTCCAACTACCCCATGATCACGCCAAGTCGGGCCCTGGAGCACCTGGACGCCCTGAACCTGGACGAGGAGACGCGGGAGCTGTTCCTGCACGGCAACGCCCGCCGCGTCTTCGCCCTCTGACGGCCCTGACGGCGGCGGCCCCGGAGCCCGGCTCAGCGCACCAGACAGGGCCGCTTCGCGTCGAAGGCCCAGTCGTCGATCAGGTACCGCATCCCGACGGCGTCGTCCCGGCCCGACAGCGCCTTCTCCTCGTACAGCTCCTGCGCCGCGAGGAGCCGGTCCCTGTCCAGCCGGACCCCCAGTCCGGGCGTGTCCGGCACGGCGACTTCGCCGCCGGTGATCCTGGGCGGCTCGACGGTGAGCCGTTCCCGGCCCTCCTGCCAGATCCAGTGGGTGTCCAGGGCGTTGTACTCGCCGGGGGCGGCCGCTCCGCAGTGGGCCATCATCGCCAGGGAGATGTCGAAGTGGTTGTTGGAGTGGCAGCCCCAGGTCAGCCCCATGGCGTTGCAGAGTTGGGCGACGCGCACCGAGCCCTGCATGGTCCAGAAGTGCGGGTCAGCGAGCGGAATGGACACCGACTGCAGGGCCAGGGCATGGGTCAGCTGACGCCAGTCCGTGGCGATCATGTTGGTCGCCGTGGGCAGCCCGGTGGCCCGGCGGAACTCCGCGAGGATCTCGCGGCCCGAGTAGCCGCCCTCCGCCCCGCAGGGGTCCTCGGCGTAGGCGAGGGTGCCGACGAGGGGGCGGCACAGCTCGACGGCCTCGCGCAGGGACCAGGCGCCGTTGGGGTCGAGGGTGATCCGTGCCTCGGGGAAGCGCTCCTTGAGGGCGGTGACGGCCGTGACCTCCTCCGCGCCCGGCAGGACGCCGCCCTTGAGCTTGAAGTCACGGAAGCCGTAGTGGTCGTAGGTGGCCTCGGCCTGCCGGACGATCGCCTCGGGGGTCAGTGCCTCCTCGTGCCGGATGCGGTACCAGTCGATGTCCGAGTCGGGGTCGCGGACGTAGTCCAGGTCGGTCCGGTCCGGGTCGCCGACGTAGAAGAGGTAGCCGAGGACCCGTACGGCGTCGCGCTGCTTGCCGTCGCCCAGCAGGGCGGCGACCGGGACCTCCAGGTGCTGCCCGAGCAGGTCGAGGAGCGCCGACTCCACGGCGGTGACCGCGTGCACCGTCGTACGCAGGTCGAAGGTCTGGGCGCCTCGACCGCCCGAGTCGCGGTCGGCGAAGGCCGCCTCCATCGTGCGCAGGACGCGCTTGTAGTCGCCGACGCGGGTGCCGACGACGAGGGGTCCGGCATCGCGCAGGGTCTGCGTGATCTTCTCTCCGCCGGGTACCTCGCCCAGACCGGTACGGCCCTCGGAGTCCTCCAGGACCACCACGTTGCGCGTGAAGTACGGGGCGTGGGCTCCGGAGAGGTTGAGGAGCATCGAGTCGCGGCCGGCGACCGGATGGACGGAGAAGCGGGTGACGACGGGCTGACTCATGGCGGGCGGGTGCCGTTCTCGTGAGGGGGTGGTCGGTCAGATGCCGAGGGCGTCGAGGACCTGTTCCAGGACGAGTACACCGCCGAGGCCCAGGATCGCGAGGACCGTCGTGTAGGTCGTCCGGGCCTTGATGGCGTCCAGGACGGACAGGTTGAAGTACTCCTTGAACATCCAGAAGCCCGGGTCGTTGACGTGGGAGAAGGCGATCGAGCCGCAGGACACGGCGAGGACCATCACCTCGGGGTGGACGCCGCTGCCCGCGAGCAGGGGCAGGGCCACGCCGGAGGCCGTGACGACGGCGACCGTCGCGGAGCCGAGGGCCACGCGGAGGATGGCGGCGATCAGCCAGGCGAGGAGGATCGGGGAGATGGGCCAGCCGTCGGTGGCGTCCTTGATGTAGTCGGATATCCCGCCCTCGACCAGGACGTTCTTGAAGGCACCGCCCGCGCCGATGACGAGCAGGATCATCGCCATCGCCTGGGCGGCCTCCTTGCACGAGGTGCTGACCTCGGCGAGGCTGCGGCCGATGCGCGGGCCGAACGCCCAGATCGCCACGAGCAGGGTCAGCAGCAGGGCGATCGGCGCGGAGCCGATGAACGCGACGACGTGCAGCAGGCCACTGTCTCCGGAGGCGGCCAGGTCGGTCACGGCGGCCCCGGCGATGAGGACGACGGGCAGCAGGGCCACGGACAGCGACCAGCCCATGCCGGGCATCTCGTCGTCGTCGAAGACCCGCTCGCTGACCAGGCCCTTGGGGATGGCGGGGTTCATCGCCCGGACGAAGGGCAGGCGCGGCCACAGCAGGGCGATCAGCGCGCCGGCCGGGACGGCGATGAACAGGCCGTAGAACAGGGTGAGTCCGACGGAGGCGTGGAAGGTGGCGGCCACCGCGGTGGGGCCGGGGTGGGGCGGCAGGAAGCTGTGCATGGTGGACAGGGCGATCGACATGGGCAGCCCGACCCACAGCAGGTTCGAGCGGGTGACCCGGACGAGGGTGAAGGCGATCGGCACGATGATCACGAAGGCCACCTCGTAGAACATCGTCACGCCGATGAGCATGGCCGTCAGCACCATGGCCACCTGCACCCAGCGCGGCCCGCACACCTCGAGGAGCCGGCCGGCTATCCGCTGGGCGGCGCCGGAGTCCCCCATCACCCGGCCGACCATGGCACCGAGCCCGATGGTGAGCATGGTGTCGCCGATCTGGTCGCCGATGCCCTCGGCGAGGACGTCCGGGATCTTCTCCGGCCCGATCCCCTGCACCAGGCCGACACCCACGGCCACCAGGAGCAGGGCGGCGAAGCCGTTCAGCCTGAGCTTGGTCATCAGGACGAGCAGGACCAGAACACTGACCCCGACCACCACGAGCGGCATAGCGCGGTTCTCCTTTGAACGTCGGCCGCTTACGTTCACCCCGGCGAACGGGGTCCTCATATGAAGACGTCGTCTACATATGAGGACGGAGATTATGTTCGTGCATGGTCACGGGTCAATGGGTCTGCAGCTGTGGATTTGCCGGCGCACCCACGCGCTCGTCTACGAGGCCCGCCAGCCGCTCCAGCGCACCACGGTGATCACGATCGCCGGGCCTGTCGGGGGCTGTTGCCGGTACTGGGGGTACTTCTGCCGCAGCAGGCCGACGGCGACGGCGTACTCGTCGCGCGTCGTCTCGTCGGGCGCGTCGGGCAGCAGCATCCGGGCGTCGCCGTCGGCCCGGACCCACCAGAGGCGGTCCCAGTCGTCGTCGTACACGTCCACGAGCAGGCTGACCGCCGGGTGCCCGGCGATGTTGCGCAACCGCCCGAGCCGCTCGGAGCGCTTCGGCTTGCTGTCGACGGCGGTGACGATCCGGTCGCCGCGCCGGGCGAACACCACCGGCACCAGGTGCGGGCGCCCCACCGGGTCGACCGTCGCCAACCGTGCGACCCGGGCAGCGGTGAACCGGCGGCGCGCCTCGTCCTGCTCCATGTCCGGCACGGTCCACTCCTTTGGTCTGCGGCGATACGGGTGCCCCGACGCGGGTACCCCTATCGACGTACCGACCTCGCGGGAGGCGACTCCTGGGCCTGGCCGGCCGAGCGGATCAGAGGTGAGTGCACATGGTCGGCGACACCGACGACGACATCCAGACACGGCGGCGCGGCGCCAGCGGCCACCGGGCGGTGCCGCACACGGCCGACGTCCGCGTCGAGGCGTGGGCCGTGAGCCGGGAGCGCTGTCTGGTCGAGGCCGCGCTGGGCATGGTGGAGTGCTTCGCGGACGTCACGGCCGTAAGGCCCACCTCGGTGGAGCGGGTACGGCTCGAAGAGGACAGCGACGAGGGCCTGCTGACGGCGCTCCTCGACGAGGTCGTCTTCCGCCTCGACGTGGACGGCCGCGTGCCCGTCGACCTGGAGGCCGACACCACGGACGGCGACCTGGACGTGCGCCTCGCGCTCGCCGAACTGACGGACGTGGAGGTCACCGGCGCCAGCCCGAAGGGCATCTCCTGGCACGGGCTGCGCATCGGGCCGGATCCCTACGGGTGGTCGTGCGCGGTGACCGTGGACGTGTGAGGCGTACGGGTCCACGGCCGGCGCGAGAGCCGTACGGCCGTAGGACCGCGCCGCGCCCCGCCACCCCCTCAGCCCTTCACCACCCCCAGCGGCACCAGCCGAGCCACCGTCCGGCACAGCCGTGCCCCCTCGCTCGCCGCCACCACCTCGCTCACGTCCTTGTACGCCTCGGGCGTCTCCTCCGCCAGGCCGCGCAGCGACCGCGGGCGCACCGCTATGCCCGCCGACTCCAGCCGGGCCCGCAGTTCACGGCCGCCCACCGCGCGGGCGGCCCGGTGGCGGCTGAGGACGCGGCCCGCGCCGTGGCAGGTGGAGGAGAACGCGTCTCCGCCTGCCACGCCGACCAGGACGTACGAGGCGGTGCCCATCGTCCCCGGGATCAGCACCGGCTGGCCGACCTCGCGCAGGTCGTCGGGCAGGTCGGGATGGCCGGGCGGGAAGGCGCGGGTCGCGCCCTTGCGGTGGACGCACAGAGTGCGGCGGGTTCCGGCCACCGGGTGGGTCTCGATCTTGGCCAGGTTGTGGGAGACGTCGTACACCAGGGACAGCCGGATGCCCGCGGCGCGGTGGAAGACCTTGCGGGCCGCGTCGGACAGCAGCTGGCGGTTGGCGCGGCCGTAGTTGGCCGCGGCGGCCATCGCACCGAGGTACCTCTGCCCCTCCGGCGACTCGACCGGGGTGCAGGCCAGTTGGCGGTCGGGGACCTTGATGCCGTAGCGGGTCATCGCGCGGTCCATCAGCCGGACGTGATCGGTGCAGATCTGGTGGCCGAGGCCGCGGGAACCGCAGTGGATCATCACGCACACCTGGCCGACGGTGATCCCGAACGCGGCGGCGGCCGTCTCGTCGTACACCTCGTCGACGCGCTGCACCTCGAGGAAGTGGTTGGCGGACCCGAGGCTCCCGACCTGCCCGAGCCCGCGCTCTCGCGCCCGGGCGCTCACCTGGTCCACGTCGGCGTCGGCGACCGCCCCGCCGTCCTCGCAGCGCACCAGGTCGCGCTCCACGCCGTGGCCCTCCCCCACCGCGTACCGGGAGCCGCCCCGCAGGATCCGCTCCAGTTGGCCGGGGCCGGTCAGGTGCCAGACCCCGCCGGGGCCGGCGCCGCGCGGGATGGCCCGGTCCAGGCCGTCCATCACCTCGGTCAGCGCGGACTCCAGCCCCTTCTGATCGGTGTCGGCGGCGAGCAACCGCACACCGCAGGAGATGTCGAAGCCGACCCCGCCGGGCGAGACGACACCGCCGTCGGCCACGTCGGTCGCCGCGACGCCGCCGATGGGGAAGCCGTAGCCCCAGTGGATGTCGGGCATGGCGTACGACGCGCCGACGATGCCCGGCAGCGTGGCCACGTTGACCACCTGCTCCAGTGACTTCTCGGCGTCGTTCAGCAGCTTCCGGGACGCGAACACCACGCCCGGCACCCGCATCGGGCCGTGCGGGTCGATACGGAAGCGGTGGGGAGCTTCCTCGATCAGTTCCATGGCAGCCTCCCGCGCTTCGGCTCATCGCAGATGCGGGGTACCCGCGCGGGGCGCTCCGTATCGCGTGGGGCGCCCTGGCGACATCGGGTGCGCCTGCACAACGCCCGCGCGTCCGAGACATCACCGACGCTCACCACCTGCCACGAGCCCCGCGGCCTGCGCCACCGTCTCTCGCCCCGGTGGCGTGATCCCGTCCCACGCCCGGACCTCGTACGGTTGAGACATGCGCGGCGGCACTGTGACGCTCTTCGTCTGTGGCGACGTGATGCTCGGACGCGGCGTCGACCAGATCCTGGCCCGGCCCGGTGACCCGGTGCTGCGGGAGGGGTACGTCACGGACGCGCGTTCCTACGTGAGCATGGCGGAGGCGGTCAACGGCCCGATCCCGGCACCGGTCGACCCGTCCTGGCCGTGGGGCGAGGCGCTGGGGCTGCTGGAGGCGGGCGCGCCGGACGTGCGGATCGTCAACCTGGAGACGTCCGTGACGCGCAGTGACGCGTTCGAGCCCGGCAAGGCGGTCCACTACCGCATGCATCCGGCCAACCTGCCCGCCCTCACGGTGGCCCGGCCCGATGTCTGCGTCCTGGCCAACAACCATGTGGAGGACTTCGGCCGCCCGGGCCTGGAGGAGACGCTCGACGTGCTGCACGGAGCGGGTCTGCGGACCGCGGGCGCGGGGCGGAGCGCCGAGGAGGCGTACGCGCCCGTGGCGCTGCCGCTCCCCCACGGCGGCCGTGTGCTGGTCTTCGCCCTCGGCGCCGGCAGCAGCGGCATCCCCGCGAACTGGGCAGCAACGCCGGACCTGCCGGGCGTCGCCTACGTGCCGGAACTGTCGCCGGCCACAGCCGCCGCCGCGGTGCGGCACATACGGCAGGTGAAGCGGGCCGCCGACATCGTGGTCGTGTCCGTGCACTGGGGCTCCAACTGGGGCTATCTCGTCCCCCGCGATCAGCGCCGCATCGCGCACGCCTTGGTCGACGGCGGCGCCGACCTCGTCCACGGCCACTCCTCGCACCACCCCCGCCCCGTCGAGGTCTACCGGGACCGGCTGATCCTGCACGGCTGCGGCGACTTCATCGACGACTACGAGGGCATCCCCGGCTACGAGGAGTACCGCGACGACCTGCGTATCGCCTATTTCGTCACGCTGGCGGCGGACACCGGCGCCCTCACCGGCCTGCGCATGGTGCCCCTGCTCGCCCGCCGGATGCGCCTGGAGCAGCCGCCGGCGGAGGACCGCAGCTGGCTGCACACCACCCTCGACCGCATCAGTCACGGCGTCCACCTCACCCTGGGCGCGGACGGGGCGCTCGTTCTGGCCGGGCCCGCCGACCGAGCCGCCTCATGAACCGTTGGCTCCGGTTGACCCTGCTCGGCGTCGGCGCGATGAACTCGCCCCGTTTCGCCCCGGCCGGTCTGCTGCTGCGCCACGCCGGGCACCGCGTGGTCTTCGACGGCGGCCCCGGCGCCGAGCCGCCACCCGGGCGACGACCCGCCGCCTGGCTGGTCACCGATGAGCAGGCGGAGCTGCGGTCGCAGTTGCGCAGGAGCGCGGCCGAGCTGGGCGTCGCGCCACGCGCCGGTGATCTGGACCTGGGCGAGGTGCGGGTGCGCTGCCGTCCCGTGGTGCACACCTCGCACCCGGCCTACGGCTATCGCGTCGAGGCCGGTGATCTGCTCGTGGTGTGGGCGCCGGAGTTCTGGGAGTTCCCGGCCTGGGCCGCGGGGGCGGACCTGATGTTCGCGGAGGCCGCCGCCTGGAACCGGCCGATACGGTTCCGGGGCGGCGTCGGCGGCCACGCCCCTGTGCGCGTCGTCGCCGAGGAGGCCGTACGGCACGGGGTGCGGCGCCTGGTCTACGCCCACATCGGGCGGCCGGGCATCCGGGCGATCGACGCGGGGCTCGAGCCGCCGGCCGGTGAGTGGGGCGTCGAGGGCCGCACGTACGCGCTGCGGCTGCTCAAGGGGACCGGCTGAGCCCTCACTCGCCGCGCAACGCCTCCAGCACATCGGCGTCGGTCAGCTGACCGAAGTCCTGGTACCACTCGCCGACCGCGCTGAACAGCTTCGGCCGGTGCAGGCAGACGAACTCGTCGACCTCCCGGCGCAGCTCCTCGGCCGCCTCCGGCGCACAGACCGGCACGGCCAGAACCAGACGCTCGGGCTCCTGGTGGCGTACGGCGCGCAGGGCGGCTCGTGCGGTCGAGCCGGTCGCGACACCGTCGTCGACGACGATGGCGGTACGGTCGCGCAGCTGGGGAGCCGGCCGGCCCTGCCGATAGCGTTCCTCGCGCCGCCGCAGCTCCTTGCGCTCCCGTTCCACCACCGGTGCCAGGTCGGCCTCGCTCAGCCCCAGCCGGTACAGCGACGCCTCGTCGAAGAGCGGAGGGTCGTCGCCGGCGAGCGCGCCGACCCCGAACTCCTCGTGGAACGGGGCCCCGATCTTGCGTACGACGAGCACGTCCAGCGGGGCCTCCAGCGCCCGGGCGATCTCCCGGGCGACCGCGACGCCGCCGCGCGGCAGCGCGAGGACCACGGGATGCGGAAGGGTGCCCTTCTCCTGCCGGATGCGCAGGTGCTCCGCCAGCTCCTGCCCGGCCTCCTTGCGGTCACGGAACTGCATGGGCTTCCCCTTCCGTCGGTCGCCGCGTACCCCACCCACCGGTACCGGACACACCGCGGGCCCGCCCGTCCGACGCGTCGCAGGGGTCTGGACCGCTCGGACAGGGCTGGCTTAGGGTTCCGGACGGCAAGCGCTTTCTAGCCTGACCATGCCAAACCACGCACGCTCACGTCGTTCCCTCGCACCACGCCCCTTCGCTCGCACCACGCCCCTTCAGTCATGCGCGGAAAGGAAGCGTCACGTGCCGCACCACGACTCGCCCCTCCCCCTCCCGTCCCAGCCATGGACCCGCAAGTCCTTCCTGCGGGCCATGGCCGCCGTCGGAGCCGCCCCGCTGCTGCCCGCTGTCCTCCCCACGACCGCGCGGGCCGCGTCGGTCCGGCCCGACTTCCCGCTGGTACGGGGCGGCACCGCCACAGAGCTGTACGTCGACGCGGCGGACGATCCGGCGGTGATCCGCGCGGCCGGCGATCTCCAAGCGGATGTCGAACGGGTCAGCGGAGTCCGGCCCGTGCTGCGTCACACCCTCCCGGAGGCGGCCGCCGCGGGTCTGGTCCTGGTGGGCACCCTCGGCGCCAGCCCGGTCCTCGACCGGCTCGTCGCCCAAGGGCGCCTGAACGTCTCCCGAGTGCAGGGGCGCTGGGAGGCGTCGGTGGCCCAGGTGGTGGAGCGTCCGCTGCCCGGGGTGGAGCGGGCCCTGGTGATCGCGGGCAGCGACCGGCGCGGCACGGTCTACGGCATCTACGACACCTCGGAGCGCATCGGAGTCTCCCCGTGGTACTGGTGGGCCGACGTCCCCGTGCCCCGCCGCGACACGGTGACGGTGCCCGCGGGCCCGCTCAAGCGGTACGAACCGTCGGTGCGCTACCGGGGAATCTTCATCAACGACGAGCAGAACCTGACCACTTGGTCGCACCGCACCCAGGAACCGGACAAGAACATCGGCCCCGAGACCTACAAGCGCGTCTTCGAGCTGCTGCTCCGCCTCAAGGCCAACTACCTGTGGCCGGCGATGCATCCGTACTCCGACTTCTTCAACAAGCACCGCGAGAACCCCGAACTGGCCGACCGCTACGGCATCGTCGTCGGCTCCAGCCACCCCGAGGCCCTGCTGCGCAACGGCGTCCACGAGTGGGCACCGTGGGCGCAGGAGCATCGCGGCGCGGACGGCGCCCTGCCGGTGTACGACTACACGGTCAACCCCGCTGTCATCTCCGACTACTGGAGGGCGCGGGCGGCACAGAACGCCTCGTACGAGAGCAGCTGGACGATCGGCATGCGCGGTCTGCACGACAGCGCGCTGGAGACCAAGTACGCCACCACCATCCCCGAGAAGGTCGCGGTGATGAACGACATCATCGCCGACCAGCGCCGCATCCTGGCCGAGGAGGTCGGCGCGGCCGTCGAGCCGCAGATCTTCATCCCGTACAAGGAGGTCCTGGAGCTGTACAACGCGGGCGTCCAGGTTCCCGACGACGTCACGCTGATCTGGCCGGACGACAACCACGGCAACATGCGCCAGCTGCCGAACGACGCCGAGCGGCGGCGCGCGGGCGGCAACGGCATCTACTACCACCTGTCCTACTGGGGCCGCCCGAAGAGCTATCTGTGGCTGGACACGACCCAACTCGCCAAGGTCTGGCAGGAGTTGCGGCGGGTGTACGAGCACGGCGTCGACCGGATGTGGATCTTCAACGTCGGTGACGTCAAGTCGATCGAGACCGGCCTGTCCTTCTCCATGGACATGGCCTGGGACGTGGACCGGTGGAGCGCCGACGACGCCGAGACCGGCTTCATGGCCGAGTGGGCCGGGCGGCAGTTCGGCCGGCGGTACGGACGGGAGATCGCCGCCATCCGTACCGAGTACTACCGGCTCGCGGCGGAGCGGCGCCCGGAGTTCATCGACCGCGGGGTGTTCTCCGTGATCCACCACGGCGACGAGGCGGGCCGCCGTATGGCCGCGTACGAGGGGCTGCTCACGCGGGTGCGGGCGGTGGGGGCCAAGGTGCCCGAGCCGTACCGGGACGCCTTCTTCGAGCTGGTCGAATACCCGGTGCACGGCGCGTACTTGATGAACCTGAAGTACTACTGGGCGGACCGCAACGCGCTCGCGGTGCGGCAGGGACGGGGGGCCGGGGCCAACCGTTTCGCGGACCTGGCCGAGGCGGCCCACGCCGAGGAGGCGGCGCTGACCAAGCGCTACAACGCCGAGGTGGCGGGCGGGAAATGGGACGGGATCGTCAACCCGTATCCCTCCCAGATCCCGAAGGCGCCGGGCCGTCCGGCGGTCACCCGGGTCGCCCGGCAGGAGACCTCGGGGCTGGGTGTGGCGGCCGAGGGCAACGAGACCGGCGCGGCCCGCCCGCTGTCCTTCTCCTCCTACACCCGGGACAGGCGCTTCCTCGACGTCTTCAACACCGGCTTCCTGCCGCTCGACTGGTCGGCCGAGGCGAGCCACCCCTGGGTACTGCTGAGCGCGGCGGGAGGCTCGCTCCCCGAGCAGACCCGGGTGTGGGTGGAGCTCGACTGGGCGCGGATGCCGGAGGGCACATACGACGCCACGGTCGCCGTCAGTGGGGCGGGGCAGCGGGTCGAGGTGCCGTTGCGGGTGGTCAACGACGGTGAGCGGGCGCGTCGGCGGGCCCGTGGGTTCGTGGAGGCCCACGGGTACGTCTCGATCGACGCCGTGCACGCCGACCAGCGGGTGGCGCGTGGCGGGGCGCGGTGGCGTGTGGTGCGCGGGCTGGGCCGCCGTACGGGCGCCTTGGAGGCGGTGCCGTCGACGGCGGCCCCCGTCACCGCCGACTTCGCCGGCAAGGCGCCCGAGTTGAGGTACCGGGTGCGCTTCGGCGGCACCGGCACCTTCCCGGTCACCGTCTTCCGGCTGCCGTCCCTCGACGAGCGCGGCCACCGCCGGCTGGCCGTCGCGCTCGACGACCAGCCGGCCACCGTCCTCGCGGGCCAGGCCGTCGCCACCGGCAACCGGGGCGACGCCTGGGCCCGCAACGTGGAGGACGGCGTCGAGAAGCTGACCGCCGTGGTGACGGTGGACGAGCCCGGTGAGCACGTCCTGCGGATCTTCATGGTCGACCCGGGCATCGCCGTCGACCAGATCGTCATCGACACCGGCGGACTGCCCGTCAGCTATCTGGCGCCACCGGAGAGCTACCACCCGGTGTTCAACGCCGACCCGAGCTCCTACTCGATGGTCCAGCCGACGCTGCCGACCCCCGAGCTGTAGATCGCGCACACGCCCGAGGAATCGCCGTACTGCCCCGGCGCCAGCGTCACCCACTGGCCCGAGACGTCCGGAGCCCAGCCACAGACGACCTCGGCGCGGAAGGTGACGGTGCGGTCGGTGTTGTTCTGACAGCCCGCGATGCCGTGGTCCGGGTTGTTGTTGTGCACCCAGCCGTCGCAGTCGACGGAGCCCACGGCCGCGGGCTGCACGGACGCGGCCTGCGCCGGGCCCGCCAGGCCGGCGACGGTGAGGGCCACGGCCGAGACGGTGCCGGCCAGGCCGGCCGCGAAGATCTTCTTGCTGCGCTTCATGTGCGTCCCCGTGAAGTAGCGGTCCTGTTCGGTCCTGCCACTTCAGTCAAGGTCAGCAGCGCTCCGACGGGAACCTCAGACCTCCGAGGGTGGTCCGAGGGTGGCGCCTGGGCCGGGGTCACTCGTTCGCCGTACCGGGTGTGTCCGGGCTGTTCCAGTCGTACGGCCCGCCGCCCTGCCATTCGATCAGCTCGGGATCGTCGACGGCCCGGTCCTCGGTGGGCAGGTCCGCGCGGTGCACCAGGTCCAGCACGTCGAACAGGCTGTACGCGGTGCCCACCGGCTTGCCGTGGACCGTCACCTGACGACCGCCGTCCGACGACGGCGGCAGCACCACCACGGGGGGACGCGTGCTCATGTCACCACCATGCGCTCTGCGCGGCGCGTACGCAGCCCGGCGCACCGGCCACAGTGACTCGTCCGCACCGTCAGCGTTGGTAGAGCCCGACGAGTGTCCCGCTCGCCAGTTGCTGCCGGTCCAGTACCCGGTGTGCTTCGTCGGCCGTGGCCGCCTCCGGGATGGAGACGGGGCCGGGCAGGGCGTAGACACGGAAGAAGTACCGGTGTGCGTCGTCGCCGGCCGGGGGCTGGGGGCCGCCCCACCCCGATTGGCCGTAGCCGTTTCGGTGCGGGTGGCTGCCCGGGGCCGCCTCGCCGGCCGGCAGCCCGTTCGCATGCGGGTCGATGCCGGTGACCAGCCAGTGGACGAAGGTCCCCGACGGGGCGTCCGGGTCCTCGCACAGCACGGCCAGTTCCACCGCCTCGTCGGGCACCCCGGACCAGGTCAGGGGCGGAGAGAGGTTCTCGCCCTCCTTGGCGTGGCGGCGCGGGATCATCGCGTGGTCGTTGAACGCGGAGCTCTTGAGTTCGATGCCAGTCATGCGCGCCGCAGTACCCACACGGACGCAGACCACACACGGCGCCGGGCGGGCGTTCCGGAGTCAGATGTCGCCCCGGTCCAGCAGTGCCCTCACGCCATTGGCCGTCAGGGCCAGCTGCTCGGGGGTGCCGGCGTCGATGACCAGGGACAGGTCGGAGGGCCAGCCATGGGCGAGCACACCGAGCAGCACACTGCGGTGCCGCCGCATCCGTGGCAGGGCGTGTTCCATGCGTTCCTGGGTGGTGAAGACCGGCACCAGTTCGGTGCCGTCCTCCTGTTCGAACACGGGGAGCGTCAGCGCCTTGGGAGCGGGCCCCTCCGCGTCCGTCGCCGCCGGAACGAGCACCTCGCTGTGCGCCAGCGTGCTGAGCGCCGCCTGGTCCGCGCCCTTCTCGACGACCGTGCGCAAGGCCTGCTGGGCCGCCAGTGGACCTCTCTCGAACTGGGGGTCGGTCATGGTTCGTCCCGTCGCCGTGTCGTATCTCGTCCGTCCGCTCTGCACCAGAGGCTTCGGGTACCCGCTCCTCGGCCCCTCATGTGCCGCTACTGCCGGGCCGGCTACTACGCGCCACGCGACAACGCCGATCCGGCCGGGCCCCGCGGCGGCATCACCTTCTTCGGCGGGCCGCAGATGGCCGACGGCCCGGACGGACTGCAGCCGGGGCACGCGCGCGTGCCGCTCGCGCCGTCGTCGACGGGGTGGCCGACTGAAGTCCACCGGCCCGGCATGCTGCTCGCGCACCCAGGAGCCGGCCACCGAGAACGGCGTCGACGCCTACGAGTCCCGGCCGGCCCCGTTTCGCCCGTGGCACGCCGGGCACTCGGCGGCTGCGCCGACGTGGAGGGAGAAGTGCCGTGTCATTCCGCGACCGTACCCACGCCGGACGGGAACTGGCCCTGCGGCTGGTCGAGTGGGCCGACTCCGGCGACCTGATCAATCTGCTCGTGCTGGCCCTGCCGCGCGGTGGCGTGCCCGTCGCCGCGGAGGTGGCCCGTGCGTTGCACGCCCCGCTGGACGTGCTGGTCACCCGCGAGATCAGCACCCCTGTCCGGCCGGAGACGGCGATCGGTGCGATCGTCGCCGACGATCCGCCGCTGTACGACCGCCAGAGCCTGGCCATGATGCACCTGTCCGAGGACCGGCTCGGCGATGTGATCGTGCGCGCACGCAACGAGCTGCACAGCAGTGAGTACCTCTACCGCGGCCGCCGCCCGCTCCCGTCCGTCAACGGCCGCACGGTCGTCCTCGTCGACGACGGCCTCGCCACCGGCCTGACCGCCACGGCGGCACTGCGCTTCCTGCGCCGCCACGGCCCGGCGCGACTGGTCCTGGCGGTGCCCGTCGGCAGCCCGCGGACCATTGCGTCCATCCGCCGCGACTGCGACGACCTCGTGTGTCTCGAGCAGCCGGCGTCACTCCATGTGGTCGGTGAGTGGTACGAGGATTTCGGCCAGGTCTCCGACGCGGACGTCGCACGGACGCTGCACGCGTTCCACGCCACGGCGTGACAGAGGTGACGCAGGTGGCACAGGTCGCACAGGTGGCACACGGGCGATGATCAGCTCGCCCACGCCATCAGCCGTTCCCCCGTCTCAGGTGCCCGCAGCCTCGCCAGCGACTCCTTCTCCAGCCGGCGGACGCGCTCACGCGTCAGGCCCACCTGCCTGGCGACCTGTTCGAGGGTGCGCTGCTCCCCGTCGTGCAGGCCGTAGCGGAGGCTGAGGATCATGGCCTCGCGGGGCGCGAGTGTGCCGATGGCCTTCCTCAGGTCCGCCGCGAGGGCCTGGTACTCGGCGATGTCCGCGGCCTGGAGCACCTCGGTGTCGGGGATGAGGTCGCCGACCACGGTCTCCCCGGTTTCGTCGACGGGCGTGTCCAGGCTGACCTCCTGCCGCCCGACCCGGCGCAGCCGGCGGACCCGGTCCCCGGCGAAGCCGCTGTCACGGGCGACCTCCTCGACGGTGGGTGCGCGTCCCAGGTCGTGCTGAAGACGCCGCTCGATCTTGCCGAGCTTGCGCAGCTCCTCGACGACGTGCATGGGAAGCCGGACGACGCGGGCGTGCTGCGCCAGGCCCCGCTCGATGGCCTGGCGGATCCACCAGGTGGCGTACGTGGAGAACTTGAAGCCCTTGGTGTGGTCGAACTTCTCCACAGCCCGGATCAGTCCGAGGTTTCCCTCCTGGATGACGTCGAGCAGGGGGACACCCCGATGGGCGTGCCGCTTGGCCATCGCCACCACCAGCCGGAGGTTGGCCCGGATCATATGGTCCTTGGCGGCCCAGCCGTCACGGGCGGCCGCGTCCAGTTCCCGGCGCCTGGCCGGCTCCGGGGCGGGCTCGCCCCCGTCGGCCTGCCGCAGTTCCTCGGCGGCCCGCACTCCGGCCTCGATGCGCTGGGCCAGCCGTACTTCGTCCTCCGCGGTCAGCAGCGGGGTCGCCGCGATCCGGGCCAGGTACTGGCCGAGTAGATCCGGCTCCTCGTCGGGCTCGGGGACCCTGCCGCGCGAGCGTGCGGCGCGGGTGGAGGCACGGCGGCTCACCCGGGGGTCCGACGCGGGAGTCTGTGTCAGGGCAGGCATCCTCACGGCCCTCCGTCCCATCCTGTCCCCCGTGTTGCAGGGCTCCGGGTACCCGGACGGTCCGCGGCGAACCCCGAACGAGCCCTGCAGGGTCGGCGTCCGTCCTCGCCGACGGCGATGTCCCCCAGCGCGAACAGGACTTCGCACTGCACCGAGCGGTGCTCCCTCCTGCGTGACATCGTGGTGCCATGCCCATCGAGGTTCGCCCGGCTTCGGTCTTCGACGACGTCCGTACGGTGATCGGCCCCAAGTCGCCCACAGCGAGCGTCTGTTGGTGCCTGAGCTACCGCATCCCGTCCAAGCTCAACAACGAACTCCGCGGGCCGGCCCGCGGTGAGTACGTCGCCGAGCTGTGCCGCGCCGATCCGCCTCCGGGGGTGCTCGCCTACGACGGTGACGACCCGATCGGCTGGGCCGCGGTGGCCCCCCGCTCGGCCACCTCCTTCGCCCGCAACCGCAAGATCCCGCACGTCGACGATCTGCCGGTCTGGTCGCTGTGGTGCATCCGCGTCCGCCCCGGCCATCGGAAGCAGGGAATCACCCACGCCCTGATCGCCGGAGCGGTCGAGTTCGCCCGCGACCGGGGTGCGCCGGTGATCGAGGCGTACCCCCTCGACAACGGGGACGCAAGGGTCGACCTGACGATGGCGTACGCAGGGCTCCGGAGGAACTTCGAACGTGCCGGCTTCGTCCACGCGGCCGACACGACCTCCGTCCTGGCCGGGCATCCCCGGATCCTGATGCGCCTCGACCTGCGCTGACGGATGGGCCTGGCCGGCTCAGTGGACGGAGAGGCCGCCGTCGACGAAGAGCGCCTGCCCGGTGACGTACGCGGAGGCGCGGCTGGCGAGGAACACCGCCGCGCCGGCGAAGTCCTCGGCCAGGCCGTTGCGCCCGACCATCGTGCGTGCGGCGAGCGCCGCCACCTTGTCGGGGTCGGACGACAGGCGTGCGTTGAGGGGCGTCATGACGAACCCCGGCACGAGCGTGTTGCAGGTGACGCCGTACGGCGACCATGCCTCCGCCTGTGAACGGGCCAGCGACTCCAGTGCGCCCTTGGAGACGCCGTAGGCGCCGCTCTGGACGAACGCCCGGTGCGCCTGCTGGGAGGTGATGTGGATGATCCGTCCGAAGCCCCGCTCGGCCATGCCGGGCCCGAACCGCTGCCCCAGCAGATAGGGCGCTTCCAGGTTCACGGCCATCGTGGTGTCCCACACGTCCTCGCTCAGCTCGCCCATCGGGGGCCGCAGATTGATCCCGGCGGAATTGACGAGGATGTCGGGCTCCCCGAACACTGCGGCCGCCTCGTCCGAGGCCCTTCGCACGCCGTCGCGCGTGCTCAGGTCGGCGCTCACCCATGCCGCCCGGCAGCCGTGGGCCTCCAGCTCGCCGGCCGTCGCGGCCAGCTCCGCCTCCTTGCGCGCCACGATCACCACACGCGCGCCCGCGCGGGCGAGGGCCTCGGCGATGGCCCGGCCGATGCCGGAACTGCCGCCGGTCACCACGGCGACCCGGCCGTCCAGGGAGAACAGTTCGGAGAGATATGCCTGCGAGATCATGCCCGCACCCTAGGGCCTGTCCGGCGGATCAGGCCGGCTGCAAGACACAGTGCAGACCGGCCGAGCCGAGCGGTGTCTGGTGCGTGCAGCTGCAAGGCGGAGGAGCCGTGTCGATCAGCCGCTACCGCGGCGGGCGACGCGATGGGCGACGCCGGCATGATCCGCCGGACAGGCCCTAGCGGCGGGCCCGAGCGGCACACTGCCCCAGCCGGGCCTCGCGAAGCTGGTGCACGTCAGTGGCGCTGTGGCACAGGTTCCCGGGGGTCCAGGTGCAGGTGGGCGCCCTGGCGCCGTAGTGCGCGTTGGACCAGGTGGTACGGCACCTCGCGGGGGCTGCGGCCCAGGCGGACGGAGAGGGCGGCGCAGACTCCGGCCGCCTGGCCGGTCGCCATGGAGATGGGCATGACGCGGTAGGAGGAGTGCGCCACGTGCGAGCCGGAGATGCAGCGTCCGGCGACGAGCAGGCGGTCCGTGTCCTGGGGCAGCAGACAGCGCAGGGGGATGTCGTAGAAGTGCCCGCGAGGGACGCGTTTGAGGACGGTGCCGCTGCCCCTCGGGTTGTGGATGTCGACGGGGTAGGCGCCGTGCGCGACAGCGTCCGGGAAGGAGCGCGCGGCGAGGATGTCGTGGCCGGTGAGGTGGTAGTCGCCGAGGATGCGGCGGGTCTCCCGTACGCCGATCTGGACGCCGCTCTGTGCCACGTACGACTTCTTGAATCCCGGTACCTTGCGCCGCAGGAAGCGGTCGATCTGTTCCATCTGGCGGCGTGCGGCGTACTCGGCGCGGCTGAGGTCCCACACGTCGGTGCCGAGCGCCCTGGTGACGCGGGTGCTGTTGACGCTGACCTCGCGGGGGTGCGGGGTGCCGAAGAACAGGATGTCCTCGCGGGGCAGGCGCAGTTCGCCCGCCTCGGTGGCCTCCTGGACGAGGTCCCACAGCCCGTGCACGCCCCGCCACTGGTCGGGATGCTCCCTGACGTACTCGGAGAAGAGCGGCTGGAGGAAGTCGACGACGCGGAACATCAGCGTCATCGGCTGCACGAGCCCGTCCTCCGGCCGGCCGATCTCGTACGGCGCCCCGGCCGCTGCGGCGATGTCGCCGTCGCCGGTGCCGTCGACGACGACACCGGCGTCGATCACCACCGGGCCGGACTTGGTCTCGAAGACCACCCGCCAGCCGTCGTCCAGGGGCAGCGCGGCAGAGGCGAAGGAGTGGAACAGCATGTGCACGTCCTTCTCGTCCATCAGGTCGAGAAGGACGAGTTTGTAGAGCTCCGGGTCGAACGGCACGGTGTAGCCGGTGTCGGGGGACGGTGGGATGCAGGCCCCGCGTACGGTGAGCCGGTCCAGCAGGAGCCACAGGAAGCCGGCCACCACCGGTTCGCCCTCGCCGTGGTCGGTGGGCAGCAGCCGGCTGTCGTGTCCGCTTTCGTCGAACACGGCCTGCTTCTGCTCGTTGTGGAACGACATCAGCGGCATCACCAGCGCCGCGGTGGCGTTGCCGCCGAGGAAGCCGTAGCGCTCCACGAGCACGACGTCGGCGCCGGCATCGGCCGCCGCGTAGGCTGCCGCGGTGCCGGCCGGGCCGCCGCCGACGACCAGGACGTCCGTGCGGCCCCCGTGGCGGGCCGCACGTGGTGGCAGGGTGACGGTCGTGGCGGGGCGGGGTGGTTCCAGGATCGGCATCGCTTCTCCTGTCGACTGGGTTCGGTTGCGGACGGCCCGCTCCCTCCCGGGCCCACGGCCCGCGGTGTCCCGGCGTCACGCCTCCTGGTCCCTCAGGTGGGCCGTCCCGGGGCCCGGGGTCAGGATCAGGTCGGCGCTCTGCGCCCGCCATGCCTCGCGGGGGCCGCCGTCGATGGAGTCCAGGAGGACTCCGCAGCGGGCGCAGGTCTCCCGGGCCAGGGCCCGCAGCCTCTGTACCCGGGTGTTCAGGTTCGCCTGCCGGTGCGGGAACTCGTCCCAGAGCCGGTCCACCTCGGCGAGCAGGAGTCCGGCCTGCTCCCGCGCCACACCGACGAGGGCGGGCGCCCCCGTACGGCGGGCGAAGTCGAAGACCTTGCCGGAATACGGCAGCGGCAGCACGGGCAGGCCGGACAGCGCGGCGAAGATCACGACGTGCAGGCGCATGCCGACGACCATGTCCAGGTGACTCATGAAGCCGAGGACCTGGCCTGGGCTGTAGGAGTTGTGCAGGATGCGGCCCAGGTCGGGGGCGCTCATCCGGGACAGGACGCCGTGGGCGTGCCGGACGTCCTGGCGCTCCATCGGCACGAAGACCACGTGTGCGTCCAGGCGCCGGGCGAGGAAGTCCGCGACGTCGGCGAGCAGCGCGTGGTAGTCGTCCTCGTCGAGCTTCTCCGCCGCGCGGCCGGGCTCGCGCACGGACATCCCGACCAGCCGGGCATCGAGAGGCAGGCCTTCCAGCCGCATCATCTGCTCGGTGAAGGGTTCCGGCGCGAGCAGCAGCGCCGGGTCGGCGGTCACGGCGAGCTCGCCCTCGACGCCGATCTCCTCGAGCACGAGGCGGGACTCCTCGTCACGCACCACGACCTCGGTCATCTCCGGCAGCACGGTGCGCACGGCCTCCCGGTCGTCCGCCTCCCGCAGCGGGCCCGCGCCCACCGCGTAGGCGAAGGTGGGCACGCCGCGCTCGTGAGCGGCCTTCACCAGACGTAGATAGCGCCGTGCCTCCCCGTCGTAGAGGATCCCGCCGCCGCCGAGCACCAGCAGGTCCAGTCCGCCCAGGGCGTCGAGGACGGGTTTCTGCGGGACGCCCTCCCAGTCGATCACCTCGTCGGCTGCCGGCTGGTGGCTGCGGGTGTGGTCGGCGTTCCGGCTGAAGACGACGAGTCGTGCATGCGGCCGATGGGCACGCAGGCAGCTCAGAACACACATCAAAATCGCTTCGTCGCCGATGTTGCACCCGCCGTACGAGCCGAGCAGGCCGATCCGCAGATCCGGCGGGGCGGGCGACGGGTGCTGGTTGATCGCCATCCGGAACTCCCGTTCGAAGGAGGCGGGCGGGACCCAGGAGGCAGTCTCGTACGGTCCACGGGCCTCGGCCGGGAGACTGCGAGTTGGGGTCTTCTGGGGCTGACAACACGCCGTCGTGGCGTCGGGCCCGGGTAGCCCGGACCTTTCGGAGGAAACCTCACTTCGGACTGTCCGGCGGCCGCCGGTCCGGCACGGCGGCGAGGCACGGGCGACGAGGTGCGCCCGTAGGGACAGTATGGGCGCTCCCGCACCGCCCGTCCCTTCCGTCGACGAGCCGCGCTGCCGCGACGGGTACCCACCCTGCGCGGGCGACACGGGCGGGCGTGGCCGTGTCACCCGTCGGCGAGGGGGTACCCGGTTCCGCGCTCGACGGTGCCGGGCCCCTCCCCGCCCGAGGAGGGCCGACCGGCCGCCCTGTGCGCAGGAGGACCCCGATGAGCGTGAGCCACCACACCCCGTCGCAGGCCGAGGGCGAGCGGGACGACGCCGACACTCCACGGCCCGACCATCCGACTCCGGAGTACACGACGCCTTCCCAGGCCGAGGGCGAACGCGATGACGCCCCCACGACGACCGAGGACACCGCCGGCCCGGACACCGAGGTCCCCGGCACCGGTTCCTGACGCCGCCGCACCGCTCAACCGCCGCATCTGCACCCCGACGACGAACGCCGGGCGCGCTGCGGTGCCGTCAGCCGGTGCTCGATCTCCGGTGGGACGGGGTCGCGCCGGCGCTGCAGACAGATCGGCGGCCGGCAACTCCTCCTCGCCACCGAGCCGCAGGCCGGACAGGCCCGCCGCCCTCCTGAGGGCTGCCCCGGTTTCCGTCAGGTGTCGTCGTCGCAGAAGGCGACGCAGGGCGTACGGATCCGGCGCACCGCCGGGCCCTCCGCCGGTGCGAGCGCGCCGTCCCGTCCAGCGCCGGGCCGCCGGCGAGGCTCGCGCCGACCCTCGTGGCCACCGGGAGCGGGCGGCACAGCCACCGGGGCAGACCATGGTGGCTACGGCCGTCGCGGCCGCCCGGCTCCGGGAGATGACGGGTCGTCAGTGAGGGCTACGCAGGCGCAGCCCAGGAAGCCGAGGGCCGTTGTCCGCCAAGTCCGCCGCGCAGCAGTGTGGGCCCATCGGCTGCGGGCACTCGGAGTCGGCGGCGGATCCGTTCGGATCGCCGCTCCAGGCGGGAGGTGAAGGACGTGGGTCATGGCGGGAACGTCATCGACGAGTTGGTGACCGATCACCGCGAGGTCGAGCAGCTCTTCGGCAGGATCGAGGGGCTTGCGACCGGTGACAAGGACCGAAAGCTGTACGCCGACCAGGCCACGATGGAGCTGGTCCGGCACTCGGTGGCCGAGGAGGAGTACCTGTACCCGGCCGTGCGGGAGCACGTGGCGGGCGGGGACGGCCTGGCCGACAAGGAGATCGACGATCACTCCAAGGCCGAGCAGATCATGAAGGACCTGGAAGGATGCGAAGCCGGTGATCCCGAGTTCGACCGGCTCGTCGGGATGCTGACGAGCGAGGTCCGCTCGCACATCGCCGACGAGGAGCAGAACCTCTTTCCCAAGCTGCGCGCGGCATGTTCCGCGCAGACGCTCGACGACCTGGGCGACAAGGTGCGTCAGGCGAAGAAGATGGCGCCGACCCGCCCGCACCCGTCCGCCCCGGACAAGCCGCCGGCCAACAAGCTGCTGGCCCCGGGAGCCGGCCTGGTGGACCGCCTGCGCGACGCGCTGACGGGACGCGGAAAGAAGGCCTGACCCCATTCGCCCGAGCGGCCGTGCGGTCCGCCCGCCCGAGGGCTGTGAGCAACCACGCTCGATGAGGGGATCAGGCGACGAGGGCCTGCCCCGGGTCGAGGAGGTCGTGGAGTGCGGTGCGGTGCAGGGCGGCCACCGGGGCGAGGAGGTCCGGGTGGCGCAGGAGGGCCGCTGCCTGGCGGTCGCGGGCGTCTGGGGACACCAGGCGCCGGAACTCGATCGGCACGCCGGTCGCATGGCCGCCGTCGGCGATCGCGGCGACCGCCAGCGGTGCCAGCCCGGCATCGGTGAGCAGGCAGGCCGCCCAGCTCGCGACGACCTCGTCCACCCAGGTGCGCCAGGCGAAGTCGTCCGCGTCGTCGTGCGTGGATGCGTCCGCGCCGGTGATCCAGTCCAGGCCCGCCGAGCCGCCGGGGCCGGCCATGCCGACCAGGGCAGCGTCCGTCGGCGTCGGGTAGCGCAGCCACGCCGCGACGGTGACGGCCTGCCGGGCCTGCACCTCGCCCAGGGCAGCGGCGAGGGCGCCGCCGCAGGCCGGGTAGGAGCGCGTCAGCCATTGGGTGGTCGCGGCGATGAGCGGGGAGAGATCTGCGAGCACTGCCGGGCCGTCCGAGAGACTGGAGATGGACGCAAATCCATCGGGTGGGTGAACGGGAATCCATCAAACGGTAGCCCGTTGCCCAGGGCGGCGGACATGCCTGTGGCCTCGTGAACGGCGTGGCCTCGCCCACACCGGGACGCCAGGGCTCAGCCCGCCCGGACGCCCGAGGCACCGGTCGCCGCCCGCTCGGGCCTCGCCAGGTGGTAGACGTGGAACGCCCGGCCGATGACCGGCTGTGCCACGTTGCGCACCTTCACTCCCCCGCTGGTCATGCCGTGCTCCGTGCCGAGGTGGGCGTGCCCGTGCACCGCGAGGTCGGCGCCTGCGGTGTCGATCGCCTCAGCCAGCAGATAGCTGCCGAGGAACGGGTAGATCTCGGGAGGTTCACCGGCCAGCGTGTCCGGCACCGGCGAGAAGTGGGTGAGCGCGATACGTACGTCGCAGTCCTGCTCCCGCAGTTCCACCAGGGAGTCCCGCAGGGTGTCGGCGCGCCGGCGCGAGTACCGGACGAACTCCTTCATGATCGGCTCACCGAACTCACCGGCGCAGCGTCCCACGAATCCGCCGCCGAACCCCTTCGTGCCGGCCACGCCGATGCGCGCGCCGCCGTTGCCCACCACGGTCGCCTGCCCTTCCAGGACGCGCGCACCCGCGTCCCGCAGCACGGCGGCGACCTCGTCGGGGCAGTCGGCGTGGTGATCGTGGTTGCCCAGGACCGCGACCACCGGGACCGCCAGGCCCTCGATCTCGCGTGCGACCACCCGGGCCTCCTCCGGGGTCCCGTGGCGGGTGAGGTCCCCGGCGAGCAGCAGGACGTCGGCGCTGTCGGGCAGGGTCTCGAACGAGGGACGGAGCCGGCCCTTGCTCTCGGGCCCCATATGGATGTCCCCGACGGCCGCTATCCGGATCATTCGACCTCCTCGGCGTGGTCGGGCGCGGAGGCGTCCGCGACCACGATGTCGCAGTGGACGGGGGTTTCCGGCAGCTCGTCGCGGGCCATGCGCAGGACGTCGTCACGGCATTGCGCGGACGGCACGGTGCCGGTCAGCAGAACCGCCTCGCCACGGATCTCGATGCGCACACCCAGCTCGCCGAGGTCCCCGGCGGCCAGATGGTCGGCGAGATGGGCCACGCGGTAGTCCAGGTTCTGCGCTCCACCGGCGCCGGGAGCGGGCCGGGCGGCGTATGCGCTCATCGGGGCTCCTTCCGTGGGGCGATGACGTTCAGGCGCTCGAGAAGGAAGAAGAACGCGGCGGGCATCGGTCTGTCCCCGCAGGAACTCCGTACGTCGTCCCAGTCGACCTTCTCGCGCAGGGCGCGGGCCGCGGCGAGCACCGGTCCGAAGTCGCAGTGGTGCTCCGAGAAGGGCTCGATCAGCGCCCGCATGAGATCCGTCGCCGCCAGGACGGGCATGTGCACCGAGTCGACCGGGAGATCCTGAGCCCGGGCCAGCATGTCCGAGGTGACCGAGCGGTGCCCGAGTTCGGAGAGCAGGTCGACCTCCTGGCCGAGGCATGTGGTCTTCATCAGCCAGTCCTCCGGCGGTGTACGCACCGTGAGGCCCGCTTCGGTCAGGGTGTCCGCCACGGCTTCGGCGTCTGCGCGGCGTACGCAGAAGTCGGCGTCGTGCTGCAGGTGACCGCTGCCGCCGTGGGCGTAGACGGCCACGCTTCCGGCCAGGGCGAACGTGTGCCCGTTGCGTTTGAGGAGCACGCCGACCTGCTTCGCCGCCTCGAGGATCGCCTGGCTTCGATCACGGGGCGGTTCCTGGTTGTTGTGCGCGTGCGGCTCCCGCGAGCCCGGCTGGATCGGGCTCTCCCCGACCGGGCGCAGCCGAGGCGCCCCGGCTCGTCGAGCGGGCGTCGCGCTCTCCCGGTTCCGCGTCATGACGACTCCGTTCGCCGTCCTGCCGTCCGGCGCGGGCCCCTGCCGGGGCCCGGGGCGGGCTGGAAAGGCTCCGGGTACCCCGGCACGCAGGCTTCGATACGGCACACCTGCGGGTAGCGGGACGTGCCGGGCAGTGCCGGCACGTCCCGCCCCTCACGCCGCTGTGTAGCCCAGCTGGCGTCGCATGTACGGGGTCATGAGGGTCTTCGCCTTGGCGATGGTCGTGGTGCGGCTGCCGAGGACCGCCGTTTCGCCGCCCGGCACGGGCAGCATCGTCACGCCGTCGGCCGGGCCGAACGGCACGATGAGCGGGGTGCGGTGGACCGGACGGTAGAAGCGGGGCTCCTTGCGGTGCTTGCCGCCGCTGTTCAGGTAGGCGCGGATGTTGTGGGCGGCCAGGTCCGCCTGGGCGAGTGCGGCCGGGGTGATCTTGACCTCGGTGGCGTCGTTCACGTCGCCGACCGCGAACACGTCCAGCCATCCCTGGACGCGGAGCGCCTGGTCGACCTTCACGTGCCCGGTCTCGTTCAGCCAGTCCCCGTGCCCGGCCAGGCGCAGCCAGAGCGTGTTGGGCGTGGTGCCGGTCGCCCAGAAGGAGCGGTCGGCCTCGATGACGTTTCCGCGGGCGTCGCGGTAGGTGCCGAAGTCGTTGCCGGGGGACATGAAGGCGTCGAGCCACACGTTCACGTCATGGGACTCCAGCCAGGCCCGCGCCTTGCGCCCGGCCCGCGCGCTGCCCGTGGCGTGCAGCAGCTCCGGCCCGGAGTGGGCGAGCGTGACCCGGGTGTCCGGCCGGGCGAGGCGGATCTCGGCGCTGAGCTCGACCCCGGAGGGCCCGCCGCCGACGACGAGGATGTGCTCCGCTGAAGCGATCTGCTGCTGGTGCGTGGTGAAGGACTTCACCGCCTCCTCGGTGGTGGTGCCGGTGAAGCGGGCCGGTTCGGGGTAGTCGGCGCCGGTGGCGATCACCAGCACGTCGTACGGGAGCCGCTCCCCCGTCGCGAGCATCACCTGCCGTTCGGCGGTGTCGATGCGGACTGCCTTGCCCACGGCCACGCGGCCGTTGCGCAGCAGCCGGTCGTAGGGGATGAAGGGGGTGTGCGACCAGTCCGGACGCACGCCGGCGCGCAGGGAGGCGATGCGGTGGAAGAAGACCTCCTTGCGGTCCACCAGCGTGACCCGCGCCGCCGCGTCCAGTCGCTTCGCCAGACGGACGCCCGCATAGCCGCCGCCGATCACCACTACGTCGCCGTCATGCACGCCGAGTCTCCTGTGCTGTGGGGGGGGAGAGAAGGAGCAAGTGGCACGGCGGGTGGGCCGCCGTCGGCCACTCCCCTGTCGGCGACCCTATCGTTTGAAACTTAAAGGGTTGATGGAGCCCGGTGTGCGTTCTGTGAAAAGTGCGACCTGTGAGGTGCCCGCGCGCAAAACGCCGACGTCCAGGCCGACCCGTGCGGGCCGGCCTGGACGTCATGACGTCATGCTCGGAACGGATCAGACGAGGTCGAACCGGTCCAGGTTCATGACCTTGACCCACGCCTCGACGAAGTCGGTCACGAACTTCTCCTTCGCGTCGTCGCTCGCGTAGACCTCCGCGAGCGCGCGCAGCTCGGAGTTCGAGCCGAAGACGAGGTCGGCACGGGTACCGGTCCACTTGACCTCGCCCGAGGCGTCACGGCCCTCGAAGGTCGTCTGGTCGCCGGAGGTCGACTTCCACGTCGTGCCCAGGTCGAGCAGGTTGACGAAGAAGTCGTTGGTCAGCTTGCCCGGGGCGTCGGTGAAGACGCCGTGCGACGAGCCGCCCTGGTTGGCGCCGAGGACGCGCAGACCGCCGACGAGGACGGTCAGCTCGGGGGCGCTCAGGGTGAGCAGGTTCGCCTTGTCGAGCAGCAGGTACTCGGCCGGCAGGCGGTTGCCCTTGCCGAGGTAGTTGCGGAAGCCGTCCGCGGTCGGCTCCAGCGCGGCGAAGGACTCCACGTCGGTGTGCTCCTCGGTGGCGTCCACACGGCCCGGCGTGAAGGGCACCTCCACGTCGAAGCCGGCGTCCTTCGCGGCCTTCTCGACCGCGGCGGAACCGCCGAGGACGATCAGGTCGGCCAGGGAGACCTTCTTGGCACCGGAGTTGAACTCGGCCTGGACACCCTCGAGGACGCGCAGGACCTGGGCGAGCTCGTCCGGGTTGTTGACCTCCCAGCCGCGCTGCGGCTCCAGGCGGATGCGGGCGCCGTTGGCACCGCCGCGCTTGTCGCTGCCGCGGAACGTCGAGGCCGACGCCCACGCGGTGCCGACCAGCTGCGAGACGGTCAGCCCCGAGTCGAGGAGCTTGGCCTTGAGGGCCGTGACGTCGGCGGCGTCGATGGCCTCGCCCTCGGCCTGCGGCAGCGGGTCCTGCCACAGCAGCGTCTCCGCCGGGACCTCCGGGCCGAGGTACAGGGACTTCGGGCCCATGTCACGGTGGGTCAGCTTGTACCAGGCGCGGGCGAAGGCGTCCGCGAACTGGTCCGGGTTCTCGTGGAAGCGCTTCGAGATCTCGCCGTAGATCGGGTCGAAGCGCAGCGAGAGGTCGGTGGTGAGCATCGTGGGCCGACGCTTCTTCGACGCGTCGTGGGCGTCCGGGATGATCTCCTCGGAGTCCTTGGCCACCCACTGGTTGGCGCCGGCGGGGCTCTGGGTGAGCTCCCACTCGTAGCCGAAGAGGATGTCGAAGAAGTCGTTGCTCCACTGGGTGGGCTTGGTGGTCCAGGTGACCTCGAGACCGGAGGTGATGGCGTCGCCGCCCTTGCCGGTGCCGTAGGTGGACTTCCAGCCCAGGCCCTGCTCCTCCATGGAGGCGGCCTCGGGGTCGTTGCCGACGTGGTCGGCCGGGCCGGCGCCGTGGGTCTTGCCGAAGGTGTGGCCACCGGCGATCAGCGCGACGGTCTCCTCGTCGTTCATCGCCATGCGGCGGAACGTCTCACGGATGTCGCGGGCCGCGGCCAGCGGGTCCGGGTTGCCGTTGGGGCCCTCGGGGTTGACGTAGATGAGGCCCATCTGGACGGCGCCGAGCGGGTTCTCCAGCTCACGGTCGCCGGTGTAGCGCTGGTCGTCGAGCCAGGTGGTCTCGGGACCCCAGTACACGTCCTCGTCGGCCTCCCAGACGTCGGCGCGGCCGCCGCCGAAGCCGAACGTCTCGAAGCCCATCTGCTCCAGCGCGACGTTACCCGTGAGAATCATGAGGTCGGCCCAGGAGATGGACTGGCCGTACTTCTTCTTGACCGGCCACAGCAGACGGCGGGCCTTGTCCAGGTTGCCGTTGTCCGGCCAGCTGTTCAGCGGCGCGAAGCGCTGCTGACCACGGCCGCCACCGCCGCGGCCGTCGCTGATGCGGTAGGTGCCGGCGCTGTGCCAGGCCATACGGACCATCAGCGGGCCGTAGTTGCCGAAGTCGGCGGGCCACCAGTCCTGCGAGGTGGTCAGCACCTCGGCGATGTCCTGTTTCACGGCCGCCAGGTCCAGGGCCTGGAACGCCTCGGCGTAGTCGAACTCCTCGCCGAGCGGGTTCGCCACGACGGGGTCCTTGGCGAGGATCTTCAGGTTGAGCCGCTCCGGCCACCACTGACGGTTGCCGCCGCCCTGCGTCGGGTGGGGGGCGCGATCGTGCGCGACGGGGCAGCCACCGGTGCCCTCCGTCTTCGCGTCAGTGACGATCGCATCGGGGTTCTCAGCCATGGGAAACCTTCCGAACTAGGTGAATCACAGTGCTCGGGGTGCACTGCCGGCAGTGGAACAGTCGGGGCACAGGCCCCAGTAGATGACCTCGGCCTCGTCGATGGCGAAGCCGTGGTCGTCGGACGCGGTCAGGCAGGGTGCCTCGCCGACCTCGCAGTCGACGTCGGCGACCACACCGCACGACCGGCACACGACGTGGTGGTGGTTGTCGCCGATACGACCCTCGAACCGGGCCGGGCTCCCGGCCGGTTCGATACGGCGGATGAGTCCCGCCGCGGTCAGTGCGTGGAGGCCCTCGTACACGGCCTGCAAGGAGACATGGCCCACGCGATCACGCACCCCGGAGGCGATGGCCTCGACGCCGAGGTGGTCACCGGCCCGGACGGCCTCCAGCAGCGCGACACGCGCGGCGGTCACCCGCAGGCCGGCACCGCGCAGCTCCTCGGCTGGGGTCGGGATCTGGGATGCGGTCATGGGCACAACCTACCTCGCTAAACACGAATGATTCAAGAAAACGAATGATGAAACTCTGGCGCACTGCGCTCGACGGGGGGGGCCGGGGGCTCCGAGTGGTGCACATGGCACCACCCTGAGCCCCCCAAAGCGCGAAAAAACGTCTTTTCCGGCATCGGTGCACCCCTTTCCGTCAAGGCCTTGAGCTGGTCGACATCCCACTCGTACTCGATGGAGGTACATCGCATGCTCGGCAGACATACCGCGGCCGGTCGCGGCGCCGCCCTGGCCGCTCTCGGCGCCCTAGTCCTCACCGGGGTCACCTCGGCCGCCGCGGCCGAGCCGCCACCCGCGTCCACCGCCGCACAGACCCTCGGCGCCGACCGGCCGCCGGCATCGGTGCTGCATGCCCTGGAACGTGACCTGAAGTTGAAGCGAGGTCAGGCGGCCGAGCGGTTGGTCAACGAGGCGGAGGCGGGCGCCCGCGCGGGTCGCCTCCGCAACGCCCTGGGCGAGCACTTCGCGGGGGCCTGGCTGCGAGGGGCGACCTCCGACGAGCTCACCGTCGCGACCACGCACGCCGCCGACGTGTCCGCCATCAAGGCCCAGGGCGCGACGGCCGCGGTGGTCAAGCGGCCGTTGACCGAACTCAAGGACGTCAAGAAGAAGCTGGACACGGCCGCCGGCCGGGTCAAGACGCGCGACACACCGGTCTGGTACGTCGACGTACGGACGAACCGGGTCGTCGTCCAGGCGACCAAGCGATCGGCCGCCACCGCCTTCATCAAGGCCGCCGGCGTCCAGGACAAGGGCGTCGGCATCCGTGTGTCGGCGCAACGGCCACGGCTGCTGGGGGACCTCATCGGCGGCGACGCCTACTACATCGAGGGCACCGCCCGCTGTTCCATCGGGTTCTCCGTCACCAAGGACGACAAGCAGGGCTTCGCCTCGGCGGGCCACTGCGGGAGCAAGGGCGACACGACCAGCGGCTCCGACATGGCCGCACAGGGCACGTTCCAGGCCTCCACGTTCCCCGGCAAGGACATGTCCTGGGTCGGCGTCAACAGCGACTGGACAGCCACGCCCGACGTGGAGGGTGAGGACGGTGAGCGGACAAAGGTCACCGGCTCGGTCCAGGCGCTCGTCGGGGCGTCGATCTGCCGCTCCGGCTCCACCACCGGATGGCACTGCGGCACCATCGAGCAGCACGACACGAGTGTCAGCTACTCCCAGGGCACCGTGGACGGCGTGACCGAGACGACCGTGTGCGCCGAGCCCGGCGACTCCGGCGGTCCGTACATCTCGGGCTCTCAGGCACAGGGGGTGACCTCGGGTGGCTCGGGTGACTGCACGGACGGCGGGACCACCTTCTACCAGCCGATCAACCCGATCCTCAGCGACTTCGGCCTCGTCCTGAAGACCGCGCCCGCCCAGGCCGGCACCCCCGCTCCGGAGGACAACGAGGCGACGGAGACATGGGCCGCGGGCCGCGTCTACGAGGTCGGCACGACGGTGACCCACGCGGGCGTGCGCTACCAGTGCGTGCAGACCCACCAGGCGCAGGGCGCGTGGTCGCCGGGCTCCACTCCGGCCCTGTGGCAGCGGCTGTAGGAGTCGTACGTCGTAGAGGTCGGACGTTGCAGGAGTCAGACGTCGTAGGACTCTGCCGGTGCGGGGCTCGGTTTCGGCTCCGCACCGGCCGCTTTGCGGGGACTACTCCTCCGCGAGGAGCCCGTACGCGGCGGCGATGAAGGAGTCGCGGGCGCGGAAGCGGCGGGTACACAGGGCGACCAGGGCCGTGCCCGTGTCGGGCCTGAAGCCCAGGAAGGCCTGCTGGCCGAGGGTCGCCCCGCTGTGGAAGTACATCGGTCCGCCGTTCGTGGGGTGCCGGAACCACGCCATCGTGTGCACGTGCCGGTGTCCCGGGCCGCGTCGGAGCACGGGCGTGCGCACCGCCCGCAGGGCGTCGGCCTGCGGCGAGCCGGCCGGGTCGAGGTGGGCTTCGAGGAACGTGAGCAGGTCGTGCGGGGTGGCGCGGAGGGCACCCGCCGCCTGGAAGCCGCCCGCGTCGAAGGCGAGGGTGGGTGTGCGGCCGTCCTTGCCGTACCCGACGGCGTCGGTCTTCGGGTCCTCCGCGCGCAGAGCGGTGCCGCTCAGGCCGAGCGGACGCAGCACGTGTGCGCCGAGCAGCTCCTCCCACGCCGTGCCGGTCGCCGCGGCGACAGCGTGGCCGAGCACGGCGACGCCGAAGTTGGAGTAGTGCCACCGGGTGCCGGGCCGGTGTCGGGGGCGGTGGCGGTGGCGGTGGCGCAGGAAGGCGTCGGCCACCCGCTCGGCCGGATAGCGACCGTAGGGGTTGGTGCGCCAGGCGGGCAGCGCCCGCAGGTAGAAGTCGGCCGGCAGGGCGGGCAGTCCGGCGGTGTGCGTGATGAGGTGCGCGAGCGTCACCGGCCGCGCGTCGTCCCGTCGGCCCGGGTCCAGACAGGCGGCGGCCGACTCGCCCCCGGTCAGCAGGCCGCGCCGGATGAGCTGGGCCAGCAGCAGCCCGGTGAACGCCTTCGTGGCCGAACCGATCTCGTAGCGCAGGTCCTGCCGCGGGACCGGTGGGGGCGGGGCGGTGCCACCGCAGTGCAGGGTGCGGCGACCGGACCGGGACACGGCGATGACGGCGTCGGGCGCGTCGACGGCGCCGACGGCGCTCTGCAGCCGCTCCCGCAACGCGTCGTCGGTGCCGAGGCAGCCGCCCGCGCGGGGGTGGTCCAAGTCGTCCTCGGCGCCCGGCCAGAGCACGGACGGGCCGGTCATGAGGTGACGTGCGTCAGCTCGGTGAGGGCCCGGGAGGTGGCCAGCACGGAGGCGAAAGCGGCGACCAGCGTCGGGTGGTAGACGACGTCGAACACCTCGTCCGGTTCGCCCTCGGGCAGCGTCCGTACGGCGGGCATGGCGCCGTCGGGCTGCTGCGCGGCGGCAAAGCCCTCCCAGGCCCGTTCGTCCAGGGTGGGGCGGGGCAGGCAGGCGTCGACGACCAGGAGTTCGCCGAGCAGGTCCCAGCGCTCGAGATCCAGCCAGTCGTCGATCCAGACCGGCAGCCACATGGCGAGGTAGTCGGCGATGTCCGGCGGCAGGGCGTCGGGGTGCTCTCCCCAGTCGGTGAGGTGGAACACCGTGTGGGTGACGTCGTAGGCGATGTGCCCGCTGACCGTCCAGGGCTCGGGGGTGCGCGCCAGCCAGGTCGAACCGACGATGTCCGTCTCGGGCGTGCGGGGCGTGAAGCCGAAGCGGCGCTGGAACGCGGACAGTCCGAGGCGCCGGGTCGGGTCCAGTTCGAGGGCCGCCCAGCTGTCGAGCCGGTGGTAGAGGACGGTGGCGCGCTCCACCTCGGGCTCGCTGTACCCGAGTTCCTTGTACGGCAGGTACACCTCGAACGGGATGGGCGACAGCGGCTCGATGCACTGGCCGCGTGCCAGCATGCGACCGCCGTCCAGCGTGTGCCGCCAGGTGTGGTCGAGGAGCTTGCGCGCCAGTTCGGCCTGCCGTGATCCGGCCACGCCCTCGCGGAACAACACCCTGCAGATCAGGGCCAGTTCGCCGACGGGTTTGAAGCGCTCGAGGAAGCCCACTTCCGGATCGACGTCGGGCTCCAGGCGGAATCCGTCGCGATGGGCCCACAGCCACTCCAGGGCGCGGACGCCGACGGTGTGCATCAGACGGGTGTCGGTCATCCGGGCACTCCTTGTCCCCTGTACCGGTTCTGCGCGCCGCCCACGTACGCTGCACGGTCTTCGGCACCGTCCTCGTGGGCTTCGCCCGTGAGGTACTTGACGGTCTGTGCCGCCGCGAAGGCCGCCATCAGGGTCGAGTGGTAGCACTGGAGGAAGTCCGGCTCCGGGTCCGCTCCGGCCTCGTCCCAGGAGTCGGCTCGGGCGTCGCCCCGGGAGTCCGGGGCCTGCTGCGGGAGCGCGCCGGAGTCGTGCTGGGCCCGCGCGATCCGGGTCCAGGCGTGCTGAAGGGTCGCGTGGTCGGGCGGACGTGGGAGGCTCGCGGCCACGACCAACAACTCGCAGCCGAGGTCCCACATCCCGGCGTCCAGACAGGTGTCGAGCCAGGGCGGCAGCCAGTGGGCGAGGTAGGCGGCCAGGTCAGCGGGGACGCCCGCAGGGGTGCGGCCCCAGTCGGTGAGGTGGAAGACGACGTGGGTGAGCGCGTACCCGGCGGAGCGCTCGAACGTCCACGGCTCCGGCAGTCCGCCCAGCCAGGTGCGCCGCAGCGCCTCCGCGTCCCGCTCCGGGCGTCGGATGCCGCTGCGCCGCTCGGCTTTGAGGACGCCGAGCCGGCGGGTCGGTTCCTGCTCGGTGAGCCGCCAGCCGCGGGTGCGGGCCGTCGTGGCGGCGGCGGCCTCGTACCGGGGGTGCCGCAGCCCGGCCGAGGCGAAGACGGAGTAGATCTCCAGCGGGTATGTCGCGAAGGGTTCCGACTGCTGGAGTCGCAGGAAGAGCTCGCCACGGCCGGTCTGCTGCCAGGCGAACCGCAGCAGGTCCGAGGCGCACGTGTGCAGCGGATCGGACGGCGGGGTGTGCGCGCGTACGCTCGCGCATGTCTGAGCCAGTTCGCCGAGCGGTTTCCAGGTGGCGTCCACATGGCCGTCCGCGGTGAGCGCGTCCTCGCCCAACGCGAAGTCGCCCCGGTGCGCGGACAGCCATGCGAACGCGGCGGCTCCCACCTCGTGGATCTCCCTGACGCCCAGGGCGGTCATACGAGCGCTCCGGCCGCCCGCACGACCCGTGCCGCCTGGACCTGAAGGGCCACCCGGGGGTCGTTGCCGCCCATCAGTTCCACGAAGTCCAGCCCCGTTTCGAGGCCGAGTGTCTCCGGGACCCCGTCGATCAGGGTCAGCCAGCGTCCCGCTCCGGCCGCCTGTTGCCAGTCCCTGCGGCGCACGGCCCGCACGAAGCCCCGGGCCACGTCGACCGGGCGGCGCTGGGCGGCGCGGGCCACCGCGCAGTCCGCACCGGGCACGGCGAGGGGCGCCAGCACCGCGAGTTGGTGCGTCAGCACCTGCCACGTCGCCTCGTCGAGCCAGCCGGCGTCCTGTTCCGGGGGCTGGTCCCCGGCGGGTGTGCCGGCCAGGGATGTGTCGAGCCGGCGCAGGGTCCGACTCATCGCCCAGTGGCTCCACTTGACGGTGGGTGCCGCGTCGGGGCGCGGCGGGAAGGCCTCCACCGTCCTGCGGAAGACGGCAAGTGCCTCCGGGGCGGGCGGAGTCGGGAAGAGTACGTGCGGCAGCAGCAGGTCTGCTCCCAACACACGTACGGCCGCGAGGGTGAGACTTCCCTCGACGTCGTCCATGGCCCCCGTGCCGGACATGCGCACGTGGTCTCCACCCCGGAGGGCGGAGACCACGTCGGACGCAATGTCCTGCACCGCGCCCTGCAAGAGGGCCGAAGTGCCTGACTGCTCCATCAAGCTGCTCCCGTCGGTCCGCTAGCCCTTCTTGGGGCGAGGGGTCGGCGGGGACAGCAGCAGCTTGGTGTCTGCGGAGAGCAGCGCCAGGGCGGCGCACTCCCGGCTGTCACGGTAGACGCCGTCGGGTTCGGCAGGGTCAAGTGCCGCCTCTAGGTCGCTCCGGACGCCGGTGATGTCCTCGATCGCCTTGTCAATGGAAGGCATATCACCATCTCCTCTGGGGTCAGCCATAGCCTCCACAACCAAGGTCACCACATGGCCACAAAGCGCGCATCTTTTCCCAAGAGACGCGTTACGTCACTTCTCCAACATCTCGCCCGGACGTCGGCCAGGGCGTTCTCAAGGTCGCCCGCTCAGGCCCACGCGGTCACCGGCACGAACGACCTGTCCTGCCGGGACGTAAGTGTTCTGTAATCAGCTCCGGGCGCCGGGAGGGCCGTTCGTTCCGTTCAATGGGGTGACGGCGGATGGTTCTCAGGAGGAGGAACGGGATGGGGCGGGTGCGGACCGTGCTGGTCAGGCCGTGGGTGGTCGGGTTGCTGGTGGTGGCTGTCGCGGGGGCC
>NZ_LLZG01000424.1 GCF_001509475.1 Streptomyces regalis
GTAGCGGGGTGGGCGAGCGGTGCGGGAAGTCACCGGCGGTGGTGAGGTGGGCAAGCGGTGAGTGACCGACCTTCTGCGGGGTGCCGGGATCGGTGGAGGACGGCGGGGAGCGCGCACCGGATCCCGCCGCTGGGCGGCCGCACCCGCTGACGGTGCTCGGCTGCACCTGTGTCGACCCACGCTGCTCCGGTTCCTGCCCTGATCGCCCGGGGCGTGGTGCCCGGTTCTGCCGGGTCGGTCGCTTCTACCGTCTCGGCGGGGCCGTGCGGCTTACGGTCACCCCATGGAGGGCTCACCGGCTCCGGTCTGCCGCCGTCCGCCATGGCCTCCGGTGTCTCCGGCGACCTGCGCCGTTTTTGTCCCCCCATGGCCGGTCGCCCGGGTGCGTTGCCCGGCTCCGCCGTGGCCGGTCGTCTCAGCCGCTGCCCGATGGTTGCGCGGCTTCCCTGCCGACCGTGGAGGGGGGAGCCGCGCCGCCTGCCCTGGTCCGGTCGCTTCTACGCCTTCACCGCCGCTGTTCCTCGCGAGGCCGCTCCGGACGCGTTGTCCCGCCCGCCTCCGGCATCCTGCCCGCCGCTTCCGGTCGGTGCCGCCCCTCGGCTCCCCGTGGTCCGCGCCCCCACTTCCTGCGATTCGCTCTCTTTCTTACAACGGTCGGCTACCGGTCTCCCGTAGCCCGCTTCCACGGCTTCGCCGTGGACCCCGGTGCTGTTGGTCCGCTCGACCTTGCTCCCGCTGCGCATCTTCGCCGCCGCGACGGCGCTCAACGCAACGCCGGCCTCCCCTGGGCCGGACCGGCCGGAACCCCCGAGGGGGACCGAGTGTCAGTGGGGCGTGGCAGGATCGGGGGCGTGGCAGAGACAGCATCGAAGCAGACCGACAACAGCCCCGGCGGCAGCCGACCGCGCCTGATGCTCATGGACGGGCATTCGCTGGCCTACCGTGCGTTCTTCGCGCTGCCCGCGGAGAACTTCACGACCGCGACGGGCCAGCCGACGAACGCGATCTACGGCTTCGCGTCGATGCTGGCCAACACGATCCGTGACGAGGCGCCCACCCATTTCGCCGTGGCGTTCGACGTGTCCCGCAAGACGTGGCGCTCCGCGGAGTTCACGGAGTACAAGGCGAACCGCTCCAAGACCCCGGACGAGTTCAAGGGCCAGGTCGAGCTGATCGGTGAGCTGCTCGACGCGATGCACGTGTCGCGGTTCGCGATCGACGGCTTCGAGGCCGACGACGTGATCGCCACGCTCGCCACCCAGGCCGAGGCCGAAGGCTTCGAGGTGCTGATCGTCACCGGCGACCGTGACTCCTTCCAGTTGGTCAGCGAGCACACGACGGTGCTGTACCCGACGAAGGGCGTCTCCGAGCTGACCCGCTTCACCCCGGAGAAGGTCTTCGAGAAGTACGGATTGACGCCCGCCCAGTACCCCGACTTCGCGGCCCTGCGCGGCGACCCGTCCGACAACCTGCCGGGCATCCCGGGCGTCGGCGAGAAGACCGCCGCGAAGTGGATCAACCAGTTCGGCTCGTTCGCCGAGCTGGTCGAGCGCGTCGAGGAGGTCAAGGGCAAGGCCGGGCAGAACCTCCGCGACCACCTGGAGTCGGTCAAGCTCAACCGCCGGCTGACGGAGCTGGAGCGCAACGTCGAGCTGCCCAAGACCGTCGCCGACGTCGCGCGCGTGCCGTACGACCGCAAGGCCGTCGCGATGATCCTGGACACCCTGGAGATCCGTAACCCCTCCCTGCGCGAGCGGCTCTTCGGCGTCGACCCCGGCGCCGAGGAGGCCGAGACCACACCGATCGCGACCGACGGCGTGGAGCTGGACGGCGCGGTGCTCGGCACCGGCGAGCTGGCCCCCTGGCTGGCCGAGCACGGCGGTGAGCTCCTCGGCGTGGCCACCGTCGACACCTGGGCGCTGGGCACCGGCTCGGTCGCCGAGGTCGCGCTCGCCGCGGCCGGGGGCGCCGCCGGCTGGTTCGACCCGTCGCAGCTCGACGAGACCGACGAGAAGGCGTTCGCGGCCTGGCTGGTCGACGCCGGCAAGTCGAAGGTCTTCCACAACGCCAAGGGCGCGATGCGGGTCTTCGCCGAGCACGGCTGGAGCATCGCCGGCGTACGCATGGACACCGCGCTCGCCGCCTACCTGGTCAAGCCGGGCCGCCGCTCCTTCGATCTGGACGCGCTGTCCCTGGAGTACCTCCACCGCGAGCTGGCCCCCGCCGCCGCGGCCGACGGACAGCTGGCCTTCGGCACGGACGACGGCGCCGAGGCCGAGGCTCTGATGATCCAGGCCCGCGCGGTCCTCGACCTGGGCGAGGCCTTCGAGAGCCGCCTGGAGGAGGTCGGCGCCGCGGAACTCCTGCGTGACATGGAGCTGCCTACCTCCGCCCTGCTGGCCCGGATGGAGCGGCACGGCATCGCGGCCGACCGGGCCCACCTGGAGGCCATGGAGCAGATGTTCGCGGGCGCCGTGCAGCAGGCCGTGAAGGAGGCGCACGCGGCGGCCGGGCACGAGTTCAACCTGGGCTCGCCCAAGCAGCTTCAGGAGGTCCTCTTCGGCGAACTCGCCCTGCCCAAGACGAAGAAGACGAAGACGGGCTACACGACGGACGCCGACGCCCTGGCGTGGCTGGCGACCCAGACTGACAACGAACTGCCGGTCATCATGCTCCGCCACCGCGAACAGGCGAAGCTGCGCGTCACCGTCGAGGGCCTGATCAAGACGATCGCGACGGACGGCCGTATCCACACGACGTTCAACCAGACGGTCGCGGCGACCGGCCGACTCTCCTCGACCGACCCGAACCTGCAGAACATCCCCGTCCGCACGGACGAGGGCCGGGCGATCCGCAGGGGCTTCGTCGTCGGCGAGGGCTTCGAGTCCTTGATGACCGCGGACTACAGCCAGATCGAACTGCGCGTGATGGCCCACCTGTCCGAGGACGAGGGCCTGATCGAGGCGTTCACCTCCGGGGAGGACCTGCACACCACGGCCGCCTCGCAGGTGTTCGCCGTGGAACCCGCCGCGGTGGACGCGGAGATGCGCCGCAAGATCAAGGCCATGTCGTACGGCTTGGCCTACGGACTGTCGGCCTTCGGCCTCTCCCAGCAGCTGAACATCGACGCGGGTGAGGCCCGCGCCCTGATGGACGCTTACTTCGAGCGCTTCGGCGGCGTACGGGACTATCTGCGCCGCGCAGTCGACGAGGCACGGGCGACGGGCTACACGGCGACGCTCTTCGGCCGCCGCCGCTACCTCCCCGACCTCAACAGCGACAACCGTCAGCGCCGCGAGGCGGCCGAGCGCATGGCCCTCAACGCCCCCATCCAGGGCACGGCGGCGGACATCGTCAAGATCGCCATGCTCAACGTCGACCGGGCCCTGCGCGAGGCGAACCTCACCTCCCGCATGCTCCTCCAGGTCCACGACGAAATCGTCCTGGAAATCGCCCCCGGCGAGCGCGAGACCGCGGAAGAACTGGTTCGCCGAGAAATGTCCAACGCCGTCCACCTCAACGTCCCCCTGGGCGTCTCGGTAGGCGCGGGCCCGGACTGGGAATCAGCAGCCCACTAGCTCCGGCGGCAGCACCACCTCTCAATGCCGGGCCAGTCCCCGGACAGGCCCGGCATTGTGGTCGCTTCGGCATTCCGCCGGTTCAACCAATGGTTGGCGGCACTGCAGCGCCCCAAAGGGGCGCGGGGAACTGCGCGACCAGCCACAACAAACCCGCAGCCCCGAAAGCCACCGCACCCGGCACACGCAAGGGCCCCGGCCCAACCCCTGGAGGGACCGTCACTCGCGTGGCCCCCGCAAAAGCGCCCCCCGCCCCCGCCGCCCGTAAGGATGCGGACATGGGTATACGCACGCTCCACCGCCGGACGGCCCCGGCACCGGCGCAAGCGAACGCCGAGAACGCACCGTCCACAGCGCACCCGCCGGTCCCGGCGGTCGCCGCCGACGCAAGCACCGCCCGCACCCCGGCCGACCTGATGAGCACCTTGCGGCACACGGCAACAACACTCCGCCGCCGCCTCGCCCACCGGACACAAGGGTGGGCCGAGCTCACCCGCAGCTACCTGTCCCTCGCCCTCACCCTGCTCCCACGGTCCCACCCCGGAGGGACCGTCACCGTGTTCGTCGCTCCCGTCGGCCTCCTCACCGAGCCACCGGACGGCTCGGCTCCTTACTGGCCTCACCCGCACCCGCACTGCCAGGGCCCGGGACCGGACGCCACACCCTGACGCCCACGGCGTACAGCAGCAGCCCGAGGACGAGCCCCGCCCCCGCACCGAAGCACAGGGTCGGAATCAGCTCCCAGTACTTGGCGGTCGATCCCCAGTACTCCCACCAGCGCGACGCCCGCTGCACCGCCGCCACCGCGGCGAGCCCGCCGATCACCGCCCCGGCCAGCCACCGGTCCCGTACCGAAAGCACCGCAACCCCGACCGGCGCGGCCGCACGCGTCCGCCGTAGCGCCACGAACACGAACGCGGCGATGACGACCGCGGCGACCGCCGAACCGCCGTACTGCAGATACCAGTACAGAGGTGACCCCGCGATTTCCTCGCCCAGGACGGGAAACAGCCGCATCCCCCAGCGGTCGAGATGCGTGAACGCGTCCCACACGACATGCGTCAGCGCGCCGAGCGCGGCCGAGACATACCAGCGCACCGCCGACGACAGCCGTACACGCGCGCGTGGCGCCCCGCAGCGCAACAGTGTGGCCACCCGCGCCTGTCGCGGCACCGGCAGCAGCGCCACCAGCGGTTCGCGCAGCAGCAGCCACAGGCCCACCAGCGCCCAGGCGATCACCACGTCGACGGTGAAGACGCCCGCGAACGAGTGCGTGACATCGCCGAACTCCATCGCTCCTGACAGGACACTCGCCGCGTAATAGGTCATGTCGGGCGAGAAGGAACCCGCCACCAACACGGCCGGTACGAGCGCGCCCCGGCCGGTTCCGTCGGTACGTACGGCAGGCAGTACGGCCGCCGCATGGCTCAGCGTGAACGGCAACGGGGCTCCTTGTGCGGGGGGTTGACGGGAACGGTCGGCCCCGGTCGTCGGCGGGGCCGGTGGCAGGGGCGTACGACGGCCAGTATGCGGGACGTCCGACGGGCGGACCGGAAACGCCCAACTGGTAAAAATCGGGCACCAATGGGTGCCCGTGCAAAGGAAGTTGTCGTAGGGTCGCCTGGGTCACCCTGCCGGGGCGTGCGGTCGAACGCGCGAACGGCGCATGAAATCGCGCCGCGAGGGCAACTGTCGCGGCGAGTCGATCGTCACAACAGGGGCGGGCCCCGCATGGCGGGCCCGGCAGACAGAGACGGGCGCTCGGGCGTCCACGGGAGGGGTTCGCTCTATGGCGGCGCAATTCGGCAGGCTGCGCAAGGGGGCAGTGAACACCACGGTGGCCGCGGTCGTGGTCGCGGCACTGGCCGCGTCCCAGGCTCCGGGAGTGACGACCGACGACGCCGGCAGAAAAGTCACCACCGGAACCCAGCCCTCACCGGACACACCCGCCGAGGACAGCGCGACCGGCAACTCGCCGTACTACACGGACCTGCCGCCGCTCAACAGCCCCAGCCCCTCGCCCTCGCCCAGCACCCCCGTCACCCCGGGTGCTTCCGAGGCGGGCATCCCCGCGACCGTCCTCGACGCCTACAAGAAGGCCGCGACCGCGCTCCAGGAGGCCAAGCCCGGCTGCAACCTGGAATGGCAGCTTCTCGCCGCCATCGGCAAGGTCGAGTCCGGTCAGGCCCGCGGCGGCCGCGTCGACGCGAACGGCACCACGATCACCCCGATCCTCGGCCCGCAGCTCAACGGCAACGGCTTCGCGAGCATCAGCGACACCGACAACGGCGCCTACGACGGGGACGCCTCGTACGACCGTGCCGTCGGCCCCATGCAGTTCATCCCCTCCACCTGGGAGTGGGCCGGCCGCGACGGCAACGCGGACGGCAAGAAGGACCCCAACAACGTCTACGACGCCGCGCTCGCCGCCGGCCACTACCTGTGCCGCTTCGGCTGGGACCTGTCCACCCAGAACGACCTCAGCAGCGCGATCCTCAGCTACAACAACTCGCAGGACTACCTGAACCTGGTCCTGAAGTGGCTGGAGTACTACCGCAAGGGCACCCACGAGATCCCGGACGGCACCGGCACCCTCCCGTCCGACCGCAGCGACGACAGCGCCGGAGCCAGTCCCTCGCCGTCGCCCACACCGCCCAGGACGCCCAGCACCCCCGCCAAGCCCGGCGGCAACGGCGGCTCCACGAGCCCGAAGCCGACCCCACCGAGCACCACCCCACCGAGCACCACCCCGCCGAGCACGACGCCTCCCACCCCCACCGACACGGTGGACCACCTGCAGGACGCGGGCACCGCGAAGCTCACCGCGATGGCGGGCGACGCCTTCACCGAGAAGATCAGCGCCCGCGCCGAGACCGAGGCCGGCAAGGGCGTCGCCAAGGTCCGGATCCGTTTCACGATCATCGGTCAGACCGACGCCACCTTCGCCGGCGGCGAGAAGTACGCGGCCGCTCTCACCAACAGCGCCGGTGAGGCGGTCGCGCCCGCACTGCAGGCGGGCGAGGACACGGGCGAGTTCGTCGTCCGCGCCACCCTGGTCGGCCGTTCGATCCCCGGCCTCGACTACACGGCCACCGTCACCGAGCGCGCCGCCGACACCCTGACCCGCACCAGCGACACCGAGCTGACCTGCACCCCGGGCGGCGAGTTCGCCGACCAGGTCGAGGTGAAGGCGACCTACAAGGGCGCCGTGGCGGACAAGGTCGCGGCCACCGCCACGCTCATCAAGTCGGCGGACGACCCGACCGAGAACGACAAGGGCCCCTACTTCAAGGACGCCGACGGCAAGACCGTACGCACCCTGACCGGCCTCACGACGGACGCGAACGGTCTGCTCAAGCTGCCGAAGCTGTACGCCGACGACACCACCGGCACGTTCCTGCTCCGCATCAACACCGCGGGCGGCGCGACCCTGACCGTCGAGCTGAAGGTGGTGGCGGCCGAGACGACGCCCACCCCGACCCCGTCGGAGTCGACGTCCGAATCGGCATCGCCGAGCCCGACCGCGTAGGCACCGGACGAGACGACGACGAAGGGCGCCCCTCCGCCACGGCGGACCGGGCGCCCTTCGTTGTGTGTGCAACGTGTTCTCATCTCGCCCGCCCGTTGCTACGGTGCCGTTCCTGACGATGTATCAGTTCCGCGGTCCTGAAGGTTCCGTCCGCCGGGAGGCAGGCATGCGCGCCCTGATCGCCGCCGCGACCGGTCTCGCCGTCGCGCTCGCCCTGGTGCTCACCCTCACCGCGCTCGGCACCCCCGCCGGCGAGACGTCCCCCAAGCCGCTGCTGACGACGGTGCCCGCACACCCGTGACCGCCCGCCCGGGAGGGAGGCCGAGATGCGCCGCAAGGCCGGCCTGATCCTGCTCGCCCTCGCCGTGTTCTTCGCGGCACTGTCCCCGCTGGTGCGCTGGTACGCCTTCCCGCGCCTGGCCAAGATCCCGGCCGGCCAGTACCAGGACATGGTCCTGGAAGCGAAGGACGCGACCCTCCTCGACTACGGCACGATGAAGGCCCGCAAGGTCTCCAAGGTCACCATCGTGCAGACACTGAAGGGCAACGTCGAAGCCTCGGAGAAGATAGAGAAGACGGCCGGGAAGGACGTCGTCGTCTGGGACGGCCTGTCCTATGTGGTGGGCCCCGACGGCAAGATGGTCTCCAAGATCCCCGAGCGCTACATCTTCGACGCCCACACCCAGGAACCCGTCCACGCCACCGGCGAGATGGTCGACGACGACCCGGTGAAGCGGCAGGGCATCGAGTTCAAGTGGCCCTTCCTGACGGAGAAACGGGACTACGAGTACTTCGACGCACAGGCGCGGGTGACGGCCCCCATCCACTACAAGGGCACCCAGAACTTCCGCGGCGTCGAGGTCTACTACTTCGAGCAGACCATCCCGTGGACCAAGGTGAAGTTCCCCAGGGCCATGCCGGTCGAGGGCATCACACCCGAGTCGGTGGCCAAGACCGGCACGACCCGCTGGTACACCACGGTCCGCAAGTTCTGGGTCGAACCCCTCACCGGCGCACCCGTCTACGGCGAGGAGATCCACCAGGAGGAGCTGCGCGGCGGCACCCTGCTCGGCGGCCGCGACAAGGTGACGGCGTTCGCGGGCCACGTGAAGATGCGCGAGGACTACATCGACCACACGGTGGACCTGGTCAAGTCCAACCGCACGCTGGTCCTGCTGATGACGTCGTATCTCCCGTGGGGCTTCCTGACCCTGGGACTGCTGCTCCTGTCGTTGTCCCTCTACCTGGAGGCACGCAGCCGCCGCCCCGGCGACCCGGAGCCGACGAAGGACACCGAGCCCGAACCGGTCACCGCCTGAGGCGGGCGTTGGTGTGCCGGGTCGGCTCTGCGGTGGCGGGGTCCTCGGGCCACGGATGCTTCGGATAACGGCCGCGCAGCTCCGCCCGTACGCCCTGGTAGCCGTCCCTCCAGAAGGAGGCGAGGTCGGCGGTGACGGCGGCCGGGCGACCGGCGGGGGAGAGCAGATGGACGAGGAGCGGCACCCCGGCGACGGAGGGCGACTCGTGCAGCCCGAACATTTCCTGCAGCTTCACGGCGAGGACGGGCTGTTCGGGGGTGCCGTAGTCGATCCGAATTCTGGACCCACTCGGTACGGTGATCCGCTCCGGGGCGAGCTCGTCGAGCCGCCCGGCCTCCCCCGAGGCCCACGGCAGCAGCCTGGTGAGCGCCTCCCCGGCGTCGATCCGCGCCAGGTCGGCCCGCCGCCGCGCCCGGCTCAGCTCGGGCTCCAGCCACTCGTCCACGCGCGCGTGCAGCGCGTCGTCACAGACGTCGGGCCAGGGCGCACCGAGATGCAGATGCAGAAAGGCGAGCCGCTGCCGCAGTACGCCGGCCTCGGCGGACCAGCGCAACAGGCCGAGTCCTTCCTGCCGTATACCTTCGAGCAGCGCGATCCGTACGAGGCCGGGGTCGGCGTCGCGCAACGGCCGCACCGCCAGCTCGATCGCCCCCAGCCGCTCCACGCGTCGCGCGACGACGTCCCCGTCGGCCCAGTGGACCTCCTGGGCCTCCGAGTGCAGCGACGGCGCCGCCGACCGGGCCATGTCCTCGTCCACCGCGGCGGCGAGCTGCACACGCGCGTGCCCCTTGCCGACGGGCCGGTCGGCGACCGCGACGGCGATCCAGGGAGCTCCGCGCAGGGCCGATCCGTCGGGGAGTTCGGCACGGGTGCCGGAGGCCATGAGGTAGGAGCCGCCGTCGGCCTTGGCGATGCGCTCAGGGAACGCGAGGGCGGCGACGAGCCCGGCAAGGTGGTGCTCCGCGGCCTCTGCGGTACGAGCGTCGCGGCTGGGCGCGTCGGCGGATTCCGTGGCCAGGGACCGCAGCCGCCGCACCTCCGCACGCCACCGCGCCGCGTACGCGTCACCCCCGCTCCGGGCCGCGCGCAACGCGCCGGCGAGATCGTCCCCGTACCCGCGCGGCGCCTCCTCACTGAGCAGCGCCACCACCTGCGCAACCCGGTCGGAGGCCCCCGCATCCAGCAGAGCCCGCCCCAGCCGGGGATGCAGTCCCAGCCGAGCCAGCCGCACACCCCGCTCCGTGGCCCTGCCGGCGGAGTCCACCGCGCCCACCCCCGCGAGGGCGGCCCGCGCCGCCGCCATGGCCCCGCTCGGCGGCGGATCCAGCAACGCCAGCCCCGTGGCCCCCGGGTCACCCCAGCACGCCGTCTGCAACGCGAACGCGGTCAGGTCGGCCACCTTGATCTCCGGCGACGGGAACCGCGGCAGACGCGCGTCCTCGGCCTCCGCCCAGCAGCGGTACACCGCCCCCGGTGCCTCACGCCCTGCTCGCCCCGCCCGCTGCCGCCCGGCCGCCTGCGAGGCCCGTACCGTCGTCAGGGCGCTCAGCCCGCGCGCGTGGTCGACGCGGGGCTCCCGCGCCAGCCCCGAGTCGACGACGACCCGCACACCGGGAACCGTCAGCGACGACTCCGCCACGGACGTCGCCAGCACCACCCGGCGCCGCTCCCCGCCCGCCAGCACCGCGTCCTGCACGGCCGCCGGCGCCCGCCCGTGCACCTGGAGCACCTCGACGTCCCCGAGGGCCCCCAGCTGCCCGGCCACCCGCGCGGTCTCGCCCACACCGGGCAGGAAACACAACACATCTCCCGCCCGCTCGGCCAGCGCCCGTCGCAGGACCGACGCCACGTGCGTCAGCAGCGCCGGGTCGACGCGCATGCCGTGCGGGGGCCGTACGGGCCGCGTCGGCGGCGCCCACACCACCTCCACGGGATGCGACACGCCCTCCGCCTCGACGACCGGTGCGTCACCCAGCAGCCGTGCCCACCCTTCCGCGTCCGTCGTCGCCGACGCGGCCACCAGCCGCAGCTCCGGCCGCAGCGTCTGCCGTATGTCCCACAGGAACGCCGCCACCGTGTCCGCGTCGAGATGCCGCTCGTGGCACTCGTCGAGCACCACCACGTCCACGCCCGCCAGCTCCTGGTCGCGCTGCAACCGCTGGAGCAGCACACCGGTCGTGACGACCTCCACGCGCGCGTGGCGCCCGACGACCCGCTCCCCGCGCACGGTGTAGCCGACGCTCTCGCCGACCTTCTCGCCCAGCAGCCACGCCATCCGCCGCGCGGCGGCCCGGGCCGCGATCCGCCGCGGCTCGGCGACGACGACCCGTCGCGCAGGCCGGTCGCCGAGCAGCCCCGCCAGCGCCAGCGGCACCAGGGTGGTCTTGCCGGTGCCGGGCGGCGCGACGAGCACCGCGGTGCCGTGCGCGTCCAGAGCGTCGGTCAGGCCGGGCAGGGCGCCGCGTACGGGCAGCGCGTCCAGGGCGTCGTAACGGATCACGCTCTCAGTCTCGTACGCACACGAAGATCGCCGTCCCCGGGATCAGGTTCCCGCGCAGCGGCGACCAGCCGCCCCACTCCGAGCTGTTCCAGGCCGGCCACTCCGGTTCGACCAGGTCCACCAGCCGGAACCCCGCGGCCACGACTTCCCGCACCCGGTCGCCGACCGTGCGGTGGTGCTCGACGTACACCGCGCGGCCCACCCCGTTCTCGATGTACTGCTCGACGTACGGCGTGCGGTCGAAGTAGGAGGAGGAGACGGACAGGCCCTCGGGGCCCGGCTCGTCGGGGAAGGCCCAGCGGATGGGGTGGGTGACGGAGAAGACGAAGCGTCCGCCCGGCCGCAGCACCCGCCGCACCTCCCGCAGCACCAGCACCGGGTCGGCGACGAACGGCAGCGCCCCGTACGCCGAGCAGGCCAGGTCGAAGGAGGCGTCGGCGAAGGGAAGGGCGCCCGCGTCGGCGCAGACCAGGGGGAACGTGCCGCCGATGCGCAGGGCGTGCTGCAGCTGGCGGTGGGAGAGGTCCAGGGCGATCGGGCGCGCCCCCTGCACGGCCAGCCAGCGCGAGCACTGGGCGGCGCCGGCGCCGATCTCCAGGACGTCCTTGCCCTTGAGGTCCTCCGGCGGGCCGAGCAGCTCGGCCTCCACCTCGTCCAGGCCCTCGGGGCCCCACACGAAGCGGTCGTCGCCGAGGAACGTGCCGTGCTCGATCTGGTACTCGTCGGCGTTGCGGTCCCACCAGCCCCGGTTGGCCCGGGAACTCTCCGCGACACCGGCGTCGCGCCTGGTGGCCTCCGCTTCGGCGGAGGCGTCGGACGCGATCTCGGGCGATACGGGCTCTTGGATGATGGGCTCCCTCGTCGTACTCTTCCGTCACCTGAATGGCGCGGCCCCTCCCGGTGGTGTCACGCAAGAGGTGCTCCGAGGCCTGCGTGGCCTCAAGGCTGTGTCTGATCTGCGGCTACCGCCGCGGGGGTTTTGTGCCGGGTATGCGGCGATCCGCCCCGGGTGTGCGGCTTCGCGCATTGACCCTGCCCGGCTGCCCCCGTATGCTACAAGTTGCGCTGCGGGCCTGCGCACCTCAGACGTAGCAGGCTGCGCTCGCATCTGTTGTAGTCCCCTCGGTTGTCGAGGCGCATCACCAGCGTTGGTGAGGCGCTTCCTTGGCTGTCCGGCTTCTTCAGAGCGATACGGGCTCCCGGCGTAGCAGTACCTACGACTTCAATGTCCGTACCGGAGCCCTTTCCCACATGACGAGCAGCACCGAGACCACCGCCACCACCCCGCAGGTTGCGGTCAACGACATCGGTAACGAGGAAGCCTTCCTCGCCGCGATCGACGAGACGATCAAGTACTTCAACGACGGCGACATCGTCGACGGCGTCATCGTGAAGGTCGACCGGGACGAGGTCCTGCTCGACATCGGTTACAAGACCGAAGGCGTTATCCCGAGCCGCGAGCTCTCGATCAAGCACGACGTCGACCCCAACGAGGTCGTCGCCGTCGGTGACGAGATCGAAGCCCTTGTTCTCCAGAAGGAGGACAAGGAAGGCCGCCTGATCCTCTCGAAGAAGCGCGCCCAGTACGAGCGTGCCTGGGGCACCATCGAGAAGATCAAGGAAGAGGACGGGATCGTCACCGGTACCGTCATCGAGGTCGTCAAGGGTGGTCTCATCCTCGACATCGGCCTCCGTGGCTTCCTCCCGGCCTCCCTGGTCGAGATGCGCCGCGTTCGCGACCTCCAGCCCTACGTGGGCAAGGAGCTCGAGGCCAAGATCATCGAGCTGGACAAGAACCGCAACAACGTGGTCCTGTCCCGCCGTGCCTGGCTGGAGCAGACCCAGTCCGAGGTCCGCCAGACGTTCCTCACCACCCTGCAGAAGGGTCAGGTCCGTTCCGGCGTCGTCTCCTCGATCGTCAACTTCGGTGCCTTCGTGGACCTGGGTGGCGTCGACGGTCTGGTCCACGTCTCCGAACTCTCCTGGAAGCACATCGACCACCCGTCCGAGGTTGTCGAGGTCGGCCAGGAAGTCACCGTCGAGGTCCTCGACGTCGACATGGACCGCGAGCGTGTCTCCCTGTCGCTGAAGGCGACGCAGGAAGACCCGTGGCAGCAGTTCGCCCGGACCCACCAGATCGGTCAGGTCGTCCCGGGTAAGGTCACCAAGCTGGTTCCGTTCGGTGCGTTCGTCCGCGTGGACGAGGGCATCGAGGGTCTGGTCCACATCTCCGAGCTGGCCGAGCGCCACGTGGAGATCCCGGAGCAGGTCGTCCAGGTCAACGACGAGATCTTCGTCAAGGTCATCGACATCGACCTCGAGCGCCGCCGCATCAGCCTCTCGCTGAAGCAGGCCAACGAGGCCTTCGGTGCCGACCCGGCCTCGGTCGAGTTCGACCCGACCCTGTACGGCATGGCTGCCTCGTACGACGACCAGGGCAACTACATCTACCCCGAGGGCTTCGACCCCGAGACCAACGACTGGCTCGAGGGCTACGAGACCCAGCGCGAGGCGTGGGAGCACCAGTACGCCGAGGCGCAGCAGCGCTTCGAGCAGCACCAGCAGCAGGTCATCAAGAGCCGCGAGGCCGACGAGGCTGCTGCCGCCGAGGGCGGCGAGGCTGCGGCTCCGGCCGCGGCCGGTGGCGGCTCGTACTCCTCCGAGGGCGCCGACCAGTCCGGCGCGCTGGCCTCGGACGAAGCGCTTGCCGCGCTGCGCGAGAAGCTGGCCGGCGGCCAGAGCTGATCGCTGCCGCTGAGGCTTAGCCGTTGACTGAAGGGCCGCACCTGTAGAGGTGCGGCCCTTCAGCGTTGCCGGGAAAAGGCCCGTCGGTCGGCTGCGGGCCGGTGGGGGCTTGTCGCGCCCACGCGGCGGAGCCGCATATCGATACAGCCCCGCGCCCCCAGAGGGCTGCCCATCCCGGCAAGATCATGTGTCCCTCCTCCGGGAATGCCCGCGCCCGTAAGGGCGTTGTCACGTACGGACACAAGGAGGAGCGGTCACAGTGCTTGATCCGCAGGGTTTGTACGCATGGGAGCCGAAGGGCCTGGCTGTCGTCGACATGGCGCTCGCCCAGGAGTCGGCCGGCCTTGTCATGCTCTACCACTTCGACGGATACATCGACGCGGGTGAGACCGGCGACCAGATCGTCGACGGGCTCCTGGAGTCGCTGCCCCACCAGCTCGTCGCGCGCTTCGACCATGACCGGCTGGTGGACTACCGCGCCCGCCGTCCGCTGCTGACGTTCAAACGCGACCGCTGGGCCGCGTACGAGGTGCCCGCCATCGAGGTGCGGCTCGTGCAGGACGCCACCGGGGCGCCCTTCCTGCTGCTGTCCGGACCCGAGCCGGACGTGGAGTGGGAGCGCTTCGCCGCGGCCGTCCAGCAGATCGTGGAGCGGCTCGGGGTGCGCCTGTCGGTGAACTTCCACGGCATCCCCATGGGGGTCCCGCACACGCGCCCGGTCGGCGTCACCCCGCACGGCAACCGCACCGACCTGGTCCCGGGTCACCGCAGCCCCTTCGACGAGGCGGAGGTGCCCGGCAGCGCCGAGGCCCTGATCGAGTACCGGCTCATGGAGGCCGGGCACGAGGTCCTGGGCGTCGCCGCGCACGTCCCGCACTACATCGCCCGCTCGGCGTACCCGGACGCGGCCCTGACGGTGCTGGAGGCCGTCACGGCGGCGACCGGACTGGTCCTGCCCGGTATCGCGCACTCCCTGCGCACGGAGGCCCACCGCACGCAGAACGAGATCGACCGCCAGATCCGCGAGGGCGACGAGGAGCTCACCAACCTCGTCGAGGGCCTGGAGCACCAGTACGACGCCATCGCCGGCGCCGAGACCCGCGGCAACATGCTCGCCGAGCCGGTGGACATCCCGTCGGCGGACGAGATCGGGCGGGAGTTCGAGCGGTTCCTGGCGGAGCGGGAGGGCGAGAACTGAGGCAGGGGGCTGGTCCTGCCGGGTGCGTCGTCGGTGGCAGGGCTTAGGGCCTGTCCGGCGGATCATGCCGGCGTCGCGGGGCCTCCGCGAGCGCCGAACCCGTCGCGGCGGGCTGGGAGGCACTCCAGGTGGGCGCCGTGTTCGCGGTGGCTTGCCTGCTCGGCATGCCCATCTGCGGCGTTGTCGTCGGTTGCAACCGGCCTGATCCGCCGGACAGGCCCTAAGCTTCCCGTCATGCTGAAGGTGGGCCTGACCGGGGGCATCGGAGCCGGTAAGAGCGAGGTGTCGCGGCTGCTCGTCGAGTGCGGGGCCGTGCTGATCGACGCGGACCGTATCGCGCGCGAGGTCGTCGCGCCCGGCACGCCCGGTCTTGCCGCCGTCGTGGAGGCGTTCGGCGAGGGGGTGCTCACCGAGGACGGCAGCCTGGACCGGCCCAAACTGGGCTCCATCGTCTTCGCCGACCCCGACCGGCTCGCCGTACTGAACTCGATCGTGCACCCCCTCGTCGGCGCCCGCTCCCGCGAGCTCGAAGAGGCAGCCGCCGAGGACGCCGTCGTCATCCATGACGTCCCGCTCCTCACGGAGAACGGCCTGGCGCCGCTGTACGACGTCGTGGTCGTCGTCGACGCCCGTCCCGAGACCCAGCTCGACCGGCTCGTCAGACTGCGCGGCATGACCGAGGAGGACGCACGCGCGCGTATGGCCGCGCAGGCGACGCGGGACAAGCGCCGGGAGATCGCGGACATCGTGATCGACAACGACGTACCACTGGAAGAGCTTCAGCGGCGTGTGAAGGACGTATGGGACGAGCTGGTGCGCCGGGCCCACGGGGCGCAGGGGGAGCGGTAGCCCCAGTCGTCCCAGGAATAGGAGCACGTCGTTCGCGCGTTGAAATCCTCCAGCGAGGGAAGGACTTTGCCGTGCCCGAGACCAGCGGTTCGACCGGACGTACTCCGGAGACGCATGTCATCGACTTCCGCGCCGCCGAGCATCTGCTCGCCGCGCGGGATCCGCGGGGCGCGGTGAAGCTGCTCGACGGAGTCATCGCCGTGCACCCAGAGAACACCGCCGCCCGGCTGCTGCGCGCGCGTGCCTTCTTCGCCGCTGCGCAACTGCGGCCCGCCGAGCTGGAGTTCACCATCGTCCTGGAGCGCGAGCCGGACAACGCGTTCGCGCACTTCGCACTCGGTCGCACCTACGAGCGCCAGGGCCGGCCCGACCAGGCCAAGCGACACTTCCGGCTGGCGGCCGCGCTCGATCCGAACCCGGACTACCTCAAGGCGGCACGGTTCGACGCGTGAGCGGCGAGCGGGGGCGGCGGGTCGGCCGGTGCGACTAGGGGTGGCGGTTCTCCGGCGGGGGCGGCCGGTAGGGGCGGTCCTCGGGCGGGCGATACGGCGGGATGTCGCGGCCCGGCTGGTAGTGCGGGCCCTGGTGGATGTGCCTGAGGACCATGGTCATGTCGATCGTGATCACCAGCCACAGGACCCCACAGGCCGCCGCCCAGCCGGGGCGGCCGGTGAGCGCGAACGCGGCGGTACCGAAGGTCGCCCAGACCAGGCCCCACAAGCAGAGCCAGAAGCGGGCGCGCAGTGCACTGCGCGCCGTCGTCGGCTCACTGCCCGTACGCATCGCCCATCACCACTCCTCCTTGAAACGTACTCCTCGTTCTCCTCGCAGGGGGCCACGTGCTGCCGGACACCGATGAACTGGCCGAAGTGCTGCTCGACCTCGGTGTACCCCACGAGGACATCAACGACCTCGTACGGATGGGCCGGCGGCTGACGGACGACCCTGAGCTGCGGCAGATCCTCGAGCGGTCCGTCGGCGAGCTCGTCCAGGGGATGGGGGAGGCCGGCCGGCCGGTCGACCTGCCCGACCTCGACTGGGCCTCGGGCGCCCTGCAGCGCTGCTTCCCGGTGTACGTCTTCGTCGCCGCGCTGCCGTACACGCGCGCGTACCACCGCGAGCGCGGCATCCCGGCCGACGTCTCCCGGCGTACCCTCGTCGACCTCGGCCGGAACATGGCCGTATACCGCAGGCGGTACGGCCGGGCAGGCGTGCAGGCTCCCTGGTGGCTCACCCATCACTTCCGCGGCGAGCTGTACCAGCTGGGGCGCTTGCAGTTCGAGCGGGCGCGGCTCGGGCAGCGGACCGGGGCGCGGCTCGCGGCGGCCGGGCTCGAGGCGGGTCCGCACGCACGCTGCCTCAACCTGCACATCCCCGACTTCCACGGGCCGCTGTCCCCGGCCGCCGTCGACCGGTCCGTGGCCCTGGCCCGGGGGTTCTTCGCCCGCCACTTTCCCGAGGAGCGGTACCGGACGGTGACCTGCCACTCCTGGCTGCTGGACCCGCAGCTCAGGAAGTACCTTCCCGGGGACTCCAACATCGTCCGCTTCCAGGAGCGTTTCAGCGTGGCCCGCGAGGACATGGAGCCGGCCGACACCGAGCCGGTCCAATTCGTCTTCGGGGACCCGGAGTTGCCGGTCGAGAGCCTGCCGCGCCGCACGGCCGTGGAACGGGCCGTCGGGGACCATCTGCGGGCGGGTGGGCACTGGTACATCGGGCACGGGTGGTTGTCGTTCGACGGGGGTGGGTGAAATTCCGTCGGCAATTCCGGTCGTACGGCGATGAGTTCCGCGGCGTCCCTCGGTCTACCTCTGTGACCGCACCACGGACCACCGCTGCACTCAGGAGAACCCCATGTCCGAGAGCTCCGTCCCCGTCACGTCCGCCTCCACCGGCACCCTCGTCGCCGAGTCCACGACCGCCCGCGGCCGCCGGGCCCGTATCGCCCTGCGAGGCCTGCAGGTGCTGCTCGCGCTCTTCATGGGCATCGCGAGCGCCGTGCCCAAGCTGATCGCGCACTCCTCCGCGGCAGACATGTTCGACGAGCTCGGCTGGGGCAGCGCGGGCATGTACACCATCGGTGCCCTCGAACTCGCCGGAGCCATCGCGCTGTTGATCCCGGTGCTGCAGTCGATGGCGGCCATGGCGTTCATCGCGCTGATGGTGGGCGCGTTCGTCGTCCAGATCGCCGCCTTCGACGCGCAGTACGCCGCGACACCGCTCATCCTGATCGTGCCGTTCGCCCTGATCGCGTGGGCGCGGCGCGACTCCAACGCACAGCTGCTGCGGCTACTGCGACGACGGGCGTGAGGTATGAGGGCGGTGGCGTCCGGTGAGGGCCTTCCAGGCCTTACCGGACGCCACCGCCGTGCGGTCACCGACCGTCCGGACCCTTCGGCCCGCCCATCAGCCCGCGCAGCCGTTCCATCTCGCGCCGGTCCCGTTTGGTCGGCCGGCCCGTGCCGCGGTCGCGGATGCCGGCCGGGGCGACGGCCTCGCGCGGCGGGGGAGGGGGCGAGTTGTCGACGTAGCATTGGACGGCCACCGGCGCGCCGACCCGCTTGCGGATGAGCCGCTTGACGATGACGATCCGCTCCCGGTTCTCCTGCCGCACGCGCACCTCGTCGCCGACGCGCAGCGAGTGGGCGGGCTTCACGTTGTGGCCGTTCACGCGCACGTGCCCGCCCTTGCAGGCGGCGGCGCCCAGGGAGCGGGTCTTGACCAGGCGTACGGCCCAGATCCAGCTGTCGATCCGCACGGGCTCGCCGCTCTGCGGGCCTGCGGCCTCGGCGGCGGTCACGGCGGCGGCGATCTTCGGGTCGACGGCCGGCTCCGCGTTCGTCGCGTCCGGCTGTGCGTCGCCCGTGCTGCCGCTCTTCTCCTCGTCGTCCTCGGAAGCCATGCCTCGACCTTAGTCCCCGTACGGGGCGGCGACGGCTTTACGGTGGAGCTGTGGAAGCCCTCGCCGATCTGGACGCGCGGATCGCGGGCTGCCGGGCCTGCCCGCGGCTGGTCGCCTGGCGTGAGGAGGTGGCCCGCACCAAGCGCGCCGCCTTCGCCGACCAGACGTACTGGGGCCGCCCGGTGCCCGGCTTCGGCCCGTCGGACGCCCGGCTGCTGATCGTCGGGCTCGCCCCGGCGGCGCACGGCGGCAACCGCACCGGCCTGGGGGTCCCCCCTTTGGGGGAGTTCACCGGGGACCGCTCGGGGGACGTGCTGTACCGGGCGCTGTACGACGTGGGCCTCGCCTCGCAGCCCACATCGGTCGCCGTCGACGACGGCCTGGAGCTGTACGGCGTACGCGTCACGGCCCCCGTGCACTGCGCCCCGCCCGCGAACAAACCGACCCCGGGGGAGCGGGAGACCTGCCGGGCCTGGCTCGTGCAGGAGCTGAGGCTGCTGCGGCCGACGGTGCGGGCGGTCGTCGTCCTGGGCGCCTTCGGCTGGCAGGCGACGCTGCCCGCGCTGGCGGAGGCGGGGTGGAGGGTGCCCCGGCCGCGGCCCGCCTTCGCGCACGGGGCACGGGTCGCGCTCGACGGGCTTGACGGCCCTGACGGCCTCGCGGGGCTCGAACTCTTCGGGTGCTTTCACGTCAGCCAGCGCAACACCTTCACCGGCAGGCTGACGCCCGCGATGCTGCGGGCGGTGCTGGCCACGGCGGCCACGGCGGCGGGGCTGCCAGGGATGCCGCACGAAGGTTAGGGTCACCGGATGGCTCTCTATCCGGAGATCGAGCCGTACGACCACGGCATGCTCGACGTCGGTGACGGCAACCGCGTGTACTGGGAGACCTGCGGGAACCCGCGGGGCAAGCCCGCGCTCGTGCTGCACGGCGGACCGGGTTCCGGTGGCAGCCCCTACTTTCGGCGGCTCTTCGATCCCGCCGCGTACCGGATCGTGCTGCTGGACCAGCGCGGCTGCGGGCGTTCGACGCCGCACGCGAGTGCATACGACACGGACATGAGCGTCAACACGACGGCTCATGTCCTCGCCGATCTGGAGCTGCTGCGGCGGCACCTGGGGATCGGGCGGTGGCTGGTGTGGGGCGCGTCGTGGGGCGCGGCGCTGGGGCTGCGGTACGCGCAGACGCAGCCTGAGGTCGTGTCCGAGGTGGTGCTGACCGGGGTCGCCACCGGGTCGAACCCCGAAGTCGCCCTGCTGACCCGGGGGTTGGGGCGGATCTTCCCGGAGGCGTTCGAGCGGTTCGTGGGTGAGCTGCCGGTCGGGGAGCGGGACGGCAACCTCGCCGCCGCGTACAGCCGGCTGATCGAGTCGCCCGACCCTGCCGTGCGGGAGCGGGCGGCGCGGGCCTGGACCGACTGGGAGACGGCGACGATCCCGGCGCCGCCGGGCTCGGTGGAGCGGTTCGAGGATCCGCGGTTCCGGATGGGCTTCGCCCGGACCGTGACGCACTACTGGGGCAACGACCACTTCCTGGGCGCGGGCAACGACGAGGGGGTCGTCCTGCGGGATGCCCCTCTGCTGACGGGCATCCCGGGCACGCTGGTGCAGGGCAGCCTCGACTTCGGGAACCTGCTCGGCATCGTGTGGCGGCTCCATCACGCCTGGCCCGGGAGCGAGTTGGTGGTGATCGACGAGGTGGGGCATGACGCCGGGGCGCCGGGGGTGGCGGAGGCGCTGGTGGCGGCGACCGACAAGTACGCGGGGCGTTAGGGCAGTTCCTCGGCCGCCTCCTCGCCGAACAGCTGCCGTACCGTCGAGCGGTAGTTGGTCTGCACGTGGGTGAGTGCGTGGGCGCGGGCGCGGTTGGGGTCTCCGGAGGCGATCGCCTCGTACAACTCCCGGTGCTCCACGAGGAGTTGGGGCCATTCCTCGTTCCGCCGGGTCATCCAGCGCAGACGGCCGGCTACCGGTTCCAGGGCCTCGATCAGCAGCTTGTTGCCCGCCATGGCCACGATGCGGTCGTGCAGCCGGCTGTTGACGTCCGTGATGGTCTCCGCGTCGCCCGCCTCGGTCGCGGTGGCCGCCTGGTCGAGGAGCCGCTCGGCCTCGGCCAGGTCCTGAGGAGTCGCACGGGACGCGGCCAGTCCCGCCGCGTACACCTCCAAGGCCTCGCGCAGCTCGAAGAGCTCCTTGACGTCGGCCGGGGCCAGCCGGCGTACGACCGTACGGCGTGCCGACTCGAAGTGGACGAAGCCCTCGGCGACCAGGGCCCGGATCGCCTCGCGGACCGGCACCCGCGAGACCCCGAGGCGCTCGGCCAGCTCCCGCTCGACGAGCCGGTCGCCGGGCCGGAGGCGGCCCACGATGATGTCCTGCCGCAGGGTCGCCAGGACGCGTTCCCGTACCGCGCCCAGGGGTTCGATCTTCGTCGTGGAGCTCATGGGGCCATCTTCGCCGACTCGGGGTGTGTTTTACGGAGCGTTAACAAGAGCGACATCGGTCGGAATGGTTGACGGGGGGACCATGTCCGCAGTTTGGTATACCAAACACCCCTCGCAAGTAGTCCCCCCACAAGCAGCCCCCCACAACCAGTGCCCTCCATAAGCAGTGCCCTCCATAAGCAGTCCTCCGTCCCCCGGCTCCTGGAGGCCCCGTGTCCCTCGCCGACCGTGCCGAAGTCACCGGCACACCAGCGTTCGCCCCCGATCCCAGGCTCACCAACGAAGACCTCGCGCCCGCCGACAAGCGCAACTGGAAGGTCTTCGACCTCTTCGCCCTGTGGATGTCCGACGTCCACAACCTCGGCAACTACACGTTCGCGGCCGGCCTGCTGGTCCTCGGCATGAACGTGTGGCAGGTCTTCACCTCCCTGCTCGTCGGCTTCGTGCTCATCTACATCGGCATGAACTGGATGGGGAAGATCGGCCAGCGCCACGGCGTCCCGTTCCCCGTCGTCAGCCGCATCAGCTTCGGCGTCTGGGGGGCCAACATCCCGGCGCTGATCAGGGCCGTGATCGCCATCATGTGGTACGGCATCCAGACCTACCTCGCGTCCGTCGCCGTGAACGTGATGCTGCTGGCCGCCTGGCCGGGCCTGGAGTCCTGGACGCACAGCTCCTTCCTGGGCCTGCACGCGCTCGGCTGGGTCTCCTTCCTCTCCCTCTGGCTCATCCAGGCGTTGATCATCAGCCAGGGCATGGAGTCGGTGCGGAAGTTCCAGGACTTCTGCGGTCCGGCGATCTGGGTGGTGATGATCGCGCTGGCCGTCTGGATCTTCGCCAAGGCGGGCTGGACGATCTCGCTGACGAGCACCCCGCACCCGGTCTCTGTCGGTGAGCAGTGGCGGCAGTGGTTCGGCGCGATCGGCCTGATCCTCGCCACGTACGGCACGCTGATGCTCAACTTCTGCGACTTCTCGCGCTTCGCGCCCGACTACCCGACCGTCAAGCGCGGCAACTTCTGGGGTCTGCCCATCAACTCGACGGCGTTCGTGGTCGTCTCGGTGATCGTCACGGCCGGTTCGCTGGAGGTGTTCGGCGAGGCCATCACCGATCCGGCGGAGCTCGTGGCCAAGGTCGGCAACACCTGGATCCTGGTCCTGGCCGCCCTGACGTTCGCCATCGCCACGATGGGCGTCAACATCGTCGCCAACTTCGTCTCACCGGCGTACGACCTGGCCAACGTCTGGCCGCAGAAGATCACCTTCAAGGTCGGCGGCATGATCAGCACGGTCGCGGCGCTCGTCGTGACCCCCTGGAACCTCTTCTCGAACCCGACCGTCGTGAACTACTTCCTGGGCGGCCTGGGCGCCTTCCTCGGCCCGCTGTTCGGCGTGATCATGGTCGACTACTACCTGGTCAAGCGCGGCCGCGTGGACGTCGACGAGCTCTTCTCCGCCGAGCCCGGCTCGCGCTACTACTACCGCAAGGGCGTCAACCCCGAGGCGCTGTGGGCGTTCCTGCCGGCGGCGGGCGTCGCGGCGGTGCTGGCACTGGTGAAGACGTTCAGCGATGTGGCGCCGTACTCGTGGTTCATCGGAACGGCGCTGGCTGCGGGGCTGTACCTGGTGCTGTGCCGCGATGAGCGCGCCGAGTCCGCCGCTGGGTCCGTCGGCGAATCCACCGGCGAGTCCGTGACGCGGGAGGTCTGAAGGACGTGCGGATCGTCGTCACCAACTGCAACACCACGCAGGAGATGACCGAGGAGATCGTACGAGGTGCCCGGGCCGCCGCAGGCCCGGGCACCACCGTGCTCGGGCTGACCCCCGCGTGGGGGCCCGAGTCGGCGGAGGGCTGGCTCGACAGCTACCTCTCCGCGGCAGCGGTCCTGGACGCGCTGCGGACGTACGAGGGGCCCGCGTACGACGCGGTCGTCATGGCCGGCTTCGGGGAGCACGGGCGCGAGGGCGTCCGGGAGCTGGTGGACGTACCGGTCGTCGACATCACGGAGGCGGCCGCACACTTGGCCTGCCTGCTCGGGCGGCGGTACGGGGTGGTGACCACGCTGGAGCGGTCGTGCGGGCAGATCGAGGACAGCCTCGAGACGGCCGGGGTGGGCCGCAACTGCGTCGCCGTGATCGGTACGGGGCTCGGCGTGCTGGAGCTGGAGGACGGCGAGCGCACGGAGTCCGCCTTTCTGGCAGCTGCCGAACGGGCGCGGGACGCGGGTGCGGAGGTCCTGGTGCTGGGGTGCGCCGGGATGACCGGGTTGCAGCGGACCGTGGGGGAGAAGCTGGGGGTTCCGGTGGTCGACGGGGTGGGAGCGGCCGTCAAACTCGCCGAGTCGCTGGTGGCGTTGGGGCTGACGACGAGCCGGGCCGGGAGCTACGCGAAGCCGTTGCCGAAGCGGCGGGCTTGGGGGCGGGCGCCTCAGTGATCACCGCCCGCCGGGACTCCAGACGTACCGCACGTCCGGCTCCTGCTCCTCGTTGCCGCTGCCGTCCGTGTGCTCGACGGCGATGAAGCCGTGCCGCTCGTAGAAGCGGTGGGCGGGCTTGTTGACCTGGAAGGTCCACAGGGACAGTCCGTCCGGCCTGCGTTGCTTGGCGAGGTCGACGAAGCGGTCGCCGATGCCGCGGCCACGCCAGTCGGGGTCGAGATAGAGCTGGGAGAGCTGGTCGCCGTCGAGCACCATGACGCCGACGACGCGCTCGGCGGCCTCGGCCAACCAGGCCTCCCGCAGCAGCACCACCACCTCCCGGAAGTACGTCCGCACGTCGTCGTCGGAGTGCGGCCGGACGACCGTCGGCAGGGCGGCGGCGAAGGACCGCAGCCAGACGTCGGCGGCGGCACCGGCGTCGGTCGCGGTGGCGCGGCGCAGGGCGACCGAGCTCATGACTGTGTCTCCTGCTCCGGAACGACGGCCGTGGCCGTGATCTCCACCAACTGCCCCGTGTAGCCGAGGCAGGCGACCCCGAGCAGCGTCGACGAGTGAGGACCGGCGCTCAGCCCTGACGCCTCCACGACCTCCCACACGGCGGACAGCACCGCCGTCTCGCTGCTCACCACGTACACGTCGCTCGACAGCACATGCCCCAAGTCACTGCCGACCGCGCGCAGTTGCTCCTCGAGGTTGGCGATCACCTGCTCGGTCTGCCGTACGGGGTCTCCTGCGCCGACGAGGTTCCCCTCGGCGTCCAGAGGCACGGAACCGGCGAGGAAGGCGAGCTTGGTGCCGGCCTCGACGACGGAGGCGTGGGAGTAGGTGGGGGGTGGGAAAAGGGTGGGCACGGTGACGCGCTGGATCATGGGGGCTCCTGGAGCTTTCTGAGGGTCCTCGGGAGTCGCCCTGCCTGAACGGCGGACAACTCGCCGATCATCCGAGCCCTGACCCGCGCCCGCATCCGAATTTCGGCGGACCGCCGTGCGGCGACCGCCGAACCCGGGGGGAAGAGGCCTCAGGGGGGAGGCCTCAGGCCGCCAGACCGATCAGCAGCCCGAGGCGCCGGAAGGTTGATCAGGTCGCTGACGTTAGCCACCTCCTGCAAGGTCTCCGCCAGCGACACCAGCGTCTCCCGTACGGCAGCGATCTCGCGGCGCAGGGTCTCCGCGTGCTCCCACTCGCGTTCGTGGACCACGGGATCGCGCCCCGTCGGCCGCTGGGACTCGTACGCGGTCAGGCGGGGATGCCACTGGGCGAGGAGCGGACGCAGCACGCGGTTGAGGACCGTGACGGCGAGGACGCCGAAGCTGACATGCCCCGGGGCGAGAGGCGGGGCGACGTCGGGGCCGTAGCGGCGGAGGATCTCGCGGGTGGTGTTGAAGAAGGTGTAGAGGGAGGAGAGCGCCTCGCGCAGGAAGCCCTCGTCGGGGTCCAGCTCCTCGACCGACACGCGCGTGACCAACTCCAGGTACAGCTCCCAGGCCGCGCTGCGCTCCGCGTCGGCCGGCTCCCAGGTGCCGGATATCTCGCCGACGAACGGAATCGTCAGCTTGGCCGTGATCTGCGACGGACCGCTCGGTCGACGTCGCCTGCGCTGCCTGTGTCCCATGATCGCCCTCCCCGGTAGCCACAGTAGGGTAAGTCGCCGTGTGGGACGTCTTCCTCAGCTACAGCCGCGGTGACGTGGAGCGGGCCCGTCCGCTCGCGCGGGCGTTGCGCGACGGCGGGCTCGAGGTGTTCACGGACGAGACCGGGGTCGAGTCCTTCGCCGGCATCAGCGCCACCATCCGGCGTGAACTGGGCCGTTCCAAGGCGCTGCTGGCGTTCTACTCCGCCGGCTACCCCGAGCGCGAGGCCTGCCAGTGGGAGCTGACCACCGCCTATCTGGCGGGACTTGGGGAGGGCGATCCGCGGCGCCGGGTCATGGTGGTCAACCCGGAGCGGGCGGCGGACCATATCCAGCCCGTGGAACTGTGCGACGCCAGACACGCCGCGCCCGACGACCTCCCCGCCCTCGTAGCCGACGTACGCGCGCACGTGGCGCGCCTCGACGGCCCGATGACGATCGCGGAACCCGGCGTACGGCACTGGCTGCTGGGCACCCCCCAGCCGCGCCCCGACTTCCTGGGCCGCCTCTCGGAGCTCTGGCAGGTGCACTCCGCCCTGCACGCCCACGCGGCCCCGCTCGTCACCGGCCGCGCCGCCGCGCACGCCGTGCAGATCCGCGGCATGGCGGGCATCGGCAAGACCCTGCTGGCCCAGGAGTACGCCCTGCGCTTCGAGGCGGTGTACCCCGGCGGCGTGTGCTGGGTGGACGGGGAGGCGTACGAGGATTCCGTGCGTGCCCTCGGCGGTGCAGGCGGAGGTGTCGGCGGGCCAGGTGCCGCCGGGCCAGGTGGCCTCTTCGCCTACTTCGACGCCATCGGCGAACCGTTCCTGTGGATCGTCGACGCCGCCCCCGCCGACCGGCTCCCCGCCCGCGACATCGCGGCGATGTCGGCACCGCACCCCCTCGGCCACACCCTGTTCACCCTGCGCAGCCGCGCCTACGACACGCTGGGCACCCCGGTCGACCTGGGGCCGCTCGACGCTCCCCACGCGCGCGTGCTGGCCGGCGGCGACGAGGCACTCGCCGACGCGGTCGACGGCCACCCCCTCGCGTTGGGCCTGCTGGGCCGTGCGGTCCGCGCCGGCCACCACCCGGATGCGCTCTACGACCGGCTGCACGCCCGGGGCCGCTCCCTCCTCGACACCCTCGCCGACGAAGACGTCACGGGCGCCGTCGTACGGGACGTGGACACCACGGACGCCGCCGACGTCCTGCGCTGCGCCGCCGCCCTCCACCCGCTGCCCCTCACCACCGACGACGCGGCACACGTCCTCGCCGCCGCCGACCGCGTCCCCCGGATCGTCGCCCGCCGCCGCGCGGCCAACGGCGTCCACGAACTGCGCGCCCGCAGCCTGCTGACCCCAGCAGCCGACGAACGCTGGTCCCTGCACCCCGTGACCCAGCACGCCTGGCATCACCACGACCCGGCCCCCGCCCGCACGGAGGCCCTCCGCCGTGCCGCCCTGCACACCGTGTGCGGCCGCCGCGACGCGCGTGACCCGGTTACGCTGGCCTTCCCCGGTACCCGGAGGGAGGCACCCATGGCAGCGCCCAGCGAGTCGGAAAGGATGGCGGCCTACGACATCCAGGTCGAGCTGGTCACCCGGATCGGGGTGCAGGAGCTGGCGCCGGGGACGGGGAGCCTGCGGGAGGCGCTCACCTCCCTGAAGTCGCTGATCGACTTCACGCGCGCGACGCTGCACGCGTACAGCGTGAGCCTGGAGCGCGGCTCGGAGACGGGCGCGCCGACGGTCCGGAGCCTCGCCTACACCCTGATCAACGAGACGATCCGCCCCTTCACCAGCACCTGGCACCCACGTCTCGCCGCGTACGAGGCCCGCTGCCCGGCGGACGTGACCCCGCTCGACCATGAGGCGGCGTGGCCGCAGGCGGAGACGATGCGGGCCGAACTGGCCGCCCTGCGCGAGCCGTTGGTGCGGATCACGGAAGGGCTGGGCGGCATCTCCGGAGCGGACTTCGGGGTGGCGGCGACGGGGTGAGGCCGCGGGGGTGAGGCCGCCGGGCGTAATTGCCTTGAGGCGCGGCGACGGGGCTACGTACGCTGCGCCCATGCCCTCCCCCACCGACCTCGCCTCCCTCACCGACCCCGACTTCCTCGACACCACCGCCGACCGCCTCGCCGCACTCCCCACGGTCCAGGCCGTCGCCCTCGGTGGCTCCCGAGCCCAGGGCACCCACAGGCCCGACAGCGACTGGGACCTGGCGATCTACTACCGGGGCGCCTTCGATCCCTCCGACCTCCGCGCGGTCGGCTGGGAGGGCGAGGTCTCCGAGGTCGGCGGCTGGGGTGGGGGTGTCTTCAACGGAGGTGCGTGGCTGACGATCGACGGGCGGCGCGTCGACGTCCACTACCGTGATCTCGACGTGGTGGAGCGGGAGTTGGCGGAGGCGGAGGAGGGGCGGTTCCGGGTGGAGCCGTTGATGTTCCATCTCGCGGGGATTCCCAGCTACTTGGTCGTCGCGGAGTTGGCGATCAACCAGGTGCTGCGGGGTGTGCTGCCGCGACCGGCCGGCTATCCGGAGAAGCTGCGCCACACGGCGAGCGAGCGTTGGTACGGCACGGCCCTGGCCACCCTCGGCTATGCGAAGGCCAACCACGCCCCGGCGGGCCGCCTCACCGAGGTCGCGGGGGCGATCGCTACGGCCGCTGTGCAGGTCGGGCATGCGGTGTTGGCGGGGGGGGGGGAGTGGGTGACCAATGAGAAGGGGTTGCTGGAGCGGGCGGGGCTGCGGGGCGTTGAGGGCGTCATCGGGTCGCTGGGTGCGCGTCCTGACCGTTTGGGCGAGTCGGTCGCGGAAGCGGAGGCGCTGTTCGAGCGGGCGATGGGCTGAGGGCAGGGCACGGCTTCGTCGGCCCCGAACTGACACCGCGCCACTCTCCACGCGGCTCTCCACCCCGGGCTCCCGCAGTTGCGTTCATAAAGAACGTGGCGTTTCCACGTATCGTCACATCCCCGAAACGTCGGAGTCCCATCGCCTCCAAGAACTCGCCCTACCGTGGACACCACAGCCCGAAGCCCGGCCACCGTCGCCCGAAGGCACACCCCCGCCCTCGCCCCGACAGGAGCCCCGTGTCCCGCCCCGCACGCCGTGCAGCCCCGCCCCTCACCCTTCCGCCCTGGCTCGCCCACGCCCTCCGCGCCCAGCGCGGACCTGTTCCCTGGAGTGCGGTGACGCGAGGGGCGTTGGCCGCCGGGCCCCTGCTGCTCGCCGCGGTCCTCGCCGGACGCGTCTCCCTCGGCGTCGTGGCCGCCATCGCCGCGATGCTCGCCGGCATCAACGACCGCCCCGGCAGCCGCCGTGCCTCCGTCAAGCGGCTCGGGGTGCCCGCGCTGGCAGGGGCGGCCGGGCTGTTCGTCGGGACGTACGCCGGGGAGCACATCGGTGCCGTCCCGCTCACGCTCCTCCTCACCGGCCTCGGGCTCTTCGCCGGCGGCATCAGCGCGGTCGGGCCCGTTGCCTCCGGCGCCGGTACGCAGTTGCTCGTCGCCGCGGCCATCGGGGCCGGGATGCCGTTGCCGGAGGCCGGGTGGCAGCGGGCGGTCGCCTATCTCGCCGGTGCCGTATGGCTGCTCGCGTTGCGGCTGGCGCTTCCCACGCCCGGTTCCCTCGCCGGCGACTTCCGGTTCGACGGGGAGCGGGACGCCGTCGCTGCCGTGTACGACGCCGTCGGCGAGCTCCTCGAGGCCGCGGGCACCGAGCAGGCCACCGCGCGGCGCGCCGCGCTCACCGCTGCCCTCGATCATGCGCAGGACGCCCTCACCGGGCCCCGGCTGCGGCGGTACGCCTCCTCGTCCGCCGAGCGGCGGTTGCATGCGCAGTACGCGGCCGCCCTTCCCCTCGCCGAGGCCGCCACCGCGCTCGCCTGGGCCGGGGAACCAGTGCCCGCCCGGGCCTGGGAAGGCCCCCGACGCCTCGCCGCCGCCGTACGCGACAACACGCACACCGGGCCCCTGCCCGCGCCCTCCCGGTCCGCGGCCGCCCTGCGCGCCCTCGACGACGCCCTGCTGCATGCCGCCGAGGCCTTCGACCGAGGCAGGGGTGACAGCGACGACCTGCACACCCGGCGTCGTACGGCAAAGGACCTGCGCCGAGCCGTATTCGGGGCCGGGGGCAGGGAGTACGGCCTGCGCGTCGGCTTGTGCTTCGGGGCCAGCGTCGCCATCGCCCAGGCCCTGCACCACGCCCAGTGGTACGGGCAGCACGAGCACTGGTACTGGCTCCCCGCCACCGCCGTCTTCCTCGTCAAGCCCGACCTCGGGCCGCTCGCGTCCCGGGTGCTGTGCCGGGCTGCCGGCACGGTGCTGGGCGCTCTCCTCTTCGCCGGGTTCGCTGCCGTGCTGCCCCGGCCGGAAGGGCTCATCGCGCTCGTGGCTCTCAGCGGTGCCCTCATTCCCGTGGCCACTCGGCACTTCGCCGCCCAGACCGCCGTCGTGACCGTCCTCGTGCTCGCCCTGGTGATGGTGGGCGGCGAGCCGCAGGCCTCCGCCAGCCGGATCGGGGAGACGCTGCTGGCCTGCGCGATCGTGCTGGTCGTGGGGCATCTGCCGATGCCGGGGCAGCGGGGCGGGGGTGTACGGCAGCGAGTCGCCGCGGCAAACCGGGCCGCGTATGCCTACCTCGCGCATGTGCTGCGCGAGTCCGGCGCGCACGTGGTGGGCCAGTCCGACGTCCAGGTGCTGCGTGAGTCGGGTGCCCAGGTGCTGGGGCAGTCCGACGTTCAGGCGTTGCGCGAGTCCGAGGCCGATGTCCCGCGCGAGTCTGGCGATCACACCCTGCGCGTGTCCGGTGTCAAGGTCCTGCGCGAGTCCGGCGCCGACGTGCTGGGCCAGTCCGACGCCCAGGTTCTGCGCGAGCCGGACGCCAATGTCCGGCGCGAGTCCGGCGACCAAGTCCCGCGCGAGTCCGGCGGTCAACCCTTGCGTAAGTCCCGCCCCATGGCCCGGCGTGACCCCGACGCCCGTACCCCGCTCCCGTCCGATGCCTCTGACGTGCCGAACGGCCCTGGTCCGGCCCGTTCCGGCGACCGGGCCCTCCGCTGGACCCTTCGCCGCGAGGCCTACCGTGCGCTCGCCGAGGCCCGGACCGCCATCGCCCTCGCTGCCGCGGAACTGCCCGCGCTCGCCCGGCACACGGAGGGCGCGGAGGAGGTCGTCGCCACCCTCGAGCGGCTCGTCGACACGACCACCGCGTGCGCCGTACACCTCGACGACTCGGGCCGGCTCACGCCCTGGCACACCGCCCACCTCGCCGAGTTGCTGGAAGAGCTCGCGCAGGAGCGCCACCGGGTCGGGCTACGGGGCCCCGAGGCCTCCGACGTGCCGCTCGCCGGCTGACGTCGGAGGCCTGGTTCGTCCGTACCGCAGACAGGCTGCTCCCTCCCCCCGGTGCCATCCGGGTCAGGACCCGGTCCCCTCAGTGCCCGACCCGCACCCAGACCGGCGCGTGGTCCGACCCCGCCTCGCCCCGCCGCTCCTTCGGATCCGCCCCCACCGACGGCAGCTCCGGCGAACCGGCCCCGGGCAGCCCCGTCCCCGTCCCCGTCCCCGCCCCCGTCACCCGGTGGACCAGACGGTGGCTGCACAGTATGTGGTCGATCAGCTCACGCCGCCCGGAGTTCACCCGCGAGAACCGCTGCTCGGCGGGGATCAGCGGTGCCACGTTCCACAGGCGGCCGGCGTCTCCCTTGTCGGGGGTCCTGAAGCCCGACGTGCCGATCTCCGAGCCGGGCGGGCCCAGCAGGATCTGCGTCGTCGCCGCCTGCACCTCGTCGTTGAGGTCGCCGAGGACGGCCACGTCACGCCGGCGCCCGTCACCGGCCAGCAGTACGTCCGCCAGCGCGCGCAGCGCGGTCGCCTCCGCCGCCCGCCGGTAGAGGGCGTAGGCGCCGTAGCGGGCCCGTTCGCCCTCGTCGCGGGGGAAGAAACGAATGCCCGGATACGTCAGCAACTTCGACTTGAGGTGGGCCACGGCCACCCGCAGCGGCCCGGTCTCCGCCTCCGTCTCCACCGCGAGGAAACCCCGGCCCGCCGCCGAGACCGTCACACCCTCGTCGGCCGCCTGGACCGGGAGCAGCTTCGCCGGGAACGCGTTCGTGTCGTGCAGGACCCGGAGCTTCGTACGGCTGAGGAAACCGACCCGGATGCCCCGGCCGTCCGCGTGCTCGGAGAGCGCCACGTGCCAGTCGCCCGCCAGCATCCCGACCAGGTCCCGCAGGGCCTCCGGCTCCCCGACCTCCTGCACGCCGAGCAGCGCCGGGTCGAGCTCGGTGACGACCGCCGCCAGCGCGGCGAGCTTCGTCTCGTACGCGGCCTTGTCCTTGGGGCCGAACTCGCCGCCGGGCCGGTAGAGGTTCTCCAGGTTCCAGGTGCCGAGGAGCATGCCGGGCTCCTTCCAGAAGCCGTGGGCCTTCGAGCCGTCGAGCGGGCCCGTGGTGTGGCAGTCGAGCGAGCCTGGGCAGGGACCGTCGAGCGAGCCGTGGTGAGGCCAGCGTGCCCGTGTGTCAGGGCGTGCGACAGTCCCGTGACCGGATGCGCGGTTCACCTCACGCGACCCGACGACCGCGTCGTACGTTGGCGTGATGACGCCTTCTCCCGCAGAAGCTCCCGCCGATCCCGCCGACCTCATCATCACCGGCTGCACCGTCCTCGTGCACGACGAGCAAGAGCGGATCGGGTTCGAGGAGAATGCCGCGATCGTCGTACGAGGTGGAGTCGTCGAGGCCGTCACGACCGCAGACGCTGTGCGCGACCGACCCGCCGTCGAGCGCCTCGACGCGTCCGGCCAGGTCGCCCTTCCCGGACTCGTCAACTGCCACACCCACGCCCCGATGGTCGCGCTGCGCGGTGTCGCCGAGGACCTGCCCACCGAGGAGTGGTTCAACGACGTCGTCTGGCCCGTCGAGTCCAACCTCACGGAGAAGGACGTGGAGTTGGGGGCGCGGCTCGCCTGCGCCGAGATGATCCGCGGTGGCGTCACCTGCTTCGCCGACCACTACTTCTCGATGGACGCCGTCGCCGCCGTCGTCGAGCAGTGCGGGATCAGGGCCCACCTCGGTGAGGCCTACTTCTCCTCCCAGGGGCCTCAAGGCCGGCAGAAGTCACTGGAGTTCGCGCTACGGCATCGCGGCGGCGCCGGCGGCCGCATCACCACCGCCCTCGCCCCGCACGCCCCCTACACCGTCGACGACACCGACCTGGCCGCCACCGCCGAACTCGCCCGCGACCACGGCCTCCCCGTCCACCTCCACGCCTCCGAGAACCGCGACCAGGCCGAAACCAGCCTCGCCCGCCACGGCGTCACCCCCATCGAGGTCCTGAAGCGCACCGGAATCCTCGACGTCGACGTCCTCATCGCGCACGGCACGGGCATCCTCGACCGTGACCTGCCGGTCCTGGAGCAGGCCTCCGGGCATACGGCCGTCGCCACCGCCCCCCGCGGCTACCTGAAGTTCGCCTGGCCCACCACCACACCCGTCCGCGCCCTGCACGACATCGGCATCCCCGTCGGCCTCGCCACGGACGGTGCCGCCTCCAACAACTCCCTCGACGTGTGGGAGTCGATGGCCCTCACCGCCCTCATCCAGAAGTCGACCACCAGCGATCCGCGCTGGCTGACGTCCCGCCAAGCCCTGCACCACGCCACCCTGCAGAGCGCCCGCGCAGTCGGACTCGGTGACATGGCCGGCAGCATCGCCCCCGGCCGCCGAGCCGACATCATCCTGGTCGACCTCACCGGCCCGCACACCCAGCCCGTGCACGACCTCGCCGCCACCCTGGTCCACAGCGCCCGCTCCTCCGACGTCAGCACGACGATCGTCGACGGGCGGGTCCTGATGCGCGACCGGGAGTTGCTGACCATCGATGTACCCGCGGTGGTAAGGGAGTTGGGGGAGCGGATGCCCGCGCTCCTGGACCGCAGCCATGGCAGGCGCATCCAGGAATACGACACATAGCGGCCCAGCCCCCCCACCGCTGACGTACTCCGAAGAAATCTCCTGAGATTCTCCGCACCCGGCGATGAGTTCGGCCCCTCCCGCCAGTCACCACCCAGTCACCACCCAGAAGGGAACCGTCGCACAGGAGGGGCGCCCCATGTCGCTTCCGGAGATCGTTTCGCGTGAGCAGTGGCGGGCGGCACGCGAGGAACTGCTCGTCAAGGAGAAGGCGGCCACACGCGCGCGTGACGCGCTCAACGCCGAGCGGCGCAGGCTGCCGATGGTCGAGGTCGAGGAGGAGTACGTCTTCGAGGGCGGCGACGGCAAGGCCACCTTGCTCGACCTGTTCGAGGGGCGGCACCAACTCCTCATCTACCACTTCATGTTCGCGCCCGAATGGGACGCCGGCTGCCGCAGCTGCTCGGGTTTCCTGGACCAGATCGGGCATCTGGCGCATCTGAAGGCGCGCGGGACGACTCTGGTGGCCGTCTCCAGGGCGCCGTACACGAAGATCCTGCCGTTCAAGGCGCGCATGGGCTGGACGGTGCGCTGGTACTCGTCGTACGGCAGCGACTTCAACCATGACTTCGAGGTGACCCTGGAGCACGAGGGCGAGCTGGTGGAACGGCCCGGCGTCAGCTGCTTCCTGCGGGACCGGGAGCGTGTCTTCCATACCTACTCGACGTACGAGCGCGGCCTCGACGGGCTGGGCTCGACCACCGGCTTCCTGGACCTCACTGCGCTGGGCCGGCAGGAGGAGTGGGAGGAGCCCGAGGGGCGCGCGTCGGTTCTTGGGGCGCCTGCGGGCAGTGAACGCATCCGGTATCACGATGAGTACGAGGAGTAGCACAGGACGTAGCGGTGGATCATCGAGAGTGAGCGGGCGCTCACACATCGCGTTGAACGAGTGTCAACTACGTCTCAGTCCCGTCACTGAGCGAGGCGTTTCACCTCCGGCAGGCGTTAACTCCTACAAGTACAACGCTTACTGGAGGTGCAGGATGGTGAACGGGCGAACAGTGCTCGAACGCTTTCCCGCGGGCGGGCCGCGGGGATCGTGGCCCGCGGAGGAGTTCGCGCACGCGCGGCGCATGGAGGGTCTGGACGCCGAGGTTGTCATGGACCTCGCGACGGACGCGTTCCTGGTGATCGTCCGCGGTGACGTCACGCTCGACGCCGCCGCGTGACATGAGGGCCGGGGCGGGCCGGGGCGCTCCCCGCCGGGCCCGCGTGCTGATCAGCCCGCCTTCGGGGCGGGCACCCGGGTCGTGAACTGCTCGGCCTGGAGCGAGTACAGCTCCGCGTAGACACCGCCGGTGGCCAGCAGTTCGTCGGGCGTGCCGGACTCCACGAGCCGCCCCTGGTCGAGGACATGCACCAGATCGGCATGGCGTACGGACGCCAGCCGGTGAGTGATGAGGACGACCGTCTGCCCGGCTGATGCCAGCGCGCGGATCTTCTCGAAGACCTCCAGCTCGGCCCGTGCGTCCAGGGCCGCGGTCGGCTCGTCCACGATCAGGATGTGGCCGCGCCGGTAGGCGGCCCGGGCGATCCCGAGCCGCTGCCACTGCCCGCCGGACAGCTCGTGCCCGCCGCTGAAGTGGCGGGCCAGCAGGGTGTCCAGGCCGCGTGGCAGATCGGCTACCACGTCCTCGGCCCCGGCCTCGGCGAGCGAGGCGGCCAGACGTTCCTCGGTGAGGGGCGCGGAGGAGCGGCCGACGGCCACATTGACCCGGGCGGTGAACGGCCAGCGCTTGAAGTCCTGGGCCACCATCGCGATGCGCTCGGCGAGTTGGTGCCGGTCGGCGCCAGCCGCGTCGACGCCGTCCCACAGGATGCGGCCCCGGTCCGGGAGGTACAGGCCCGCCAGCAGCTTCACCAGGGTCGTCTTGCCGGAGCCGTTCTCGCCGACCAGTGCGACGATCCGGCCGAGGGGGAGGGTGAGCGTGACGTCGTCGAGGGCGGGACGGGCGGACTCGCCGGGGTAACTGAAGCTGACGTTCTCGAAGCGGACCTCCCGCGGGTCTTCCGGCAGGGCGGCGCCGCCGACCGGAATCGCCCGCTCGGCCGCCTCGACGTACAGCCGCTGGAGATCGCCCACGAAGAGAGCCTCCTCGTGGAGGGCGTTGACCTCCAGCACCAGGGTGTCGAGGCTCGAAGAGCCGGTGCGGATGGCGATGACGGCCGTACCCGCCACGGAGAGCGCCATCGCGCCGGCGAGCAGCAGTCCGCCCAGCGTCGCGTACGTCGCGAGGGTCGCGAGCCCTGTCCATGCCGCCGCGATGAGCCCCGTACGCGCCGCCAGCCGGGCCAGCCGCGCCTGCTCCGCCTCCGCAGTCTCCGACATCGCCCGGTAGTGGCGCAGCAGGAAAGGCCCGACGCCATGGACCCGGATCTCGGGCGCGGCGGCGGGCTCCGTCAGCAGCCCGCTGATCAGATGGCCGGCGCGGGAGTGCTGCACCCAGGTGTGGAAGGACTCGTAACGCCGCCGGGCGTTGGTCAGGGCACTCCACGCGCTGGGCAGCGTCATGGTGGCGAGGAGGGGGAGCAGGGCGGGGTGCAGCACGGTGAGCACGCCCGCCGCGGCGATCAGCGAGATGGCCGCGTTCACCACGCGCGTGCTGTACGCGATCATGCGGCGGGCTGCCCCTGCGCCGTACTGCGCGGTGTCCAGCAGCTTGTGAAAGGCGTGGTCCTCGATCGCGGCCAGCTCCACGGCCGCCGCCCGCTCCAGATACAGCTCGGTCGCCACCCGCTCCACCTTGGGCTCCAGGCGCCCGGTCGCATACGTCGAAGCGGCCCGCAGCAACGTCGAGACCACCATCACCACGGCCATGGCGACGAGCGCGGGAACGGCACCGCGTAGCCGCTCCTCCAGCGGCCCGCCCCCGATCAGCCGCCCCAGCACACTGTTCACGGCAAGCAGCCCGACCGCCTGCCCCAACCCCCGCCCCACCTCGGCCACCAGCACGG